>NZ_JBIASV010000009.1:0-292777 GCF_042891165.1 Streptomyces sp. NPDC001922 | reverse complement strand
GGGGGGGTTGTGGGTGGGGGTGTTTCCCCTACTGCCGTTTTTTGCGCCCCCCCCCCCCCCACAAAAAAAACACCCCCCCCCCCCCCCCCCCCGCGCCCCCCCCCCCCCGCTCCCCACCACGCACCGCTCCCCACACCGGCCCGAACACCCCCGCACCCCCGCACCCCACCAGCGAGCCCCACCACCCCCACGCGGCAAGGTCACCCCGGATACCGCGGATGCATCAACGTAGAAGCAGGCAACCCCGCCGGACGCCCCCGCTCCGCCACCCGCCCCGCCCGCCGCAGCGCCGCCGGAGTGAGCGAGTCGAGCCCCGGAGCCCGGCCCGGAAGCCCCAGCCGCACCGGCCCGCCCCGGCGCGACGCCAGCACGAACCCCCAGTCCCGCGGCTCGGTCACCCCGTCGCTGTGCCGGTCCGGCCCCCCGGGAAAGCCCGAGAGCCGGCCCCCCACCCGGTAGGGCGCGGTCCGCATCCCGACCGAGCGCAGCGTGGCGTCCACGGTCCAGAACACCCGGGGACGGACGGACAGGGTCCCGGCGTGGACGGCGAGCCGCCCGTCCGGCGCCAGCACGCGCCGCGCAAGGCCGTAGAACTCCTGCGAGTACAGCTTGGTACTGGCCGTGATGCCGGGGTCCGGCAGGTCGGAGATCACCACGTCGTACGGCCGCCGGTGCGGGTCCCGCACGGCCCGACGGAGCCATTCGAACGCGTCGGCCGGGACGACCCGCACCCGGTGGTCGCCGAACGCGTCCTCGTTGAGCGCGGAGAGCCCCGGGTCGGTGCGGGCCACCCGGACGACGCCCGGGTCCAGTTCGACGACGGTCACCGCCCTGACCCCCGGATAGCGCAGCACCTCGCGCAGGGCGAGCCCGTCACCGCCGCCGAGCACCAGGACCCGGCCGTGCCCTCCGGCCATCGCCGGGTGGACGAGCGCCTCGTGGTACCGGGCCTCGTCACGGCTGCTGACCTTCAGCCGCCCGTCGAGGAAAAGAGAGAGCGACCGGGGATGACGCCTGTCCGGACGCCCCGCGCCCACCGGCACCGGCCGGCCGTGCACCACCGCGGAACCCCGCCCCCCGGCACCCGCGGAACCGTCAGCCCCGTCGGAACCCCCGTCGGACGCACCACCGGACGCGCCCCCGGCGCCCGAACCACCACCGGACCGGCCCCGCGGACCCCCGTCCCCCTTCCGCCCGGCACCCGCCGTGCCCCCCGCGCCCCCGGCAACCCGCGCACCCCCCGCATCCCCCGTCAGAACGATCTCCTGCACCTCCGTCTGCACCGCAACCCGCACATCCGTCCCGTACACCGCCCGCCGCGCCGCCGCCTCGAACGGCCCCACCGCGACGGCCGCCGCGGCGAGCAGCCCCAGCACCAGCACGTTCACGCCGAGCAGCAACCACCGCGCCCGCACGGTCAGATCGCGGCGGAACAGCCACAGCACCGTCGCCCCGCCCGCGACGGCGTTCACCGCGCCGGTCAGCAGCGCACCGCTCAACTGCCCCAGCGCGGGCAGCAGCAGGAACGGGAACGCCAGCCCGCCGACGAGGGCCCCGACGTAGTCCGCGGCGAAGAGGTCGGCGACGGCGCAGCCCGCGTCCTGCACCCGGATGCGCTGGATCAGCGTCATCAGCAGGGGCACTTCGGCCCCGATCAGCACCCCGATCGCCAGCGAGAAGGCGACCAGCACGGTGCTGGACTGCCCGAACCAGACGAACGCCCCGTACAGCGCCATCGCCGAGGTGCCGCCGACCAGCGCGAGCGCGGCCTCGACCAGTCCGAAGCCGACCGTCGGCCGGCAGCGCAGCCGCTTGGCGAGCAGCGACCCGATACCCATCGCGAACACCATGACGGAGAGCACGACGGACGCCTGGGTGACCGAGTCACCGATCAGGTACGAGGCGAGGGCGACGAGTTCGAGCTCGTAGACCAGTCCGCAGGCGGCGCAGACGAAGACGGCGCCGAGGACGAGGTACCGGCCGAGTCCGGCCGGTACGGGCAGCTGCGCCGGGCCCTGCGGCTGCTGCGGCGGAGCCGCACGCGCAACGCCGGCCATGGGCGGGTCGATCACCATGGAACGGTACGTCACACCCATCCACCGACATGTCACCCACAAGAGTGCAATGGATCAGGAAACGGCGGACGGCCCAACGGCCTGCAGCGTTGCGGGGGTTCGGCTGGTGATCCGGGTCCGGGTCGCGACCAGGCGCCCCTCCTGCGGATAGGCGTGCCAGGTCCGCCACCGCAACTGCCCCTCGTGGAGCTGCGCCATGAGCGCGGTGAAAGCGTGCGGGCTGCCGGGGAAGGTGCCGGCCAGCCCGTGCGGGTGTTCGGCGACCAGGGCCAGCAGCTCCTGGGCCCGTCCGGCGAACGAGCCGCGGGAGAGGGTCTCGACGCGGGCGGCGAACTCGTAGTCCCAGTGTCCGACGCGTTCGGCCACGCCGAGCGGGAGCGGTCTGCTGCTGCCGGGCATGCAGGCCACGGTCTCCGAGCAGGTGCCGTGCTCCTCCTCGACGATCACTTGGTGGGAGGCGCCGAGCAGTCGCAACTGCACGGCGGCGGAGCCGAGTCGGAGGTCCCGCACGGCGAGGGCGGGCAGCGGCTCCCTGCCCAGGGCCCAGGCGAGGTCGGCTGCGCGGGTGTCGGTGTAAGCCGTTGTGAGAGAAGTGAGCATGGGTCGGCTCCGCAAGCACGCGAGTGGAATGGTGGGCCGGCCCGCCCCGGAGGAGGACCAGGGGAAGAAGTCGTCGCCGGCTCGCGCCCACGTGGGGTCGGTCCGAGGAATACGGAATCATGAAATGCGCGGGGCTCACAGCGTTTTTACCCATCTTCTCCGGGTTTCCATCCCCCAGAGGGCCCTACGGTTCAACTGTTCAAAATAAAAGCACCCGACGAACCGCAGGTCCGCCGGGTGCATATGCGTTCAAGCATGAGACAGCCGCACAACCACTGCTCACGGGCCGTTCTTCCGGCCCGGGCCCGCCCCGTGTGCCGGGCCGGGGCCTCTCGTGCCGGGCGGGCTCACCGTCGCCGCGACAGGCGTCGCAACTCTCGTCGCGGCGGCCGCCCGCGGAACCGGTTCAGCTGCCGCCACCGCCGCCGCAGCCACCACCACCGCCGCCGCCCCCGCCACACGAGGAACCGCCGCCGCACGAGGAGCCGCCGCCGCAGCCACCGCCGCCACCACCGCACGAGGAGCCGCCGCCGCCCGCCCACCAGCTACCCCTGCTGCCGGACGAACCGCCCATGCCCCCGCCGCCGTTCTTCTTCCAGCTTCCCGTCACGGCGGCCATACCGATGGCCAGGACTGCCAAGGCAATCAACAGGTAGAGAACGGTGTCCATCGCACTTCACGCTCCTCTCGTCCCCCGAAGCGAGATCCCCCGCTCCTTGCGTGGAGGGGCTGATGCCCTCGGCTGCTCCGGCCGAAAACAGAGTTGAGGAAGACCAGAGCTTCTCGACGGCAACGGCTCCACCGGGCCCGCCCCGTCCGGGCGGGCCCGCACAGCCGCGCGGAGCAGGCCTGGTCAGCGCCCGGAACGAGATCCGGGCAGGGTCCGGGCCCCGGAGCCGGCCGCGACTCCCGGCCTCCCGGCATCCGTTCTCGCGACAACCCGTCACCGGCAGCCGCCCGCGGAGACGGTTCAGCTGCCGCCGCCACCACCGCCGCCGCAGCCACCGCCGCCCCCGCCACCGCCGCACGAGGAACCGCCGCCGCAGGAAGACCCGCCGCCGCAGGAGGAGCTGCCACCACAGGCCGAGCCGCCACCGCTGCCGCCCGCCCACCAGCTGTTACTGCTGCTACGGCTGCTGCTGCTCGAACCGCCGCCACGACTCCGGCCGTTGGAGCTCCCGGAGGTGATGACGGCCGCCAGCACCACCACCACCAGAACGATCACTACCGCGAAAACCGCACTCTCCATCTCGCTCACGCTCCTCTCGTCCCCCGAAGCGAGATCCCCCGCTCCTTGCGTGGAGGGCTGATGCCCCCGGGCTCCGAGCGCGAAAACAGAGTTGAGGAAGTCCAGAGCTTCGGGACAACAGCCACCCCACCGGCCCCGTTCCCGCAGGCCGGGCCCCCGGAATCCGCCCAAGTGGCCATCGCATCAAGCCCATTCGGCGCGATGGCCGGTGCGACTGTCCCTGAAGGCGAGTCACCCCTTCAGGCGGTTCACCGCCTCGTCCAGGACGCCCTTCTGCTTGCAGAAGGCGAACCGCACCTGGGTCCGTCCCGCCTCCGGGTCGTCGTAGAAGACCGCGCTGGGCACCGCGACCACCCCGCAGCGCTCCGGCAGGCCGCGGCAGAAGGCGATGCCGTCCTTCTCGCCGAGGACGGAGACATCGGTGGTGACGAAGTACGTGCCCTGCGGCCGGTACACCTCGAAGCCGGCGTCCGCGAGCCCGGCGGAGAGCAGGTCCCGCTTGCCGCGCAGGTCCTCCCGGAAGTCCGTGAAGTACGCGTCGGGCAGCCGCAGCGCCTCCGCGACGGCGTACTGGAACGGTCCCGCGCTGACGAACGTCAGGTACTGCTTGGCCGTGCGCACGGCGGCGACGAGCGCGGGGGAGCCGGTGACCCAGCCGACCTTCCAGCCGGTGAAGGAGAACGTCTTGCCGGACGACGAGATGGACACCGTCCGCTCGCGCATGCCGGGGAGCGAGATCAGCGGGATGTGCTCGCCGTCGAAGACGAGGTGCTCGTAGACCTCGTCGGTCACCACCAGCAGTTCGTGCTCCACGGCCAGTTCCGCGATCGCCGTCCCCTCCTCCCGGGTGAGGACCATGCCGGTGGGGTTGTGCGGCGAGTTCAGGAGCAGCAGCCGGGTCCGGGGCGTGATCGCGTCGCGCAGGGCGTCGAGGTCGGGACGGAAGTCCGGTGCGCGGAGGGTGAGCGGCACCCGCACGGCGCCGGCCATGGCGATGCAGGCGGCGTAGGAGTCGTAGAACGGCTCGAACGCGATCACCTCGTCCCCCGGCTCCAGCAGCGCCAGCAGGGAGGCGGCGATGGCCTCGGTGGCACCGGCGGTGACCAGGACCTCCGTGTCGGGGTCGAAGTCCAGGCCGTAGAACCGCCGCTGGTGGGCGGCGACCGCCGTGCGCAGCTCCGGAACGCCCGGGCCCGGCGGATACTGGTTGCCCCTGCCGTCCCGCAGGGCCCGCACGGCCGCCTCCCGGATCTCCTCGGGGCCGTCCGTGTCCGGGAAGCCCTGGCCCAGGTTGATCGCGCCCGTCCGGACCGCCAGCGCCGACATCTCGGCGAAGATCGTCGTCCCGTGCCCGTCCAGCCTGCGGTTCAGCAGCGGCCTGCCGTCCATCTCTCCACCGTCCTCGCGTGGGTGCCCTGCCCCCGGTGGCCGGTTCCGCGGTCCGCCGTCCGTCCCGGGGCTCCGGGATTCGGCCCCACGATAGGCGGGCCCCGGGGCGGCGGGGCAGACATCCGGGCAGTTCGGGCGGACCGTTCGGGCGGACCGTTCGGGCGGACAGCGGCGAGGTCCGGCCACCGCCGGCGGTTCCGGTCCCGGTCCCGCCCCCGCCGGGTCGCGGGGCCCGGCCGCCGCACCTCCCGATGCCGGCCGGCCGCCGCCACGCGGCCCGGCCGGGCTCCACGACCGCTCCTGCCGGCCGGAGACCGGCCCCGGCCCCAGCTCCCGGCCGGCCCCGGCCCCCGGCCCGAGGCGAAGGCCGTGCACCCGGGCGGGTGCACTTCCGCACACCGTCGGACGTGAGCGGTCGCGCGCCCCGCGGGCGGCCCACAAGGTCGGGGGTGCAGACCCTCTCCCGGCGGGGGTCCGCGTCCGCTCCGCCGCGCCCGCACCGGAGGTGCTCCCGTGTCCGCCGACACCCATGTGCGCGTCACCGCCCGCGGGCCGCGGCCCGTGCGGGTCCGGGCAGGACTGTTCTGGCGGGTGCGGGGGGCGCTGCTGCGGGCCGGGCCCGCCCTCGCGCTGTACGCGGCGGCCCGGCTGTCCGGCATGGCCTTCATGACGCTCTGGGCCTGGCACACCGGCCGGCACCCGCGCGATCTGCTCGGCTCCTCGTGGGACTCCGTCTGGTACGCGCGGGTCGTGGAGCACGGCTACGGCACCATCGTGCAGGGCGGCGCCCCCGGCCGCCTCTACAGCGATCTGGCGTTCTTCCCGCTCTACCCGGCGCTCGTCCGGGGGACCCGCGGTGTGCTGTCCCTCGGCTTCGTCAACGCCGGGCTGCTCGTCTCCTGGACCGCGGCGGCCTGCGCGGCCTGGGGGATCTACGCGGTGGGCGAGCGGCTGCACGGCCGTCGCGCCGCCACCCTGCTGGTGCTGCTCTGGGGCGTGCTGCCGCACGCGGTCGTCCAGTCGATGGCGTACACCGAGAGCCTGCTCACCGCCTGCGCCGCCTGGGCGCTGCACTCCGTGCTGGCCGGGCGCTGGGTGTGGGCGGGGGCGCTCGCCGTGCTCGCCGGGCTCTCCCGGCCGAACGGGATCGCGGTCGCCGCGGCCGTCTCCCTGGCCGCGGCCTGGCAGATCGTGCAGCTGTGGCGGGCCCGGGACCCCGGCCTCGGGCCGCTCCGCGGCGGCCGGGCCCGGCTGTGGGCGGGGGCGCTGCTGGCGCCGCTCGGCTGGTGCGGATACGTCCTGTGGGTCGGCCGGCAGCAGGGCAGCCCGCTGTTCGGCTACTTCCGGGTGCAGCGGAGGTGGGGGTCGGAGTTCGACTTCGGGCAGGACGCCTGGCTGTCGGTCCGCGCGCTCGTCGTGGGCCGCGAACACCTCACGTACCCGATGGTGGTGGCGGTCGCCGCGCTGGCGGTGCTGATGTTCGTCCTGCTGCTGCTGGACCGGGCGCCGCTGCCCCTGCTGGTGTACTGCGCGGTGCTGCTGGTCATCGCGCTGGGCGGGGCGAGCTACTTCACCTCCAAGCCGCGCTTCCTGCTCCCCGCCTTCCCGCTGCTGCTGCCGGCGGCGGCAGCCATGGCGAGAGCCCGGCTGCGCACCGTCGCGGTGACGGTCGGCGCGCTGGCCGGGCTCTCGTGCTGCTACGGGACGTACTTGCTCACGATCGCCACCTCGGCACCCTGACGGGCGCCGGGCGATCACGGCGTACGGCGGGGGTCAGTCCTCGCCGTTGTCGTCCTTCTTGTCGTCGGGGTCGGCGGACTCCACGTCCGCCTCCAGCCCGAGCTGCTCCACGATCCACTTGTCGAACTCGATCGACGCCCGGACCCAGCTGACGGTGCTGGACACGAAGTGCTCCAGGCTGACGCCGGTGCCCACCAGCATCTGCGCCTCGCCGATCAGGCGGACGGTGCCGTCGTCGTTGGTGTGGCTGTAGACCTTCGGCCACAGGGTGCGACGGTTCCAGTCGTCGATCGACTCCAGCAGCTGGGGCTTGGACTCGATGGGGTGCGGGCGGTCGTAGAAGGTACGGACCGAGAAGACTTCCTGCTCGTCCTCACCGCGGAACATGAAGTACGTGCGGAACTGCTCCCACGGGGCGGCGAGGTCGCCCTCGTCGTCGACGACGTACTTCAGCTCCATCTGATCGAGGAGCTGCTTGACCAGATCCTGATCAGGGACGACGGGGCCCACCGGCCCCGACGGCTGCGGTTCGGGCTGGCCCCCGAAATTCGGAATCGAGGACGGGTCGATGCTCACCGTGGATTTCCCTTCGTACGGTTCCTCCCATCCTCTCCCATGCCGGGCGGGGGCTGGCAACCCCCGCCCGCCGCGCACCGGTGCGGGCGGCACGATCAGCCCGTTCGGTGCAGCGGGGCGGTGCCGCGCCGCGGCCGCGGGGGACCGCCGGGCTTCCACGGGAACGGCCCGCCCCCGGCGTGCGCCGCGGGAGGTCCGCACGCCCCGCGGATGCCGGGCGTGCGGGTGTGCGGGCGCGGGCGTCCGGCCGGTTCAGCGGACCGGGGTCACCGACAGCCCGGTGCCGTCCAGGTCCACCCGGACCGTGTCGCCGTTCTGCACCGCGCCGGAGAGGATCTCCTTCGCCAGCCGGTCGCCGATCGCCGTCTGGACCAGGCGGCGCAGCGGCCGGGCCCCGTACGCCGCCTCCGGGCCGGGCACCCGGTCCCCCTCCTCCGCGCCCTCCGGGGCGTAGCCGAGCCGGCCCAGCCACTCCAGGGCGGCGTCGGTGACGTCGAGGGTGAGCCGGCGCTCCGCGAGCCGCTGCTGCAGATGACCGATCTGGAGCCGGGCGATCCGCTGGAGCTGGTCGGCGCCGAGGGCGTGGAAGACCACCAGGTCGTCCAGGCGGTTGAGGAACTCCGGCCGGAACGCGGCGCGGACGGTCTCCATCACCTTGGCCCGCTTCTCGTCCTCGCTCAGCGCCGGGTCGACCAGATAGGGGGAGCCGAGGTTGGAGGTGAGGATGAGGATGGTGTTGCGGAAGTCGACCGTCCGGCCCTGGCCGTCGGTGAGCCGTCCGTCGTCCAGCACCTGGAGCAGGATGTCGAAGACCTCGTGGTGGGCCTTCTCCACCTCGTCCAGCAGCACCACGCTGTACGGCCGGCGGCGCACCGCCTCCGTCAGCTGGCCGCCCTCCTCGTAGCCGACGTAGCCGGGCGGGGCGCCGACCAGCCGGGCCACCGAGTGCTTCTCGCCGTACTCGCTCATGTCGATGCGGACCATGGCCCGCTCGTCGTCGAAGAGGAAGTCCGCGAGGGCCTTGGCCAGCTCGGTCTTGCCGACGCCGGTCGGCCCGAGGAACACGAACGAGCCGGTGGGGCGGTCGGGGTCGGCGATCCCGGCGCGGGTGCGGCGCACCGCGTCCGACACCGCGCGGACGGCCTCGGCCTGCCCGATCAGCCTCCTGCCGAGCTCCTCCTCCATCCGCAGCAGCTTCTGCGTCTCGCCCTCCAGCAGCCGCCCGGCGGGGATGCCGGTCCAGGAGGCGACGACATCGGCGATGTCGTCCGGTCCGACCTCCTCGCCGATCATGCCCTCCAGGGCCTTCTGCTCGACGGTCGCCTCCTCCAGCTCCTTGCGGGTCTGCGGGATGACCTCGGAGCGGAGCCGGCCGGGGGTGACCCAGTCGCCGGTCTCGGGGGCCTTGCGCTCGGCGAGTTCGAGCTCCGTCTCCAGCTCGTCCAGCCGCTTCTTCAGATCTCCGACCCGGGTGTGGATCTCCTTCTCGGCGTTCCAGCGGGCCCGCAGACCGCGGAGCTTCTCCTCCTTCTCGGCGCGGTCCCTGCGCAGCCGGTCCAGCCGCTCCCGGGCGTCCGGCGAGAGGTCCTTCTCCCGGTCCTGCTTCTTGCGGAACATCCCGGCCGACTCGGTGGCCTGGGCCGCCAGCAGCGACTCCTCCTCCATGAGCAGCCGGTCGACGGCGCGCTGGAGCTCGTCGATCTCGACGGGCGAGGAGTCGATCTCCATCTGGAGCCGGGAGGACGCCTCGTCGACCAGGTCGATGGCCTTGTCGGGGAGGAAGCGGGAGGTGATGTAGCGGTCGGAGAGGGTGGCGGCGGCGACCAGCGCGGAGTCGGCGATCCGCACGCCGTGGTGGGCCTCGTAGCGGCCCTTGAGGCCGCGCAGGATCGCGATCGAGTCCTGCACGGACGGCTCGGCGACCAGCACCTGCTGGAAGCGGCGCTCCAGGGCCGGGTCCTTCTCGATCCGCTCGCGGTACTCGTCGAGCGTGGTCGCGCCGACCATCCGCAGCTCGCCGCGGGCCAGCATCGGCTTGAGCATGTTGCCCGCGTCCATCGCGGAGTCGCCGCCGGCGCCCGCGCCGACGACCGTGTGCAGCTCGTCGATGAAGGTGATGATCCGGCCGTCGCTCTCCTTGATCTCGGCGAGCACGGTCTTCAGCCGCTCCTCGAACTCACCGCGGTACTTGGCCCCGGCGACCATCGCGCCCAGGTCGAGCGAGACGAGCCGCTTGTGCTTCAGCGACTCGGGCACGTCGCCCTTCACGATCCGCTGGGCCAGGCCCTCGACGACGGCGGTCTTGCCGACGCCGGGCTCACCGATCAGCACCGGGTTGTTCTTGGTGCGGCGGGACAGCACCTGGATGACCCGGCGGATCTCCTGGTCCCGGCCGATCACCGGGTCGAGCCGGCCCTCGCGGGCCAGGGCCGTGAAGTCGGTGCCGAACTTCTCCAGGGCCTTGTAGGTGCCCTCCGGGTCGGGCGTGGTCACGCGTCGTCCTCCACGACTGTTCTCGAAGGCTTCCAGCAGCTTCTCCGCGCTCGCGCCCTGCTGCTCCAGCAGCTCCCCGGCGGCGCCGCCGCGGGCGGCGATGCCGATGAGCAGGTGCTCGGTGGAGAGGTAGTCGTCCCCGAGCTCCTTGGCCCGCTCCGCCGCGTCGGCCACGACCGCGAGCAGGGTGCGGTCCGGCTCGGGCGGGGCCACCGTGGACCCCCGCACGCTGGGCAGCGAGCCGAGCAGCCGCTCGGCACCGGACCGCACCGCCGCCTGGTCGGCCTCGACCGCGGCGAGCAGGTCCTGGAGGTTCTCGTTGTCCTGGCCCTCCAGCAGCGCGAGCAGCAGGTGCACGGGGGTGATGTCCGGGTTCCCCACGGCCACGGCACGGCTGCTGGCAGCGCTGATGGCTTCCTGGCTCTTGTTGGTCAGCTCGGCATCCACGGGCGCCCGCTCCTCCTCCTGGTCACATCAACCTGCTGGTCAACATCGATGCCGGTCACATCCATCCTGCCAGATCGACCCTGCATTAACTTGAGTCTACCCGACTCAAGAATATACCGGGGAGGTTTCCCGTCCCGATCGCCCTCACCGTCCGGGGGCCGGCTCCACGCCCGGCTCTCCCGGTTTCGAAGGACCCGGGCGCCCGCGAGGAGGCCTCCCGATGCCGGTGACGCCCCCGATCCACCGTTTCCACGGGACGCCCGCACCACACACCCGCACCACAGGCCTGCGGATCAGGCCGCGGCTCACGCCGCCCGCCTCGCCGGGCCGCTCCTCAGCAAGTACGCCGCGCCGCCCGCACCGCACTCATCCGGCGCACAGCCCGGAGCCCCGGCGGGCGTCCGCGGGCCCGTGCCCCGTCCGTACAGCAGCCCGCCCCCTTGGTGCCCCCGGAAGCGGGCCCCGTCGGGCCGGGCCGCCCCCGCGGCTGGGTAGTGTCGGGGCATGGCTCTTCCCCGGCGCGACCCCCGCGACCCCGGCCCGGAGTACGTCGCCTTCTGGCAGGAGCGTCACCTGTGCACCCTGACGACGCTCCGCCCCGACGGCACCCCGCACGTGGTGCCGGTCGGCGTCACCTACGAGGCGGAGGCGGGCGTGGCCCGGGTGATCACCAACAAGAACAGCCGGAAGGTCGCCCACGTCCAGGCCGCCGGGCCGGAGGGGGCGCGCGTCGCCGTCTGCCAGATGGACCGGGGCCGCTGGGCGACGCTGGAGGGCCGGGCCACCGTCCGTACCGAGGCCCCGCTCGTCGAGGACGCGGTGCGCCGCTACGCCGAGCGCTACGAGCGCACCCCGGCCCCGAACCCGGACCGGGTCGTCATCGAGATCCGGGTCGACCGCGCCCTCGGCCGCGCCTGACCTCACACGCCTGAGCCGCACGCGGCCGGGCCGGCCGTTGTCCGCCCGCGCCGTGCGGCCGGCGGGACGGGCCGTCCGCTCAGGCCTGCTCCTCCATGACCTCCAGGTTCATGAACCGCGGCTCCTTCGTGCACAGCGCCCGGAACTGCTCGGCGAGCTTCTGCGTCTCGGGCAGCCGGTTGTTGACCATGGCCTGCTCGTAGGACGGGAACTCGATGATGTCCACGTAGTGGTGGGTGTCGTCGCGGTCCTGGGTGTGGGCGTCACGGGTGACCGTGCGCTTGCCCTCGGTGGCCCGCAGCCACGACTGGAAGAGCGCCTCCATCTCGTCTTCCCGGGTCGTCTCGTACTCGATGATCTGGACGAACGTCATCGCGATCAGCCCTTCTTGGCGAATGTCTGAGCGGTCGGCCCGGCGAAGTCGTAGGCGATGAGCGGCTCGTCACCGACCACCCACGCGTCGTGACCGGGCGAGGCGACATAGACGTCACCCGGTCCGATCTCGCTCTCCGCACCGTCGTTCATCCGGATGCGCATCCGCCCCTGCACCACCATCGCGGTGTGGTGGATCTGGCAGCTCTCCGTACCGGCGATCGGGCCCACGGACTCCGACCAGCGCCAGCCGGGCTCCAGGGTGGCCACGGCGAAGTCCAGACCGGTCAGGTGCAGGACTTCGAGGTGGCCCGAGGGGAAGTCGCGCCGTTCATCCGGCTTCTCGATCGTCTTGACTTCCAACATGACCGTGCCTCCTTGGCCCCCCTTCCATCGTGCTCGCCGGACGACCCGATGCGCGACCGGAGCCGCCGGCCCGGTCCCGCCGGGCGCACCGACGCCAGGGCGGTGTGCCCCGTGAGGACACACCGCCCTGGCTGATCGCGTGGCGCCGTTCGTGCCGTTCCGGTCAGTACTCCAGGGCGTCCTCGGCGCTGGAGAGCCAGTAGGTGACGCGGAGCGAGTCGTCGATGTGGACGCCGGTGCCCGGCAGGGAGGGGTGCGCGACCGGGCCGACGCCGTTGCCGCGGGCGTCGAAGAACGAGACCGCGAGGGTCTTCTCCGTGTGGCCGCCCGAACCGCTGCCGTCCGCGGCCGACAGGCGCACCCCCGCGTAACCGGACTCGCCCGGGGCGAGACCGAGCACCGACTGCGGCTTGCTCTCCTCGAACACCGGGGGCACGGACTGGGCCTCACCGAACTGGACGGCCGGATAGCTGTACAGGTCGCAGCTGCGGGAGCCGGTGTTGGTGACCGTGATCAGCATGTGGTTGAGCGGACGGGCCACCTTCTTCGCGGTCACCTTGGTGTTGGCACCGGTGCACGTGACGCGCCCGTTCTTCTGCTGCGAACCGCCGTTGGCGGCCGTGCTCGTCGGGGCAGGCGCGCCCGGTTCGGCACCCCGCGTCCGGGCGCCGGCGGCGTCGCCGGTCTCCCCGGACGGGACCGAACCCTGCGCGCCGCCACCGGACTTCGCACCGTCGGTGGTCCCGTCGGCGGTCCCGCCGCCGGACTGCGCGGTCTGCGACGAGGCGGGGGCACCGGCGCCCTCGTCGCGCGGGGCCGGATTGTCCTGGCACGCGGTGAGCGAGAACGCGGCGAGGGCGGCGGTGGTGGCCGCGAGAAGGCCGGTACGGCGACGGCTGATGAAGGCAGACATGGCGGATCCGTTCGTCACAGGTGTGTATTGGTCGGCACGCCATCCGGCCGGTCGGCAGCAGCGTGCTTGGATGACCGCAGCTTGTGCCGAGCCTCGTCCCACCGGCCAGACCTGCCGGACCATCAGGGAGGCTCGAACGTTCGCACCGGCTGTGAGCTGGGGATTCTCCCTTGCCTCGAATGCTCGAACGGGATGGAGGAACGGTGGGGGCAGCTGAGGAGTTGGCCGGGTTCGGACAGCTTTTGCGAGAGCTGAAGGACCGCTCCGGGCTGAGTTACGGCACGCTGGCCAAACGGCTGCACATGAGCGCGTCGACGCTGCACCGCTACTGCAAGGGGGAAGCAGTACCGGCGGATTACGCTCCCATCGAGCGGCTCGCCCGGCTGTGCAAGGCGACGCCGGAGGAGCTCCTGGAGCTGCACCGGCGGTGGGTGGTGGCGGACGCCGCGCGACGGCACGAACGCAGAACGGCGGCGGCCGGCGGAAACCGGCAGGGCGCGGCGGCCGTTGCGGACCGGCAGGATCCCTCGGCCGGCGGAGGAAGACCGGGCCCCGCCGCCGACCGGGACCGCAGAAGCCCGTCGCCCGACGGCGGCCCCGGAGCCCCCGGAACGGCCCGCGGGGCCGCGGCCCGGACCCCTGCCCCGTCAGGCCCCGTTGCTCCGGACGCGCAGACCGTTCCGGCTCCGGGCGCCCGGCCGGAACCGGAATCCGCGGCGGAGCGGGCCGACGCTCCGGCACCGGGAGCCGGTACGGGGGCGCGGGGCGGTACGGGGCCGTGGGGCGGCGCAGCCGACGCTGCCGCGCTCGACCCCGCACCCGGCACCCGCCCCGGAGCCGGCGACCGCCCCGGCGCGGGGGGCGGCGCGTGGGCCGGGCGACGGCTCGCCCTCGCCGCGGCTGCCGCCGCCGCGCTCCTCGCCTCCGGGCTCGTCGTCGCCCAGATCTCGGACCCCGAGCTGGGCCGGCCCGCGGGCAGCGCCCCCGCCGGCAACGACACCGGCACCGTCACCGACGACGAGCCGCCCCGGGCCTCGGCATCTCCCTCCACGTCCCCGTCCCCCTCCGCGAAGCCGAGCGTGTCGGCGTCCCGGGGCAAGGGCGGCATGGACGACCGGGTCCCGGGCTCGCCGGCGGACCCCACGTCCGCCCTCCCCGGCCGCTCCTCGGCCCCCACCCCGCTGACGGTGGCCACCCGCCCCTACGCCTGGGAGAACACCCCGTGCAGCCGGCAGTACCTGGTGGACCGCTCGCCGGACGACGTGGGGCCGCCGCCCGGCGAGCAGGACGCCCCGCGGTGGGTGCGGTCGCTGGACGCCGTCTCCGCCGGTGACCAGCTCGTCGAACTCACCGTCCAGGGCACCGGGAAGGACACCGTCGTGGTGCAGGGCCTGGACGTCCATGTGGTGAGCAGCCGGGCGCCGCTGGACCGGAACGTGTACAGCATGGGCGTCGGCTGCGGCGGTGACGTCGTCACCCGGTCGTTCGGCGTCGACCTCGACGCCGGGCGCCCGCAGACCTCGCCGCGGGACGGGCAGCGCGACTTCCCCTACAAGGTCAGTGAGACCGACCCCGAGGTCTTCTACGTGCTCGCCGGCACCCGGGCCCACGACGTGAGCTGGTACCTGGAGCTCCGCTGGTCCAGCGGCGACCGGCAGGGCACGGTGCGCATCGACGACCACGGCAGGCCGTTCCGCACCAGCGGCACGGGCGGCAGTGCGCGCTACGACTACCCGCTGGGCAGTAACGAGTGGATCCGCAACGAGTCGGAGCAGTAGCACCGCCGCCGGGCGCGCCCGGCGGCACACGACACGGCACACGACAGGGGCCGGGAGGAACGGTCGTTCCTCCCGGCCCCTGTCACAGACCTTCCGGCGCCCGCTACTCCGAGCGCTTCGGCTTCGGACGCCAGACCACCAGCGCGCTGGTCTGCTGGACGTCCTGGTACGGCACCAGGTCCCGGCGGTACGAGGCGTGCACCGCGGCCTCGCGCTGCTGGATGGCCGCCGCCGCGCCCTCGACCGCCTGCTGGAGCTCGGCGACCCGCTGCTGGAGCGCCGTCACCTGGTTCTCCAGTTCGATGATGCGCTTGATGCCGGCGAGGTTGATGCCCTCGTCCTGGGACAGCTGCTGCACCTGCCGGAGCAGCTCGATGTCCCGGGCCGAGTAGCGCCGGCCCCGGCCCGCCGTGCGGTCCGGGGAGACCAGACCCAGCCGGTCGTACTGCCGCAGGGTCTGCGGGTGCAGACCCGAGAGCTGAGCGGCGACCGAGATGACGTAGACGGGCGATTCGTCGGTCAGCTCGTAGGGGTTGCGGCTCCTGCCGCCCCTGCCTCCGGGCAATCCTCGGCCGTCCATCTCATGCTCCCTTCGCGGCCTGGAACAGCTCGGCCCGCGGGTCCTCCCCCGCGGTGGCCTCGGCGAAGGCCTCCAGCGCTTCCTTCGCCTCGTCGCCGAGGTCCTTGGGGACGCTGACCTCCACGGTGACCAGCAGGTCGCCACGGGTGCCGTCCTTGCGGACCGCGCCCTTGCCGCGGGCGCGCATGGTGCGCCCGTTGGGCGTACCGGCCGGCAGCTTGAGCGTGACCGGCGGGCCGCCGAGGGTGGGCACCTTGACCTCGCCGCCGAGCGCCGCCTCCGGGTAGGTGACGGGCACGGTGACGGTGAGGTTGTCGCCCTTGCGGCCGAAGACCGGGTGCGGATCGACGTTCACCACGACGTACAGGTCGCCGTTGGGCCCGCCGCGCTCGCCCGGTGCGCCCTTGCCGCGCAGCCGGATGCGCTGGCCGTCGGAGACCCCCGCCGGGATCCGCACCTGCATGGTGCGGGAGCTGGTGGCGCGCCCGCTGCCCTTGCAGGTCTCGCACGGATCCTGGGCGATCAGCCCGCGGCCGCGGCACTCCACGCACGGGTCGGTGAGGGAGAAGCCGCCACCGCCGCCGCGGCTGACCTGACCGGTGCCGACACAGGTCGGGCACACCCGAGGCGTACCGTTTCTGTCGCCGGTGCCCGAACAGGCCTTGCACGCGGCCGAGCTGGACATCCGCAGCGGGACCGTGGCCCCGTCGACCGCCTCGGTGAAGCTCAGCGTCACCTCGGACTCGATGTCCTGGCCGCGGCGCGGCTGGGTGCGGGTGCCGGGGCCCCCGCGGTTGAACAGACCCCCGAAGACGTCACCGATTCCGCCGCCGCCGAAGCCGCCCGCGCCCGCGCCGCCCCCGCCCTGGGCGCCTCCGAAGAGGTCGCCCAGGTCGAAGTTGAAGCTGCCGGAGCCGCCCGCGCCCGGACCGGCACGGAATCCTCCGTTGCCGAAGAGCGCGCGCGCCTCGTCGTACTCCTTGCGGCGCTTGGCGTCGGCCAGGACGTCGTTGGCCTCGGAGATCTCCTTGAAGCGCTCCTCGGCCTTGGCGTCGTTCTTGTTGGCGTCCGGGTGGTACTCGCGGGCGAGCTTCCGGTACGCCTTCTTGATCTCCGCCTCGGTGGCGTCCTTGGGGACGCCGAGAACCTTGTAGAGGTCCTTTTCCAGCAAGTCCCTGCTCAGGCTCATCCCCGACGCCCCTCCTCTCCTGCTGTCCCTGTTGCTGCGTCAGCCCTCGTCCGGGCCACCGCTCTCCTCGTCCGGCCCGTCGCCCCCGTCGCCCTTGGGCTGGGCTCCGGGCTGCGGCTCGGCCACGGCGACCCGTGCGGGACGGATCGTCCGCTCGCCGATGCGATACCCCGGCTGGAGGATCGACACGCACGTCGTCTCGGTGACGTCGGGCGCATAACTGTGCATCAGGGCCTCGTGGATCAGCGGGTCGAAGGGCTCGCCCTCCTTGCCGAACTGCTGCAGCCCCATCTTGGCGGCCGTGCCCTCCACCGATTCGGCGACCGACTTGAAGCCGCCGACCAGCTCACCGTGCTCCCGCGCCCGGCCGATGTCGTCGAGCACCGGAAGCAGCTCGGTCAGGAGGTTCGCCGCGGCGATCTCCTTGACCGTTATCCGGTCCCGCTCCACCCGGCGGCGGTAGTTCTGGTACTCGGCCTGGAGGCGCTGGAGGTCGGCCGTGCGCTCGTTGAGCGCCGTCCGCACCTGGTCCAGCTGCGCCTGCAGGCCCACGGTCTGCAGCTCGTCCCCCGCCGGGGCCGCCGGGCCCGCCTGCTCGGCGGACCCGTCGGCCTTCGCGCCGTCCCGGCCCGCGGCGTGCGGACCCTGCGCGGCGGCGGACCCCTCCTCGAAGGGAGGCGAGGAGGGAGAGCCGTCGGGCTGCTCGTCGAAGCCCGGGGTCTCCTCCGTCACGCGGCACCGCCCTTCGGCTTCTCCTCGTCGACGATCTCGGCGTCGACGACGTCGTCGTCGGCCTTCGCCTCACCGTCGCCACCGGCACCGGCACCGGCCGCACCCGCGCCGTCCGCCGGGGCGTTGGCGTACATCGCCTGGCCCAGCTTCTGGCTGACCGCGGCGACCTTCTCGGTCGCGGTGCGGATCTCGGCGGTGTCGTCGCCCTCGAGCTTCTCCTTCAGCTCGGTGAGCGCGGTCTCGACCTCGGTCTTGACGTCGCCCGGGACCTTCTCCTCGTTGTCCTTGAGGAACTTGTCCGTCTGGTAGACGAGCTGCTCGGCCTGGTTGCGGGTCTCGGCGGCCTCGCGGCGCTTGTGGTCCTCCTCCGCGTACTGCTCGGCCTCGCGCATCATGCGGTCGATGTCGTCCTTCGGCAGCGCGGAGCCACCGGTGACGGTCATCCGCTGCTCCTTGCCCGTGCCGAGGTCCTTCGCGGCGACGTGCATGATGCCGTTGGCGTCGATGTCGAAGGTGACCTCGACCTGCGGGACGCCGCGCGGGGCCGGCGGGAGGCCGGTGAGCTCGAACATCCCGAGCTTCTTGTTGTACGCCGCGATCTCGCGCTCGCCCTGGTAGACCTGGATCTGCACGGACGGCTGGTTGTCCTCGGCCGTGGTGAAGATCTCGGAGCGCTTGGTCGGGATCGTGGTGTTGCGCTCGATCAGCTTCGTCATGATGCCGCCCTTGGTCTCGATACCGAGGGACAGCGGGGTGACGTCGAGCAGCAGGACGTCCTTGACCTCGCCCTTGAGCACACCGGCCTGCAGGGCGGCGCCGATGGCGACGACCTCGTCCGGGTTGACGCCCTTGTTGGCGTCCTTGCCGCCGGTCAGGTCGCGGACGAGCTCGGCGACGGCGGGCATCCGGGTGGAGCCACCGACGAGGACCACGTGGTCGATCTCGGACAGCTGGATGCCGGCGTCCTTGATGACGTTGTGGAACGGGGTCTTGCAGCGCTCGAGCAGGTCCGAGGTGAGCTGCTGGAACTGGGCCCGGGTGAGCTTCTCGTCCAGGTGCAGCGGGCCCTCGGCGGACGCCGTGATGTACGGCAGGTTGATCGTGGTCTCGGTGGACGAGGACAGCTCGATCTTCGCCTTCTCCGCGGCCTCACGGAGGCGCTGGAGGGCCATCTTGTCCTTGGCCAGGTCGACGCCGTGGCCGTTCTTGAACTGCTCGACCAGGTAGTCGACGACGCGCTGGTCCCAGTCGTCACCACCGAGGTGGTTGTCACCGTTGGTGGCCTTGACCTCCACCACGCCGTCGCCGATCTCGAGCAGCGAGACGTCGAAGGTGCCGCCGCCGAGGTCGAAGACCAGAATGGTCTGGTCGTCCTTCTCCAGCCCGTAGGCGAGGGCGGCCGCGGTCGGCTCGTTGACAATGCGCAGGACGTTGAGACCCGCGATCTCGCCGGCCTCCTTGGTGGCCTGGCGCTCGGAGTCGTTGAAGTAGGCCGGGACGGTGATGACCGCGTCCGCGACCTTCTCACCGAGGTAGGACTCGGCGTCCCGCTTCAGCTTCTGCAGAATGAACGCAGACATCTGCTGCGGGTTGAAGTCCTTGCCGTCCAGGTCGATCTTCCAGTCGGTGCCCATGTGGCGCTTGACCGACCGGATGGTCCTGTCGACGTTGGTGACCGCCTGGCGCTTCGCGACCTCGCCCACGAGCACCTCGCCGTTCTTGGCGAAGGCCACAACAGACGGCGTGGTCCTGGCGCCCTCGGCGTTGGTGATGACGGTGGGCTCACCGCCTTCGAGAACACTGACGACGGAGTTCGTCGTACCCAGGTCGATGCCGACCGCACGTGCCATGATCGCTTCCTCCAGAGGACTTGAGCGGAACAGACTCAAGCGTGCATGATCCACTTTTCCCTGTCAACAGACCTGAGTCACCCTTACTCAAGTCTTATGCGGGATGACATGTCACGGCTGGAAGGGAGAGGTCCGCAGGGCGGGGCGGCCGGAACCGGCGGCGACAGCGAAGGGTTGCCTGGGCGACGCAGATCACCGGCCGGGCGGCTTCATGCGGCCTGCGATCCTGGGTAATGTCAGCAAGACTGGAAAAGTTACCGCTTAGTAAGTCTGGGGTCCCGGTGCCCGCCCGCAGGGGGACACAGCCTCCCAGACAGCTCTCGCAGGCCCGAGGAGCCCCCTAATGCAACTCGCCGCGATCATTGTGTCGCTGGTCCTAATCGCGGTCGGCGTCGCGCTGTTCGGCCGTGCCATCCTGCAGATCTACCGCTTCGTACGGCTCGGCCAGCCCGTACCCGCCGGTTCCCGCACGGACGACCCCACGCAGCGCACCATCACCGTGGTCAAGGAGTTCCTCGGCCACACCCGGATGAACCGCTGGGGCGTCGTCGGCGTGGCGCACTGGTTCGTGGCGGTGGGCTTCTTCTCGCTGCTGCTGACGATCGTCAACGCCATCGGCCAGCTCTTCCAGGCCGACTGGCTGATCCCGTTCATCGGCGACTGGCTGCCGTGGGAGATGTTCGTCGAGCTCATCGGCACCCTGACGACGGTCGGCATCGTGACCCTGATCGTCATCCGGCAGATGAGCAGGCCCGGCGGGGCCGGCCGCAAGTCCCGGTTCGCGGGCTCCAACACCGGCCAGGCCTACTTCGTCGAGGCCGTCATCCTCATCGTCGGCATCTGCATCGTCACGCTGCACGCCCTGGAGGGCGCCCAGCACGGTGTGGAGCACTACGAGCCGGCGTTCTTCATCTCGTACCCGCTGGTCGCGTTCTTCAAGGGCCTGAGCCTGGGCACCCTGCAGAACCTCACCTACTTCTTCGCGCTGGTCAAGATCGCGACGTCCTTCATCTGGATGATCACGGTCTCGCTCAAGACCGACATGGGTGTGGCCTGGCACCGCTTCCTGGCCTTCCCCAACATCTGGTTCAAGCGCGAGGCCGACGGCGACGTGGCGCTCGGCGCGCTCCAGCCGATGGTCTCCGGCGGCAAGCCGATCGACTTCGAGGACCCGGGCGAGGACGACCAGTTCGGCGTCTCCCAGGTCGAGCACTTCTCCTGGAAGGGCATCCTCGACTTCTCCACCTGCACCGAGTGCGGCCGCTGCCAGTCGCAGTGCCCCGCCTGGAACACCGGCAAGCCGCTCTCCCCGAAGCTCCTCATCATGTCGCTGCGCGACCACGCGCACGCCAAGGCGCCGTACCTGCTCGCGGGCGGCGGCAAGGACGCCGAGGGCGAGGAGAAGGCCACCGCGGAGCAGCTCAAGGACGTTCCGGCGGCGGCCCTGGCCGAGGCCGAGCGCCCGCTGATCGGGACCCTGGAGGAGAACGGCGTCATCGACCCGGACGTCCTCTGGTCCTGCACCACCTGCGGCGCCTGCGTCGAGCAGTGCCCGGTGGACATCGAGCACATCGACCACATCGTCGACATGCGCCGCTACCAGGTGATGATCGAGTCGTCCTTCCCGAGCGAGGCCGGGACGATGCTCAAGAACCTGGAGAAGAAGGGCAACCCCTGGGGCCTGGCCAAGAAGCAGCGGCTGGAGTGGACCAAGGAGGTCGACTTCGAGGTCCCGGTCGTCGGCAAGGACATCGAGGACCTCACCGAGGTCGACTACCTCTACTGGGTCGGCTGCGCCGGCGCCCTGGAGGACCGCGCCAAGAAGACCACCAAGGCCTTCGCGGAGCTGCTGCACATCGCGGGCGTCAAGTTCGCGATCATGGGCGGCGACGAGGCGTGCACTGGTGACTCCGCCCGCCGCCTGGGCAACGAGTTCCTGTTCCAGCAGCTCGGCCAGCAGAACGTCGAGATGCTGAACATGGCCTTCGGCGAGGACGCGGACGAAGGCGTGACGGTCGAGAAGTCCAAGAAGAAGATCGTCGCGACCTGCCCGCACTGCTTCAACACCATCGCCAACGAGTACCCGCAGCTCGGCGGCGAGTACGAGGTCATCCACCACACCCAGCTGCTCCAGCACCTGGTGGACGAGGGCAAGCTCATCCCGGTCACCCCGGTCGAGGGTCTGATCACCTACCACGACCCGTGCTACCTGGGCCGCCACAACAAGGTCTACACGCCGCCGCGCGAGATCATCGCCAAGGTGCCGGGCCTGCGCAACGAGGAGATGCACCGCCACAAGGAGCGGGGCTTCTGCTGCGGCGCCGGCGGTGCGCGCATGTGGATGGAGGAGCGGATCGGCAAGCGCATCAACACCGAGCGCGTGGACGAGGCGCTGTCCCTCAACCCGGACATCGTCTCCACCGCCTGCCCGTTCTGCCTCGTCATGCTGACCGACTCGGTCAACGGCAAGAAGAACGACGGCAAGGCCAAGGAGTCGCTCCAGGTCGTGGATGTGGCCCAGCTGCTCCTGGACTCGGTGAAGACCCCGCCGTCCGACCCGGCGGGCGACGCCGAGCCGGCGGACGAGCCGGAGCCCGAGCCGGTGAAGTAGCCGGGGAGACGCCGGTACGGCCCGAGGGCCGGACGGCATCCCGCCCCCTCGGAAACGCCGACGGCCGGTCCCGCATCGCGCGGGGCCGGCCGTCGGCGTTTCCGGGGAGGGGCGACGGGTTTCCGGAGGCCGTCGGGGTGCCGGGCGGACGGCCTCGCTGCCGGGGACGGAGACGGCCTGCCCGGCACGGCCCCGGGCGCGTACGGACCCACCAGGCGCCCCCGGGGAGCGAGAGCGCCCCCGCACGGACCCTGGGCGCCCCCGCAACCACCCCCGGGGCTTCCTCGCCGGTCAGCGGGCCGCGGACCGGCCCCGCTCCGCCCAAGGGGTTCCCTACAGCTCCTCCGCCTCCAGGTCGAAGGGCATGATCTGCCGGGCGCCGCCCTGGAGGGGCAGCTCGGTCCAGATGATCTTCCCCTCGGCGATGTAGCGCGTGCCCCACCGCTCGGCGAACTGGGCGACGAGGAAGAGTCCCCGGCCGCCCTCGTCCGTGGTGGCCGCCCGCCGCAGGTGCGGCGAGGTGTTGCTGGTGTCCGAGACCTCGCAGATCAGGCTGCGGTCGCGGAGCAGCCGCACCCGGATCGGGCCGGTGGCGTAGCGGATGGCGTTGGTGATCAGCTCGCTGAGGATCAGCTCCGTGGTGAACACCATGTCCTCGTCCACCCCCCACTCCCCCAGCTTCCGGGTCACGTCCGCCCGCACCCGGGCGACCGCGGACGGGTCGGACGGGACGTCCCACTCGGCGACCTGGTGCTCCGGGACGATGTGCGTCCGGGCGACGATCAGCGCGATGTCGTCCACCGGCCGGTCCGGCATCAGCGCTCCGAGCACCGCGTCACAGGTGTCCTCCGGGGTCCGCTCCGGGTGGCCGGACAGGGCGGTGCGCAGCAGCTCCAGCCCCTCGTCGATGTCCCGGTCGCGGTCCTCGATGAGCCCGTCGGTGTAGAGCACCAGCCGGGAGTCCTCCGGCAGCCGCAGCTCGCCCGTCTCGAACGGCATGCCGCCCAGGCCCAGCGGCGGCCCACTGGGCAGCTCCGGGAAGTCCACGCTGCCGTCGGGGTGCACCACGGCGGGCGGCGGGTGTCCGGCCCGGGCGGCGGTGCAGGTCCGCGAGACCGGGTCGTAGATCGCGTACAGGCAGGTGGCCCCGGTGATCGCCTCGCCGCCGCCCTCCTGGGCCTCGTCCTGGTCGATCCGGGCCACGAGTTCGTCGAGGTGGAAGAGGAGCTCGTCGGGCGGCATGTCGAGGGTGCAGAAGTTGTTGATCGCGGTGCGCAGCCGGCCCATCGTCGCGGTGGCGTGCAGCCCGTGTCCGACGACGTCCCCGACGACCAGCGCCACCCGCGCCCCCGGCAGGGGTATGACGTCGAACCAGTCGCCGCCGACCCCGGCCTGCGCCGGGAGGTAGCGGTAGGCGACGTCGAGCGCGGTCTGGTCGGGCAGGGTGCGGGGCAGCAGGCTGCGCTGGAGGGTCACCGCCATGGTGTGCTCGCGGGTGTAGCGGCGGGCGTTGTCGACGCTGACCGCCGCCCGCGCCACCAGCTCCTCCGCCAGCGACAGGTCGTCCTCCTCGAACGGCTCGGGCTTCTCGGCACGCCAGAAGCTGGCCATGCCCAGCACCACGCCCCGGGCCCGCAGCGGGACGGTGATCATCGAGTGGATGCCGAAGTCGACGATCCGCCGGGCGCGCTCGGGGTCCTGCTCCTGCCAGCCCCCGAACGCGGTGAGGTCCGGCTCCATGACCGCCTGCCCGCTGGAGAACCCCCAGGCCTGCGGGGTGGACGGGACGAAGTGGATGAGCCGGCCGAGCGGGTAGAGCGGGTGGTCCTCCCGGATGCCGCTGGTCGCCGTGCGGCGCATGTCCGTGCCGTTGCCGGTCGGCTCCTCGCCGTGCAGCACCGGGTCCACCAGGTCGATGGTGACGAAGTCGGCGAACCGGCGCACCGCGAACTCGGCCAGCTCCTCGCAGGTGCGCACCACGTCCAGGCTGGTGCCGATCCGCACCCCCGCGTCGTAGAGCAGCTTGAGCCGTTTCCGGGCGCTGTCGGCCTTGCCGGTGAGCGCCCGCAGCTCGGTGGTGTCCCGGAGGGTGGCCACACTGCCCGGCGGTCCGCCGTCCCGGTCCGTCGGCTGGTGGTTGACGGCGATCAGCCGCTCCCCCACGAGGTGCACCTCGTCGCTGGCGGCCCGCCCGGAGACCAGCAGCTCGGCCATGCGGTGCGGCAGGCCGAGCTCGGAGACCGCACGGCCCTCGGCGTCCGCCGGCAGGCTCAGCAGCCGGCGCGCCTCGTCGTTGGCGAGCAGCAGCCGGTGGTCCGCCGCGACGATCAGGACGCCTTCCCGCACGGCGTGCAGCACCGCGTCGTGGTGCTCGTACATGCGGGCCATCTCGGCCGGGTCGAGGCCGTGCGTCTGGCGGCGCAGCCGCCGGGTGACCAGCGCCGTGCCCCCCGTCGCCACCAGCAGCGCCGCCGCGCCGGTGCCGAAGATGATCGGCAGCTGCCGGTCGACGACGCTGGTGACGTTGTTGACCTTGAGCCCGGCGGAGACCAGCCCGAGCACCTTGCCGTTGTTGCCCTTGACCGGCACCACGGCCTGCTCCTCGTAGCCGAGGGGGCCGTGGACGCGCTCGGTGAAGACCTTTCCGTTCAGCGACGGTTCGATGGTGCCGACGAACCGCTTCCCGATCCGGTCCGGGATCGGATGGGTGTAGCGGATCCCGTTGGTGTCCATGATCACGATGAAGTCGACGCCCGCCGCCTTCCGCCCGACCTCGGTCAGGGGCTGCAGCACGGCCGACGGGTCGCGCCGGGCCAGGGCGGCCTTGATGCCGGGGGCGTTGGCGTAGGACTGGGCCACGGCGACCGAGCGGTTGCGGGCCTCCCGTCCGGTGTCGTGCCGGGACTGGAGCACCAGCGCGACGACGGCGGCGACGACGAGCAGCACCACGAGCGCCACCTGCAGGACGAACACCTGCCCGGCGACGCTGCGCACATCCATCATCGAGCGCCAGTGCCGCCCCGGGGACGACGGCGGGACCTTCGGTTCGTGCCCTTCTCGCTCTTCTCGTCCCGAACGCGGGCGCTCGCGCCGACTGCGTGGGAGCCAGTTGGCCGGCGAGAGAACCGACTGCTCCCAAGATCGGCCGAAAAGTCCGGCCATATCCTTATTTCTAGCACTGCCCACGTCCGGTGGGCGAACGGTGGGCCCACGGGCCCTCGGCCGACAACAGGCCCGTACGGCGCCGCCTGCCTCCTGCGTTCTCCGAGGCACCGCGGCCGCTCCCCGCACCCGGGACGGCGTCCGCGCACCGCCTCCGCGGCGGGCCCCGCGTCCCCGGTCCGGGCTCGGCGGCCGGTCCTGTCCGTCAACAGGCCTACCCCGTAACGGCGTTGCGGAACGTGGCCCGCGCGGACCGGCCCCGCCCCGGCCGGCACCGGGGGCGTTTCCCCTGTTCGCGGGCGTTCCGTTGGCCGGCCCCGTCGGCCGCCCCGCGGCCGCGCGCCCCGGAGCCCGGCCCTCCGCCGTCGGCGCCCCGCCGGCGCCGTACAACCCTTCCCCCGCATCCGCCGTCATACAGGCGCGGAAAGGACGGGCCCTTTCCGCCCGCCCCCGCACCAGCCCGGCCTTCCTCATCACAAGGAGCCGTTTCGTGCGCATGTACCGCTCGACCGCCGTCGCCACGGCCTCGTTCCTCCTGCTGACCGGTGCCGCGATCGTCACCGCCCCGGCCGCCCACGCCGGGACACCCGGCGGGACCCAGGCCGCCGACCGCAACACCGACTTCAACGGCGACGGCCGCGAGGACGTCCTCACCGGCGCGCCCGGCGGCACCGCCGGCGGCGACCGCGGCGCCGGGTACGTCACCGTGCAGTACGGCTCCTCCCGGGGCATCACCACCGGGAACCGGGCCGTGATCCACCAGGGCACCGCGGGCGTGCCCGGCGCCGCCGAGCCGGGCGACGCCTTCGGCAGGGCCCTCGCCTCGGGCGACCTGGACGCGGACGGCTACGACGACGCGATCGTGGGCATCCCCGGCGAGGACATCGGCACCGCCGCCGACGCGGGCGGCCTCGTCGTCCTCTGGGGATCCCCCACGGGGCTGAGCGGGGCGTCGAGCCAGTGGCTGGAGTCCGCCGCGCCCAGAGCCGGGGAGGCCTTCGGCGCGGGCCTGGCCGCGGCCCGCTTCACCGCCGGCACACCGGGCGACCTGCTGGCCGTCCTGGACCGCGATGACCTGGAGCTCTACACCTTCGAGCCCGCCGGGCAGCCGGGAGCCCGGGAGCGCCGCGCGGCCGGCCGGGCGGACGCGGGCGGCACGGCGGGGCGCGCGGTCCGCGAGCGCACCGGATCGCTGCTCACCGGCCGCGCGGCCCGGGGCACCGGGCCCCGGGCGAAGAACGGCAGCGGCACGGCGGCCGACGACGGGCCCCGGGTGATCCGCCCGCAGACCCTCACCACCGGCGACTACGACCACAACGGCTTCGCCGACCTGGTGGTCTCCGGCCTGAGCACCGGCGAGGAGCCCGGCCACGGCTGGTCGGTCCAGTTCTCCGGCCGGGAGGACGGCCTGGTGTACGGGCGCGACCTGCGCGGCGGCCCCGTCGCCGCCTCCGGGGACCTCAACGGCGACGGCTACGACGACCTGGTCACCGGCGAACCGAACGGCCCGGACGACGGCGGGGCGAACTCAGGCGGCGGCACCGTCGGCGTGTACTACGGCGGCCCCGACGGCCCCGCCGGGACCGAGGGCCCGGGCACCCCGCCGCAGTGGTGGACCCAGGACGCGCCGGGCGTGCCCGGCGCCGCCGAGCGCGGCGACGGCTGGGGCACCGACCTCTCCCTCGGCGACACCGACGCCGACGGGTACGCGGACCTCGCGATCGGCGCCCCCGGGGAGGACCTCGGCACCCTGGCGGACGCCGGCGCCGTCTGGGTGCTCCGCGGCTCGAGGACCGGGCTGACCACGACCCGCGTCAAGGACTTCAACCAGGACACGGCGGGCGTCCCGGGCGCCCCCGAGAAGCAGGACCGCTTCGGCGGCCAGGTCCGGCTGGTCGACCCGGACAGCAACGGCACCTTCGGCCTCCTCGCCGCGGCCCCCGGCGAGAACACCGGCGACGGCGTGCTGTGGTTCCTCCCGTCCGGCACCGCGGGCGTCACCGCCACGGGCTCCTGGACGTACGACGGCGGCTCGCTGGGCGCCCCCGCCGCGGACGCCCGCTTCGGGGCGGCGATCGACGACTGAGCGGGGGTGGGACGGCGGGGACGCGGCGAGCGGCGGCCCCGGGCGGCCCGAGGGGCGCCGCCGGACGGCCGGGGGACCGGCCCCGGCGGCTCCCCGCCGCGCCCCGAACGGCCTACTAACCGCTCTTGATACAGGTGCGAAGAATCCGCTGTTCGGGTGCAGCCTGCCCCAGGAACGATTCCCCAGGTGCGGCTGGGGCGTTGGACGCGACATGGACCCCCGGCAGTTGTGGAACCGGAATACGGTGCTGGCGGAGGCCTTCTGCCTCAGCGACGAGCACGTGAAGTCGGCGCAGAGCGCCCTGGACGAGACACAGGCGCACAGGTCACGCCTGCTGGCCGCGTTCGCGGTCACCGTGGGCAGCGACAGCTCCGTCGCCGACCTGCTCGGGCTGAGCGAGCGCGAGGTGCGCGTCGCCCGGCGCACCGTGGGCAAGGACGACGCCCGCCGGGTGGCCGAGAACGTCCTCGGCGCGACCCCGCCGGCCGCGGAGCCGGAGGAGGAGCCGCTGCCCGAGCCCGCGCCCGTCCCGCAGGCCCCGGCGCCCGCGCCCGTCCAGGCCGCCCCGGCCCAGCAGGGTTACCTTCCGCAGCAGCCGCACGTCCCGCAGCACGCCGCCCCGCACGCGGCGCAGCAGCAGTACCTGCAGCAGCCCGTCCCGCAGTACTTCGACGTCCCGCAGGCCGGCCCCGAGATGCCGATGACGACCGGCGTCGAGAACCCGATGGCCCGGGAGACTGCGTGGACCTCGGCGATGGACGTCGTCCTCATCGACAGCTGGCAGTCCGGGATCGACCTGAGCGTCCTGGCCGACGAGTTCGGCCTCGACCTGGCCCGGCTGGTCGCCCGGGTCCAGCAGCTCTCCGCGGAGGGGCGCCTCACCGGGCAGCCGCTGCCCTGCCCGGCCCCCGAGGACCGGGCCGGCCGGCACCGGCGGGACACCGGAACGACGACGCTCGGCTACGACCCGTACGGCGGGCCGCTGCCGGCCACCGGCTGGGAGGCCCCGTCCACCATCCCCGACGAGATGCTCGCCTATCTGCCCAACCAGCACGCCTGGCCGCAGTACACCCCGGGCGCCGGGGTGCGCTGACCCCCGCCGGGCCCTCCTCCCGGACCCCGCACCCGCTCGCCTGCCTGGTGGCATCAAACCCGCTCCGGCCTGCGACGAAGCCCACTCCCCGGCGTCTTGCCGCCGGGCCCCCGCGGAGCGAGAGTGTCAGCCGCAGGTGCCGGGCGGTCCGGCGGCGCGGATGGGGTGGGTTGTGCGGATACGGGTCACTGCGGCGGGTCTGGGCTGCGCCGCGCTGATGCTGGCGGGCTGCGGCGCCCCGGGCGGCGGGGCGGACGGCGCGGGGCGCGCGTCCCGGGCGCACCGCCCCTCGGCGGCGCCCCTGCGGCCCGTACCGCGCGGTGACGGCAGCCGCACCGAGAACGACTTCAACGGCGACGGCCACCCGGACCTGATCCTCGACGAGCTGGTCAAGCGGCGCCGGGAGAGCCACGGCGACGACGCGGGCATCGGCGTCGTCTACGGGTCCGCCCACGGCCCGGACCCCGCCGTACGGCAGCTGGTCTCACCCGGCCGGTACGCCGTCGCCTCCGGCGGCACCCTGCCCGCCGCGTTCGACGCCGAGACCGCCTGCGACCTCGACGACGACGGCTACACCGACCTGCTCATCGGCACCGACCCGCCGTACGACGGGACCGGGCGGCCGCCGGTGCCGCACCAGATCCTGTTCGGCGGCCCGCACGGGCTCGCCGGCAAGGCCGTGAAGCTGCGCGTCCCCGGCCGGGCGCGGGCCGGGAACGAGTGGCCGGACCAGCCGGTCTGCGGCGACTTCGACGGCGACGGCAGCCAGGACCTGGTGCTGACGGCGAGCGGCTCGCGGATCAGCCGGCTGCGGGGCCCGTTCACCCGCACCGGGGCGCCGCACGCCGCCGGGGCCCCGCGCCCGGTCCCCGGGACGCAGCTCTCCCGCCCCCTCCCGGCCGCGGACGCCAACGGCGACGGGGCCGACGACCTCGTCGTGCGGGGCAGCCGAAGCAGCCTGCTGCTCGGCGGCCCGCTCGGCCCGGTGCGCCCCGGCGGCCGCTACACGGTGCCGCGCGCCTGGCGCGACGCGGGCGATGTGGACGGCGACGGGACGGCGGAGCTGGTGGCGGACGGCACCGGCCGGCGGGTGAAGCTGCTGGAGAGCGGCGGGGGCGGTGCGGGCGCGGGCGAGGCCCGTACGGTCCCCGTGGCCGGGCTCCCGGGCAGCGGCTCCGCGGAGACGACGGTGCTGGCCCTGACCGACCTCGACGGCGACCGGCGGGCGGACCTGGTGGTGCGTACCCACCGGGGCGACGAGCGGGACCTGATCACGATCCACCCCGGCACCCGCGACGGCCTGCGGAGGAAGCCGTCCCGCACCTTCAGCACGGCGGTGTTCGCGGGGGACCGCTGACGGGAGCGGCTGCCCGTCGGGGCCGAACGCCCGCGGGGCGGCAGCGGGCCCTGTCGTGGCAGGGACGTGTGGCAGGGACGTGTGGCAGGGACGTGCGGGGGTGCACGTACGGAAGGGGCGTGCGGGGGACACGTACGGCGTACGGACGGGGCGTGCGGGGGTGCATGCGGAAGGCGGGCCCTTCGGAAGGTGCGCAACACCTCTGCCGACGGGTGCAGTTCAGACACGCCACGAGCAAAAAGTCTCACTTTCCGTACAACCCTTGGCCGTTGAGCGAGGTCTTGCGATCGCCGACCGTCGTGCGGCCCGAGCCCGTCCGCCGGGAACCGCACGGCGGGCCGGCACACCACCCCCTCTGCGGATGCCGCAGCGCATCCCCCCGCAGGCACAGGAGATCTCCGCGTGCACCAGCGTTTCCGTACCGTCCTGGCCGCAGCGGTGGCCGCGACGCTGACCGGCGGGCTGCTCGCCCTCGCCGGCACCCCCGCCACCGCCTCCCCGGGCGCGGAAGGCAGCGCCGCCGAGGCCGACTTCGACCGGGACGGCTACCGGGACCTCGCCGTCCCCACACCGGACGCCGGCGTCGCCGGCCGGCGGAACGCGGGCGCGGTCACCGTGCTCTACGGTTCGCCCTCCGGAGCCGGCGCCGCCCGCCGCACCACGGTCAGCCGGAACACCCCCGGCGTACCGGGAACCGCGGAGCGGGGCAACCGCTTCGGCCACGCCACGGCCGTGGGCGACTTCGACAACGACGGCTACGCCGACCTGGCCGTGGGCGTGCCCCACGCGGCCGCGCCGGGGGGCCGTTCCGAGGACACCGCAGGGGGCCGTTCCCGAGGCACCTCGGGCGGCCGTTCCCAGGGCCGCTCCGGGGAAGGGCCCGGGAGCGCCTCCGGGGAACGGTCCGAGGTCCGGGCCGCCGGCACCGTGCAGATCCTCTGGGGCTCGGCGGCGGGCCTCACCGGTGGCACGACCCTCGCCGGCCCGGCCCCGAAGGCGCAGAGCCGCTTCGGACAGGCCCTGGCCGCCGGGGACTTCGACGGCGACCGGCGGACCGACCTCGCGGTGGGGACGGCCTCGGCCACCCTGCGGATCTTCAAGCACGGCATCGCACGGACCGGCACCGCGGGCGCCCGGCAGGACGTCCGGACCCCGGTACGGGGCGGCACGGGCCGCGGCATCGTCCGGCTCACCGCGGGCGAAGTGACCGCCGACGAGCGCACCGACCTGGTCGTGGGCGGCGTCCCGGGCACCGCGGACACCCCCGCCCGCCACGCCAACTCCTTTCTGCCCGGCAGCGCTTCGGGCCCGGACGCGTCCAGGGCGAAGCAGCTCCCCGCCGGGGCGTTCACCGCGATCGGCGACGTCAACGGCGACACCTACGGCGACCTCGTCGGCGGACGCCCCGAGGACACCGGTGCCCGGGGCGGCAGGGTCGACGTCGTCTACGGCTCCCCCTTCGGCCCCACCCGCCGGCGGGACACCATCACCCAGGAGTCCGGCGCCGTCCCCGGCGGCTCCGAGGCCGGCGACGGGTTCGGCCGCACCGTGACCCTCGGTGACATCAACGGCGACGGCTTCCAGGACCTTGCCGTCGGCACCCCGCACGAGAGGCTGCCCGCGACCGCCGGCACCGGATCGGTCACCGTCGTCTACGGCTCGTCCACGGGCCTGAACACCGGCCACGTGCAGTCCTTCCACCAGGGCACCCCGGGCGTCCCCGGCTCCCCCGAGGCACCGGACGTGTTCGGCGGCACGGTCGTCCTCTCCGACCTGACGGGGGACGGGCGGGCCGATCTGACCATCGGCGCCGACTCCGCGGAGGACGGCTTCGGTTCACTGGTCACCCTGCTCTCCGACGGCACGTCGGTCACCACGGCGGGCGCGGGCGCCCTGCTGCGCTCCCCGCTGGACACGAGCGCGGTCCCCGCCGGCCTGCCCCGGTACGAGAGCGTCATCTCCGGCTGAGCTCCGGCCCCTCCACTGCCGGTTCGCACCTCCTCACCGGCATGGGCTCGGGGTTCCCGAACTGAGCCCTCGCGCGGCTCCGGGGCGCCCCCAGGCGGTGCCGCACCCCGCCCCGGAGCCTCGGGCGCACCCCTCGGGGGAGCCCGTAGGGGATGTCACAGCTCGGCAGCAAACCCCGGACTGAACCCATGAGCGCGGCATGCACGTCTGCACAAGCAGGTACGTTCGAAGGGTGGCTGGATTCAGGATGGGACGCGGACGGGACTCCCGCTCGGCGCGGCAGGGTCAACAGGGGCAGCAGCAACCGTACGGGAACGGCGGGCAGCCGTACGGCGGTCAGCCGGTGCCGCCGCACGCCGGGCAGCAGTGGCAGGGCGTCGGACCGGGAGGTCCGAACGCCTACGCGTCGGGCCCCGGCCCGAGCGGCGGGTACGGCCCCGGCCCGGGCGGCGGGCACCGCGACGAGCCGGAGTACTTCGGCGCCCCGGACCAGGGCTACGCGCCGTACCCGGGCCAGGGCGGCCCGGGACCGGATGCTCATGCCAACAACCCCGGGCACACCCAGGCGTTCAGCATCGGCGAGAGCCCGGACGCCTACGGCCCGGACCAGGGCTACGCCCCGTACGACGACGGCCCGCAGGGCAGCACCTACCGCGCCGGCGGGTCCGGCGCCCCGGTGGCGGGCCCGCGCCTGCCCTGGAAGGAGCTGCTGAGCGGGATCGTGCTGCGGCCGGGCGCCACGTTCTTCCAGATGCGCGACTACCCGGTCTGGGGCCCGGCGCTCATCGTCACCTTCGTGTACGGCCTGGTCGCCGTGTTCGGCTTCGACCAGGCCCGCGAGGACGTGCTGAACGCCACACTCTCCAACAGCATCCCGTGGGTGGTCAGCACCGGCATCGCCGTGGTGATCAGTGGTCTGCTGCTGGGCGCGGTGACGCACACGCTCGCCCGTCAGCTGGGCGGCGACGGCGCCTGGCAGCCCACCGTCGGCCTGTCGATGCTGATCATGGCGCTGACCGACACGCCGCGGCTGCTCTTCGCGATGTTCCTCGGCGGCGACAGCTCGCTGGTGCAGGTCCTGGGCTGGGCGACCTGGTTCGCCGCGGGGGCGCTCTTCACCGCGATGGTGAGCAAGTCGCACGACCTGCCGTGGCCGAAGGCGCTGGGCGCCTCCGCGATCCAGCTGGTCGCCCTGCTGGCACTGATCAAGCTGGGCACGCTGTAGGACGGCCTCCGCCCGGCCGCTGCCCTCCGGGGCGGCAGCGGGCGGGGCAGCCCCGCCCGTGCACATGACAGAAGCCCGGTGCCGGACCTGTTCCCACAGGTTCCGGAACCGGGCTTTCCCGTGCGCTCTCCGGCCGCCCGCGGGCGGCCGGGCTCCGGGTCAGGCGTCCAGGATCTGGCCCTCGCGCCGGACCACGGGCGGCTCGACCGACCAGGGGAAATTGATCCACTGATCGGTCTTCTTCCAGACGTACTCGCACTTCACCAGCGACTGCGGCTTCTCGTAGATCACCGCGCACCGCACGTCCGCGACGTGCCCGGCACAGAAGTCGTGCACCAGCTTGAGCGTCTTGCCGGTGTCGGCGACGTCGTCCGCGACGAGCACCTTCTTCTCGCTGAGGTCCACCACGTTCGGCACCGGCGGCAGCATCACCGGCAGGTCGAGGGTGGTGCCGACACCGGTGTAGAACTCCACGTTCATGACGTGCAGGTTCTTCACGTCCAGCGCGTAGCCGAGACCACCGGCGACGAAGAGGCCGCCGCGCGCGATGGAGAGGATGATGTCCGGCTCGTAACCGTCGTCGGCCACGGTCTGGGCCAGCTCACGTATCGCCTGCCCGAAGAGGGGGTAGGTCAGGTTCTCCCGCTCGTCACTCACGTCGTTCCGCCCCGTCTCTTCCCTGTCTCAGACCTGCGTGCGGTGGAAATTCTTGAAGGAGCGGGAGGGCGTGGGCCCCCGCTGCCCCTGGTACCGGGACTGGTACTTCGCCGAGCCGTACGGGTGCTCGGCGGGCGAGGTCAGCCGGAACATGCACAGCTGCCCGATCTTCATGCCCGGCCACAGCTTGATCGGCAGCGTGGCGACGTTCGACAGCTCCAGCGTCACGTGGCCCGAGAAACCGGGGTCGATGAAGCCGGCGGTGGAGTGCGTCAGCAGGCCGAGCCGGCCCAGGCTGGACTTGCCCTCCAGCCGCGACGCGATGTCGTCGGGGAGCGTGATGACCTCGTACGTGGAGGCCAGCACGAACTCGCCGGGGTGCAGGATGAATGCCTCGTCCCCCTCGGGCTCCACGAGCCGGGTGAGGTCGCTCTGCTCCGTGGCGGGGTCGATGTGGGGGTACCGGTGGTTCTCGAACACCCGGAAGAAGCGGTCCAGCCGTACGTCGATGCTGGACGGCTGCACCATGTCGGGGTCGTAAGGATCGATCCGGACCCGGCCGGCGTCGATCTCGGTCCGGATGTCCTTGTCAGAGAGAAGCACGGGTCGAAGGGTACGCGGACGGGCTGGGCCCGGCCCAATCGGACCGGGCCCACCCTTCGCTGCGAGCGGTCGTCCCGCCCCTGCCGTCCCTTACGGCCGGCTGCTGTGCGGCCGGCCGGCGGAACGCGCCCCGGGCGGCTGCCGGCTGTCAGGCGCGGCGCCACTCCGGGCCGGCCGCGGCGGCCGGAGCCGGCGTCGGCACGGCGACCGGTACCGGCACCGAATGACGCAGCCGGGCACACCGGGGACAGCGCAGGAGCCGTCCGGGGCCGAGCCGGTCGGTACCGAGGTTCTGCAGCGGGAACGACGCGGTGCTGAAAACGTGCCCTTCGGCACAACGAACGACAGTGCGCTCCATCGAGTCCCTTCCCCAAAGAACGTTCAAGACAAAAGCCACATTAGGGGATGGTCCGGACGCCTCCGCACGCGGCACTCCGGCCCCCACGGTACGCCTCAACTCCCATACCCCACACCCGCATCCCCGTCCGGGCGACAACGCCGGAACACCCCAAACGCGGGCCTGCCGCGCCACTACGGACCCTGCCGGGACTCACCCCGACAGACACCCCGGCGGGCGCCCCGCGGGCGCCCCACAGGCGCTCCGGAGACGGGCCCGGCGCGAGCCCGGGCGGCGGATCGGAACGCGGCTCACCGACGGACCCGGGACACCCGGAGACGGATCGGAAGACGCTCCGGACGCGGGCCCGAACAGGCACCGTACAACCCGCCGCGCACTCCGGCTCGGCACCCCCGGGGCCGCCGTCCCGACGCTCCTTGCGGAGGGGACGCGCGTGCCCGGTCGCGAGTCCGGACGGACGGGGGACCCCACGACGGATCAGGACGATCACGGCGCTCACGACGGATGAACGGATACACCACGGGCCAGCGATGGGGTACAGTGTGCAACGGTGAGACGCCGTAGCGGCGATCTTTCGCGGGTGTAGTTTAATGGTAGAACATGAGCTTCCCAAGCTCAGAGCGCGAGTTCGATTCTCGTCACCCGCTCCAGAGAGAAACCCCGGGTCAGGCTGACCGGGGTTTGTTGTTGTCCGGACCTGTTGCGGAGCAGAGTGCCCACCGAATGCTCCCAACTCGCCGTTGGCGTGAGAAGTCGTGAGGCCCCGCGATTGGCGAGCCAAGTGCAGTGCTCAGTCCGCCAGTCCAGTGCGGTAGGCGTAGCGGACGGCCTGTGCGCGATCGCGTACGCCAGTCTTCGCGAAGATGCGGTTGATGTGCGTTTTGACCGTGGCGCGGCTGAGGTAGAGGCGTTCGCCGATCTCACCGTTGGACAGCCCGTGCGCGATCAGTATCAGGACCTCTGTCTCACGGGCAGTCAACGGCTCTGGCAGTGAGGCTGGGACGTCCCGCCTTGGCTGAGCCGGTTCGGGGGCTACGGTCGAGGAAGCCGACGCCTCGCGGTCCGGAACCGTCGCGGACTCCGGCAGCAGGCCCGATGTGACGGTCGCGACCAGACGTTCCTGCACCACCGGATCCATCCACGTCAGCCCCTCATGCACGGCACGGATCGCCCGTTCGATCTCGTCCGCACCCGCGTCCTTGGTGAGATATCCCTTCGCACCCGCTCGCAGTGCGGGAAAGACCGACGTGTCGTCCACGTAGGTCGTCAGCACCAGCACAGCGATCTGCGGGGCTTCCTCGCGCAACGTCCAGGTTGCGGCGAGGCCGTCCGTGCCAGGCATCGCCAGGTCCATCAGCACGACATTCGGGCGGTGTTCGAGGGCCATTTCCACCGCCTCGGCGCCGTCGGCCGCACCACCCACGACCTCCATGCCCGCATTCAGGCCGACCAGCAGCATCAGGCCCTCGCGGGTCACCCGCTGGTCATCAACGACCAGCACCCTGATGGGTGCCAGGGAATCGCTCACGCCGGTATCTCCATCTCCACAATCCAGCCCTGCTCGGTGGGTCCGGCATGAATGCGGCCGCCGGCCCGTTCGATGCGCTCGCGCATGCCCCGCAATCCGTTTCCCCCACCCGTCCACGCTTCGACGGGCGGCACGGGAGCGCCGGTTTCGGTGCCGTTGTGGTCCGCTGGAACTGCGCGGCCATGGTCCGAGATGGTCAGTGTGGTGGCCTGCGGTGTGTAGCGCAGCACCACGGTGGTGGGCGAACCTGCCGCGTAGCGGGCGGCGTTGGTGAGCGCCTCCTGGGTGCCCCGATAGAGCGCGAGGTTCGCCTCCGGCGTCATCCTTCTCGGCTGCCCGGCCACCGACAGCGTGATCGGCAGCGCGAGGTCGCGGCGGCACCGGCCGACCAGGGTGGTGAGCTGGTCGGCCATGGGCACGTCGTCCCCGCGCAAGGCGGCAACGGCCCGGCGCGCGTCGCCCAGACCCTCCCGGGTCAGTTCGCCGCTGCGCACGATCAGCTGGTGCAGGGCCGGGTCGACTGTGCCACGCTCGGCGAGTTTGCGGGCGCCCTCCAGCTGCACGGAAAGGGCGGACAGGGACTGCGCCAGGATGTCGTGCAGTTCCCGGGCGATGCGGGTGCGTTCAGCGACGGCGGCAGCACGTGTCTGTGCCTCACGCGAGTCTTCCAGCTCGGCGAGCAGCAGTTCGGTGTGGTCGTGTCGCAGGCGAGCCTGGCGGGCGAAGACGCAGGCGGCACCGAGCACCGCACACAGCAACGCGCAGGCCCCTGCGTTCTCGGCCGCGTTGTGCGATGGGCTGACACAGGCGGCGACGACTGCGATCGCCACGGTCAGCGGCGCGGCCAGCGGTACGGCCAGACGCGGCCGCAGGCGCGCGAAGAGCATCGCCACAGCGGTGGCGACGGGGACCATCATCATCGAGTTCGACTGAAGCAATGCCAGCACGTTTCCGCCGGCGCCCAGGATCAGCGGTAGGGCAGCGGTGGCCGCTTCCGACTTCCCCGTGCCCCGGACCAGGGCCGCGGCAGCCAGTGACAGCAGGCACCCGGCCAGCACCAGGCTGATGACGAGACGCTCGCCGGTCGCACCCGGGTGTGGCCGACTCTGCAGGACTGAGGCGGTGGTAAGGACCATGACCCCCCACAGCAACAAGTGCATCCGCGCAGCCTGACGCGCGGCACGCTCGGCCGCACGCGACCGGGCCTCCGCCACTCTTGGGCTGTCCCCCTCACAGCCGCCGGGCGGCGTTGAGCTCATGCCGGACAGCATAGGAGCGGCCGACCCCGGAAAGACCGGGCCCGGCCGCGGATACACGCTGTTCACGCCGCTGCCAAGTCGCGGGCTGCGGATGCGGTCAACCGGTAGGCGCGGTACCGGATCACCACCAGCCGGGTCACCGCCTGGGCCAGCGCCATCATGACGAAGGCCGCAATCCACGCCTGGGCAGATGTGATCTGATGGCTACGGCTGAAGTCGGCGATGGCGTCACCGGCGCCGTGATCGGCGGCGAAGGCGAAGACCATCCGGACCGCCATGCCGAAGACCCACAAAGCCGCGGCCACGAAGCCCGCCTTGGCGTAGACGCCATCCGCCTCGCGCCGAAGGTGCGTTGCGAGCCCACAGAGCAGCCCGAGAGCGACTCCCGAGCCGGCCAGCACCAGTTCAAGGACGAGGTCGTTGCCGACCGTGGGCACCGACCGCAGGTAGTAGGCGGCAGTGGCGCTGACCAGCACGACCGGGAGCACCAGGTTGATCAGATCCAGGCGGCTGCCACGCACCTGGCGCACGACGAGCAGGACGAGGATCCCGTTGACGCAGTAATCGGTGATGTTCACGGCTCCAAGCCTGCTTCGACCGCAGCCGCCAATCGCCAGCCCCTGGGTTGGACCGCGGGTTGACAGGCGCCTCCACCCACGGGTTGACAGGGCGCGACCGGACCTCTGCGTCGTTCGGCAGGAAGGGCCGTGAGTTCGCCGAACCCGGCGCACCCGCCTCCGAGTACGGGGGACGGGCGTCCCCGGCACAAGGGGCGCACCACGTTGGAGCATGAGGGCTTTCAGTCGCTTTTTGCATCGCGATCCATACGAAACCCGAAAGGCCCTCATCCGACCGGCATGAGAGAGAAGCTCCGAGGGGTCGGAGACACCGAAAGTCCCCTGATGCCCAAGCTCGGAGCGCGAGTTCGATTCTCGCCGCCCGCTCCACGAACGAAGGCCCGGCAAGGGGGCAACCCCCGAGCTGGGCCGCTGTGTTGTACGGGCCGGTTCAGGCGCCGCGCACTGCGTGCACGCCACCTCCGCCTCGTACGGCCGCTCAGCCCCTTTCGCCCTCGCGGCCGCGCCGTCTTCCGCTCGAGTCCGCCGGTCACCGCCCTCTGCCTCTCAGGGGCGGAGTGTGCCGCCCACCGCCCGGTGGTACCGCGGCGGGGCGGGCGATTGCGGCACGTGCGCGCTCAGCGAGGTCGACGGCGCCGCAGGCTGTGCCGGTCCACAGCCGGACGGCGGTCTCCGTGGCGGGAATGACGAGCATGCCGTCCGTCTCCGCGACGCGGGCCAGTGCGGCCGCGGTGTGGTGCAGCGGCGGGCGGGGCGCCTTCGGTGCCGTCGCACCACAGCACTGCGGCACGGTGGGTGCGCGAGACGTCAGCGGTGCTCGTCCGAAGCGCGTGGCCGTCACGGAGACGGCGACAACAGCTTCGCCATGCGCTCGTGCCCGCAGATGCGGAATCCGCACATCGGTCACTCCGCCGCCGATCCGGCCTGCCGGGTCGAATCGCCGCGTCCCCGGCCGCCCTCGTGGTCGTCCGCGGGGCTCGAGCGTGCCGGGCCAGTGCCCGTGTCGACGAGGATCTGTTCGGCGCCGGCGACGTTGTCGGCTCGGACCGCCCTGGCCATTGCGGCGGCTGCTGCTTCAGGCGTCGCCTGTGGCGGGACCACCAACAGGGAGAAGTGGTCCTGATCGCCCCGGGTGATGAGCACCGTGTCGTCACCCACCGGGAAGGAGTCGATGTGCACGACCCGGTCATCGATGATCAGCCGCGTCGGCAGTTCCTCCCACGCGTTCGTATCCAGGCCCACGCGCAGGACCGGGCCGAGGTGCTCGGTCAACGCGCTGATCAGACTGGGCAGCTCGGCACCGATATTGCGGGAACGCGGCCACCACGCCCCGTCGAGAATGCCCTCGCGGGACCGGGTCGTCTCAAGCCTCAGCAGTGCGGTTCCGGGTTTGACCGACTGATGGATCGCTTCCGGCAGAAACGTGGAGAGATCCGGAGTCTCGGAATCGGCCATGATGTGCTCGCTCGTCTGCGGTGCGTACGTCCGCTGATCACCGGTGGCGATGTCGGCGTGGCGGCCGATGCGGGGTGGCCGCGGTGGTTTCACCGTACTCCGCGGGCCGGCCTACCGGCCCGTGCACTGGGCCGACGCGGGCAAGGCGGGCTTCCGCGCTGCCGGCAGCCTCCGCGCAGCGGGGTACTGGCTCGGGCAGACGTGCGACGGGGTGATCACGGATGCCGTTGCTGGAGAGTTCGACGGCCCATCCGTCGTTACGCCCCTCCTGTCCGGCCGGCGCCGCAGAGAAGTGACCGGGCCCTGGCTCCAGCGAATCGGCTGAAGGGCCGGGCCCGGCTGCTGCGACGGCTTCGAAGGCCGGTGCGACCCTTGAAGCAGGAACTTCTGACGCGTCTGGAAGCCCGGCGCGCCGGAGCCGTCAGGTATTGCCCCTCACGGACGCTGGTGCAGTCCCCATGGATACCTCTGACAGCGCAGGTGCAGCCGGCCGCAGCCCGGGGCCCTCCGACGAGTGGTGGCATGCAGACCCGCCGATGCTGGAGCGGATCCTCGCCCTTTCGCCGGCCGGTATGGCCGTGCTGGACCGGGATCTGCGCTTCGTCTGGGTCAACGATGCTCTGGAGCGCCTCGGGGGCCTTTCCCGTGAGCAGCGGCTGGGCAAGCGCCTGCGGGATGTGCTGCCCCTGTTGGACCTCAGGCTGGATGCCGAGGGGATCGAGTCGCTCACGCGGGAGGTGCTCGACACCGGCCGCCCCCTGGTCGATCACCTGCTGCGAGGCGGGACGGACGCACACCCCCATCGGCCGCTCGCCTACTCGCTGTCCGTCTTTCGGCTCCACAGCGCCACGAACCGGGTACTGGGCGTGTCCTTCATCGTCCTCGACGTCACCGACCGTTGGCGGGCTCGGGAGCGACTCGCTCTGCTGAACGAGGTCGGGGCGCAGACCGGCAGCACCTTGGACGTCATGGACACCGCGCAGACCCTGGCCGATATCAGCGTGCCGCGGCTGGCCGACTTCGTCGCCGTCGACCTCCTGGAGTCGGTGATACGCGGCGACACACCGCGCCCTGGGGCTCGCCTCCATCCGCCGCGGATGCGCCGTGCGGGCCAGCAGTCGATCCACGAAGGCGTTCCCGAGTCGGTCGCGGCGACCGGGCAGGCCGTCGACTTCCACCCTCACTCACCCGAAATGCAGTGCATGCTCGACGGGCGCTCCCGCCTGGAAGCCATGCCGGGTGCCTCAACCAGAAGCTGGTTCGCAACGGACCCGGCCCGAGCCGCGAAAATCCAGGAATTCGGTCTCTGCTCCCTGATACTCGTCCCGATCCTCGCCCTCGGCGATGTTCTGGGCGTCGTCAGGTTCATCCGCTGGCAGCTACGCGACCCCTTCGAGCAGGACGACCTGCTCCTCGCGGAAGAGGTAGTGGCCCGCGCGGCGGTGAGCATCGACAACGCCCGCCGCTACACCCGGCAGCACAGCACCGCGCTGGCCCTGCAGCGCAGCCTGCTCCCGCGCAGTCTCACCGGCGGCAGCACGCTCGACGTCGCAGATCGTCTGGGCGGAGGAACACCTCCCGCGGTGACACGACGAGCTTGCGGCTGCGCGTGGCACTACGCCTCCGAGAGACCCGGGTCCGTCGGCTCACGGCCGGTGAACAGCGGTCGGCAAGGGGCAGGGCTCGGCCCGCCCGCAGACCCCGGACGGGGCGTCTTCCCTATTCGGAGAGGCACCGGGAATCGGCGAGGCGTGCGTCGAAATGACCACGGGTGGCGAAATTACCCGCGAACGGTGCAACCGGGAAGGGAGCTCCGGTGAATCCGGTATGTCAGGTGAACCGGAAATCCAGCGACACCATGCCATAGCGCTGCGGCTCAGCGAACCTGCGCGTCATCCACACAGAAAGGTCACAGCCTTGCCCCCGGGTCGCGCCGTGCTGGGTGAACGCCATCCTCAAGGGGCGATATGTCCTTCGAGTGACCATGCCGGTCCCCTCCGCAAGACTCGGCCGCTGAAAAATTAGGTGAGGAAGTTGTCACCGTCCGGCCGAAAATCCGGACGGCCGACATGCCGCGATACCGAAACGTCTGCGGAAATTTCGGACGGGTCAGGGGTGGCTGGGCCGCCGTGGACATGATTTGATCCACGGCAACCGGAAGTTGCACGTCCACTTCCGGTTGCCGGACGGTCGTCAAGCTGGCTGGACCGGCTGGACGGCGGGCCGTTCGATACGGCCCGTGATCACAGCAGAAACGAAAGGGAGGGCCTGCCATGCGTAAGGACGCCATGCCCCAGATCGAGACTCGCGAGATCCTCGACAGCGAGCTGGACAATGTCTCCGGCGGAATTCTCGGGACCGAAATTGTGACGGGTGGCGCCGAATCCGCACTGCCCGGCCTGCCCCCTCTGGGTGGCTCCCTTTCGGGTGGCCTGAGCGGCCAGGCGGGCCCTGTCTCCGCAGAGGCAGGTTTCTCCGGCGGCGCCGGCATCTGAGACGGATGCACCAAGTTCTGCTTGGTCTGCATTACTCACCCGACAGCCCAGGCGAATTCCAGGGTTGTCATGGGCCTCCGCGCTGCAGTGATGCCGTTGCACGCATTCGGGGCCCGGAGTGACGTCGGTCTTCAAGACCCGGTTGTGGTCTTGAGGACCGGCGTTGTCGTTCGGGGAGGGTGCCGATGCGATTCCCGTCACCCGCTCCACAGACGAAGGCCCGGCTCAGGGATTCACCCCCGAGGCGGGCCTCTTTCGTGTCCGGGCGGATTCAGGCGCCGCGCACCACCTGCCCCCGTGTCGGGCTGCTCAGCGCCCTTCGCCCGCGCGGCCCGCACCATCCGGTCGAGTCCGCCGGCGCCGAGGTGGTCAGCCGATGGGGTTGACGAAGGTGGCCGGGTGGGTGGCGCCCTGCTGGTCGACGAGCGGGCCCCAGGGCCACTTCAGGGTCAGCGCGGTGGTCTCGTTCGGCGGGGTGACGACCGCGAAGGCGGGCTTCCAGGAGCCCTCCTCGTTCTCCCCGGCCATGCCGAGGTTGATCGTGAAGTCGGTGCTGTCCCCGGGCTCCAGGGTGATCGAGCCGTGCTTGGCCGACGAGCGGGCCAGCGACCAGCTCTGACCGCCCTCCCCGGGCTTGAGGTCCACGCCCGGGAAGCCGCCGATCACGCAGGTGCGGCTGCCCTTGTTGGTCAGCACGACGCTGGTGGTCGTCGGGCCGTCCGCGGTCGGGTCCGGGGCCGCGTCCTCGCCCATGGCGAACGACGCCTTCAGGCCGGAGGTGTGACAGCGCTGGACGCCCGAGCCCGCCTTGCCGGCGCCGACGCCGGGCGCGCTGCCCGGCCGCTTGCCCGCGGCGCCCGCCTTGGTGCCGGCCTCGGCACCGGCGCCCGCCTGGGCCTCGGAGCCCGCCTGGGCGTCGGAGCCTGCCTGGGCGTCGGAGCCCGCCCGAGCCTCGGAGCCCTGCGCTCCGGCGGAGGAGCCCACCGGCCGCACGGACTTGGAGTCCGTGTCCGTGTCCGTGCGGCCCGCGGGCTTCGCGCCGGCGGTGTCCGAGCCGGAACAGGCCGTCAGGGTGAGGCCGGCGACTGCGGTCAGGGCCGCGGCGGCAACGCGCAGGGTGCGGCGACGAGCGGTGCGGACAGTGGTGCTGGAGCTCATTTCGGGTCCCCCCGGCAGTCGGTGTCGTGTTCCCTCGGTACGTCCACCACTCTGCTCGGGGCCACTGTCGCGAAGCTGCCGCTCCCCTAACGTCCGGCTAACCCGGTGTGAGCTGCGGAAGGACGCTCAGGAGAACCCGAAGTACCAAGCGTGGCAGCCTGGTTGGGAAACTCCGGGCTGTACGCGGAGACGCAGGGGCACCCGGCCGATCGAGGTCATGTCCACAGGCGTCCCGCCCCACGGCGACCGGAACGGTACGGCCAGGGGAGCCGGTTCAGGCGCGGATGCGGGCCAGTTCCCTGTCCAGTTCCTCCACGGTGCCGAGCCTGATGCTCTCGTCCTGAACGGAGGGGGCGAGCGTCACGGCAACGGCCGCCTCTCCCACCTGGTCGGCGGTGAGCCACGACGGGTCGCCGTTCGGGCGGCTGCGGTTGAGGATCGGGCCGAGGAGGAGGTTGTTGACGCGGCGCCGGCCGCGCAGGTCGGCGCTCAGAGCCTCGCGCATCATCAGGACCGCTGCCCCGTGCATGCTGATGATGCCGGCCCGCTGGTAGGGCTCGCGTGCGGCGAACCCGGCGATGAGCGTGTAGCTTCCGGCCGGGTCGAGCCGGGGCACGAAGGCCCGGGCCACGGCGAAGTGCGACGTGGTGGTCTCCAGGAAGTGCTTCTGCCAGTCGTTCTCGTCGGTCTGCCACAGGGTCTTGCCCATCCACCACCCGCCGATGGACGGGACGACGTGGTCGATGCGCCCGTGGTCGGCGGCGATCCGTTCCGCGAGTTCCGTCGCCTCGTCGAAGGTTCCGTATCCGGCGTGGAGCCGGACCAGGCGGTCGCCGGGGCGGGAGCCGACCAACTCGGCCAGCTCGTCGAGACGTTCCCGGTTCCGGCCGGGAACGACCACGGTGGCACCGGTGCGGAGGAAGGCGCGGACGATGCCTTCTCCGACGTTGCCCGTGCCGCCGGGGACGACCACGACCTTGCCGTCGAGCGGTGCGTCGTTCCGTGCGTCGTTCCGTGCGTCGGGCGCGATGGGGGTACTCATGGGCGTTCGTTCCTCAGGGAGTGTGCGGGGCATCTGTGGGTGGGGCCGGGGCTCGGCGTGCGGGCGGGACGGCTCGCCGGGCCCCGGCCGGTTGGGGTGACCCCGGTCAGGCGGGCAGGGCCGGGTAGTCGGTGTAGCCGCGCTCGTCGCCGCCGTAGAAGGTGGTCCGGTCGGGCTCGTTGTACGGACCGCCGGATGCCAGGCGGCGCGGCAGGTCGGGGTTGGCCAGGAACAGCGCGCCGAAGGCGATCATGTCCGCGGTGCCGTCCTCGACGAGGCCGAGGGAGTCGTGGCCGGTGGGCTCGGGGTGGGTGAACGGGTTGAGGACGAACGTGCCGGGCCAGTCCTTGCGCAGGCGCTCGGTCAGGCTCCGGTCGAGGCCTTCGAGCACGTGCAGATAGGCCAGGTTCAGCGGGGCGAGACCGGCCACCAGGGCCGTGTAGGTCTCCTCCAGGTCCGCCGGATCCGTCTCCGAGATGTCGTTGAAGGGCGTGCCGGGCGAGATACGGATGCCGGTCCGGTCGGCGCCGATGGCCTCCGCGACGGCCGCGGCGGCCTCGACGGCGAACCGCACCCGGCCCGCGGCGTCGCCTCCCCAGCTGTCGGTGCGCCGGTTGGCGTTGGGGGCGAGGAACTGGTGGATCAGGTAGCCGTTCGCCCCGTGGAGCTCCACCCCGTCGAACCCGGCGGCGATCGCGTTGCGTGCGGCGTCGGCGAAGTCGGCGATGGTCCGCACGATCTCGTCGTGCTCCAGCTCCTTCGGCGTGACGAAGTCCTGGGGGCCCTGGTGGGTGTACACCTGGCCGTTCGCGGCGACGGCGGACGGGCCCACCGGGATCAGGCCGTCGGGCAGCAGGCCGGGGTGGCCGATGCGGCCGGTGTGCATCAGCTGCGCGAAGATCACCCCGCCCTCGCGGTGGACCGCGTCGGTCACCTGCCGCCAGGCGGCGACCTGCTCGGCGGAGTGCAGGCCCGGGGTGTCGGGGTAGCCCTGGCCGACCACCGACGGCTGGACGCCCTCGGTGATGATCAGGCCGGCGCCTGCCCGCTGGGCGTAGTAGGTCGCCATCAGCTCCGTCGCGGTGGCACCCGGCCCGTAGGCGCGGCTGCGGGTCATCGGCGCCATCGCCACGCGGTTGGCGAGACGCTTGCCACCCAGCTCGATCGGGTCGAACGCGGTCGTCATGATCACTCCTTCGTTCAGGGGGCGGGAGGCGCCCGGACGGGCCGCTCTCCGTCGGCGTGCAGGGCCCAGCGCACCATTACCTGCCCGAACAAGCAAATCCCGTCAGAGCCTTCCCGCCCCGCTGCGTGAACCACGTCACCCGCCGGCCCCGTCGCGGGAAAACCCCTGGTCGACCTGTGGTGACCGGCCATTGAACACAAGGGAACTGCGGAGGAACGCGGGGAAGCCGCGGGGCGTGGAGGGTCGCTATCCTGGCTGCATCCGGCGCACCGTGAGCCGGATTACTGTCCGGCAATGCCAAGCCGGGAAAGGACGCCCTTGATGAGCCGGACAACCAACCGGAGCCGGACCACCGACCGGGACGCGCACAGCCGGCCGTCGGCCACGGCCCCGGCCACCTCCTCGGTACCGGTGCCCGCTGCAGCCCAGGCGGGGCCGGTCAGCCACGCGATCTTCCGCGTGGCCCGTCTGCACCGCATGATCGCCGGGCAGCTCCTGCGTCCCCTCGGCCTCCACCTCGGCCAGGAACTGGTCATGATGCACCTGTGGGAACTCGGCCCCCAGCGACAGACCGACCTCGTGCGCCTGCTCGACTCCGACGCGGCCACCATGACCCGCAGCATCAAGCGCCTGGAGAACGCGGGCTTCGTCCGCCGCCGCCCCTGCCCCGACGACAAACGCGCCGTCATCATCGAACCGACGGCGGCCAGCCAGGCGCTGCGCCGCGAAGTCGAGAGCGTCTGGGCCGAACTCGAGGACGCGTCGACCGCCGGCCAGACTCCGGACCAGCAGGCCGAAGCGCTGAACGCCCTGCGCCGCATCGAGGACAGCCTCGCCCGCACGGCTGCGCGTTCCCCCGAGGGTGCCCCCGCACCGGCCGCGGACGCCGACACGACGGCAGGCTGAGGCCGGACGTCACCACGGACGGCCGTCCCCGCAGGTCATGCCCGATCCCCAGGACAGGGCACATCGCCGACGTACGGGGGACCGGCCGGCTCGCCACCCGGATGCGGCTCGCTCCGAACCGGTTCACTCGGAGCGGTCGGCCCCGGTACGGCGCAGGCCGCGCGTGTGACGGTATTCGCGCGCGAGGATCTTCAGCGTGGTGGAAACGGCGGGCCGGGCGGGAGCGGTCAGGAGACCCGGCCCCCTGCCCTCGGCGGCGTGGGCGGTGGCCTCCTCCAGGGCGATCAAGGCCCGGACGAAGGGGCGGTTGGCCGGCGGCAGGAAGCCGGACACGTCGCGGCTCGCGGCCAGGTCGGTGCGGGCCTGTCGGACGAGGCGCCGCAGCACAGCGCGGACTCCGGGTGTGTCCTGGGCGCGTTCGAGGTCCGTACGGGTCACGCCATGGTGCGACAAGGCGTCCTCGGGGATGGTCAGCCGGCCGTCGGCCAGGTCCTCGGCGAGATCGTTGACGAAGTCGAGCCGCTGGCTCCCGTCGATGTAGGTGCGGCAGGCAGCGCGGTAGCCGACCGGTTCGTCACCGGGGACGAGCAGGCAGGCAACCAGCATGAAGGCGGGCAGTGAGTACTGGTCCAGGTAGCGCTGGTAGTCCGACTCCGTGGCGAAACCCTCGAATTCGAGGTCGGCGACCGCGGTACGGAGGAAGTCCGCGACGCGGTCGAGGAGTTGGGGGTGGCGGGCACCGGTGTGCAGGATCGGGCGGATCACGGGGTGATCGCTGCGGCCGGTGGCCAAGGCCCGGCTCACCTCTTGCTCCCAGGCCGCGTAGGCGGCGGCGCGCTGGGAGGACGGGCCGTGGTCGAGGAGGTTGTCGGTGTGGTGCATGAAGGCGACAACGGCGATCAGATGGGGGGCCAGGGGACGCGGCAGCAGCAGAAGGACCGCGACATAGGCCGCGCGCTTGTACCGCGACACCAAGGCACGCTGCTGGGTGAAGTCGTCGCGCAGCTGCGGGTCGTGAAGGCCCGCGGCATCCAGCCTGGCGGTCCACATGCTCATGCGGCTCTCCTTGAGTGGTGCGGGCGGCAAGGGCCCGAGGGCTCGTCACCGCACGGTCGGTGATCGGCCGGGTGGCAGCGGCCGGGACGGCACGCCGTCCTCCGTGACCTGTGTCCGAGCCACGGGCATGCCCATTCTCCGGCCCCGAGTGGAGGCAACCGGCGGATGGGCGGGGCGAGGAGGCGAGGCCTCGCGCCGGCGTCCCTTGTCGCGCACTACCTTGCAGTGCAAGACTCTTGCTGTGTAAGGTACTGCGCATGGAGGAGACATCCGCTCCACGCGCCCAGTGGCTTCGAGGCGTGCTGGACATGTGCCTGCTGGCACTGATGGCGGAAGCCCCGATCTACGGATACGAGATGACCGTCCGGCTCGGCGAGGCAGGGCTGGACGTCGCCGACGGGTCGATCTACCCGGCGTTGGCACGCCTGCGCAAGCGCCAACTCGTCGAGGTGGAACGCCGCACCGGAGAGGGGGGCCCCGCCCGCACCTATTACCGGCCCAGCGAGGCCGGCCTGCAGATGCTCCGGTCATGGAGCCGCGACTGGCACGCATTCGCCACGAGCATCGGCTCCATCGTCACCCACACCGCGGAGGAAGAACCATGACCATGACTGTCGAAACCGCAATATCCCAGGCCATGGAGACATGGCGCCGTCTCGGAGTCGGCGAGGAAGCAGCCGCCGAGATGGCCGAGGAACTGGCCGCCGACCTGACCGCCGCCGCCCTCGACGGCCGGGACACCGCCGACTACCTCGGGGGCGACGTGGACGCGCTCGCCACGTCCTGGGCGGTCGAACGCGGGCTTCTGCCCCTGCACCTGCGCCTGAAGGAGACAGCGGTCGCCGCGGCCAAGGGAGCCGTCGCGCCGGCCGTCCTCGCGCTGGGATTCTGTTACGTGTCGTGGAGCCACCTGCTCGACCCCTGCTCGGGCCTGGGCCTCTTCGGCGAGGCGAGCACCTGCCGCGGCACGCTCGACACTCCCTGGATATGGGTCGGTTGGGTCCTGTGCGCCGTCGTCGCGTTCTTCACGATCCGGCGCACCGTGCGGGTGACGCTCCAGCGCCATCTCGCCGCCCGGCGGGAAGCGACGCTGCACGCCCTGACCAGGACCGTTGCGCTGATCATCGTGGCGGCGGCTCTGGTGGGCGGGGGGATCGGCCTGCTGGCCCCGGCCGTGTTCGGATACTTCGCCATCCTCGGCTTCCCGGTGGCGCTGGCCGGCATGATCGGGACCGTCGCGGCGGGCGCCGCCCTGGTCCGGTACCGGACCTGCCCGACGACGGACCACCCAGAGGCCGCGGTGTCCCCGCTGTAGGCGGTGTCCCCGCTGTAGGCGGTGTCCCCGCGGTAGGCGGGGGCGCACCGGGCCTCCGAGCCTCCGGCATCCCCCGGCACGCACCTCCGGGCGGACGAACCGCCATCGCCTCCGGCGCGCGGAGCCCTCGCTCCAGCACCTATCCTTTTGGTGCCGATATCGGCTGATGTCGATACCGACGCATCGGACGTGGAGTACGCGCGGAGTACGGAGGACCGACCGGCGGCGGCGAAGGGGGCGGCATGCCTGCACCACCAGCGACGCCGGGGCCCGGGCGGGACGGACGGGATGGACGGGATGGACGGGACGGACGCTCACCGGGGGATCGTTCCCCGGGGCGGCACGGCCCTCCGGAGCGGAACGGTACTCCGGGGCGCAACGGTTCTCCCGGACGGTACGGGGAGGACGCGTTCGAGCCGGACGTCCCCGGTGAGTCCGAGCGCATCGACTACGGCGCGCTCACCTACGACCCGCTCACCCGGGCGCGCCTGCTCGCTCTCGGAGTGGGGCCCGGGTGGCGCTGCCTCGATGCCGGTGCCGGGACCGGGACCGTGTCCCGCTGGCTCGCCCAGGACGCCGGAGTGGCCGAAGTGGTCGCGGTCGACCGGGACATCCGGTTCCTGAGCGATGCCGCCGACGCCACCCTCCGGCCGCTGGAGGCCGACGTCACGGACCCGTCCTTCGATCCGGGCCGCTTCGATCTGGTGCACACGCGTTTTCTGCTGATGCACCTGCCGGGCCACGAGCAGGTGCTGTCCCGGCTCGCGGGACTGGTGGCCCCCGGGGGATGGCTGCTGGTCGGCGACGCCGTCGAGCTGACCGCGGACACCTCGCCGGAATCACCGGGCTCGCCGGAATCGCCGGAATCACCTGACGCGCCGTACCGGGCGGCCATGCGGGCCATGTGGCAGGCGCTGCGGGAGACCATCGGCACGGACATCAGCTGGGTGCCCGGGTATCCGCAGCAGCTGCGTGCGGCCGGGCTGACCGACGTCGGCGCCGAGGTGTACGTACCGCCGCTCGGCACCGGGCGGCCGATCACCTCGTTCTGGCTGGAGACCTGGGCCCGGCTGCGCGGCCCGATGCTCGGAACCGGCCTGGTGGACGCCCGGACGCTCGACGCCGCCGAGGAATCGCTGGCCTCGGGCTCCTGCACCGGCCTCTCCCCCGGAATGATCTCCGCCTGGGGCCGGCGGCCGTGACCGGGCGGCCGGCCCGTGGACGGCCCGGCGCCCCCGGGCTGCCGGAGGTGTGCACGGCGACCGGTCCGGTGACCGTGGTGCCGCCGGGCGGCATCGGGCGCTGCCGTGCCGCCGATGACCAGCGGCTTCGGGGTCTCGGTGGGGCCGCTGCCGGCCGGGGCCTCTACCGGGTCTGCGCCCACACCGCCAGCAGGCCCACCACCGCCGTGCCCGCTCCGTAGCAGGCACCGCGCAGGAACTGGTCGGCCGCGATCCTCCGGCGCCGGAGGAGCCAGCCGCCCAGCCCCCGCCCCGAGCGGCGGCAGCGCGCCGCGGCTGCCGCCAGCCGCCGGGCTGCGGCCGTCCGGAGCGGGATCGGCGGCTGTTCCGTCGGACCCCCTTGCGGGGTGCTCGGACACCCCCGTGGGGTGTGCTCGTCATGCACGGTCTCTGCACCTGCTTCCTCTGCGTCGTGGAACCGGAGGGGGGATGGGTCGGGCGACCTGGGGCGGGGCGGGTGGATCGGGGAGCCCTGGGGGGGGAACGGGCAGCCCTGGAGGGTGGGTTGGTGCATCGGAGGTCGGGCCGGATACGGCGTCCCTGACTGACGGTCGGTCGGGTACGGCGTCCCGGTCCGGTGGTTGTGCCGGTCCGGTGGTTGTCCCGGTCCGGTGGTTGTGCCGAACGGTGACCGGCGGACGGTGGCCGACGGACGGCGGCGTCCCGATCCGGGTGGTCGTGCCGGGACGGCCGGGGGCGCGTCAGGAGACCGGGAGCGCCGGTGCCGCGGCGGACAGGGGGCGCGTACCGGCCGCGGCGAGCAGCTGCTCCACCGTCTGCGCCGGGCGGATGAGCCGGAAGGTGACCCGCCCGGCGGCGTCCACGCGTACTCCGTGCACGGCCGGCTCGGGGAGCGAGTTGTAGTGGAACGGCGTGGAGAAGTAGTAGGCGCCGGTGTCCGGGAGGACGACGATGTCGCCCACGCCGAGGAGCGGCAGCGGCCGGTTGCGGGCCAGCAGGTCCCCGGCGAAGCAGCACGGCCCGGCGACGTCCTGCCGCGTCGTCCGCCCGTGCTTGGCGGCGCCGCGGGCGTCGTGGGCGTCCACCCGCAGCGGCCATGCGTCGGGGGCGAACACGGTCCGGGTGGCGACCTGGGCACCGGCATGGGTGATCGCGACCGGCCGCCCACCGACTGTCTTGGTGTACTCGACATAGGCGGCGGTGAATCCGTTTTTGGCGAGCAGTGAGCGTCCGAACTCGGTGACGATCTCGTACGCGCCGGTGAACAGGGCGGGCGCGTGGGCACGGAGCCGGTCCGCGTAGGCGTCGAAGCCCGGGGTCACCTCGTCGCTCCGGAAGTTGACCGGGAGCCCGCCGCCGATGTCGATGCCGACGACCTGGCGGCGGCCGAGGGTCTCGTTGATCTCCTCGGCGAACTCCACGGTGCGGGCGATGCCCTGGGCGATCAGGTCCAGGGGGCAGCCCTGCGAGCCGACGTGGGTGTGCACCCAGGTGAGCCAGGGGCGGTCCCGGTAGGCGTCGAGCAGCCGTCGCCGGTTGCCGGGGTCCTCCAGCGGGATGCCGAACTTCGAGGTGCTGGTGGCCGTGCTCATCGCCGCGATCGCACCGCCGCCGATCTGCGGGTTGACGCGGATGCCGAGCCGGGAGGCGGACGGCCGGGCAGCCAGGAGCCGGTCGATCCGGGCCAGTTCCTGGAAGCTGTCCGCGTTCACCGCGACGCCCAGCCGCAGCGCCTGCTCCAGTTCGGCCCGGGTCTTGGCCGGGGCGTCGTACACGATGTCGGCGGGGTCGAAGCCGGCCGCCAGCGCCTGGGCCAGCTCACCGGCGCTGGCGACCTCGCACCCCATGCCGTTCAGGCGCAGTTCCTCCAGCACGGGAATCAGGCAGTTCGCCTTGGCCGCGAAGGCGTGCCGGACCGGGAGCCCGTCGGGGAACGCGCCGTGCAGGGCCGCGACGCTCCCGGCGATGCCGTCGAGGTCGACGAAGCCGGCCAGCACGGCTGTTCCGGGGTCGAGCAGTCCCTGTTCGACGGCTGCCCGCAGGATCTGTTCGCGCCGTTCTGCCGTCCTGCTCATGGGGACTCCTCCGAGGTCGATGTCCTGGACCGCCCGCCGACCGCCGGCCTTCGACCGTCGCGTGTCGCTCGCCGCTCGCCGCTCGCCGCTCGCCGCCGGGCATGCCATCAGGTTCGCCCCGGTCCGGTGGCCGGGTCTTCGTGGCGTTCCCCGGACTTTCCCGGCCGCGTTGTCCGCGCAGGGCAACGGCGGTACGGCGGAACACGGTCGTGGTGCGGGAGGACGACGGCAGCGGGCCGGCTTCGTGCGCCGGCACCAAGGAGGAAGGAGCCGGCCTCGTCACCCGGGACGTTCCCCGTCGCTCCCGTCGTCGCGGGCGAGCAGCCGCAGTTGCAGGTGGGCCAGGAGGCGGGCGTCGGGGTCGCGAAGGTCGATGCCCGACAGCTCGGTCAGCCGGCGGATGCGGTAGCGCAGGCTGTTGGCGTGCACGCCCAGCACCCGGGCGGCAGCCGGCACATCACCGAAGTGGTCGAGATGCACCCGCAGGGTCTCCAGCAGGGTGCCGCCGCCCTGCTTGGCGTCGAGCTCCACCAGCCGGGCCACCGGGGTCTCCGGCGCCGGGGCCAGCCCCTCCAGCGCGTCCATGACCTGGTTCAGGGCGACCGCCTCGGCCACCTCGCGCGCGAAGGCCACGGCACGGTCACCGCCGGCCGACAGCAGGGCCCGCACCGCCAGTTCGGCCGACCGCCGGGACTCGGGCAGCTCCGCCAAGGCTCCGACGACCGTGCCGAGGCCGATCCGCACGGCCGTACCGAACACCTCCGACAGCTGCCGCACCAGTGCCGCGCCCAGCCGTGCCACCTGGTCCTCGGCCCGCTGCCGGGCCGGGTCCAGGGTGCCCAGCAGCACCAGGGCGCCCCCGTCGAGCGTCACCACCACGGTCTGGTGGCCGTACGCGGTGCACTGGAGCCCCAACAGACTCGTCAGCTTCCCGTGGTCGACGCCGCCCGGAGCGTTCCCGGTCCGTACGGCCAGGACCGCGCTGTGTCCGTGCGGCGGGAAGGCGGCGCGCTCGGCCAGCACCTCGGCGGGCCCCCGCCCGTCCAGCAGGGCGCGGGCCGCCTCCTCGACGAGCCGCGCCTGCCCGCGGTGGCAGCGGTGATGGACCAGGTGCACGGCGGCCATCCGGGCCGCCGACCGGAGGGCATCGGCGGCGTTGGGCGCCAGCGAACGGCCGGCGGCCGCCACCCAGATCGACCCCAGCACCTCCCCGCCGGCCCGGACCGCGACCACCAGCCGCTCCGGGTTCTCCCCGTGCTCGGGGCGGTGGATGACGTCCCCCGAGCCCCACAGGGCCCGGAAGAAACCGGCCTCCTGCATCGCGGCGACGCGCCACTGGGGCACCCGGCGGCCGAGGATGGTCCGCCGGCGCAGTTCGTCGACGTCCTCCTCGGTCGAGGAGTAGGCCAGGACCCGGGATTCCATGTCCTCGACGGTCACGGACCCGCCGACCAGGGCGGCCGTCGCGTCGGCGAGGGCGTTCAGATCGCCCAGCGCCACCCCGGCCAGGGCCGGATCGGCGGGCAGTCCCACCGAGAACAGTCCCGCGCGCAGCTCGGCCATCAGCTTCGTCCAGCCGAACCACGCCGTGCGGAACAGCACGGCCGTCCCCGCGTCCTCCGCGGCGGCCCGCAGCGCCGCCGGCGCCGGACCCGTACCGCCCCGCCCGAAGACCACCGCGACCGTCCCCGCCCGGCCGGCGTCCCGCACGCAGTCGACCGCGAGCGCGGACTGCGGATCGATCCCCACCGCGAGCACCACCTGCCCGGGCGGCATCCCGGGCTCCAGCGGGTCGAACAGCGTGACGCCCGCGACCGGCACCTTGAGGCCGCACGGAGCCACGCACAGCTCCAGCGCCCCGGTGCCCATCACCGACAGCAGGCTCTCCAGCGTCGGTTCGGACGCGGCGTCGTCGTCCGGCCCGAGCGTTCCGTTCACCGTCATCCGGCTCCCCCTCCGCCAGCACCCCCGGTAACGGTGAGTCTAGAAGTCGTCACATGATCGGGGAGGGGGATGGGCGTACCGGGGAGTGACCTCCCGTCAGGACGGGAGACGGGGGTGGGGCGGTGGGCGTGCCGGCCCTGCCCTCCCGCTGCTCCTGGCCGCCCCTGTACGGACCCTTGTGAAGGCCCGGTCAGGGCCTGTCAGTCAGGAATCCCTTCCCCCGGATGTGACGGACGCGGAAGGCCCGGATCGTCGGAGTGGGCCCGGTTGTTCACCACCCCGTCCGGGCCGGGGGGGGGCGTCACCGGCCCCGCGCCCGCTCCGCGCCGCAGACCGTGTCGCGGTCCGGGCGCTCGCCGGTGCGGAGGAACGCGGTGACCGTACGGTCGCCGCACGCGTTGCCGTTGTCCAGGTAGCTGCCGTGCCCGCCCCGGTCGACGGTGACCGTGCGGGCCCGTCCGCCGAGGGCCTCGCGCATCTTCCGGGCCCCGGCGTACGGAGTGGCGGGGTCCCGGAGGTTCTGGACGATCAGGATGTCGGACGGGCCGTCGTCGGTGATCCGGGTGGGCTTCTCCACCGGCGCCTCCTTCCAGAAGGCGCACGCCGGGACGCTCGCCGGCATTCCCGCCGTGAGCGGGTGCCGGGCGCGGTCCGCGGCCACCGCACGCCGGTACGCGGGGACCGATGTCGGCCAGCGCACGTCGTTGCAGACGGCCGCCATCGCCGCCGCGGCCTCCGCGTCCGGCAGGGGCCCGGCGACGGCGGGCGGCAGAACGGGCGTGGCCTCAGGGTCCCGGGCGTCCCTGATCAGCCGGGCCAGGGCGGGGAACGCGGTGTCGCTCTCCAGGGCCACCTGCATCGCCTGCCGCAGCCGGTTGCCGGTGAGCGGGACATCCGGCACGTTCGACCGCTTCGGATCGTGGTCCAGCCGCGCAGCCAGGGCCAGGAACTGCGGCCGTACGTCCTCGCTCCGCCGGGCGAGCCGGAGCCCCTCGTCCTCCCGGGCGGGGTCCGCCGCCCAGGCCGCGAAGTCGGGGAAGCGGTCGTCCGCGCCCGCCGCGGTGTTCCGCCGCCAGCCGTAGGCGACCCGGGCCGGGTCGGGGTCCCCGACGCTGTCCAGGACCCAGCGGTCGGTGTGCTGCGGGTACTTCTGGGCGTAGACCGCCCCCACATAGCTGCCGTACGAGACACCCCAGGCCGACAGCGTCCGCTCGCCCAGCGCCCGGCGGAACCGGTCGATGTCGCGCACCTCGTTGGCGGTGGTCATACTGCGCAGCACGGGGCCACCGTGCCGTTGGCACGCCTCGGCGACGCGCCGGGCGCGGGCGGCGTTCCCCGTGATGCCGCCGTCCGGATCCGGCCAGGCGAGCAGGTTCACCAGATGCCGGTCGTCGGGGTCGAGTCCGCAGCTCGCCGTCGTACTGCCGCCCGCGCCGCGCGGGTCGAAGCTGACGAGGTCGTAGGCCCCGGCCGTCGCCTTCCGCAGCGCCTCGCCCTTGCTCCGCAGGTGCTGCACCCCGGATCCGCCCGGCCCGCCGGGAATCATCAGCAGCGTGCCCCGTCGCGCGGCGGGCTCGTCGCTGCGCAGCCGGGTCACGGCGAGGGTGAGCCGCGGACCGTCCGGGTCGCGGTAGTCGACCGGTACGGGCAGCGTGGCGCACTCCTGCCCGGCGGGGCCGTCGGGCGTCGCGCAGGGCTTCCAGGCGAGGCCGGGTAACGCGGTCCGGGCGTCGGCACGGGCCACCGGAGCTCCGGGGGCCGGAGCTCCGGCAGTCAGGGTTCCGGCACTCGGGGTTCCGGACGTCGGGGTTCCGGACGTCGGTGCCGACGGGGCGGCGCCGGTGGCCGGGGCGGCGCCGGTGGCCGGGGCGGCCGAACCCAGGGTGCCGACGACCGCGGCGAGAGCCAGCAGCAGGGGTGTTCTGGTGCGTTGTGTCATGCCACAAGCGTTGTCCCCCGACGGTCCGGTGCCCATGGGGCAGCCGGGCCACCGCGGGCTGGTGCGGTCCCCACCCCGGACCGGGGGACGGCGGGGCCCCTTCCCTGCCCCGCCCGCTCGGGGCTGCGTCCCGTGGGAGGACCGCGTCGCGTCGCGCCGGGGGCCGCACCCCTCCTCCGCCCCGCCCAGCAGCCCCGTCCGCCCCCGGTGACTGCTGCCGCGGGCCGCTGCCGTCCGGCCCCGCCCGCTCTACGCTGGAACCGGAGCCGGAACAGGGTTCGAAACGCGGAGCGGGGCGAACCCACCAGCCGACCGCGCGGGGTGATGCCGATGCTCGACCTGTCCTCCGCTCTGCCGGACCTCCCGGCGGCACGGGACCGTGCGCCCTGGCCGCACCACGAATACGTACGGGGCTGGGGTGTGTTCGGGCTGCCCTTCGACTCCGGGCACGTCCTGGCGCTGCGCGTCTTCCCCGAGAACTCCTTCGCGCCCTACCGCACGCTGTGGCACCGCGACCCGGCCGGCCGCTGGTCGATCCACGTCGACGGCCCGCGGCTGGACACGGCCTGCCCCCGGTACTACGGCGCCGCCTGCGACCGGACCGGATTCGCCCGCATCCATCTCACCTGGACGGGTCCGGCGTCCCTGCGGGTGACCGTGGACTCGCTCCGCCTGGACTGGAGCCTCACCGCATCGTCCAGCCGGCTTCTCGACGTGCTCAACGCGGTGGGCGCCGCACTGCCGCCCGCCACCTGGCGACCGCGCGCCCTGGTCCGGGCCCGAGAGCTGATGGCCCGCGCCCTGGGCATGGGCGATCTGCGGCTGACCGGCGTGATGCCGAGCGGTCACCGGGGAATCCTCATGCCGCAGCGGATGTACTTCGTCGACGACTCCCGGGCCGTGCTCGACGGCGACGACCTCGGCCGGCCCGTCCGGCTGCCGCAGAACCCACGGATCGGCGATGTGCCGCTGCCCGCCCGCGGTGTCCTCGCCATCGGGGGCGCGGCCTGGCCGATCGTGGACCGGGCGGGCTACGAACGCACTCGCGTCGAGACCGCTCTTCACACCGGCCTCGCCCACCCGGCCGACCGAGCCGACCGAGCCGACTGAGGTCGACCGGGCCGGCGGTCCGAACAGGGCTGCTGTGCAGAAGTGTTGATGTACCGGGCATGCCCTGCGCGCGACCCCTCAACCGGTCGCGCGCGGACCGGGGAGGCTCCAACGGGCCCGGACCCGCAGGGAATCGGCGAACAAGCACGGCCCCCGCCGGGGACCGGCAACGCCCCCCGGCGGGGACCGGCAACGGACCGGCACGGACGGCCTTCGCGCCGCACCGGTCCGGTATACAGTGCGAAGATCGTGCAACTTTGACCACGCGGGGGGCCGTCATGGCACTGTTCGGGAACGCGCACACCATCGATCCGGCGACGGCGCAGCAGGAGTACGCGCGGCTGCTGGGGCAGGGCGAGCAGGTGCACGCCGCCTTTCTCCTGATCCGGGACACCATCCTGTTCACGGACCGCCGGCTCATCCTCGTCGACAAGCAGGGGATCACCGGCAAGAAGGTGGAGTACCACTCCGTTCCGTACCGGAGCATCACCCACTTCGCGGTGGAGACCGCGGGCACCTTCGACCTGGACGCGGAGCTCAAGATCTGGCTCTCCGGCAGCGCCACCCCGATCCAGAAGACGTTCACCAAGGGCGTCGACATCTACGAGGTGCAGGCCATCCTCACGCAGTTCGTGGCCCGCTAGGGACTGGTCCGGGCGATCACGTTCGGCAAGTCCTGGCCGGCGGACGGAACGCGGCGTCCGGCGCCGACGGCCGCGCCGGGCCCTCAGGAGGGCGAACCCTCGAGGCGGACGGCATATCCGCCGGTCAGCGGCCTGCGCGGGCGGGCGCGGTGCTGCGCGCCGGGTCCCGTGGACCTTGGTAGCGTGCGTGCACGAGACGAGGAGGCGGCGCGCGGACCGGGTGCGCGGTCCAGACGAGAGGAAGCCGATGATCTTCATCACCGCCAAGTTCAGGATCCGTCCCGAGGACGCCGACCGCTGGCCGGAGATCGCCGCGGACTTCACCGCGGCCACCCGCCGTGAGCCGGGCTGCCTGTGGTTCGACTGGTCCCGCAGCATCGAGGACCCGACGGAGTACGTGCTGGTCGAGGCCTTCCGGGACGGCGACGCGGGCGCGGCCCACGTGCAGTCCGAGCACTTCCGGACCGCACAGCGGACCCTGCCGCCGCACCTGGCCGAGACCCCGCGGATCGTGAACATGGACATCCCGCAGGACGACTGGTCGCTGCTGGGCGAGATGGCCGTTCCCGGCGGGGAGTAGCACCTCCCGGCGGGCAGCCCGATCCTGCGTGGAGCAGCACGATCGGAGCGGCCCCGCCCCCGGCGGACGGCCGGGATCAGCACCGGAGCCCCGGGCCATCGGCCCGGGGCTCCACCGCGTCACCCTCCGCACCCGGCTGCTCTGTCGCTATGCCCCTGCACCGCTGCACCGCTGCACCGCTCTGCCGACCGGTCGGCAACTCCGGGGGGTTCAGCGGCGCGACCCGTGCCGGCAGGTGCTCAACCGGCCTGCGCAGCAGTCGCGTTCCCCTTGAGGAGAGGCTGCAGGTAGGGCAGGTGCGGCAGATGGGCGAGCGCGGTGATCAGCCGGACCGGCATGTAGGCGGGCCAGTGACGCCGCCCCACCAGGTAGGGCACGTACCCGAGGTCCCGGCTCGCCTGTATCTCGTCGTCGGTCTCCGCCTGGTACACCATCCGGCAGCCGCCGGCCGCGTTCCTGGCCCGCTGCCACAGGGCGGGGGCGGGCTTCCGCTCCTCCTCGGTGCGCGGAGTGAAGATCCGGTCGCCGAAGTCCGCCCAGTCGAAGGGGCGCGCCCCCTTCCAGTCCTTGTCGATCACTCTCTTCAGCTCCGCCGCCCGTTCCGCGTCGGTCGCGCCCCAGGAGGACGGCACGTTGGTGATCAGGCCGACGGGTATGTTCCGGGCGCGCAGCGCGCGCAGATGCGCGGCGGCTCCCGGCATGTAGCTGATGCTCTTGTCCTCGGCCGTGTGCACCAGCGTCTCGCCGAGGTCGAAGTACACGACCACGCACCGGCCGCCCCGGCCGGAGTCGACGCGGCTGTCGGGGTGGGTGCCGGGGTGCGCGTCGGTGGCCGTACGGGGTAAGCGCTCGGCGGCGCCCGCGGCGGTGGCCGTCAGGGTCATCACCGCCACACAGCCGAGAGCGAGCAGCATCCGGCCGGTGATCCTCCGAGCGGAGGTCTTCTTCATGGGACTGCCTTTCCGTGGGGGGCTCCAGATCATATGCGCGCCATGTCCACGTCATACCCGTGTACGCGGAAATCTCTTCCGGGGACGCCCACTTCCGACCGCCCCTCCGCGCCACCCGCTCCCCACGGCCCCCTCTCCTCCCCACGGCCCCCTCCCCCTCCGCACGGCACACACGGCACCCGCCGCGGTGCGGTGGTGCGCTCGGCCCCCGTGCGTCGAGCGCACCACCGGCTCCCCTCCCGGCCCGGCTCCCCTCCCGGCTCGGCTCCCGGACCGGCCGGGCTCCCTTCAGCACCGGCCCGGAAGGTTGGGGAGTTCGGCAGCAGAACCTAGGGACGCCGCCCCAGCACCGTCACCGCACGGTCGAACGCGGAGTCCCGGCGGTGGGCGAACTCCGCCTCGGTGAAGACGGGTTCGGCGAGGTGCGGGGGAACCCCCGGGCCGTCGAAGGTCCGGCCGGAGGAGGTGAGGAACTCCTCGTTCGGAAGCCCGACGGTCCAGCCGTTCGGCAACGTGCGGTGCATGACGTCGGAGAACACGCCCTGGGTGGGCTCCCCGATGCGGACCGTCCGCCCCGGCCGGTCCATCAGGGACTGGGTGAAGGTCTCCCCCGCGCTGATGGTGCTGCCACCGGTCAGAACGGCGACGGGGCCCGTGAAGCGCGGCGCGTCGGCGGGCCGGACGTACACCGGCTGCGGTTCGGTGTGCCGGGACGGATCCGCCGGGTCGTTGCGGGCGCGCTTGGCGTACGCGAAGTGGGTGCGGTCGGTGAGGCGGGAGGCGAGCCGGAGCCCCAGCCCGTCGTAGCCGCCGCCGTTGATCCGCAGGTCGATGATCAGGCCGCGCATGCCGCGGGTGCGCTCCGGCGTGAGGACGGCGTCCAGGGCCCGGTCGAGCTCCGCCCGGTGCGCGGCGTAGCCGGGATGCCGGTCGTCGGTCCAGCCGGAGAAGCCGGACAGCCGCAGATAACCGAGGTTCCCGGGGAGGTCGGCGAATCCGATGCGTCCGCGGGCGAACGTCCGCAACGAACGCCCGCCGAGGTCCCGTTCCTGGATGAACGCCGTGATGTCGCGGTCCATGTCCGGGCCGGGCAGGGTGGTGCCGGGGCGGGTCGTCCCGAAGCGACGGCCGGGGCCGCCGTCGATGCTGACGTGGGCGTCGTGGAGCGGCTCGATCATCTTGCGGAAGACGGCGAAGAGTTCGTCGTCGGTGGTTCCGGCGTGCACCTCGGGCCGGTAGCGGTCCCGTACCGCCTTCCAGTCGATGCCCTTGGCCGCGAAGAACGGATAGTTCTCGTCGAGGTTCCGCCAGAAGACGTCGAAGGCGGCACGCGGGTCGTCGGGGACGGGCCGGGTGCAGGCGGCGGGCAACGCCCCGATGCGCCGCAGCCCACGGTCGCCCACGGCGCCGTGCACCCGGAACGACGCCCGGACCGGCCGGGCTCCGGGGCCGACGGTCAGCGTGCCGGCCTCGTCGTCGGACAGCGCGAAGCGGACGGCCCGGGAGCCGCCCCCGCCCTCGTCCGTACTCCGACCGCTCACGCCCCGCAGACAGCTGACCGCCGTGGTCTGGTACTCCCGCAGCCGGCCCCGGTCCACGGCCAGGACGGTGCCGTAGCCGTCCATGCGCCAGAGACCGTCCGTCGGCCGGTCCACCGCCGTTCGGCCGGTGGCCGCCGTGCCCCCGGTGTCCGCCGCCCCTCCGGTCGTCGCCGTACCTCCGGTCTCCGCCGCCGCGGGACAGGCGGGCAGCAGCGACCCGGCGGCGGCCAGCAGCACCGCCGCCAGCCCCTTGCCCGCCGTGTTCCTCCTGGTCTTCCCGGACTTCTCGGACTTCTCGGCCAGCGGGCCCTCGGTCTTCTCGGGCCGGGTCCTCTTGGTCCTCTCGGCGCGGATCTGCGTGGACGTCGTGGTTCCCCCGGACGTCGCGGACGGGGTGGTCCGCGTGGACGTCGTGATTCTCGTGGACGTGGTGGTGGTTGCCCCGGACGCCGTGGCTCTCGCGGACGTCGTGGACCGGCTGGTGGTGATGCGCATGGAAAGCACGCCCCGTTCGTGAGTCGATGGGTGGTCGATCACCCACCGCCATGCTTCCGAGGCGGGTGCCTGCCGCGTAATGACGGCAGCAGGCGGAAACGGCCGGAGAACACCGCCCCTCGGGGATACGTGCGCGCCACACCCCCGGACGTCGCCCCGTGCCTCAGTTGTTCCGCATCCGGGCCACGGTGTCCCTGATCGCGGGCAGCCGGTCGTACAGCGCGTCGCCCGGACAGCGGGTCTGGTGGCTGTCCCGGTGCCCGGAGATCACATGGAATTCGGCGGTGGCGCCCTTCCGGTACCGGCTCTCACCGTTCGTCGAGACCAGCCGCACCGTGCCCCGTGGATCGGCCCCCGGCCGCAGCTTCCACGCGGCGAGCTTCGCGATGCCCTCCAGGAGCGGCTTCGGCACGGTCACCCCGGCCCCGAAATTGCCCAGCGCCGCGATGCCCACGCTGTCGTCGTTGAACCCCTGGGTGTGGGCGCCGTGCACCGAGCGTCCGATGCCGCCCGCCCGGCCCTCGTAGATGTTGCCGCAGCGGTCGACGACGAAGTTGTAGCCGATGTCGTCCCAGCCCTCGATCCTGATGTGGTCCATCTGCAGCGCCCGGAGCATGGCCGGGACGTCGGCGCAGTCATAGCCGTTGGGATGTCCGGTGTGGTGGATGAAGACGGCGTTCACCGGGCCCGTGTAGGTCGCCCGGTGCCGGACCATGCGCTCGTCCGCCCGCCACACCGACCGTTTGACGATGGCGGGCTGCGGGGCGGTGCGCGGCGCGGCCGGCCCGACGGCGGCAGGTTCCGGCGGCAGCAGCCGCACCGGGTCATCGCGCATCACCAGCAGAGCCAGCGGCAGCACCACGGCGCCCAGGGCGAGTCGTCGGGACCACATGGCACCACCGTGCGCCCGAACAGCCGTTCCGGGCCGGTGAGCGAGCCATTCGGGTGACGTCGTGCCGCCCGCACCGGCACCGCCGCGGTTGCGCTCCGCGCCGTGCGGCGTTCCGCGCCGGCCCCCGGACCGCACCCCGGGTCCGGCGAACGGGCCCCGAGCGGCAGCGGCCCCGACCCACTCGGCGGCCCCGGGGCCCGGTTCGGCGGCCCCGGTGTCCGGATCCCAACCCCCCTGCTGCTTCCGTCCCTTGTCTCTGGGTCACTTCTCGGCCACGGGCTACGATGATCGATCATGGAGATATACGCCGTGTACGTGCTCATCGCCGTGGTGATCCTGCTGAGCGCAGGAATGGAGCGAAGGATCCAGCGGATCGACCGCAAGGTCACCCGAATGGACCAGAAGCTCGATGTGATTATCGATCACCTCGGTCTCCAGGCCGCGGGCCCGGATCTCCACCGGGTCGAGGCCCTGCTGCGGGAGGGCCAGACGATCTCCGCGATCAAGGCCTACCGGGAGATCACCGGCGCCGACCTGAAGAGCGCCAAGGACGAGGTCGAGCGCATGGCGGCGCAGCAGACCTGAGGCCGGGCCGGGCGGACCGAACTCCGCCCGGGCCCGGGCACCCGGCGTCGACCCGACGCACCGGCCCGACCCACCGGCCCGACGCACCGGCCTGCCGCACCGGCCCGGCCCCGCGCCCGGCCGGCCGCCCCGACCGGACCCCGGCTCCCTTCGTGCCGCCCCTCGCCCAAGCCGTCGCCCCGCTTCGCCCCGCTCAAGCCATCAGTCCCGCCCAGCCGTCGCCCCGCTCAAACCCCCCTCACGCGAACCTCACCACAGCCGAGCCGCCACCTCGCTCAGGCCGCCACCGCGGTCAAGCCGCCGCCTCGCTCGGGGTCAGCACCACGAAGTCCGCTCCGGCCGGGTCCAGGCAGACCGCCAGCCGGCCGACGCCCTCCGCGTCCTCCGGCCCCATCTGCACCGTGCCGCCCTTCTGTCTGAGCCGGGCCACCGTGGCGTCGCAGTCGGCGGAGGCGAACACCGGGTGCCAGTAGGGGCGGCCCCCGGTCGCCGTCAGGTGCTCGGCCGGGAGTTGCATCAGTCCGCCGTGCATCCGGTCCGGGTTCAGCCCGGCCGGTGTGATCAACCCGTAGGCGCCCCCGCCCCCCGGCAGCTCCATGTCCTGGAACTGCCAGCCGAAGAGGCTGCCGTAGAACTCCTTCGCCGCGGCGGCGTCCGTCGTGTACAGCTCGGTCCAGCACAGGGAACCCGCTTCGTCCACCGCCTCCAGGCCCTTGTTGCTCTGCGGCTGCCACACCGCGAACTGGCCGCCCTGCGGGTCGGTGAACTGGGCCAGCCGGCCCATGCCGTCGGCGTCGAGCGGAGCGACCCGCACCGTGCCGCCCAGCCGCTCCACGGACTCGGCCGTGGCCTCCACGTCCCCGGTGTGGAGGTAGATCATCCACGCGGACCGGGCGCCCTCCTCGGTGAGCGGGCCGATCGCGCCGACGGCCTTGCCGTTCAGCCGGAAGAGGCCGTACTGGCCGCCCTCCGGGTCGTAGGACTGGAAGTCCCAGCCGAAGACCGAGGTGTAGAAGTCGGTCGCGGCGGCGACATCGGGGGCGCCCAGATCGATCCAGCAGGGGGAACCGGGCACAAAGTCAGTGGTGATCACGGCCATTCCCTTCGCACGTCCCAGACGCGCATCCATGAGGAGGAGAGCTGGTGGTCAGCTCGGTACTCAGCGTGACACCCACCACTGACACTCGCCCGTCAGCCACTCCGCTCCGCCCGGCAATCCGAACATCACCACTGGCCACCGCGCCGCACGGCCCGATCCGACGTCACCCACCGTCCCGCCGCACGCCCTACGGAACGTCACCAGTGCCCCGTCCGCCGCCATATGACCCCGTCGCGGTGTCGGGGCCCGGCACTACACTGCTCGGCATGCGGTCGCCCGCGGGCTGCCGTGCCGCCCTCGAGCGAGGCCGAGGTGCCGCCGGGCACCGGAGCCGAGCGGTCCGTTCCCACCGGGCCGAGGTGCCGCCGCCCTCCGAGGTGCCGCCGCCCTCCGCGGTGCCGCCGGACCTCGTGGAACGGCGGCAGGGGGTGCCGCGTCGTCGTCACGGCGGGCGCCGCCGCATCCGGAAGACCGACTGCCCCACCCCGTGGTCACCGGCGGGAACGTCCGCCGCCGGAGCCGCCCGTCGAAGGGTCCCGCGTTGAACCGTGCCGCCGCCCCGACCCCGCTGACCCGCTACGGCTGGACCGACGCGCTCGCAGCGGAGTTCGCCCCCCACGCCGCCGACGGCCTCGTCCCCGGCCGCATCGTGCGGGTCGACCGCGGCCGGTGCGAGGCCGTCGCCGACGCTGGCGAGGGCCTGCTGACCCTGCACGCCGACACCGGCCCGGTGACCTCCCCGGACCCGGTGCGGAACCCGTGCACCGGCGACTGGGCGGCGTTCGACGCCGAGCGGCGGACCGTACGGGCGCTGCTCCCGCGCCGCACCGCGTTCATCCGCTCCACGTCCTCGCAGCGGTCCGAGGGCCAGGTCCTGGCCGCCAACGTCGACATCGCCCTCATCGCCGTCTCCCTCGCCGCCGAGCTCGACCTCGGCCGGGTCGAACGCTTCGTCGCGCTGGCCTGGGAGAGCGGCGCGGAGCCCATGGTGCTGCTCACCAAGGCGGACGTGGTGCCCGACGCCATCGGCCTGTCGTATCTGACCACCGATACGGAGGCCGCCGCTCCGGGCGTGCGGGTGCTGCCGGTCAGCGCGGCGAGCGGGCTGGGCATCGACGTGCTCACCGAACTCCTCGGCGGCGAACAGGGCCGGACGGCCGCCCTCCTCGGCCAGTCCGGAGCCGGGAAGTCCACCCTCACCAACGCGCTGCTGGGGGACGAGGTGCAGGACGTCCGCGCCACTCGCGACAGCGACGGCAAGGGGCGGCACACGACGAGCACCCGCGACCTGCTGCCGCTGCCCGCCGGCGGGGTCCTCATCGACACCCCGGGGCTGCGCGGTGTGGGGCTGTGGGACGCGGAGGACGGCGTCGCCCAGGCCTTCGCCGAGATCGAGGAGCTCGCGCGCGACTGCCGTTTCCACGACTGCTCGCACACGGTCGAGCCCGGCTGCGCGGTGCTCGAAGCGATCGAGGACGGAACGCTGCCGGAGCGGCGGCTGGAGAGCTACCGCAAGCTGGTCCGGGAGAACGAGCGCATAGCCTCCCAGAGCGACGCCCGGCTGCGCGCCGACATCCTCCGGGAGTGGAAGCAGAAGCGTGCCCTGGGCCGTCACATGATGGAACGCAAGCGCGGACCCCAGGCCTGAGGCCCCAGGCCTGAGACCCCGGGCCGGGCCGTTCACCTGCCCGGCCCGGTCCGCTCACGCACCGAGGGCGGGACACTCGGCGCCCCCGGGACACCGCTCCCGCCGGCCCCCGGGCCGGCCCGCTCACCGATGCGCGGCCACGAAGTCCCGGAGGGTGGCGATGGACTGGAGGGAGTCCAGGTTCAGGTCCTCGTCGGCCACGTCCACCCCGTAGCGGGCCTTGATGCCGCGCAGCAGGGCGGCGCCGGCCAGCGAGGACAGCGCGATCTCCGGCCCGAAGAGTTCGGTGTCGGCGGGCAGCCGGTCGATCGCCTCCCGGTCGGTCCGCAGGGCCTCGGCGAGCAGAGCGCGGATGGCCCGCTCCACCTCGGTCGTCGTCATGTACTGCGCCATCGTCGGCGTCTCCTTACCGGCCGGTGATGTCCAGCCACGACGGGTGCTCCGGCAACGGCTCCTCCAGCGACCGGCCGAGCGTGACCGGGCCGCCCTCCGCCCTCGCGTCGTCGGTCACCCGCAGGCCCGCCTGCCGGAAGAGCAGCCGCAGTTCGACATTGGCCGAGGTCGGACGGGAGTCCACCCGGAACTCGGCGGCACCGGACTCCGCGGCCCGGTCCATCAGCCAGCGCAGGAAGCCCAGCGACACCCCGCGGCCGGCGACCCGGCAGGACAGGGCCAGCAGCCGGACCCACCAGGTGTCGGCGGTGTGCTCGACGAGCGCGGCGCCGATCAGCCCGTACTCCCCGAAACGGTCCTCCAGCCGGGCGACCAGCAGGGAGTGCCCGCCGTGCGCCGTCAGCTTCCGGACGCGGCCGGCGTCCAGCGGCAGGCCGGACGAGTTCAACCGGTGGGTGCGGGTGGCCAGTTCCACGGCCCGCGGCAGGTCGTCGTCGCTCGCGGTGCCGACGGAGAGCCGCATCTCACACGACCGGAGGAACTCCTCCCGGGTGCCCGCGAACTGCCGCCCCGCATCCTTCCGGACGGCTTCCGTCCGGTACCGCCGGACGCGTTCCCGGGCGTCCGCCGTGAGCGGCCCCGAACCGAGGCCGTCGAGCAGCTCCGGCACCTGCTCCGGAGCGATGGCCGCCACCCCGGGGAGCATGGTGCCGACCTCGGCCCGCTCATAGGGGCTGTCGTCGACCAGCAGCAGCGCGTCCACCCCGATGCCGAGCTCCTCGGCGATCAGGCGCAGCGACTCGCTCTTGTCCTGCCAGCCGACCTGGGGCGCGACGAACCGCTCGGCCACCTCCGCGTCCGCACGCAGCGCATCGAGGACCGACGGCGCGGTGCGGCTGGCGATGCTGCTCAGCACGCCCCGCTCCGCCAGCTGGTCGATCGTGCGCAGGGCCCAGGGCCGGAAGGCGGGCAGCACCTCGCTCTCGGACTCGACCGCCACTCCGTCCCAGAGGGTGCCGTCGAGGTCCCAGACGACGCACTTCACCCGGTCGAACGCGACGGCGCCGGTCCCGCCGTCACCGCCCGCCGGACGGGACTCCGCAGGATCCGCCTCGTTCGCCGAATCCGTCGCGTTCGCCGGGTTCGCCGGGTGACTCATCGTCCGGCCCGCCTCACCTCGGCCAGCTGCAGCCGCATGGCCATGTGGGTCGACTCGAAGCCGTACTTCCGGTAGAGCGTGCGCATCGGCACGTTGCCCCCGTGCACCTTCCCGACCACCTCGACCAGTTCGTGCTCGACGGCGAACGCGAGCCCTTCCGCGATCAGCAGCTCGCCGACCTCGGCCCGCTGCTCGACCGGTGCCACGGCGAGGGAACGGAAGTTGGCGTACCGGTCCCCGGTCATCGTGTTCTGGTTGATGCTCATCCACAGCCAGCCGACGGCCGTGTCGTCGTCCGGGCGGCAGGCCACGTACATGCCCGCACGGGACTTCTGCATCGCCCGGGCCAGCCGCGACCGGTGCCGCTCGGGGTTGTCGATCGCGGCGTCACCGAAGGAGATCCGGGCGATCTCCGCCTCGAAGGCGGCGATGGCGTCCAGGTCGCGCTCGTCGGCGGGCCGGGTCACGAACGGAGCAGCCCGCTCCGCGACGCTCTCCAGCACCTCCCGTGCCACGGGCGGCTGCCAGACGACGGTGCGCTGCCCTGCCGCGGACCCCGGGAGCACGGACTCCGAAGCTGCGGTCGCGGAGACGGACAGCGGAGCCTGCTCGACGGCAGCAGCCGGCACGGGGGCGCCCGCTACGGGGGCCGAGGCAGGCCCCACCGGCGCGGATCCACCGACGGACGCCGCACCGGACGTCGCACCGGACACCGGATCGGCCCCCGGGCCGGAGGCCGGTTCCGCGGGCGGGCGGACCTGCGGAATGTCCCCGGCCGCCGGACCGTCACCGGCACCGTTGCCGCCACCGGCCCCGTTGCCGCCACCGGCCCCGGCGCTCTCACCGGGCGCCGCCATGCTGACCAGCTGGCGCGGCTTGAAGGGACCGCCGCCGCACTGCGGGCAGCCGTCGGCGCGCAGCGCGCCGACCGAGCTCCACCGGGCGCCGGGGCCGACCGGCGTCCGCGCCCCGCAGGACACGCACTCGTACTCCCGCTGCCGGGACCGCTTGTCCCGGGTGTAGAGCGGTCCGCCGTAGCTGCCGCCCACCGACGCCTGGGTGGCGCTGGTGGTGAGCAGGTGCTGGATGAAGCCGGTGCCGCCGAGGATCCCGCTGCCCTCGTACTCGTTGAAGTTGCGGATGAACCCGTTGACGACGAGCCCGAGGTCCATGATCTCTTGCTGGACCTCCAGCATCTCGTTCGGGCTCTTGGCGCCGAAGGAGAAGAAGATGCTGTTCGCGGCACCGGGACGCAGCCCCTCCACGGCCCGGGAGAGGAACAGCTGCGCGCCTTCCGGGGTGTAGGGCGGGTCGGTCATCGCCGCGTCGAACCGGCCGTGCAGCACCTCCGGCAGCGGCTGCCGGAGATCGTGCTCGACGGTGTCGATCCTGGTCTTGAACCCGGCGGAGACCTCCGCGATGTGGCCGAGGATCTCCGGGGAGATGTCGACGACGGTGACCCGCTCCACCAGCGGTGAACCGAGGACCTCCCCGACGACCGCGACGGCGAGCGAAATCGTGTCGTCATCGCCGACCAGCAGCAGGGAACCGCCCGGCAGCACGCCCGCCCGGAGCAGCGCCAGCACTCTGCGCACCTTGGTCTCCGGGGTGCACAGCGACTGGTCCAGGCTCATGTCGGCCTGCGGCCCCGCCTCCATGATGGCGGTCAGCCGCTCCACGGCCTCGTCCAGCACGTCGGGGATGACCAGTTCCCGGCCGTCGCAGGTGCCGCAGGTCGGATCGAGCACCAGATCCATACCGAGCTCGGCGACGAGGGAGAGACCGGAGGGGGTGAGGCGAGAGGGCCGCTTCTCGGTCAGCATGCCCCGGCGGCGCAGTTCGTTGCCGACGGCGGCGACGATGGGGACCGGAATGCTGGTCGCGCGGCTGATGTCCTTGGTCGAGGCGGGCGCCAGTCGGCGAATCGCTCGCAGTACCGAACGCACACCCGGTGCGCCCTCCTGCAGCCTGACCGCGCCGGCCACCTCGTGCAGAACTCCCTCAGCCCCGAGGCTTCGTTCGCCCGAACGCGGGCCCGTCACAATAGGGTTCCAAATGTACGCATGATCTCGCAGTATAGATGAACGTCTGTGATACAGGCGCAGCCTGACGCCCCGTCGGACGCCCCGGACCAGGCGCCGGGCCGGGCACCACCCACCCCGTGCGAGGGCCCCCGTCGGACCGTCCGGCGACACCGGCACGGCCACTGCGTCCGATCGTAGCGGCGTCCGCATGCCGCCGAGGCGATCTCCCCCACACCGGCCCCGGCACAGCACGGCGATGTGGCGCGGCGGCAGGACGGCGTCACTCACCCGACGCCAGGCCGCGCCCCAGTACCGGCCCGGGGCAGGCACCCCTTTATTCCTGACGGAACATCAAAAGTATTCAGCAGCCACCCGCATCACCGCAAAGCGCGGTTTATGCAAGGCATTGACGATAAGCCGCCCGAGGCCGAGTTCCCGCCCTCCCCCGGCACAACACCCGGCACACCGAGGGAATGAGCCGTCGGCGCTCGTCGGCCGCACCGGTCCGACCGGCACCGCGCCCGGCCTCACCATCCGCGGACACGCGGACCCACCACCCGAACGGCTCGGCCTTCCGGGCCGTATCGGTGGGGGCGACGGTGATTCAGATCGCTTATGCGGCAGTCGAGTTCGGCCGGTCCCGCGGCTCAGGTGGGACGATCTTCACGAAGGGCGACTTGGGGCATGGATGCTAAAATGACGTCATCCGAGCGTCGGGGTGCCGCCTGTGTGGAACACCGCAACATCGCGTATCGGAATACAGACCACAGCGAAAGGAGACGGGGGTCGACGCGTGGCGCGTGTCCCCCATCGCCCATGACGAACGACCTCGCCAGCGGCCCCGAAGACATAAGCGTCGACGACCTGTGCTCCTACGCGGTTGATGTGTGGGTCGGCGACCCGACCATTCTGACGGATGAGCGCCGCCTTCTGGAGGTGCTCCGCAGTGCGGCCCAGAAGGGAAATGCGAAGGTCCTCGGGGAGGCCTCGCACGTATTCCCGAACGGCGCCGTGACGGCGATTCTCCTGCTGTCGGCATCGCACCTCAGCATTCACACCTGGCCGGAATTCAACCTGGCGAATGTGGACTTGCTCGCCTACGGCCGCCTCAATGGCGAGCGGATGATGGAGAGCATCGAGGTGGACCTGTCGCCCACCCGCATCAACGTCTCCCGCCTGCTGCGCGCCGTTCACTGAGCGTCACCCCCGGCGGGGTGGCACGGCTGCCGGCCGGGGAGCGGGAGCGAGTGACGCCGCCGGGGGCCCGGGGGAGTGCGCCTCCAGGGGAGCGACGGGGGACGGTCGGGGCGGGGCCGAATGCCACGACACCGAGCAGGGCCAAACGCTCAACTGATGGCATTCACCCCACGGCTGACGACGTAAAACAGTCCATCCGTCCCGCCCGGGAAGCGGGACGGCCGACGGGGCGGAGGGGCCGCAGGCCGGACGGCCGTCGGGGCCCCTCTGACATGGCGTGGGTGTAGTGCACATGGTAACCTACGCTGCGTGACGTAAAAGACGAGCGGTTCCGTCGATGAGCCGGCCGCACCGCTCCTGTTCCGGGGAGATGCAGCTATGGGAAGTGGCCGCGCGCGAGCCAAGCAGGCGAAGGTGGCCCGAGAGCTCAAGTACTCGTCTCCCTCAGCGGACTTCGAGGCTCTCCAGCGGGAACTCGGCAGCAAGCCGACGACCTCGGACGACAAGGAAGAGCTCGACCAGGACCGCAGCATCGCGGAATCCCGGAATATCCGCCCCACGAGTGACGACGACTGAGCGGCTCCTCGAAAGGCTCAGCCTTCCTTCGATTTCCTCTCATGGTGTGCCATATTCCATGAGAGGAAATTCTTTTTCGGTGCCGCAGTTTTTCCTCGCCGATTCCGTTCGACCGTAGCCCCTTCCGCGGGATGTGCCGACGCAATCGACCGGCGGACCGCCTGATTCCGTTTGGGTGGGAATTCCACCGGTCCGGTGTCGGGGTCCGGCACAGCGGACCTGCGCCGGGCCCTGCTCCGGGGAGCGGCGACGGCCCCGGGACGGAGCAGCGGCGGTGCCCAGGGAGAGCGGGCTGCGGACCACGGCGAATCACGGGAAGGGAGCGCGGCATTGACGGACAGTTCGCTCCCGGACCGTGCGGTGCATGTGTGGTGGGCCGGGCTGGACGACGCGCACGACGGGCTGGCACGCCTGCTCGACCCCGTCGAACGGGCCAGGCTCGACGCGTATGCCCGCCCGGACGACCGGCACCGGTTCCTGCTGGGCTGCGCCGTCAGCCGGATCGCCCTGGGCGCATACCTGGGGGCGGACCCCGCGGACGTCGGTCTCGTACGGCGGTGCCCGCAGTGCGGCGGACCGCACGGCAAGGTTCGCCTCCGGGACGCGGCGGGGGCGGGGGGCATCCGGTTCTCCGTGACGCACGGCGGGCGGCTCGTCGGAGTGGCGTTCTGCCGGGCCGCCGAGGTCGGGCTCGACGTCGAGCCCATCGATCAGGCGCTGGACGTCGACGAGTTGGCCCCCGACGTGCTGGCCGGCCGCGAACTCGCCGCCCTGGCCGAGAGCGGCGCCGGGGCGGACCGGCGCCGGGATTTCCTGCGCTTCTGGTGCCGCAAGGAGGCCGTGGTGAAGGCCCTGGGCGTGGGTATGCGCACCCCGTTCCGACGGCTGGAGGTGACCGCCCCGCGGGAGCGGGCGGCCGTCGTCGCCTGGTCCGAGCACCCGGAGGCCGTCGGTACCACCCGGCTCTACGAGCTGGACGCGGGTCCGGAGCACGAGGCCTGCCTGGCCGTGCTGACCCCCGAGCCGCTGACGGTCGTGCCGCGCCGGGCGGGGGCGCTGCTGCGGAGCTGGGCGACGGGCTGAGCCCGTCCCGGCCGAGGCCCGCGGCCGGCATGGGGTGGGCCGAGGCCTAGCAGGCGGAGCGCACCGGGCGGGTCAGGCGCCCTTGCGGGTTCGGGATGCCGCTTTCTTGGCGGGCTTCGACGCCGTGGTCTTGCTCGCGGTCTTGCTCGCGGCCTTGCCGGCGGTCTTCTTCGCAGCCTGCTTCCCGGCCTTCTGGCTGCTCGGCTTCTCAGCGGATGCCGACGCCGGCTTCGAGGGCGTGCCGGTGGTGGTCTTCGTGGTGGTCTTCGTCGCCGCCTTCGCGGTCCTCCGGGAGGACGCCTTCCCCGTACCGCCGGGCTGCTTCCGGGCGGCCGGCTCCGACGGCTCTTCGCCGCGGCTCCGACGGCTCTTCCGCACGCTCTCCTCGAGTGCCGCCATGAGGTCGACGACCTGCGCCGACGGGGCCTCCGTCGCCGGTGGGGGCTCGACCTCGCGGCCCTCCAGCTTCGCCGACACCACCCGGACCAGCGCGTCGGTGTAGTCGTCGTGCAGTTCCTCCTCCGGCACCTCGCTCATGCTCGCCATGAGGTCCTCGGCCCGTTGCAGCTCCTCGTCGGTGAGCCGGATGTCCTGGTCGGGAGCGAGGCCGGTGTGGGGGCGGATCTCGTCCGGCCAGAGCATCGTGTGCATGGTCAGCGCGCCCTCGTGGATCCGGATCAGGGCGAGCACCTCCTTGCCCCGGAGGGCGACCTTGCCGATGGCCACCTTGCCGGAACGTTCCAGCGCGTCCCGCAGCAGGACGTAGGGCTTGGCCGCGGCCTGGCCGTCCGCCCGCAGGTAGTAGGCGCGGTCGAGCTGGAGGGGGTCGATCTCCTGGCTGGGCAGGAAGGCGAGCAGCTCGAAGGTCTTGGCGGTGGGGATGGGCAGGTGGTCGAAGTCCTCGTCGGTCAGCGGCACGACCTCGTCCCGGGAGACCGGATAGGCGCTGGCGATCTCCTCGTTGGGCACCACGTTCCCGTCGAGTTCGCACACCTTGCGGTTGCGGATCCGGCCGTTGTCCTTGGCGTGGACGCGGTGGAGGGCGATGTCGTGGGACTCGGTGGCGCTCACGACCTGGACGGGGATCGTGACCAGGCCGAAGCTGATCGCACCTCGCCAGATGGGCCGCGGCATGACGTTCCCTTTCTTCGGTTTTGTCATGCTATGCGGGTCGTTCGGAGGGCGCAGCCGACGGCTCAGCCGTTCAGACGTGCCGGAGCGCCCGCTCCGGGTGGCAGATGTCGCACGGCTCGACGTCCGGGTCGGCCAGCAGGGTGCACGCCTCCGCGGTGGGCACCCGCTGGTGCGCGGCCCGGGCGTGCCAGCAGTCCCGCCGGTGCAGCCGCCGGGTGGGACCCTCGGCAGTCCGCCACAGATTCTCGACCTGCCACTGCCGGCCGGAGACCGCCCCGTGCGTCGGCACCGCGGTGTAGTCCTCGCCGGGGATCGGGGTGACGCCGGCCGCCGGCGCACTGAACGCGACAGCCATGGGCTCGGCGACGGTGCGCCCGTCACCGAGGGTGCTGCGGGCCGTGAGGACGGCCTCCAGCTCGTACCACCAGTGCCCGTCGGGCGTGCGGGTGCGCCCGGTGACGATGACGTCGAGCTGCTGGCCGTCGGGGAGGGTGACCCTGGCCCAGGGGCCCGCCGACGCGTAGCGATCATCCTGCACCGTTCGATTCTAGTTCGAATTCTGGGGGCGAGGTCGTTCCGGTTCCTTCCGGTTCCTTCCGGTTCCTTCCGGCCCCGTCCGGTTCTGGCCCGGGCACCATCCGGTGAGAGCGGAAAGCGGCGGAAAGCAACAGATCCAGCGCCTCTTCCTCTTTTGCGGTGCCGCAGGCAACCCTGAGGAAGGGAGAGTCCCGAGGTCATCGGCTCGCCGCCAGGTTCCTCGCCGTGCGGCTGTGAGGCCGGCGGGCGAGGATGGAGCCGGTCCGGTGGGGGTCCCCGCGCCGGTCGGAGGGTGCGGGGGTATGCCTGCGGCAGATGGGAGAGGTCGAACATGTTCGGCAGCACCAAGGCGTTCAGCGGGTTCGCCGTGAACGATGTACAGCGCGCCAAGGACTTCTACGGTGCGACTCTCGGCCTGCGGGTGTCGGAACTGGACGGCCTGCTGATGCTGCACATCGAGGGCGGCACCGAGATCCTCGTCTACCCCAAGGAGGACCACACCCCCGCGTCGTTCACCGTTCTCAACTTCCCGGTGGACGACATCGAGCGGGCTGTGGACGCGCTGACCGCGAAGGGGGTGACCATGGAGCGCTACGCCGCCTTCGAGACCGACGAGCGGGGCATCTTCCGAGGCGGCGGCCCGTACATCGCATGGTTCAAGGACCCCGCCGGGAACGTGCTGTCCGTCCTCCAGGAACGCTGACCACGCAGCCGTGGCTGCCGGGGGTCGGGCGGTCCGGGGTCAGGTCCGGAAAGCCCCCTGCGAGGGCTCCGTCCCGCCCCGTCCAGGACCCGGATCCCCTGGTTCCGAGCGGGCCGGCGGGCTACAGGTCGAAGATCTCGCCGTGCGGAGGCGGCGGCCCCGACAGGGGGAACGCGGGCATCCGCTCGTCCTCGATCATCGCCTTGATCTCGCGGCGCAGCTCGGGGGTGTCGGTGTGCCGGTGCACCGACACCGCGTGCTCGACCGCCGCGCGGAGCACCTCTTCCTCCGTGTCACCGGAGATGGTGAGCGTGCAGTTCGACTCGCTGGGGAGCTTCCGGCAGTCGGCGACTTTCCTGGTCATGACGGCCTCCTCGACGTCGGCTCCTCTCCTCAGGCTAACCCGCGCCGAAGCCGCCCATCCGGACGGACAGGGGCGGCTCCGGGCGCGAGCGCATGAGGGCGGGATGCGACGGGACCGCTCCGGCTCCACGCTGGAGACATGAGCGACGGCAGTCCCGTGGAGGCACCTGCGCCGGTCGTCGTCTGGGGCCCGGAGCCCGACGACCCGCCGTTCCGTCTGGTCGAGGTCAACGGCGCGATGGTGGGCAAGGCGCACGGCATCGCGGACGTGGTCACCTTCATCCTGCGGGCCGGGCTGAAGGACTTCGACGTGGACGACCCGATGGTCGTGCGCTGGGTGAACGGCGGCCCGTACGACTGGATGCCCCACTGACCTCGGGGCGTTCCACCCCTCGGTCCACCCGGCCTCATCCGTCACCCGAAGTCCACCCGGGCCCGACGCCCCACCGGACTCGCCGCTGCCGCATAGTGCCGCCGGAACGCCGACCGCCGGCGAGGAGCGCGCCGACGCCTATCGCCGGTGACGGCGGATCGCGCGGGTCAGGGCCGGGGGCAGGAGGTCGGCAGCCAGCCGGTGGGCGCGGGAGGGCCGGCGGGGAGTGCCGTTCGGCGCGGCGAGGGCCGGGCCGCCGCGTCCGGACGGGGCCTCGTCGGCGAACCGGGACACCGGAGCGGCCGGCACCTCGGGGCGGCCCGAGAAGCGGAGGACCCGTCGACCCGCGATCTCCTGCCTGCTCAGATGCGTTCCGCGCCGCCACTCCTCGTCGGCCAGCAGCGCCTCCTGGAGCGGCTCGGGGTCGCCCCAGGTGCCGTAGAGCTTCTGGGTGCTGAGGCAGACCGGCCGCAGCCCACGGTTGAAGACCGCCTCCCAGGTGGCCGCCGCCACTCCCGGCGTGTGCTCGGAGCGGTAGTCGTCGAGCACGACCAGACCGTCGGGCACCAGAGCCATTCGGGCCGTATCGATGTCGCCCGCCACATGCTCGTACAGGTGCGAGGCGTCGACATGGACGAACCGGCATGAATCCGGCTCGACATGGGCCGGGACCACCGACGTGGGGCCCTGTATGACGTCGGGCAGCGTGTCGTGAAAGGCCAGGTAGTTCTGCTCGAAGGCGAGACGGGTGAGGGTCGGGTAGGACTTCCGGGCCTCGGCCGCGTTCCGCTCGTCCGGGGCGGGCCCGTCGAACAGGTCACAGACCGTGAAGCGCTCGCCCTCCCTCAGGAAACCTGCGGTGAAGATCGCGCTCTTGCCCATGAAGACGCCCAGTTCCATGAGGTCCCCACGCGCGTCGAGGCGTTCCTGGCGGGACAGAAAATAATGGAAGAGCACCTGGTCAAGGCTGGGAAACCAGCCCTTGACGTCGTTCAGCCGACAGGGGCGCTGCGTTGTCGCGGGGGTGAGGCTCGCCGTCATGTGTCGTCCTCGCAGGGGCAGGGAACGGGCGGAATCCGCCGCCACCGTAAAGGCCGAAAAGCATCGCTGAACCGTCGCGCATGTGTGTTTTGTGTGCCGGTCGCGACAGGTGATCAGGGGTCGTCACGGGTTCATCCCGCGGCTGGTCGGGGTTGGCCGCGCGGTTGCTCGCGGGTCCCGGAAGCGGCCGCGGGCCCGGTGGGGGCCGCGCGGCCGCCGGTCAGCGCTGGGTCCGGCGGTAGGCCAGGACGCTGGGCAGGGTGAGATAGCGGCGGTCCACACCGCCGCTCTCGCATTCGAGCCGGCCCGCGTCGATCAGCGCGGCGACGCTGTGGACGCCCAGGCCGAGCAGTCCGGCCGCCGTCCGCACCGTGACGCTCATCCCGGCGAAGACCGGCGGAATCGGCCCGTGGCCGTCGTCGCCGGGCGGTCCGGCGGAACGCTGCCCCCCGAGCATCCGTGCCTCTCCCCTCGTTCACGGGACGGCGCACCGCCCCCACGCCCCGCCCCTGCCCTCAGGTGCCGTTCGAGCGCTCGGTGCGTGCCTCGCGGAGGTTCCCCGGCCTTCTCGGACGGCGCCGGTCGCGCATGTCCTGGCGTTCCGCCCGGCCCGTCCGGGCGGGCAGCTCCCCTCGTCCGGCCTCCCCGAGCAGTCGGGCAGCAGGCCGGGCCGTCCCAGCCGGCCGCGCACCCCGGTGGGCACCTGACACGAGGCACCACCGGGCGTGGCCCTCCGGGCACGCCACCGAAGGAGACGGCTGTGCCGCGCGTCGCGTTCCACCGAGCGGTGGACGAATACGTCACACCGAAGGCGTCATCAGGGAGGGCACCGCAGGGAGGGCATCGCGGGAAGGCAGCACGGAAGGACGGCGCGGAGGCGGTGCCACCCTGCCCCCAGAGGTCCGATATGCCGGGTTCCGTCGGCCAGGGTTACGGTCGAAGAGGAGAGATCCGACCTCCCGCGGAAGAGGCACGTGCCATGGCTTCGCTCGGCACCACAACCGCCCTGACCGACCTGCGCACCGGTTTCGCGGGGGAGGTGATCACACCCGACGACGCGGCGTACGACGAGGCCCGGACGGTCTTCAACGCGATGATCGACCGGCGGCCCGCCGCCATCGCCCAGTGCGCAACCCCGGAGGACATCGCGAGAGCCCTCCGTTTCGGGCGGGAACTGGGCCTGGAGATCGCGGTGCGCGGCGGGGGACACAGCGTCGCGGGCACGGCCCTCACCGAGGGCGGCCTCGTTGTCGACCTGCGGCGGATGAACGCGGTGACCGTGGACCCCGGGGCCCGTACCGCCCGGGTCTCCGGCGGCGCCACCATGAGCCACCTCGACCGGGCCGCCGAACCGCACGGCCTGGCGACCACGGGCGGCCGGGTGTCCACCACCGGGGTGGGCGGCTTCACCCTCGGCGGCGGATCGGGCTGGCTGGACCGCAAGTTCGGGCTCGCCTGCGACAACCTGCTCTCCGTCAGCCTGGTGACCGCCGACGGCAGCACCGTGCGAGCCGACGAGAACGAGAATCCGGAACTCTTCTGGGCCCTCCACGGCGGCGGCGGGAACTTCGGCGTGGCGACCTCGTTCACGTTCCGCATGTATCCGCTCCCGGCCGTGACGGCGATGATCCTCATGTGGCCCGCCGACGCCGGCCCCGAAGTGGCGCGCGTCTACCGCGACTTCGTGGAGTCCGCACCGGACGAGGTCGGCGGCGGATTCATCTACTTCACCGGGCCGCCCGAGGAGTTCGTGCCCGAGGACCTGGTGGGACGGCTGGTCTGCTCGGTCCTGGTCACCTACGCGGGCGGGGAGGCGGCGGCCCGTGCGGTCGCGGCCCCGGTCCTGGAGCTCGGGCACGCGGCCGAGATGATCACCGAACTGCCCTACGCCGAGCTGCAGTGCATGCTCGACGACCCGCCCGGCTGCCGCAACTACTGGTCCGCGGAGTACCTGGACAGCTTCCCGGACGAGGCGGTGGACCTGTTCTGCGCCCGCGCGTCCGACATGATCGTGCCGTCCCCCTCCCAGCACGTGCTCTTCCCGCAGGGCGGCGCGACCGCGCGGGGCAACCCGGACTACCCCGTCCCCTGGCGGAACGCGTCCTGGGTGGCCCACCCGTTCGGACTGTGGGAGGACCCGGCCGACGACGAGCGGGGCCGGCAGTGGGCGCACGACATCCGTGCCGACCTCCGGCCGTGGTCCAGCGGAGCCGTGTACCTCAACTTCATCGGGAACGAGGGCGAGGAACGGCTGATCTCCGGCTTCGGGCCCGAGAACTACCGCCGGCTCGCGGCGGTGAAGGCCACCTACGACCCGGACAACGTCTTCCGGCTCAACCACAACATCGTGCCGGCGTGACGCTGAAGCCGAAGCCGAAGCCGGCGTAACGCCAGTTCCCTGAACCAGCGCCGGGCCCGGTGCACTGCCACGACCGCCCTCACTGCTCCGACGGCCGGTGCCCGCCCTCGTCGCCCGATGCCGCGTCCTCGGCCGACGCCGCGTCCGCGGCTGCCGTACCCGCCGCCTCCCCGGACACCGCCGTTGTATCCGCCGCCGCTTCCCCGAACGCCGCCGAGGGGGTTCCGGCAGCGGCGCCGCCCTGGAGGCGTTCGAGGTCGGAGGCCCGGACCTGGATGACGAACAGGGCGATCAGTGCCGCGACGATCGTGAACGCCGCCGAGGCGATGAACGCCGTGGAGACGCCCGTGGCCAGCACCTGGTCGCCCCAGGGCGCCGGCAGCTCGCCGGTGCGCTGGAACTGTGCGCGTTCCACGGGGGTCGCCTGGGCGAGGAACGCCGGGACCTGCTCGGTCGCCTCGTTCCGGCTCGCCGTACCGAAGACCGTGACCAGGATGGACAACCCGAGCGAGCCGCCCACCTGCTGGGTCGCGTTGAGCATGCCGGACGCCGCGCCCGACTCCTGCGGGGCGACCCCGGAGACCGCCATCAGGGTCAGCGACACGAACTGCATGCCCATGCCGAGGCCGAAGATCAGCATCGGGCCGAGGACACTGCCCGCGTACGTACTGTCCACATCGGTCTGCGTCAGCCAGGACAGGCCCCCCGCGGCGAGGATCGCACCGACCACCATGAACGGCTTGGGCCCGAATTTCGGCAGCAGCTGGGACGTCGTTCCCGCGCCCACCGCGATGACCGCGCTCACCGGCAGGAACGCCAGCCCGGCCTGGAGCGGACTGAAGTTCAGCACGTTCTGCACGAAGAGCGTCAGGAAGAAGAACATTCCGAAGATCGCCGCGGCGAGGCTGAGCATCATGCCGTACGAACCCGCGCGGTTGCGGTCGCGGAACATCTTCAGCGGGGTGATCGGCTGTCTGGAGCGCCGCTCGATGGTGAGGAAGGTCGTGAGCAGGACGATGGCCGCGCCGAACGCGACGAGGGTCAGCGGATCGCGCCAGCCGTCCTCCGACGCCCGGATGAAGCCGTAGACCAGCGAGGCCATACCGGCCGTGGAGGTCAGCGCACCCGCGAAGTCGAAGTGACCGGCGTGCCGCTCGGACTCCCTGATGTGGCGGGGCGTGGCGAAGGCGATGAGCAGCCCGATCGGCACATTGACGAAGAACACCCAGCGCCAGTCGAGCCATTCGACGAGGATGCCGCCCATGAGCAGGCCGATCGCGCCGCCGCCCGCGGAGACGGCCGCGAAGACGCCGAACGCCCGGTTGCGCTCCGGGCCCTCCCGGAAGGTCGTGGTGATCAGGGCGAGTGCGGTGGGGGACGCGATCGCCCCGCCCACGCCCTGCAGGGACCGGGCGGCGAGCAGTTGGGGGGCGTTCTGTGCGAGACCGCCGAGCAGTGAGGCGAGCACGAACAGCAGCACGCCGAAGATGAACACCCGTCTCCGGCCGAGGATGTCGCCGAGCCGCCCGCCGAGGAGCAGCAGACCGCCGAAGGTCAGCGTGTAGGCGTTGATGACCCACGACAGGCTCTCGGTGGAGAAGCCGAGGGAGCTCTGGATGTGCGGGAGCGCGATGTTCACGATGGTGATGTCGAGAACCACCATCAGCTGACAGGACGCGATGACGAGGAGCGCAATGACGCTGCCGCCGCCCCGTTCCGGGGCTTCGGCAGGACCGGCGGATGTGGAGTGGGAGCTCGTCATGGTCTTCCCGCGCTCACGACGGCGACGATCGGCTGCGTTCCCGCGGTGATCAGGCACGTCCACGGCCCCTGACCGGGCCACCACCCCTGACCGGGCCTTCCGCGGCCCGTGATCGGGAACTTCTACGACCCTAAGCCCGCCTCCGGGGGCCCACCACTCGAACGGCCCACACCCTCGCGCCCGTCCCGCCGGCCGCTCCCGGGCCGGTCAGGGCGGGCCCGCTGAGGGCTGGGCGGATCGGGGCCCGCGGCGCCCGGGGCCGGACAGGTCGGGGGCGGACAGGTCGGGGCCGGACGGCTCGGGGCCGGACAGGTCGGAGGCGGACGGGTTGGGGGCGGACGGCTCGGAGGCGGTCTCTCCGGACCGGACGGATCAGGAGCGGCCCGGTCAGGACCTTGCCCGGTCAGGGCTCGGCGGACGGCGACACCCAGGCCCGGTACCGCCCCTGCCCCGACAGCGGCGGCAGCGGGACGACGCGCCACCCGCGGGCGTAGGAGGGCGGCGGCGCGTTCCCCGTCCCGAGGTGGACCACGGGCCGGCGGCCGGCCACGTCCAGCAGCTCCGCCGGGGTGATGCTGCGGTCGTTCCCCCGGATCTGCCGCGAGGAGCAGCCGGTGCGGAACGCGATCCGGACCGCCTCGTGCCCGCTGATCACACAGGGCGCCCGCACCCCCTGCCGGTGCAGTCCGGCGGCGATCCGGTCGACGGCCTCCCGGGTGACGCGGGCGCGGGAGACCATGCTGCGCAGCACCGCGTACTGCACGGCGAGGTGCCCGGCCAGGGCGAGGACCAGCACGCCGACGACCACCGGACGCAGCCCCGGCCGCACCCCTGCCACCAGGCTGACCAGGCACAACGCCACCGGCAGGGCCAACAGGGCGTACACCGGCAGCAGGAAGCGGGGCGCGGCGTAGTCGATCAGCAGCAGATAGGGCACGGCGAGGAACAGTCCGGTGACGACGGGCAGCAGGGCCACGGCCGTGCGGCGGGCGCGGGCCGCCGCGACGACACCGCCCGCGGCGAGCAGGGGCAGCGCGAACCACCAGGCCGCGGTCGCCGGGTGCCGCCACGGCACCGCGCACGGCCGGCACAGCGAGCGCCCCTCCAGGGCGCGCACCTGGTCGTCGACGGCGAAGTGCAGGCCCATGCCGCCCTGGACCTCGCCGGCCCGCTCCAGCCGGGCGAACAGCCCTCCGTACCGGACATACGCCTCGATGATCCACTCTGCACTGCCGACGAGCGCCCCCGCCGCCAGCACCAGCAGCACCACCGGACGCCGCCACGCGCGTACGCACAGCGCGGCGCCGGCGAGCGGCAGGGCCAGCCAGAGCGCGTCCGCGGGGCGCATCAGCGCGGTGAACGCCACCGCACAGCCCAGCCCGACCAGGGCACGGCGGTCCGGGCGGCCCGGCACGCCGGCGGCGAACCGCGCCACGCCGTCGGCCACGCCGCCGGCCGGCCGGTCCGGGCCGACCGGGACGGCTCCGTTCCGGCGGGTCCCGACCGGGCCGTCGACCGGGCCGTCCTCACCGGTCCCGGCCGGGCGGCTCCGGACGGCGCGCAGGAAGCAACCGGTCGCGACCAGCGCCCCGTACGCGACCCACAGATTGGGCATGGCCTGCGGCCCGTAGTACAGGGTGATCCACAGCGAGGCGAACAGCGCTCCGGCGAGGGCGAGCACCGGGGCGGGCAGCAGCCGCCGCCACACCCACAGCGCGAGCAGGAGTCCCAGGCCGGAGAGCACCGCCAGATACACCCGGAGCGCGGTGACCGACGTGGTCAGCCCGGTGACGGGCGCGACGAGGAAGCTGATGCCCCGGGCGCGCGGCGCGCTGAAGAACGCGGCGGGGGCGTGCGGGCTGACCTGGCTGATGTAGACCGACTCGTCCCAGCCGAGGCCGAGGCCGGGCATCACCAGGACGAGCTGGGCGAGGGTGAACGCGGCGGCGACGGCGGCGAGCAGGGGCAGCGGACGGGTCGCCGGACTGCCGCCCGGACGGGTGCCGGATCCGCGCCGGCCGGGACCGGCGGCGAGACTCGCTGGGTGCATGACCGACCTCGCCGTACCTCGGACGCGTGGTCGGCTCCCGGAGAATGCGGACTCCCACGGCGTGTGCGGATGGGCTCGGCACCACGCTCCGCCGGGCGCACCGGCCCGGCCAGGTGGGAGAGGCAGTCGGCGGAACGATGCCCATCGAACGGGTCCCGCGGCGCCCGCGCCGGTGACCGGCCGCCCGGCACGGCGCCCCCTCCGCCCCGCGACCGGGTGTGCAGCCGTGATCGGGTGCAGCCAAGCCCGGGCCCGGGCCTCAGGGGTCCTTGCACGATGAGCGCCCGATGAGGTCGCGTGTCCGGTGCCGTGCGTCGCAAAGCGCCGGAAAGCCGGAAAGCCCTGGTAGCGGTGCTACCAGGGCTGTTCGGCAACGCGGCGAAGTGCGGTGCCGGGCCGCGCGACCCGGTCGGGACCGGGCAAGGACCCCTCAGCCGGTGACCGGCCGCCCGGTGAAGCGGTGCCACCAGTGGGTGCGGCGCGGGTGCACCGCCCGGCCCAGCCGCCGCCCGAGCAGCAGATAACCCAGCAGCGCACCGGTGGTGTTGAGGATGACGTCGTCGATGTCGAACGCCCGGCCGGTGACCAACGCGCCCTGCACCAGCTCGACCAGGACCATCACCACGGCGGTGGCGACGCCGACGCGCAGCAGCCCGCGGGCGCGGGGCACCAGTACCGGCAGCAGCAGCCCGAACGGCACGCCCAGCACGATGTTGCCGCCGATCTGCTTCACCGTGTCGCGGAAGGCGGGCTGGGAGACGTAGTCGCGGATCGAGTCGCCCGGCTGGAGGTTGCTGTGCGTCAGCGGCTCCGAGGCCGACGACGGGACCAGGGTGAGCTTGGCCAGGACGACCGCGAAGCCCACCATCGCGGCGAACGCCACCAGCATCAGCAGCACCCGGACCGCGGTGGGGGTGCGCGGTGCCGTGGCGACGGATTCCCGCTCAACGCCCTGCGGCCGCCCGGTCCACCAGGCACGGAGGGCACCGCCCCGCCGGGGAGCGTCACCGCCGCTCCGGGACGCCGTCGCCCGCCCGCCGCGCGCGCCCGTCCGGCTCCTCCCGGACACCGCGCCCCTCCCGAAGACCCCGCCCCGCCCGGAGGCCGCGCCCTTCCCTGCCGCCTTGCTCTTCCCGGAGGCCTTGCCCTTCCCGGACGTCCCGCTCTTCCCGGAGGCCTTGCCGATCTCGTAGCCGAACAGCACCACTCTGCGTGCCATGAGGTACCCCAAGTCCGTGGCGGATCCCGTGGTGGGGGCACCGGATTCCGCCGTTGCCATTGCCGGTGTCGCCTCACTCGCGGTTACCCGGAGTCCGGCACGGCACGCGCCCGGCCTCGGCGGGCTCGGGGTTCGACGGGTTCGGGGTTCGACGGGTTCGGGGTTCGACGGGTTCGAGGTCAGGCACGCTCGGGGTTCGAGGTTCGACGGGTTCGAGGTCAGGCACGCTCGGGGTTCGGCGGCGGGCACAGACGGTCACCCACCCGGGGCGGCCGAGCAGCGCACACGGACGAGGCGGCCGGCCCGGGCGGCCCGTCCGGCCGCGGCGCCCCCTCGTCCCCGTCCGGGGCGCCGCGGCCGCTTCCGTTCAGACGCCGATGTCGCGGCCGTCGCGGCGCCACACCGTGACGACCGACGGGCGCACCAGCGTGCCGGGCCCGTCCGGCCAGGTCGACGCGGGCTTCTCGACGCTCGCGCCGTCGACCTCGCCCGGATGCTGCACCGCCACCAGGACCCGCTTGTCCTGCACGATCGGACCGCAGGTCTCGGCGCCCTTGGGGACGGTGAGGAACTGCCGCACCTCACCGCGCCGCTCACCGGCCGTCGCCACCCCGAACAGCCCGTCGTGGCTGCCCAGCGCGTTGCCGTCGGTGGAGATCCAGAGGTTGCCGTACGCGTCGAACGTGATGTTGTCCGGGCAGGAGATCGGGCTGACGTGCTCCTTGGGGAAGCCGCCGAAGTAGGTGGCCGGGTCCTCCGGGTCGCCGCACACCAGGAACAGCCGCCAGGAGAAACGCTTCGCCGCCGGGTCGTCCCCCCGCTCGGCCAGCTCCAGCACCTGGCCGTGCTTGTTGCCGTTGCGCGGGTTGACCTCGTCGGCACCGGCCTTGCCGGGCTTGCCGCGGTCGGTGTTGTTGGTCAGCGCGACATAGACCCGTCCGGTGCGCGGGCTCGGCTCCACGTCCTCGGGCCGGTCCATCTTGGTGGCGCCCGCCTTGTCGGCGGCGATCCGGGTGAAGACGTACACCTCCTCGGCGGTCATGCCCTCCACATGAGAGGTGTCGCCGCTCGCCAGCGGGATCCACTCGCCGGTGCCGTCGAACCGGCCGTCCTCCGGGAGCTTGCCGGAGCCGTCGATCTCCCCGGCCGGGCTGTCACCGGTGAACTTGGCGACGTAGAGGGTGCCCTCGTCCAGCAGCGTGCGGTTGTGCTCCCGGGCGGCGCTGCCGGTACCCCGCATCATCCGCTTGGCGGAGACGAACTTGTAGAAGTAGTCGAACCGCTCGTCGTCGCCCATGTAGAGAACGGGCCGGCCGTCGTCGGTGAGCCGCGGCTCGGCGGCCTCGTGCTTGAAGCGGCCCAGGGCGGTGAGCTTCCGCGGTGTGGAGTCCGGGTCGTACGGGTCGATCTCGACGACCCAGCCGAAACGATTGCTCTCGTTCGGCTCCTCCGCCACGTCGAACCGCTGGTCGAACCGCTCCCACTTGCGCTCCGAGGCACCGCCGGTGATGCCGTAGCGCTTGAGGCGGGCCGCCGTCTCCGGGTCGGTGACGGATCCGCCGTTGGCGAAGTACTGGTTGACGTTCTCCTCGCCGGACAGCACGGTGCCCCAGGGGGTGATGCCGCCGCCGCAGTTGTTGAGCGTGCCGAGGATCCGGGTGCCGGTGGGGTCCGCGGAGGTGCGCAGCAGCTTGCTGCCGGCCGCCGGACCGGTCACCTCGAACGGTGTCGTGGCGGTGATCCGGCGGTTCAGCCGGTGGCGGGGCACGGCCGTGAGCTTCCCGGACCGGCTGTCCTCGGCCGCGACCAGGACGGACAGCCCGTGCGCCGCCCAGCCGATCTCCGCCTGCTCCCGTGTGGGGTCGTCCGGGTCGTAGTCGGCGAACATCAGCTGCTCGTCGGTGTACTCGTGGTTGATCACCAGCAGTTGGCGGTCGCGCTCGCCCGGGACGTCCAGCACGGCCATGTAGTCGTTGTTGTAACCGAACTGGCCCGCCTGCGCCTTCGCCGACTGCCGGTCGGGGTCGAAGGCCGGTGCCCCGCGCAGGATCGGGTCACCCCAGCGGATCAGGATGTTCTCGGCGTATCCCTCGGGGACGGTGACCGCGTCCGTGGTGTTCGGCGCGACCAGGGGGAACCGCAGGCCGCGGGCGGCCCGGCCCGCCGCCTGTCCGGCCCGGTCCGCCGTGCCGGCCGTGCCCGCGGGGGCCGCGGCGCGGGCCTGCGGCGCCTGCCCGGCGGCGGTGGCACCGGCCGTGGCGGCCACGGTGACGACCGCGCCCGCCCGCAGCAGCGAACGGCGCGAGAGAGCCTCGGCCACCACATCCCCGAGGTAGGCGTTCCCACTGGTGTTCGGCACCTCGTGGAAACAGGCGTCGCCGCAGCGGTAGCGGCAGGTCATCGCGGAACGTCCGCCCGGGTGCGAGCTGATCAGCGGCAGCAGTCTGCGCACGTCTTCCCCTCCGTAGGGCCCTCACCGGCGCAGCGCGCCGACATGATGTCGGAATAGGTCCGCGGTGACGCTAGGGGCGCGGCCCCGCTCCCGGGAGGACTGCGGGTGAACGCGCGATGAACGAGGACGGACGGACCAATTCCGCTGCCCCGCACGGCCCTTGGCCGGAACTACTACGATCCGGCGTCATGACCGACGAGTTGCTGATCGATCTGCGCGGCCGGGACCTGGGGACACTGGACGCGTTCTGGGACGCCGTCCGGGAGCCCTGCGCGTTGCCCGCCTGGTTCGGACGGAATCTCGACGCGTGGTGGGACGCGATCGAGTCGCGCGGGATCTCCCCGGTGATCGACGCGCACGAAGTCCTCGTCGTACAAGCGGACACGGCGGGTCTCTTCGCCCCGGACAATGCGGAGGGGAAACGACTCGCCGGGCTCTTCGCGGAAGCCACCCGTGCCCGGCTGGAACTCGCTTGAGCCCATTACCGTCCGCCATCCGGACATTGACGCCGGGCCGCGGGTGGCGAGGCGAGAACCGCGGCAGCGGCGCGGCACCGGAACACACCTGATGAGCACCACCTGTCAGCGGATTTCTCCGGCGGCCGATCCTGCTATTCGGTTTCTGCATGAGCGTTCCATTTCCCGGTCCGCATCGCGCCGCCCGCTCGGCGGGAACGCCCCCTTCGGGCACAAACGGGTCTTGTTCATTGGCCCGATCCGCATCACCCGGCGTCAAAACCGGAGCCTGACGAACAGATACCGGTAGCCTTACGTGTCCGTCCTGGTCAGGGACGAATTCCCGCACCGCGGACATTCATCGCACCCGATACGTGTGAAGGGCTTAATCCCATGGGCATTCGGAGTCTGCTGCGGAATGCGTTCGGCCGGTCGCGGGCGACCGGGAACGATGAGCCGACCGTGCCGGAGGCGCGTGGCGCCGAAGCGACGACGGGCGGGACGGCGGACGCCGCTCCCACCGCCACCGCGCCGGTCCCGGCTCAGTCGACGCCGGCCGAACCCGCATCCGCGTCCCCGCAGCCGGAGAAGAGCGATTCCCCCTTCGCCGCCTTCGACAGCGGCGCCACGGAGCCGGCCCAGCAGCAGGAGCCGGCCGCCCGGCAGGAGCCGGCGGCCGAGGACCGGCCGGCCGACGCACGCCGGCCGGAGACCACGGCCTCCGCCGAGGCGCCCGCGGCCGACGGTGCGGCTCCGGCGGACATCGCGTCCGCTGCCGTGCCCGCCCAGGCCGCGTCGCCCGACCCGGAGCCCGAGGCCGCGGAGGCGGCGCAGCCGGAGGCCCCGGCGGTGCCCGCGCAGGCCAAGCCGGTCGAGGAGCCCCGGAACACCCAGGTCCCCGCCCAGGGCGAGCCCACGGACGCGGAGCCCGCCCCGGCCGCGAGCACGGAGCCGGCGGACACCGCGGCACCGGAGCCGGAGACGGCCGCGGAGCCGGAGGCCATCACCGAGCCCGAGCCCGAGGCCGCCGCCGAGCCGGTGACCGCCGACGCCCCGGTGACCGCCGACGCCCCGGCGCCGGAGGACATCGTCGCCGCGGAGCCCGAGGCCGTCACCACGCCCGAGCCGGTGACCGCCGCCGAGGCAGTCGCCGCTCCCGCACCTGAGCCCGAGGCCGAGGCCGAGGCCGCCGCCGAGCCGGAGTCGACGCCGGAGGCCGCTCCCGAGCCGGAGCCCCTCGCCGCCCCGGAGCCCGAAGCCGCCGCCGTCCCGGCCCAGGCCGAGCCCGCCACGGCCGGGACCGTCGAGGCGGAGCCCGCCACCGCCGAGACCGTCGCCCACGAGCCCGCCGAGACCGCCCCGGCCGGTTCCGCCGGCGCCATCTCGCTCACCAAGATCGAGGAGTCCGCGCCCGGCCTGGTCAGCCTCTACAAGAGCGCCGGCTCCGCCCTCGGCACCCAGGGGCTCACCGGGACGCGCGCCGCCGTCTACCTCGTGCTCGACCGCTCCGGCTCCATGCGCCGGTACTACAAGGACGGCACGGTCCAGCACCTCGCCGAGCAGACGCTCGCGCTCTCCGCCCACCTCGACGACGACGGCACCGTCCCGGTGGTCTTCTTCTCCACCGACATCGACGGCACCGCGGACGTCTCCCTGGACGACTACTCCGGCCGGATCGAGACCCTGCACTCCGGCCTCGGCCACATGGGCCGGACGAACTACCACCGGGCCATCGAGACCGTCGTCGAGCACTACAAGAAGTCCGGCACCACCGCCCCGGCCTTCGTGATCTTCCAGACGGACGGTGCCCCCACGTCCAAGCCCGCCGCGGAGAAGGCGATCTGCGAGGCCGCCGGACTCCCGATCTTCTGGCAGTTCATCGGGTTCGGCGAGCCCGACGCGAAGGGCTTCGACTTCCTGCGGAAGCTCGATGTGCTGACCGTCCCCGACCGGCGCCCGGTGGACAACGCCGGTTTCTTCTCCGCCGGTGCCGACCCGCTGACCGTCGCCGACGCGGAGCTCTACAGCCGGCTCACGGCCGACCTCCCGCAGTGGCTGACCGAGGCGCGCGCCGCCGGCATCCTGCGCTGACGTGCGCTGCGGAACAGTCCGCGGCCGGCCGCCGCACACCACCGGCCGGCCGCGGACATCCGCACGGGCCACCCGGCGGATCACATCGTCGCCAGACCCCTCAGCCGACAGCTCACGCATCCGGCGGCGTCCCCGTCCGGGACGGACCGCCCACCCGGACCTCACCCCCGGCCCTCACCCCACGGCGGGCCTCCAGCGGGGCATCCGCAGCCGCATCCACGGTGCGCACCCCGGGGCTTACCACGGGGAAAAAGCGTGCGGAAAAAGGGGGCGCGGACGGCCCCCGGGGGTCCAGTACGATATTGACAGCCTGTAGACGCTGTATTCCGATGAACTACGGGCCTCACTCCGCGTCACGAATTGGGAGCAGCCGGCAATGGCTCGACACCTCATCACCAGCGCCCTTCCGTACATCAACGGGATCAAGCACCTGGGCAACATGGTGGGGTCCATGCTCCCGGCCGATGTCTACGCCCGCTATCTGCGGCAGCGCGGCCACGACGTGCTCTACATCTGCGCCACCGACGAGCACGGCACGCCGGCCGAGCTGGCCGCCAAGGAGGCGGGCCTGCCCGTCGACACCTTCTGCGGGCAGCAGCACGACGCGCAGAAGGCGATCTACGACGGGTTCGAGCTGGCCTTCGACTACTTCGGCCGCAGCTCCTCGCCGGAGAATGTGGAGATCACCCAGCGCTTCGCCCGCAGCCTCAAGGAGAACGGCTTCATCGAGGAGCGTTCGATCCGCCAGGTGTTCTCCGTCGCCGACGACCGCTTCCTCCCGGACCGCTACATCGTCGGCACCTGCCCGCACTGCGGCTACGACAAGGCGCGCGGCGACCAGTGCGAGAACTGCACCCGGGTGCTGGACCCGACGGACCTGATCGACCCGCGCTCCGCGGTCAGCGGCAGCAGCGACCTCGAGGTCCGCGAGACCAAGCACCTCTTCCTCCTCCAGTCCAAGCTGCAGCCCGAGGTGGAGGCCTGGCTGGAGGGCAACGGCAGCAAGGACTGGCCGACGCTGGCCTCCTCGATCGCCCACAAGTGGCTCACCGAGGGCCTCAACGACCGGGCGATCACCCGCGACCTGGAGTGGGGCGTTCCGGTCCCGGCCGACACCTGGCCGGAGCTCGCGGCCGAGGGCAAGGTCTTCTACGTCTGGTTCGACGCCCCGATCGAGTACATCGGCGCGACGAAGGAGTGGGCGGACGCCGACCCGGACAGCCGCGACTGGAAGTCCTGGTGGTACGAGGCGGACGACGTCCGGTACACGGAGTTCATGGCGAAGGACAACGTCCCGTTCCACACGGTGATGTTCCCGGCCATGCAGCTCGGCACCCGTGAGCCGTGGAAGAAGGTCGACTACGTCAAGGCCTTCAACTGGCTGAACTACTACGGCGGGAAGTTCTCCACCTCCCAGAAGCGCGGCATCTTCACGGACGCCGCCCTGGAGCTGCTGCCGGCCGACTACTGGCGCTACTTCCTGATGGCGAACGCCCCCGAGTCCGACGACACCTCCTTCTCCTGGGAGCTGTTCTCGTCCGTGGTCAACAAGGACCTGGCGGACACCCTCGGCAACTTCGTCAACCGGGTGCTGTCCTTCTCCCGCAAGCGCTTCGGTGACGAGGTGCCCGCCGGGAAGGAGGCCGGGGAGGCCGAGGTCCGGCTGGGCGAGGAGATCGCCCGCCTGCTGTCCGAGTACGAGGGACACCTGGAGGCGCTGCAGTTCCGCAAGGCCGCCCAGTCCCTGCGGGCCCTGTGGAGCGCGGGCAACTCCTACCTGGAGGAGAAGGCCCCCTGGCTGGAGATCAAGACCGACCAGGAGGCCGCGGCCCTCACGCTGCGCACCGCGATGAACCTCATCCACCTCTACTCGGTGGTGTCCGAGCCGTTCATCCCGGCGTCGGCGAAGGCGATGCGGTCGGCGTTCGCGCTGTCCGACGACGCCCGGACCTGGGTGACGGCGGCCGAGGCGAAGTCCCTGGACTCCGTCCCGGCGGGCACCGGGTTCACCGTTCCGCCGGTGCTCTTCGCCAAGATCTCCGAGGAGGACCTGGAGGCCTACCGCGAGCGCTTCGGCGGCGCGGAGACCGCCGAGTCCGGGGAGTGACCCGTCCCGCCGCGGCGTGACACCCCGCGTCCCGCCGCGGGACGCGTACCGCACCTACGACGAGGGGCCCGAACCATCCGGTTCGGGCCCCTCGTCGTTGTCCGTCCCGGCCGGACGGTCGTCCGTCCGGCCGGGGAACGCGGTTACTTCGCGCCGTCCGCCTCGGGCTTCTCGGCGCCGGACTGCTCGTCCGTGCCGGCCGACTTGGCCTTGGCCTGCTTGACCACGGGCTTGCGGACGGTGAGGTGCAGCTCCTTCAGCCGGGCCTCCTCCACCTCGCTCGGCGCGCCCATCAGCAGGTCCTGCGCGTTGCCGTTGAGCGGGAACGCGATGGTCTCCCGGATGTTCGGCTCGTCGGCCAGCAGCATCACGATGCGGTCGACGCCGGGGGCGATGCCACCATGCGGCGGGGCGCCGAAGTGGAACGCGCGCAGCATGCCGCCGAACTCGCGCTCCACCTCCTCCTTGGAGTAGCCGGCGATCTCGAAGGCCTCGTACATGACCTCGGGCTCGTGGTTCCGGATGGCGCCGGAGGAGAGCTCGACACCGTTGCAGACGATGTCGTACTGCCAGGCCAGGATGTCGAGCGGGTCCTTGGTGCGGAGCGCCTCGAGGCCGCCCTGCGGCATGGAGAACGGGTTGTGGGAGAACTCGATCTCGCCGGTGTCCTCGTTCTTCTCGAACATCGGGAAGTCGACGATCCAGCAGAAGCGGAAGACGTTCTCCTCGAAGTGGCCGGCGCGCTTGGCCGCCTCGACCCGGACCTCCGACATGATCTTGGAGACCTCGTCGAACTCGCCCGCGCCGAAGAAGACCGCGGTGCCGGGCTTGCCGTCGACCTCGGCGAGCAGCTTCTCGACGTCGGCCTCGCTGAGGAACTTGGCGATCGGGCCGGTGATGCCGCCGTCGTCGCCGATCCGGATCCAGGCCAGGCCCTTCGCGCCCTTCTCGACGGCGAACTCGCCCATCTGGTCGAAGAACTTCCGGGTCTGCCCGGCGGTGTCCGGCACCGGCAGCGCCCGCACGTGCTTGCCCGCGAAGGCCTTGAAGCCGCTGTCGGCGAAGACGTGCGAGACGTCCACCAGCTCCAGCTTGGCCCGCAGGTCCGGCTTGTCGCTGCCGTACTTCAGCAGCGCCTCGCGGAACGGGATCCGCGGGAACGGCGAGGTGACCTCACGGCCCTGGCCGAACTTGTTGAACAGGTCGGTCATCACCTTCTCGATGACCTGGAAGACGTCCTCCTGCTCGACGAAGCTCATCTCGACGTCGAGCTGGTAGAACTCGCCCGGCGAGCGGTCGGCGCGGGCGTCCTCGTCGCGGAAGCAGGGCGCGATCTGGAAGTACCGGTCGAAGCCGGCGATCATCAGCAGCTGCTTGAACTGCTGCGGCGCCTGCGGCAGCGCGTAGAACTTGCCGGCGTGCAGCCGGGACGGGACCAGGAAGTCCCGGGCGCCCTCGGGGGACGTCGCCGAGAGGATCGGGGTCGCCATCTCGTTGAAGCCGAGCGCGGTCATCTCCTCACGGATGGTGGCGATGACGGCCGACCGCAGCATGATGTTGCGGTGCATGCGCTCCCGGCGCAGGTCCAGGAAGCGGTACTCCAGGCGCCGCTCCTCGTTGACCCCGTCCTCCGGGTAGACGGTGAACGGCAGGGCGTCGGCGGCACCGAGCACCTCGACGTCGGAGACCTCGACCTCGATCTCACCGGTGGGCAGCTCGGGGTTGACGTTGTCGGCGCCCCGGGCGAGGACCGTCCCGTCGATCCGGACGACGGTCTCCTTGGTGATGCCGCTCAGCGCCTCGTACGCCGCGGTCTCGGGCCGGACGACCAGCTGCACCAGACCGTAGTGGTCACGGAGATCGATGAAGAGGATGCCGCCCAGGTTCCGACGGTTGTGCAGCCAGCCGCTCAGCCGCACGTCGGCGTCGACGTCGGCGGCACGGAGCTCGCCGCAGGTGTGGGAACGGTACCGATGCATCGCTCATCCAAGTCGTCAGGTCGGGGTGTGCCGCCCCAGGGGGCACTCGTCGGCCTAGCGAAGGCCGTATGCAAGGGTACCGGCACACCTCCGGCGCCCGGCCGCTCGTCAAAGCTTTGGAAAGCCTCATAAAGTGGTGCAATGCGCACCGAGGACGTCCTGGCCGCCACCGCGACCGGCCTCTGGCGCTGGGACAACGCCTCGGGGACGGTCACCGTCGACGCCGAGGCCGCCCGGCTGCTGGGCCTGCCCGCGGTTCCCGCCACCCTCTCCGTGTCCGCCGTGCGCTCCCGCTTCCACCCCGTCGACTGGGTCGAGATCAACGGTGTGGTGAATCTCGCCGTCGCCGAGGGGACCCTCGCCGAGATGCGGCTGCGGATCATGGGCGACGACGGCAAGGTGCTGCGCACCGTCCGCGCCCGGACCCGCCCCGACTCCCAGAAGCACGAGATCTTCGGCACCATCCAGGAGGTCGCCGAGCCGCAGCCCGGCACCGCCGCCGCGGCCCGCACCCGGGTCACCGGCGACTGGCGGCGCTCCCGCGAGGCGTTCCTCCTCGACGCGGGCCGGGCGCTGGCCGAGGCCCGCTCCACCTCCGAGGTGCTGCGGGTGGCCGCGGCCCTCTCCATGCCGGGCTTCTCCCCGGACGGGCTCGCCGTCTTCGGGGTGGAGGGCGACCGGCTGAACGTCATCGGCCACCACGGCTACGGCGACGGCGACGAGCGCCCCTTCGTCCACATGGGGCTGAACACCGACTACCCGGCCGCCGAGGTGGTGCGCACCGGACGGGCCGTGTACCTGCCCAGCCCCGAGGAGTACCGGCGCCGCTTCCCCGGCACCTGGCCGCTGTCCGCCCCCTACCACCGGCAGTCCTGGGCGTTCCTCCCGCTGATCGTGGCGGGCCGCACCATCGGGGCCTGGATGGCGGCGTTCCGCTACCCGGTGACCTTCACCCCCGACGAGCGGTCGGTCCTCACCACCGTCGCCCGGATGCTGGCACAGGCGCTGTCCCGGGCCAGCGTCCAGGAGTCCGAACGCGAACTGGCCAGCGGCCTGCAGCGCAGCATGCGGCCCACCGTCCAGCCCGACATCCCCGGCATGACGGTCGCCGCGCGCTACGTGCCGACCGGCGGCGGCCTCCAGGTCGGCGGCGACTGGTACGACATGATCCCGCTGCCGTCCGGCCGCATAGCCCTGGTCATCGGGGACGTCCAGGGGCACGACGTGCGGGCCGCCGGGCTGATGGGCCAGCTGCGGATCGCGCTGCGCGCCTACGCCGCCGAGGGCCACCGGCCGGACGCCGTCCTCTCCCGGGCCTCCCGCTTCCTGTCCGGTCTGGTCGACCAGTGGCCGGACGGGGAGGACGGGCCCGACCCGCGCTTCGCCACCTGCCTCTACATCGAGGTCGACCCCGAGACCGGCACCCTCGACGTCGCGCGGGCCGGCCATCCGGACATCGCGACCCGGATGAGCGACGGCACCATGCTGGTCCGGCCGACCGCCGGCGGGCTGCCGCTGGGCATCGACCCGGACACCGACTACCCGACCACCCGGCTGACCCTGGAGCCGGGCGAGCTGATGATGGTCTGCACCGACGGGCTGATCGAGACCGGCGGCCACGACCTGGAGAGCGGCTGGCGGCGGCTGCGCGGGATCATCGAACAGCACGCGGGCGAGGACCTGGAGTCCCTCGCCGACGGGCTCGTCCAGGCGGTGCACGGGCCGTCCTCGCACCACACCACCGGCCCGCTCGCCGACCGCCGCGAGGACGACATCGCGCTCCTCCTGCTCTGCCGGAACGCCCCGGGCTGCGGCTGCCACCCCGCCGAGGGCCCGGCCCCGCGGCCGCTGCGCCGGACGGTCCTCACCATCGCCCAGGCCGAGCCCGAGCGGGTCGCCGGCGTCCGGCACGAGCTGCGGGAGCTGCTCCACGACTGGGCGGACCCGGAACAGGTGGACTCGGCGGTGCTGATGGTCTCCGAGATGGTGACCAATGTGCTGGTGCACACCGACGGCGACGCCCTGATGGTCGCCGAGGCGGCGGGCGAGCGCTCCTCCCGGAAGCTGCGGGTCGACGTCTCGGACGCCAGCGACGAGCTGCCGCACCGCCGCCGTCCCGGCGAGATGGCCTCCTCGGGACGCGGGCTGCTGCTGATGGAGATCCTCGCCGACTCCTGGGGCGTGGACCCGCGGGGCGAGGGCAAGTGCATCTGGTTCGAGCTCTACGAGGGACCGCCCGGTTCGGCGGACGGGCCCTCGCCGGACGGACCTTCGCCCGACGGTCCCTCGCCCGACGGTCCCTCGCCCGACGGCGGCGGCGACGGCCCCTCGCCGGACGGCGACGGCTCCGGCCCCTCCTCGTAGGCCTCCCGGAGCGCACCGAGCACCCCGAAGGCGGCCGCGGCGATCGGCACCGCCAGCAGCATGCCGAGGATCCCGGCGAGGCCGGCCCCCGCGGTGATGGCGACCATCACCATCGCGGGGTGCATCTGCACGGTGCGGCTCTGGATCATCGGCTGGAGCACATGCCCCTCCAGCAGCTGCACGGCCAGCACCACGCCCACCGTCCACAGGGCGATGACGAAGCCCCGGTCGGCGAGCGCGACCAGCACCGCGACGGTGCCGGAGATCAGCGCGCCCAGATAGGGGATGTAGGCGCCGACGAGGACCAGCGCGCCGAGGCCGACCGCGCCGGGCACCCGCAGGATCAGCAGCCCCGCGGTGATGCACACCGCGTCGATGAAGGCGATCAGGGTGGTCCCCCGCATGAAGCCCTCGACGGCCCCGAAGGCGATCCGGGCGACGGCCTCCACCCGGGGTCCCGTCCCGCGGGGCGCGAGGGTGTGCAGGGTGCGCGCGGCCCGGTCGGAGTCGCGCAGGAAGAAGAAGGTCAGCAGCAGGGCGAGCACGGAGGCCGCGAAGAGCTGCCCGACGACGCTGAGCCCGGACAGCAGCCCGGACGCGGCGGACCCGCCGAACTTCCCCACCAGCTCCTTCGCCTTCGAGGCGAGGTCGTCGAGCGAGGTGCCGGCCAGATCGAGGTGGTCGCCGATCTGCCGGGCGACCGTCCGGACCGAGTCGACGATCTGGTCCCCGGAGTCGATCAACGCGCTCACCACGATGTATCCCGCGCCGCCGACCACGCCGACCAGGGCGAGACAGGTCAGCCCGGCGGCCAGGGAACGGGAGAGGCCCAGCCGGACGAGCCGGCGGTGCAGCGGCCCGAGCAGCGCGGTGCCGAGCAGCGCCAGCAGCACGGGCACGAGGGCGTCCCGCAGCACCACGCAGAGCCAGATCGCCAGCGCGCCGACCCCCGCGACGAGCAGCGCCACGGCGCACCAGGCCGCGGTCCTGCGCGCCGCGCGCGGAAGCAGAGGCGGGTCGTTCGCCACCACCCCAGCCCACCACGGGCGCGCCGGGCCATCCCGCCCAGCGCGCCCGGCCGGGTGACGGCGGGGTCAGGCGGCCCCGGCGGGGACGGTGCCGAGGCGGCCGGCCTGGAAGTCCTCGAAGGCCTGGGCCAGTTCCGCGCGGGTGTTCATCACGAACGGCCCGTACTGCATCATCGGCTCCCGGATGGGGGCACCGCCGAGCAGCACCACCTCGAGGTTCGGGCTGCGCGACTCCTGGGTGGCGTCCGCCCGTACCGTCAGCGACTCCCCCGGCCCGAGGACCACGGCCTGGCCGGTCCGGAAGGGGCGTCCCTCGGCGCCGGCGGTGCCACGTCCGGCCAGCCCGTACACCAGGGCGTTGAAGTCGGGACGCCACGGCAGGGTGAGCTCCGCGCCCGGGCCGACCGACGCGTGGATCATGGTGATCGGGGTGTGCGTGATCCCCGGCCCGCGGTGGCCGTCGAGCTCGCCCGCGATCAGCCGCAGCACGGCTCCGCCGTCGGACGAGGCGAGCAGCTTCACGTTGCCGCCGCCGATGTCCTGGTACTTCGGCGGGATCATCTTGTCCTTGCGCGGCAGGTTCACCCACAGCTGGAGGCCGTGGAACAGACCGCCGCTCACCACCAGTGACTCCGGCGGCGCCTCGATGTGCAGAAGCCCGGATCCGGCGGTCATCCACTGGGTGTCGCCACCGTTGATGGTTCCGCCGCCGCCGTGCGAGTCCTGGTGCACAAACGTTCCGTCAATGAGATAGGTGACGGTCTCGAAGCCGCGGTGCGGGTGCCAGGGGGTGCCCTTGGGCTCGCCGGGCGCGTACTCCACCTCGCCCATCTGGTCCATCATGATGAACGGGTCGAGGTGCCGGTAGTCGATGCCGGCGAAGGCCCGGCGCACCGGGAAGCCCTCGCCCTCCAGCCCGCTCGGCGCGGTGGCGACGGCCAGCACGGGGCGCGGCGCGACGTCCCCGGGGGCGGTGACGCGGGGCAGGGTCAGTGGGTTCTCGGGCGTGACAGCAGGCATGGCGGCCTCCTCGGGGCGTGCTCCCAATTTAGTTGAATGGTGAACATCCAGCAAGCGCGGAACATTCCCGGGGCACCCGGCACCTCCCGTCCCGGACATGCCGGAGGGCCCGCCGCGCGGGTGCGGCGGGCCCTCCGGGAGCGGGCGGGGCGTACGGGAAGAGGCGGATACAGGGAGGAGCAGCAGGAAGGGGAGCGCGGTCAGCCGTACATCCGGCGCATCGCGAAGTCGACCATCTGCTCCACGGCCTTCGCGTCGAAGACCATGCGGTGGTCGCCCTCCATGTCGAGCACGAAGCCGTATCCCGTGGGCAGCAGGTCCAGGACCTCGGCGCCGGTGATGACGAAGTACTTCGACTCCTTGCCGGCGTAGCCGCGCAGCTCCTTGAGCGAGGTGAACATCGGGATCACCGGCTGCTGGGTGTTGTGCAGCGCCAGGAAGCCCGGCCCCTCACCGCGGGGGCAGTAGACCTTGGAGGTGGAGAAGATCCCCTGGAAGTCCTCGGCCGACATCGAGCCGGTGGTGAAGGCACGCACCGCGTCGGCGAGCGAGGGCGGCGACGGCTCGGGGTACAGCGGCTGGCCGCCGTACCCTCCGGGCGCCTGCTGCGGCGGTGGCGCGGCGTACTGCTGCCCGGCGCCCGCGTTCTGGTCGTAGCCGTACATGGGTCAAAGCGTAACGAGTCACAGTTGCGCGGTTAGGGGTTGCTTCTTATTACCGGCCGGTAGCATCATGGCGGCAACGTAGTTGATATGCGCACGAGGATCCTGCCTCCCGAGCCTTAACGGAGCCGTCGCCATGGGGCACTACAAGTCGAATCTCCGCGACATCGAGTTCAACCTCTTCGAGGTACTCGGCCGCGACACGGTGTACGGCACCGGCCCGTTCGCGGAGATGGACGTCGAGACCGCCAAGAGCGTGCTGTCCGAGATAGCCCGTCTCTCGGAGAACGAGCTGGCCGCGTCCTACGCCGACGCGGACCGGAACCCCCCGGTGTTCGACCCGGAGACCAACACCGCACCCGTCCCGGCCGGCTTCAAGAAGAGCTACCAGGCCTACATGGACGCCGAGTGGTGGCGCCTGGGCATCCCGGAGGAGCTGGGCGGCACCTGCACCCCGCGCTCGCTGCTCTGGGGCTTCGCCGAGACCATCCTCGGCTCCAACCCGGCCGTGTGGATGTACGCCTCCGGCCCGGCCTTCGCCGGCGTCCTCTACGACGAGGGCACCGAGCAGCAGAAGCACATCGCGAAGATCGCCGTGGAAAAGGGCTGGGGCTCCACCATGGTGCTCACCGAGCCGGACGCCGGCTCCGACGTGGGCGCCGGCCGCACCAAGGCCGTGAAGCAGGAGGACGGCTCCTGGCACATCGAGGGCGTGAAGCGCTTCATCACGTCCGGTGAGCACGACATGTCGGAGAACATCCTCCACTACGTGCTCGCCCGCCCCGAGGGCGCCGGCCCCGGCACCAAGGGCCTCTCCCTCTTCCTCGTGCCGAAGTACGAGTTCGACTTCGAGACCGGCGAGCTGGGCGAGCGCAACGGCGTCTACGCCACCAACGTCGAGCACAAGATGGGCCTCAAGGCCTCCAACACCTGCGAGATGACCTTCGGCGACCGCCACCCGGCCAAGGGCTGGCTCATCGGCGAGAAGCACGACGGCATCCGCCAGATGTTCATGATCATCGAGTTCGCTCGGATGATGGTCGGCACGAAGGCGATCGCCACCCTCTCCACCGGCTACCTGAACGCCCTGGAGTACGCCAAGGAGCGCGTGCAGGGCCCGGACCTGGCCGCCTTCACCGACAAGACCGCCCCGCGCGTCACCATCACCCACCACCCCGACGTGCGCCGCGCGCTCATGACGCAGAAGGCCTACGCCGAGGGCATGCGCGCCCTGGTGCTCTACACCGCGACCGTCCAGGACGAGATCCTCGTCAAGGAGGCCGCGGGCGAGGACGCCTCCGCGCTGAGCCGCCTGAACGACCTGCTCCTGCCGATCGTGAAGGGCTACGGCTCGGAGAAGTCCTACGAGCAGCTCGCCCAGTCCCTGCAGACCTTCGGTGGCTCCGGCTACCTGCAGGAGTACCCGATCGAGCAGTACATCCGGGACGCCAAGATCGACACCCTCTACGAGGGCACCACCGCCATCCAGGGCCAGGACTACTTCTTCCGGAAGATCGTCCGGGACCAGGGCCAGGCGATGACCGCCCTCTCCGAGGAGATCAAGAAGTTCCTCGCCGAGGCCGTCGGCGGCGAGGGCCTGGCCGAGGCCCGCGAGGAGCTGGCCAAGGCCGCGGTCGACCTCGAGGCCATCGTCGGCGCCATGCTGACCGACCTCGCCGGCACCGAGAAGGACGTCAAGTCCATCTACAAGGTCGGCCTCAACACCACCCGCCTGCTGATGGCCTCCGGTGACGTCGTCATCGGCTACCTGCTGCTCCGCGGCGCGGCGGTGGCGGCCGACAAGCTGCCCTCGGCGTCCGCCAAGGACAAGGCCTTCTACGAGGGCAAGATCGCGGCGGCGAAGTTCTTCGCGCACAACGTCCTGCCGGGCGTCGCCGTGCAGCGCAACCTCGCCGAGACCGTCGACAACTCCCTGATGGAGCTGGACGAGGCGGCGTTCTGAGCCCGCTGATCCACTGACGGCGAAGCCGTTACGGGGCCCCTGTCCGCATGGTGCGGGCGGGGGCTTCGTCGTGGGTGGCGGGGGCTGGGCGCGGCGGGGCTGTGGGTGGCGGTTGTGGTGGCGGCGTTGTGGTGGCGGCGTGGCTCGGGCAGGGTCCGCTCGGCTTGTCGGTGTCCGCGTTGTTCGGACGGGGGGCGGCCGGCGGTGTCCGCGTCGTGTCGGGCGGAAGGTCGGCCGGCGGTGTCCGCGTTGTTCGGACGGGGGCAGGTCGTCGGTGTCCGCATCATGCGGACAGGGGCCACGTCCGCTGGTGTCCGCATCGTACGGACAGGCGCGCGGGGCGCCTCGGTTGCCCGCCCCGGCTCCGGTCCGCCCCATCGGGACACCCGGCTTCGTCTCGGCCGGCGTCCGGGGACGCCTGCCCGTCGCTCTGTCCGATCCCTTCGGACAACGGCCTGCCCGTTCGGACCCCGGCGCCGCCCCATCTCCTGTCCGATTCTTGTCCGACTCCTGTCCGATCCGACAGGACTGCCCGGCCTCGCACCGGCCTCACCCCGCCCCTGCCCGCGGTCAGCCCGCGCACCGTTCAGCGCGCGGCCGTCGGCCCACGCCCCGGCGGCTCCCCGCGAGGACCGCGGAACGCGTCACACCCGCTCCGGCTCCGGGAAAGCCGTAGGTGCTGCTCTCTATGCTGTTTGCATGAGCGCGCACGCCCGCTTCGACCGCGGCCACACCGACGACCTGATCACGTTTCTCGCCGGGAGCCCCTCCCCGTACCACGCGGTGGCGAGCGCGGCTGCACGGCTGGAGAAGGCCGGGTTCCGTCAGGTCGAGGAGACCGCGGCCTGGAACGGCAGCACCGGCGGCAAGTACGTACTGCGCGGCGGGGCGATCGTGGCCTGGTACGTCCCGGAGAACGCCCGCCCGGAGACCCCGTTCCGGATCGTCGGCGCCCACACCGACTCGCCCAACCTCAGGGTCAAGCCCATCCCGGACACCGGCTCGCACGGCTGGCGGCAGATCGCCGTCGAGATCTACGGCGGCACCCTGCTCAACACCTGGCTCGACCGCGACCTCGGCCTGTCCGGACGGCTCACCCTGCGCGACGGCAGCCACCGCCTCGTCGCCGTCGACCGGCCGCTGCTGCGGGTCCCCCAACTCGCCGTCCACCTCGACCGGTCGGTCAACAGCGAGGGCCTCAAGCTCGACAAGCAGCGCCACATGACGCCGATCTGGGGTCTCGGCGACTCCAGCGAAGGCGATCTGATCCGCTTCGTCGCCGGCGAGGCGGACGTTTCCGCCGACGACGTCACCGGCTGGGACCTGATGGTCCACAGCGTCGAGCCCCCCGCCTACCTCGGCCGGGACCGGGAACTCCTCGCCGGGCCGCGGATGGACAACCTCCTGTCCGTGCACGCGGCCACCGCCGCCCTGGCCGCCGTCGCCACGTCCGGCCAGGAACTGACCCACATCCCCGTCCTCGCCGCCTTCGACCACGAGGAGAACGGCAGCCAGTCCGACACCGGCGCCGACGGCCCGCTCCTCGGCAACGTCCTCGAACGCTCCGTCTTCGCCCGCGGGGGCAGCTACGAGGACCGGGCCCGCGCCTTCGCAGGAACGATCTGTCTCTCCTCCGACACCGGGCACGCCGTCCACCCCAACTACGCCGAGCGGCACGAGCCCGGCCACCACCCGATGCCCGGCGGCGGCCCGATCCTCAAGGTCAACGTCAACCAGCGCTACGCCACCGACGGCAGCGGCCGGGCCGTGTTCGTCGACGCCTGCGACCGGGCGGGGGTGCCGTGGCAGTCCTTCGTCTCCAACAACTCCATGCCGTGCGGCACCACGATCGGCCCCATCACGGCGGCACGGCACGGCATCGCGACCGTCGACATCGGCGTCGCGATCCTGTCCATGCACTCGGCCCGTGAACTCTGCGGCGCCGAGGACCCCTACCTCCTCGCCAACGCCCTGTCAGCTTTCCTGGGGGACTGAGTTGGAGTTCTCGCTGCTCGGGCCGGTCACCGTCACGGGCGCATCCGGTGAGCTGCCGCTCGGACCCGCCAAGCGGCGCAGTGTGCTGGCGATGATGCTGCTCCAGCCCAACGCCATCGTCTCCCTCGAGCAGCTGATCACCTGCCTCTGGGAGGACGAGCCACCGGCCCACGCCCGCACGGTCGTCCAGGGACACGTGTCGCGGCTGCGGGCCGTTCTGGCGGAGGGCGGCGCGGAGCGGTACGGCGTCGAACTCGCTACGCACGGCTCGGCGTACCTGCTGCGGCTTCCCGAAGAGCTGCTGGACGCCTACCGTTTCAGCGAACTGCTGGACCTCGCCCGGCCCGAGGGGGCTCCGGGCGACGCGGTGGGGCTGCTGCGCGAGGCGCTGAGCCTGTGGCGCGGGCCGGCGCTCACCGGCACCGTGCCCAGCCCGCCGTTCGCCGCCGCGTCGCACGCGCTGGAGGAACGGCGGCTGGCCGCCGTCGAGGCGCTGGCCACCGCGCACGGGGCGCTCGGCGAACACGAGCAGGCCGCCGTCGTCCTGTACGCCGAAGCCGCCGCCAACCCGCTGCGCGAAGGGCTCGTCGCCGACCTGATGGGGGCGCTGTACCGCTCGGGCCGCCAGTCGGACGCCATCAGCTGGTTCCACCGGACCCGGCAGCTCCTCGGCGAGGAACTGGGCGTCGACCCCGGGGAGCGGCTCACCCGCGCCTACGAGGACATCCTGCACGCCGAGGCCGCCGCCCCCGCGGCACACCACCCTTCGCAGCGGCACACGGCGACCGGCCCCAGCACCGGAACCAGTGACTCCGGATACGCCGAGTACACGGCGCCCTCTCTGCTGCCCCGGCCGCCGGCCCGTTTCCTCGGACGGGAGACCCAACTGGGCGAGCTGTCCGAGTGGTTCACGGCCACCGCGCAGGGGGAGAGTCCGGTCGCCGTCGTCACCGGACCCGCCGGGGCGGGCAAGACCGCCTGCGCCGTGCAGTGGGCACACCAGCACGCCGGCACCTTCCCCGACGGACAGCTCTTCGCCGACCTCGGCGGCTTCGGCGAGGGTGAGGAGGCCCACCCCGCCGCGGTCCTGCGGGAGTTCCTCATCGGGCTCGGCACCCCGCCCGACCGGGTCCCCCCGTCGGTGGAGGCGGCGTCCGCGCTCTTCCGCACCATCGCGGCGCGCCGCAGGCTCCTGGTCGTCCTCGACAACGCCCGCAGCTCAGCGCAGGTGCGGCCGCTGCTGCCGGGCGGTCCGTACTGCGCGACCCTGGTGACGAGCCGGAGCCGGCTCGACGGACTGGTCGCCACCGACTGCGCCCGTCCCGTCCCGGTGCAGGCGTTCGGGGCGGACGAGGGGGTGGCGCTGCTCGGTGCCATGCTCGGCACGGAACGGGTGGCCGACGACCCGCAGGCCGCCCGGGAGTTGGTTGGCCTGTGCGACGGCCTGCCCCTCGCGCTGCGCGCTGCCGCGGCACAGCTGACGGCCCGCCCGCGCTGGCGGCTGGCCCGGCTGGCCGCCGCGCTCCGCGACGAACGGCGCCGGCTGGCCCTGCTGTCCGCGGAGGACGCCGGGGTCGCCGCGGCACTGAGGAATTCGGTGGCGCGGCTCTCGGCGGACGACGCCCGGCTGCTCAGCACGCTCGCCATGGGCTCCGGCCGCCAGGTCGACGCCTCGGCCGCGGCCGCCCTCTCCGGATCGGACCCCGACCGCACCCGCGACGGGCTGGACCGGCTCGCCGAGATGCACCTGGTGGACGAGGAGGCCACGGACCGCTACGTCATCAGCGCACTGGTGCAACTGTTCGCCCGCGAGGTGGAAGGCGGTGCGGGTCCGGACGGGGGCGTGCCGGACCGTCCGGCGCGGCCCGACACCGACCGCCCGGGGGCGGCACCGCCCGGGGGCACGGAGCGGTAGGGGCGCGGAGCAGGCCGGGCAGATGGACCGGCGGGGCGGGGAACCGGCGCGACAGGGGACCGGCCCGGGCAGGAACCGGCCGGGCCGCGGCGGCCGGGCGGAGCGTTAGGCGGAAGTTAGCGGTACGGCAACGCGCCACGGCAGGGTTCCCCCTGTACTCGTCAGCCGCCCATCCCCACGGGAGACCGACATGCCGTCCGCCGCCCCCCGCCAGTCCCGTTCGCTGCGTCTCGCCGCGGCCTGCCTGACCGCCGTGGCCGCCCTCGCGCTGACCGCGTGCAATGACGGTTCGGGCGCCGGGGTGCGGATCTCGGACGACTCCACGAACAGCCTGGAGACCGGTTCGCCCGGGACGGGCCCGTCGGGGTCGGCGCCCCCGAAGGCCTCCGGACAGGCCGGCGCGAGCCGGGGCAGCGACGGCGCGGCACCGGACGACGAACGGCGCCACGCAGGCGGAGGGCGCGGGGCTTCCGGGCGCCTGGGGGCGAGCGACGCACGGCGCGAGACCGGCCGGACGCAGCCGGGCGACGGTGCAGAGCCGGGGTCCGGGCGGCCGGGCAGCGACGGACGCGGCTCCGGCAGGGGGACCGGGGCCGGCGAACGACGGGCCGGAGGCGGGCAGGAGCCCGGCCAGGCGTCGGGTGGGGACGACGGGCGGCAGGAGAGCAGCCTGGGCGGCGCCTTCGCCCGGGAGGACGCCGCCGGGCGGACAGGTCCGGTCTGCACCACCGCGAACACCGTTCTGCGGATCAAAGCCATCGAACGCCCCGTCAGGGACCTGGTCCTCACGGCCACCAACACCTCACGGACCGCCTGCGACGCCGCCACCGGTCCCCGAGTGACCCTGGGCACCGACCGGCCCGCCCTCGACCGGGCGGAGAACAGCAGCTCGCAGTCGGTCACCACGATCCCGCCCGGCGGCACCGTCTACGCCGGGATCCGTCTCTCCGGCACGGACACGGGCACGAACACCGGGAGGGGATCGGGCCGCTATGTCATGTCCGAACTCCGCGTCGATGTCACCGAGACGGACGGGAAGCGTGACGCAGACCGTCCGGTGATCCTGAAGGCCCCGGGCGGTACGGCCCACGCCGACGCCCACGCGCAGGTGACGTACTGGCTGGACAGCATGGCCGACGCTCTCACCTGGTGACGCACCGGACCAGCTGAGACGCGGACCGGAACCGGCCCGCGCCCGGCGGCGACGCGGCCGGCCGGATTCCCATCCGACTCCCGTACGACCGGCTCTCCTGAGCCCCATGAAGCCCCCACCGCATGGCCGTTCCGGACCCGGGTACCCGAAAAGGGTCCAGTCCGTCACAGGTCCGGCAGGAGCCCGGCCCCGGTCACGGAACAGCCATACGAACAACGAAGGCGGACACCATGGGTATCGGCGGGTGCATCGGTCTCATCGCAGTAGGGGCGATCCTCACCTTCGCGACCGACTGGCACATGGCCGGGGTCAACGTCGACCTGGCCGGCCTGATCATGATGGCGGTCGGATTCATCGGCCTCGCGGCGTACGTGAGCATCCTGAAGCGCCGGCGGGTCCAGCCTCCGGCACCGGGCGCTCCGGTGGTCGAGGTCGAGGACGAACACCGCTACTACCGCTGAGCGTTCCCGCGGCAGTCACGGGGACGGTCCGCTTCACCGGGACATCCGCCACCGGCTCCCTCCGGGAGCTGTCCCGTCGAGCAGGACACCATCGGCCCGGGAGCTGTCCCGTCAAGCGGGACACCATCGGCAAACGGCTACCCGAAAGCGCCGTTCACCGGGACACCATCAGCAGCAGCCGCCTCCGGCCAGCTGTCCCGTTCACCAGGACACCGCTGCTCACGCACCACTGCGCAGTGCACAGGGCGGCCCTGGGCGCAGAGACACGACCGCCGCGCCACCGATGTCCGGTGAGCTCTCCGCCTCCACCGGCCCAGGCCGACGGGCGGCCGGTGGTGCACATCGCCGTGCACACGGGTCACACGTCCCCCCACCGCAGGTGCGGCCCCGGCCCGGATGTCACGGTGCCGGAGCCGGGCGTCACCCCTCGTCCAGTCCGGCGAGCAGCAGCGGAAGCCGGTCCGCGCCGTCCGCGGTCACCCGGACCGGGACGCCCCAGTCCTGCTGGTGCACATGGCAGGCCGGGTACTCGTTCGCCGGGTCGTCGTCGCAGGATGCCGCCATCGCCGAGACGTGCAGCACGCCGTCCGTGACCCCCTCGGCCAGGACGAGGTCCCGGCCGAGGTCGGTACCCGTACCGGCGCCGTCCGCCAGCAGTTCCGGCGGCGAGGAGCTGACGATCAGGCGGGTCGACGGGCCGTACCGCTCGTCGAGCTTCTGGCCGGCCGGGGCCTGGAAGACCACGTCGAGCCGCAGCGTCCCCGGGGCGATACCGGTCGCCGTCCGCTGTGTCCGGTGCGCTACCGATGCGACCCGCACGGCCTCCTCGGGCAGCCGCAGCCGGGTCAGCCGGTGACGGGCGGACTCCACGACCACGATGTCGCCGTCGACCAGCACGGCTCCGGACGGCTCCCGCAGATCGGTGGCGAGGGTGGTCACCTCGTCGGTCTCCGGGTCGTAGCGGCGCAGCGCGTGGTTGTAGGTGTCGCTGACGGCGACCGAGCCGTCGGGCAGCGCGGTCACGCCCAGCGGGTGCTGGAGCAGGGCCTGTCCGGCGGGACCGTCACGGTGCCCGAAGTCGAAGAGACCGGTGCCGACGGCCGTGCGGATCGCGAAGCCCTCGCCGTCGCGCTCCGCCCAGCGCACGGCGCTCGTCTCGGAGTCGGCGATCCACAGCCGCTCCTCGGTCGCCGCGAGCCCGGACGGCTGGGCGAACCAGGCATCCGCCGCGGGCCCGTCGACCAGGCCTTCGTTGGTCGTGCCGGCGGCGGCCTCGACGGTGCCGGCCGACGGGTCGTACGTCCACAGCTGGTGCACGCCCGCCATGGCGATCCACAGCCGGTCCGCCCACCAGGCCACATCCCAGGGAGAGGAGAGGTTCACCTCGCGGGCGGGTCCGGACGTGGGCGAGCCCTGCCACCACTGGCGGCCGGTACCGGCGAGGGTACCGACCTCGCCGGTGGCGGGGTCGAAGCTGCGCAGCGCGTGGTTCACGGTGTCGGCGACGACCACTGTGCCATCGGGCAGCAGGGCCAGGCCCTGCGGTTCGCTGAACCGCGCCCGGTCCGGCCCGCCGTCGGTGAACCCGCGCTCACCGGTTCCGATGCGCCGGAGCACCGTCTCGCCGTCCTCGGCCAGCTCCACCAGGGCGTGCCGCGTCGTGTCCGAGACGAGGAAGGTGCCTCGCCCTGAGGTTCCTGCTCCTGAGGTTCCCGCCCCGGAGGTCCCCTCCGGCAGGAAGAGGGCCTTGCCGGGGAAGCGCAGTTCGGTCGCGACGGGCTCAGGCGCGACATACGGGCCGTCGCCGCGGCGCAGCGTGCCCTTGGCGGTGTGCGTGGCCTCCAGCTCCTCGACGAGTTTCTCCAAAGCGTGGGCGTGCCCCTCCCCGGCGTGCTGGGCGACGACGTAGCCCTCGGGGTCGATGACGACGAGCGTGGGCCAGGCGCGCACCGCGTACTGCTTCCAGGTGGCCAGGTCCGGATCGTCGAGGACGGGGTGGTGGACCTCGTACCGCTCGACGGCGTCCACGACCGCCTGATGCTCGGCCTCGTGCACGAACTTGGGCGAGTGCACCCCGATGATCACGACGGTGTCGCGGTGCTTCTCCTCCAGCTCGCGGAGCTCGTCGAGGACATGCAGGCAATTGACGCAGCAGAACGTCCAGAAGTCCAGAATGACCACTCGTCCTCGCAGGTCAGCGAGGGTGAGGTCGTTGCCGCCGGTGTTGAGCCAGCCGCCCCTCCCAATCAGCTCGGGAGCGCGGACGCGTGCACGTGGAGCCATGTCCTCAGCCAACCACATGCGGGACGTGGTCATTCCTGCGGCGGGCAGCGTGCCTACGGGCGGCGGTCCGGGTCGGGCAGGCCCAGCATCCGGTCACGCTGCGCGGGGAAGTCCTCCCGGGTCCGGGCCACGCGCTCCGGGTCCAGCTGCACCGTGAGCACCTCCTCACCGGTGCCCCCTTCGGCGAGGACCTCACCCCACGGGTCGACGACCAGGCTGTGCCCCGCCTGCTCCACCCCGGAGTGGGTGCCGGCCGAGCAGCAGGCCAGGACGTAGGCCTGGTTCTCGACGGCGCGGGCGCGGGACAGCAGCGTCCAGTGCTCGCGGCGCCGGGCAGGCCACCCCGCGGGGATGACGAGCAGCTCGGCACCGGCCATGGTCAGCCGCCGGAACAGCTCCGGGAAGCGCAGGTCGTAGCAGGTGGCCAGGCCGATGACGGTGTCCGGGACGCCGACGGTGACGATCTCGTCGCCGGCCCCCATCATCACGGCCTCGCCCTTGTCGAAGCCGAACCGGTGGATCTTGCGATAGGAGCGGTGGAACGCACCGTCGGGGCCGAAGACGAGAGAGGTGTTGAAGAGGGTGCCATCGGGCGCCTTCTCGACGATCGAGCCCGCATGCAGCCAGACCCGGGCGTCGGCGGCGGCAGCGGCCATCGCCTCGGAGGTGGGGCCGAGCGGAGCCTCCGCACCGTCCGCCGTCGGCACCGGCTCGGCGTGGTCGGTGAAGCTCTCGTAGGCGAACGCGCCCACGTGCCACAGCTCGGGAAGAACCACGAGATCGGCGTCGGACTGGGCACGGACGAGGGAAGCCACTCGCTCACGGCGGGATTCGACCGACTCCTGCTGATTCACGTCGATCTGGAGCAATGAGGCGCGCACACTATCACCAGTCTCATGGTTCGAGCGTTCGAATCGAGGCGGTCAACAGGCCCTACGATCAGTCGTGAAAGCACTGCCGGGGTGCCCGTGCGCAGCGTAACTTAACGGGCAGAGCCGAGGCTCGAGCACCCAGCCCACGTACCGACCGCCCGAGGGGTCACGTGACCGTCCACCCAAGCCTCCAGACCTACGTCGACGCCTGGACCCACTCCATCGAGGCAATATCCGAGCTGGTGACACCGCTCGTCGAAGGCGAGTGGAATCGCGCCACCGCCTGCCCGGGCTGGTCCGTGCGCGACGTGGTCTCCCATGTCATCGGGGTCGAGTGCGAGATGCTCGGCGACCCCCGTCCGATCCACACCCTGCCTCGCGACCTGTACCACGTGACGAACGAACTCACCCGGTACATGGAGGTCCCGGTCGACGTCCGGCGGTGCCACACGGCGCCCGAGATGACGGCGGAGCTGGAGTACACGATCATCCGTCGCTCCCGGCAGCTGCGGAACGAGACCCGGGACCCGGACACCAGGATCCGCGGCCCGCTCGGCAGTGAGACGACGCTGGAGCACGCCCTGCGGCTGCGGGCGTTCGACGTCTGGGTCCACGAGCAGGATCTGCGACGGGCCGTGGGCAGGCCGGGCAACCTCGACTCGCCGGCTGCGCTGGTCGCCCGCGACCTGCTGCTGGAAGCCCTGCCCAAGATCGTCGCCAAGGACGGGGACGCGCCGCCGAATTCGGCGGTTGTCTTCGATGTGAGCGGGGAACTGGAGTTCATCCGTACGGTCCGGGTGGACGCCGAGGGACGGGGCTCCATCACCGAAAGCCCGTCGTTGGGCCCCACGGCGACGCTGTCGCTGGGCTGGGAAACCTATGTGCTGCTGGCCTGCGGGCGGGGCAAGCCGGACGCGGTGGCGGAGTCGGTGAAGATCGAAGGCGACCAGGAGCTCGCCCGGACGATTCTGCGGCGGTTCGCCATCACGGTGTAGCGGCGCGGGTCGTGTCACGGGCGCTGCCCGAAGACTAGGCAGGGACGTGGACCGTCTCCACCCGGCTGGCCACCACTCGTTCACGCTCCAGGCGGTCCGCCCGGCGCCGCAGTCGCAGGATCTGCGAGAGCCCCAGCACCTCCAGGACGAAGACGGAGGCGAAGGCGATCCGGTAGTTGTCGCTGGTCGCGTCGAGCAGGACACCGATGGCCAGCAGCGTCACCATCGAGGCCGTGAAGCCGCCCATGTTGACGATGCCCGATGCCGTGCCCATCCGCTCGGGCGGATTGGCGGGACGGGCGAAGTCGAACCCGATCATCGAGGCGGGACCGCAGGATCCCAGCACCAGGCAGAGCGCGGTCAGCAACCACACCGGCGCCTGTCCGCCGGGCCAGCCCAGGGAGAGCCCCCAGGCGAGCGCGGTCGTGGCGACCGTGCCGAGCGCCAACGGCATCCGGGCACGGTGGTGACGGGCGATGACCTGTCCGTAGACGAGCCCGACCGCCATGTTGGAGAGCACGACGAGGGTGAGCAGTTCGCCGGCGACACCCCGGGAGAGCCCCTGGGCCTCGACCAGGAACGGCATCCCCCAGAGCAGCATGAAGACCATCGCGGGGAACTGGGTGGTGAAGTGCACCCACATACCGAGCCTCGTACCGGGCTCGCGCCAGGCAGCAGCGATCTGTTTCCGTACGAAACCGCCGCCGGCATGCGGGATGGTCTCGGGCTCGAAGCCTTCGGGATGGTCCTTGAGGAACAGCAGGATCAACACCAGGACGAGAACGCCGCCGAGCGCGCTGCTCGCGAACGTCGGGGTCCAGCCCACGCTGTGCAGGAGCCGGGCGAGCACCATCGTGGAGACCAGGTTGCCCGCCATGCCGAACAGCGCGGCGATCTGTGCGATGAGCGGCCCCCGACGGGCGGGGAACCAGCGTGCGCCGAGTCGCAGCACGCTGATGAACGTCATGGCGTCCCCACAGCCGAGAAGAGCACGCGAGAAGAGGGCGGCGCCGTACGAATGGGAGAACGCGAAGCCGAGCTGGCCGACCGTGAACAGGACGACACCGAGGGACAGCACCTTCTTCGTGCCGAGCCTGTCGACCATCAGCCCGACGGGTATCTGCATCCCGGCGTAGACCAGGAGCTGGAGGATGGAGAACGTCGACAGCGCCGAGGCATTGATGTGGAACCGGTCGGCGGCGTCGATGCCGGCAATGCCCAGGCTGGTCCGGTAGGTGATGGCCACGAAGTAGACCGCGACTCCGAGCCCCCAGATGGCTACGGCGCGTCGCCCTCCGGGCGGGTCACCCGGAAGTCGTAGCTCGGCGCTCACCGCTCGTCTCCGCGGACCAGGTTCTTCACCCAGCTGACGTGCTGGTGGACGGCGGCAGCAGCGGCTTCCGCGTCCCCGTTGCGCAGGGCCCGGAGGATCTCCGCGTGCTCGGTGATGTTCTTGGCGATCCGGTCGGGGTGAGCGTGCATCACAGCGACGCCCATCCGCAGCTGACGGTCACGCAGCTGGTCGTAGAGCCGCTCGAGAATCTGATTCCCGGCGTTGCGAACGATCTCGGCGTGGAAGCACCGGTCACTGGCGGCCACCGCGGCCAGATCGCCCTCCGCTGCGAACCGGCGCTGCTCCTCCAGCAGTTCCTCCAGCCGCTGGATGAGCCTCGGCCCCGGGGGAACGGCCTTACGAACTGCGTGCTCCTCGACGAGCAGGCGCGTTTCGACGACATCGCCGATCTCCTGAGCGGAGACCGGAAGCACCAGCGCGCCCTTCTTCGGGTAGAGCTTGATGAGCCCTTCGACCTCGAGGCGGAGCAGCGCCTCCCGCACAGGTGTCCGCGAGACGCCGACGGCTTCGGCGAGGTCCCCCTCGGTGAGCAACGTGCCGCCCTCGTAGCGGCGGTCGAGGACTGCCTGCTTGACGTGGCTGTACACCCGCTCGGCAGCGGGAGGTTGCTTGGTGGGGGCAGTAGCGGAAGGCATGCGCACAGCATAGATACAACAGGTATGCGTCGGCCTGCACCATCCGCGATACGGACACAGTTCGCAGGTACCCGTGAGCGACCTCACGCCACTGCGGTGAAGTGACCCGGTTCATTGAGGTAGACGTGCCCGGTGGGCGCGGTCCAGGTCGTCCGCCCGGTGGCAGGGTCGCGTGTCACCGACCAGCCGGCGTGGTGCTTCAGCATGTGATGCCGACGGCACAGGGCGACGAGGTTGTCCGGCGTCGTCGGTCCACCGGACGCGGAGTCACGGTGATCGAACGGCACGATGTGATCGAGGTCGCAACGGTGAGCCGGCATCCGGCAACTCGGAAAGGCGCAGCGCCGGTCCCGGATGGTGACATGGCGCGTGACGTCGGCCGTGGGCCGGTAGGTGGTGGGATCGACCTTGAGCAGCATCCCGGTCCCCGGGTCCGTGATCAGTCGTCGCCAGACCGAGCCCGGTTCCGCGGCGAGCGCCCTCGCCTGGACAGCGGTGACGGCACCGTACCCCTCGAGTTCTGCCGGCTCTTCCGAGACACCGATCAGGGTGTCCAGGGAGACCGTCACCTGGACGGTTGGGGCCGAGCGCCCGCCTGCATTGCCCGGCCTGAGGATTGCCCCGTCCTCATGAAGCTCCGTCCCGCTGAACGGGACGTCCCCGTGCAGAACCAGGTCGACCAGCGCGTCCACGCGCCGCTGCTCCAGAGTTCGCCCGGCATCCACTCCCGGACGCCCCTCCACACCACGCGCACCCTTCGTGCCAAGCCGGTGTTCCTCGGCACCCTGCAGAGCACGGGCATGGGTATCGACGGCGGCATCCAACTGCGCGGCCTGTTCCGCGGGAAGGTAGACGGACCACCAGGCCATACCGTCCTGGTCCATCCGGTGGGAGACCCTCCGCTCGGCTCGCGCCGACCGGTGACGGCGGTCCGCACCCTCCGGGTCGGCCTTGAGCACCGCGCGGTGCAGCGCCTTACGGGTTGCCGACACGGCCTGCTCAGGCATTCTGCGCACGACCAGCGTCTCGACCCGCACCGCGGTCGCGCGCGGCAGGTTGCGCGTCACGTCGACGACCGCGTGCGCCTGCCTGTAATGGATCCGCCCCGCTTGGAGCAGGTCCAGAGTTGCACGAAAAGTGCGCGTCAGATGCCGGGCGGTGGACAGTCGGGTGGCAGCTGTACGGTTCGAGATCCGTAACGCACAGGCAACCTGTTCACAGGTGAAATCCCACGCCTTCTCCGCGGGACTGTCGCCCTCAGGGGCAGGGTCGACCGGGTCGGCGTCCAGCGCACCCAGCACCCGTACCTGCAGAGCCTGAATCCACTCCGCGTGCCGCTCCAGAGCCCGCAGCGCGTCGATCCGACCCGCCGCGGAGAGCTGAGCCGGGTCCAGTTCCGCGATCATTGGGGCGGTCTCCGGGCCCGGCACACACGCTGCAAGGCAGGCGGCCCGTTCATCCAGCACCCCCGGAATTACAGCTCCAGGCCCCGCGCTCCCACCCACACCGGCATTCGCGGTCGCGGTCGCGGTCGCGGTCGCCGAGGGAGCGCCTGCCATCCCCCGGTCGGCTTCCGCAGAAGAGGCCCGTCCTGCTGCCTCTGCCGCTCCGTCCGCGCAACACATTCCATCCATGGCGCCTCCCCCATCCCCGATGAACCTCTCCCTCGTACGGAGGTTCGCAAGCCATCTTCAGTCACGGAGAGTGACGAATCCAGGCTCTGCAGGGTGAATCACTCCATCAGGTGGTCCGGAAAGCTGTCGGGAACGGCCGCCGGAGCAAGCCACGTTCCCCCTGTACAAGGCACCGGAGCCCGTCCGGTCCAGCCGGACAGGCAGCACAGAGCGGTGGCCCGCCTGCTCGACGCAGACGGGCCACCATCACAGAGCGCAATCTCCAACTATCGAACACCGGGGGCACCGATGCATTACCCACCAGTCGGCGAGGTCAGGGCTGCAACCGGCCCGCGGCCGGCCCGCAGTCATGTCGGCAGTCGGTGCTGCAGAGCACCCAGCCAACGGCCAAGGGCCGACCGATGGATCGGCGCGGGCGGACATACGGATCCGCAAGGCGACCCGGTCAGCTCAGCCCCAGGTGACGAGCCTCTTCGGATCCTCCAGGACCGCCGCGATGTCCGACAGCACCTTGGAGCCCAGCTCGCCGTCGACCAGTCGGTGATCGAAGGAGAGCGCAAGAGTCGTCACCTGGCGGGGCTTCACCTTCCCCTTGTGGACCCACGGCTGGAGCTTGACCGCTCCGAACGCGAGAATCGCCGACTCCCCCGGGTTGAGGATCGGGGTACCGGTGTCGACGCCGAAGACGCCGACGTTGGTGATGGTGACCGTGCCTCCCTGCATGGCGGCCGGGGAGGTCTTGCCCTCCCGCGCGGTGGACACCAGGTCGCCGAGGGACTCGGCGAGCTCGGCCAGGGTCATGGCGTGGGCGTCCTTGATGTTCGGGACGATCAGGCCACGCGGTGTGGCCGCAGCGATCCCCAGGTTCACGTAGTCCTTGCGGACGATCTCCTGGTTGGCCTCGTCCCACGCCGCGCTGATCTCCGGGTTGCGCCGGATGGCGATGAGCAGCGCCTTCGCCACCAGCAGGAGCGGGTTGATGCGCACACCCGCCATGTCCGGGTCCTGCTTGAGCTTCTGCACAAGTTTCATCGTCCGCGTGACGTCCACGGTGATGAACTCGGTGACGTGCGGCGCGGTGAAGGCGCTGGTGACCATCGCCTGGGCGGTCGCCTTGCGGACGCCCTTGATCGGCACCCGCGTCTCCCGGGCCCCCGGGGCGACCGTCTCAGCACCCTCCGCTGCGACGGCCGGCTGTGCCACCGGCGCCGGTGCGGACGACGTCACCGGCGCAGCCTCGGTGACCGCCATGGCCGAGGCCGCGGCAGCGTGCACGTCCTCGCGGGTGATCACACCGTCGCGGCCCGTCGGGGTCACCGCGGCCAGGTCGATGCCCAAGTCCTTGGCGAGCTTGCGGACCGGGGGCTTGGCGAGCGGCCGCGCCCCACCGGGCTCACCACCGGACGGCGCCATGGGGGGCGCTGCCGCAGGGGCGCCTGTGTGGCCGTTCAGCTCCGCCTGGATCGCGGCAGCCGTCGGCCGCGGCGATGCCGTGCCGTTGTTGCCGCCTGCACCTGCGCCCGCCTGGCCCGGCACGGAACGCCCCGGAACCGCCTGCCCCGGCTGAGGCTTGCGCGGCCGACGCTTCGTCGAAGAGGCGGACACGCCATAGCCCACGAGAACGGGCTGGCGGCCCTCCGGCTCCGTGTTCTGCTCGGCGGCCGGAGCACCGGCCGCTGTCGCGTCCGACTCCGCGGCCGACCCCGGAGCACCTTCCTCGGTCGAGGACGGGGCCGAGGCCGGGGCTGGAGCAGCACCCCCGGGCGCGGTGTCCACCGAAATGATCACCGTGCCGACGTCCACGGTCGTGCCCTCGGCGAAGCGCAACTCGTGCACCTGCCCGTCGAAGGGGATCGGGAGTTCGACCGCTGCCTTGGCGGTCTCCACCTCGCAGACCACCTGGCCGTCGGTGACGGTGTCACCGGGCTGTACATACCACTTGAGGATCTCCGCCTCGGTGAGTCCCTCGCCCACATCGGGCATCTTGAACTCTCGGAAGCGCTGACCGGTCTCAGTCATCGTCACGAACTCTCCTCAAGCCCCTCAGTACGCCAACGAGCGGTCGACGGCGTCCAGCACCCGGTCGAGCCCCGGCAGGTACTCGTCTTCCAGCCGGGCCGGCGGGTACGGGGCGTGCATGCCGCCGACCCGCAGTACCGGGGCCTCCAGGTGGTAGAAGCACCGCTCGGTGATCCGGGCGGCGATCTCCGAACCCGTACCCAGGAATACCGGAGCCTCGTGGACGACGACCAGCCTTCCGGTCTTCTCGACGGACTGCTGGACCGTGTCGAAGTCGATCGGGGACATCGAGCGCAGATCCACGACCTCGAGGGACTTGCCCTCCTCGGCCGCAGCGGCGGCGGCTTCGATGCAGACCTTCACCATCGGCCCGTAGGCGGCCAGCGTGAGGTCGGTGCCCTGCTGCGCAACCCGGGCCTTGTGCAGCGGGCCGGGGATGGCGGTGGTGTCCACCTCGCCCTTGTCCCAGTAACGGCGCTTCGGCTCGAAGTAGATGACCGGGTCGTCGCTCTCGATGGCCTGCTGCATCATCCAGTAGGCGTCCGAGGCGTTGGACGGGGAGACCACCTTGAGGCCCGCGACGTGCGCGAAGAGTGCCTCGGGCGACTCGCTGTGGTGCTCGACGGCGCCGATTCCACCCCCGTAGGGGATCCGGATGACGACCGGCAGCTTGATCTTGCCGAGCGCCCGGGCGTGCATCTTGGCGAGCTGCGTGACGATCTGGTCGTACGCGGGGAAGACGAAACCGTCGAACTGGATCTCCACGACGGGGCGGTAGCCGCGGAGCGCCAGACCGATCGCGGTGCCGACGATGCCGGACTCGGCGAGCGGGGTGTCGATGACCCGCTCCTCACCGAAGTCCTTCTGCAGGCCGTCGGTGACGCGGAAGACACCGCCGAGCTTGCCGACGTCCTCGCCCATGATGAGGACCTTGGTGTCGGTCTCCATGGACTTACGGAGCGATTCGTTGATCGCCTTGGCGAGCGAGAGCTTCTCGACAGCCATCTCAGTTCCCCTCCTCGGCGAAGGACGCCTGGTACGCAGCGAACTGCGCGCGCTCTTCGTCGACCAGCGCGTGGCCATCGGCGTAGACGTTCTCGAACATCGCCATGGAGTCGGGGTCGGGCATGGCACGTACGGCCTCCCGGACCCGCTTCGCGAGCGCGTCGCTCTCGGTCTCCAGCGCGGCGAAGTACGCCTCGTCGGCGTGCCCTTCCTTCTCCAGGTGGGCCTTCAGCCGCTGGATCGGGTCCTTGGCCTCCCAGGCCGCCCGCTCGTCGTCCTGGCGGTACTTGGTCGGATCGTCGGAGGTCGTGTGGGCACCCATGCGGTAGGTGAAGGCCTCGACGAGGGTCGGACCCTGGCCGCTGCGGGCCCGCTCCAGCGCGGACCGCGTCACGGCCAGGCAGGCGAGTACGTCGTTGCCGTCGACCCGGACACCGGGGAAGCCGAAGCCCTGAGCACGCTGGTAGAGCGGGACGCGGGTCTGCCGCTCGGTGGGTTCGGAGATCGCCCACTGATTGTTCTGGCAGAAGAACACCACGGGGGCGTTGTAGACCGCGGAGAAGGTGAAGGCCTCGGCGACATCGCCCTGGCTGGAGGCGCCGTCCCCGAAGTAGGCGATGACGGCGGAATCGGCGCCGTCCTTCGCCACACCCATCGCGTAACCGGTCGCGTGCAGCGTCTGCGAGCCGATCACGATCGTGTACAGGTGGAAGTTGTTGCTGTTCGGGTCCCAGCCGCCGTGGTTCACACCGCGGAACATGCCGAGCAGATTGGTCGGGTCGACCCCGCGACACCAGGCGACACCGTGCTCACGGTAAGTGGGGAAGACGTAGTCGTCGTCGCGCAGCGCGCGGCCGGAGCCGATCTGGGCGGCCTCCTGGCCGAGCAGCGATGCCCACAGGCCCAGCTCGCCCTGCCGCTGCAGCGCGGTCGCCTCGGCGTCGAAGCGCCGGGTCAGCACCATGTCCCGGTACAGGCCGCGCAGCTCGTCGGGGGTGAGGTCGATGGAGTACTCGGGGTGCTCGACCCGCTCGCCCTCCGGCGTCAGCAGCTGTACGAGCTCGGGCTGGCCGGCCGGTGGCTTCTTGGCGCCGGCTCGCTTGCCGCTGCTGCGACGCGGTTTCCGCGCGGCAGTGCTCTCCACGGTCACGGTGTGCTCCTCCGTCTGTCCGGCCCCCGGGATCCGCCGGGTGGCCTGGTGTCCCCCCTGGCCGTCGGCCAGGGGAGGGGCTCACCCGCTTCGGAACGGCGCACGGGGTAGGTGCGGCGGGCCGAACGGGCGTGACAGGCGCCCGGACAGTGGCCTGCAACACGCACGTTACCCAGTGCTTCGCATCTCTGCGAAACCCCTCCTGACCTGCGATTTTGCTTGGATTTCCAAGTAAATCGAGAAATTCGGGAACAACCACTGGTCACAGCCTTGCAGCCCTCCGGGCCAACGGCACGTTATCCCGGAGGGCAAGAGCACGGGAAGAGTTCGTGTGTGAGACTGACTATGTGTCCGAAGAAGGAAGAATTAGTGTATTTCTCCTCGACGACCATGAAGTGGTACGACGCGGCGTTCATGACCTTCTGTCGGTTGAGGACGATATCGAGGTGGTCGGCGAGGCCGGCACCGCCGCGGACGCGCTGGCCCGCATTCCGGCCACCCGTCCCGACGTAGCCGTGCTGGACGTGCGGCTTCCGGACGGCAGCGGCGTGGAGGTCTGCCGGGAGATCCGCTCGGCGGACGAGGACATCAAGTGCCTGATCCTGACCTCGTACGCCGATGACGAAGCGCTCTTCGACGCGATCATGGCAGGGGCCGCCGGCTACGTACTGAAGGCGATCCGCGGCAATGAGCTGCTCTCCGCCGTACGGGACGTCGCGGCCGGCAAATCCCTGCTCGATCCGGTGGCGACGGCACGGGTGCTGGACCGGCTGCGGGCCGGGAACGTCCCGGAGAGCGACTCTCGGCTGGCGAACCTCACCGAGCAGGAACGCAAGATCCTGGAACTGATCGGAGAGGGCCTGACCAACCGGGCCATCGGCGAACGGCTCCACCTCGCCGAAAAGACGATCAAGAACTACGTCTCCAGCCTGCTGGCGAAGCTCGGCATGGAACGCCGTTCCCAGGCCGCGGCGTACGTGGCCCGGCTGCAGGCGGAGAAGCCCTGATCCCGGCCCCCTGACCCCGCCCCCGGACGCGGGCCCCGAGGCGCGTGGAGCGGGCGAGTTGCCCGCGATCGGCCCGGCTGCCCGGATCGGGACCAACGGCCTCCGCTTCGAGGGCCGCCGCCCCTAGGGCTGTCCGCTTCGACCGGACAGGCTGGTGGGCATGTCCCCCGACCCCTCCTCCCCCGACCCGTCCACCGAGCCCACGCCCCCGTCCGGCACCGCGCCCGGCACCGCATCCGGCCCTGCCTCCGGAACCGCCCCCGGGCCCGCTTCCGGCAGCCGCGCGATCGAACTGCTGCGCAGCATCGCGTACGGCCGGCTCTCGGTGAGCATGCGCGCCCTGCCGTTCGTGACCCCGGCACGGCACATCGTGGCTAATGACAGAGTGCTGCTGCGGTTGCACCGCGGTTACGGCTACCACCGGGCCTGCGACGGCAACGTGGTGGCCTACGGGGCGGACAACATCGGCCACGGCACCGAGGACATCTGGTCCGTCCAGTTCACCGGGACAGCCCGCAGTGTCGACCCGGAGCCGCGGGAACTCGCCCTGTTCGGGCGGATGCCGCGCTCCGCCGACAGCGACCCCTTCGAGCCGGCATATCTGCACGTCGAGCCCCGGTTCATCACCGTGCACGACCTGTCCGGCGTCCCGCTGCGACATTCCGGGCGCACTGTGTGACCCCGGGTGATCTAACATCTGGCGAGTGCCGCGCTCATATGCCGCCCCGGCTTCTCGCGCCCCGCTGCCATCGCCCCGGACCGCTCCGGACGGCGACGGCGGCCAGGGGGCTGGACCGGACGACGGCCCCGACGCCGCCGCCGACGGGCCCGCCGGCGGGACTCCGGACGGCGGCACCCTGTGCGCCCTGTTACGCCGGTACGAGGGCGCGGGCGAGCCGCTGTCCTGCGAGCGCCTCGCACAGGGTCTGCTGAACCGCGGCTACCACCTGGCCACCACCCGCGGCCGGTACTTCCTCAAGCACCACCTCGACGGCGACCGCGCCGCCATCGCCCGCCAGCACGGCGCCACCGCGCGGCTCGCCGTGCTGGGCCTGCCGGTCGCCCCGCCGGTCGCGGACGCGGAGGGGCGCACCGTCGCCGTGATCGGCGGCCGCTGCTACGCGCTGCACCCCTGGGTGGACGGCCGGCACCGCGGCGGCGGCGAGCTGACCGCCGCCCAGTCGCGGCGCCTGGGATCCCTGCTGGGGCTGGTGCACACCTGTCTGGAGCGGGTGATGCAGCAGTCCACGGTCCCGGAAGCGGAGGCCCGGGTGGAGAGCGCCGACCCCTCCGACACCTTCGAGCTCATCGAGGAGCTGCTCGCGCTCGCCCGTGCGAGGCGGCCCCGGGACGCCTTCGACGAACTGGCCGAGCACCGGCTCGTCGAACGGCGGGCGCTGCTGGAGCGGCACGCCCACCGCCGCCCGGAGGCCGGTGCCGAGCCCGCGACGGGCTGGGTGCACGGCGACTTCCATCCGCTGAACCTGCTCTACCGGGGCGCCGAGCCCGCGGCCATCCTCGACTGGGACCGGCTGGGCGTCCAGCCGCGCGCCGAGGAGGCGGTCCGGGCCGCGGCGATCTTCTTCGTCGGCCCGCGGGGAATGCTGGAGCTGTCCAAGGTGCGGCCGTACGCCCGTGCCTACCGGCGGGCCACCGGCGCCGCACCGGAGGAGCTGGCGGCGGCCGTGCACCGGGTCTGGTGGGAGCGGCTCAACGACTTCTGGATGCTGCGCTGGCGCTATCAGCTGCGCGACGGCAGGGCGGACCCGCAGTTCCCCGCGGCGGCCGCGCTGTCGGTCTGGTGGACGCGGGAGTACGAGGCCGTGCGCGACGCCTTCGCGGACTGAGCGGAACCGGCCCGGTCCGGGTGGACCGGACCGGACGGTGCCCGACGGGGTACCGGCGGCCCCGCCGGCCGACGTCAGCCCGTCGGCTCGCCGACCGTGCCGGGGCTGCCGATGGCGCCCTCGTCGTCACCGTTGCCGCCGTCGGTCGCAGTGTCGTCCTCCGAGGGGACCGGAGTCTCGCCCGTACCGCCGTCACCCGTACCGCTCGAGGTGCTCTCGCTGGGCTGCTCGCTCGGCGACACCGACGGCGTCGAGGACGGCGTGTAACTGGGCGTGTACGAAGGGGTGTAGGACGGCGTGTAGTCGTCCTGGCCGCCCACCGAGCTGTCGCCGGTGTCGGTGTCCTCCGTCGTCTCCTCGTCCGAGGGCTCGCTCGACTCTTTCTTCGTCGTCTGCGAGCTGGTGGGGCGTTGCTTGGGGTCGTCCTTCGTCGTCGACTTCATGTTCTGGACGGCCACCACGACCCCCACCGTGACCGCGATCACCGCGAGTGCGGCGAGCAGCCACGCCTTGCCACGGCCGCCCTTGCCGTTGCCGCGGCCCTGCCGGTGGCCTCCGTCGAAGCCGCCGTCGTCGTCCCGGCCGCCCGGCAGGATCGGACCGCCGACGCCCATCTGCGACGTGTCGCCGTGGCTCGGGTGCGGCATCACGCTGGTGCCGGCCATCCCCATCGCCGACGTCCTCATGCCCGCGTGCTCGACCGGCCCGGTGTCCCACACGCCGGTGTGGCCGCCCTTGTCGGTCAGCATCTGCAGCGCGTACTGCACCAGCCCGCGCATCTCCTCGGCGCTCTGGAACCGGTCGTCCGGGTCCTTCGCCAGGGAGCGCATGACGAGGCCGTCGAGCTCCGGCGGCACCGAGTCGGAGACCTCCGACGGCGCCACCGGGGTGTCCTGAACGTGCTGGTAGACCACCGAGAGCGGCGTCTCGCCGGTGAACGGCGGGCGCAGCGCGAGAAGTTCGTAGAGAAGGCAGCCCGTGGCGTACAGGTCGGAGCGGTGGTCGACGGCCTTGCCGAGAGCCTGCTCGGGGGAGAGGTACTGCGGGGTGCCCATGACCATGCCGGTCTGGGTCATGGTGGACTGGGCGCCGTGCAGGGCGCGGGCGATGCCGAAGTCCATGACCTTGACCGCACCGCTGTTGGTGATGATCACGTTGGCGGGCTTGATGTCACGGTGCACGATGCCGTGATGGTGGCTGTAGGCCAGCGCCTCCAGCACACCGGAGACGATGATCAGCGCCTGGTCCGCCGGCGGTGCCTCCGCGTTGAGCAGGAGGTCGCGGATGGTGCGGCCCTCGACCAACTCCATGACGATGTACGGCACGGTGTTGGGGCCGACGACGTCCTCGCCGGAGTCGTAGACGGCGACGACGGCGTGGTGGTTGAGGCCCGCGACGGACTGGGCCTCGCGGGTGAAGCGGGCCTTCGAGACCGGGTCCTCGGCGAGGTCGGCGCGGAGGAGCTTGACGGCCACGGTGCGGCCGAGCCGCACGTCCTCCGCGGCGAAGACCTCGGCCATGCCTCCGCGGCCGAGGCGGTGGGTCAGGCGGTAGCGGCCGTCGCCCACAAGTCCGCCGCTACCCCACTGCTCCGGCGCATCGGGGTTTCCCCCGCCGGAGGCCTCGGGTTCGGACGGGCCCTGGGCGCGCTGCGTCTGTGCCATCGGTCCTCGCCGTCATTTCTGTCCGCGGCTCGAATGGCTGCGGTCCTACGGTCTTCCGCTAAGGCACGCTACAGGGTCCGGAGGGCGCGCCGGTCCGTGATGGACAGGCCATCAAACCCGCTCCGGAACGAGCGGCGCAAATCCCGTGGTGAGCCAGTAACGCTTCATGAACTCTTCCTGCGCAACCAGTCACGGAACGGGCATGCGGCTTGACGTGTCCGACCCCTGCGGCAGACTTTGGCGAGAATCACCATCGCAGCATCGCTGAAATCGGTACACCGGGCCGCGTTGCCAGGCTGCGTGCCACGGGGGGAGCAGGAAAATGAGTCAGGACGGCGCTCAGGGACGCTACGAGGGCCGTGCGGTAGGCGGCGGCCGCTATCAGCTGCGCGACCTGCTCGGCGCCGGCGGTATGGCATCCGTGCACCTGGCCTACGACACCGTGCTCGACCGACAGGTCGCGATCAAGACACTGCACACCGAACTCGGCCGGGAACAGTCGTTCCGCGAGCGGTTCCGCCGCGAGGCCCAGTCCGTGGCGAAACTCTCACACACCAATATCGTCTCCGTCTTCGACACCGGCGAGGACGCGCTGTCGGACGATCAGGGCGAGGGCGGCGCGGTGATGCCGTACATCGTCATGGAGTACGTGGAGGGCAAGCCGCTGCGCTCGGTGCTCGACGCGGATGTGGCGCAGTACGGCGCGATGCCCGCCGACAAGGCGCTGAAGATCACCGGCGATGTGCTGGCGGCGCTCGAGGTCAGCCACGAGATGGGCCTGGTCCACCGGGACATCAAGCCGGGCAACGTGATGATGACCAAGCGCAATGTGGTCAAAGTCATGGACTTCGGCATCGCCCGGGCCATGCAGTCCGGGGTCACGTCGATGACGCAGACCGGCATGGTCGTCGGCACTCCGCAGTATCTGTCGCCGGAGCAGGCGCTGGGCCGCGGTGTGGACGCCCGGTCCGACCTGTACTCGGTGGGCATCATGCTCTTCGAGCTGCTGACCGGGCGGCTGCCGTTCGACGCCGACTCGCCGCTGGCCATCGCCTACGCCCACGTCCAGGAGGAGCCGGCCGCACCGTCGAGCATCAACAGCTCGATCCCTCCGGCCGTGGACGCGCTGGTCGCGCGGGCCCTGAAGAAGAACCCCAACGAGCGTTTCCCGACGGCCGAGTCGATGCGCGACGAGTGCGCGCGCGTGGCGGGGAGCGGGCAGACCGGGGCCGCGCCGATCATCATCGCCGGCGGCCCCGCGGCGCGCAGCGGGGCGGGCGTGGGGTCCGCGGTCTTCCCGCCGGTGGACCAGCCCACCCCGCCGGCGCCGCAGGTGCAGACCCCGTACCAGCCCCACCCGTCCCATGGTCAGATGGGCGGCTTCGGGCCGTCCACCCCGCCGCCCCCGACGCACCCGCTCCAGCAGGGCTACCAGAGCCCGCCGCCGTCCCCGTACGCCGTCGGTCCCCAGACTCCGCCGCCGTACTCGCCGGCGCCCTCCACGACGTCGACCGGCGGCAGCGGGGGGAAGAGCAGCGCGTCGGTGATCGTGGGCGCGACCCTCGTGGCGCTGCTCGCGATCGGCGGACTGATCGCCGCGATCGTGGTGAACAAGGGCGACGACAGCGGCGGACAGCAGGCGAGAACCGGAAACGCGTCCCAGTCGGAGAAGCCGGATCCGGACGACGACGATGACGACGAGGCGTTCAACCCCGGCGACAAGACGAAGACCGTCAAGCGCGAGGCGTGCACCGAGGCGTACGAGTACTACGACGACAAGTCGAAGCTCACGGCGCCGGACTTCCAGTACCGCGACATCACCTCGGTGAAGGACTGCCTGCGGGCAGCCGGGTGGAAGTTCGAGGTGGTGCGCGAGAACGAGAACACCTGGGGCAAGGACCTGGTGCTGCGTCAGACTCCGCTGGACGGCGACCCCTTCGACCCGAACGACAAGACGGAGAAGTTCGTCCTCACCGTCTCCACGGGCAGGCCCTCCTGAACACGGGCCGGTAGGCCGACTGGGTCCTCGGGGCGGCACGTCGACACTGCCCAGCTGCGCCACGGCTGCGGGGGCGCTGGTGGCGGAGTGAGCACGACAGACTCCGCCCGGAGGGCCCGGCGCGCGATGTGCGCACCGGGCCCTCCGGCGTATCGGTTCAACGGCGCTGCGGGCGCGGCCCGATGCGGCGCTCCGTGATCCATCGGTCGATTCGGGACGCTGAGCTCCGACGCCGGTCACGCGACGGCTGCGGGCTCCCTCCGGGCGACGGCCCCCGACGCGCGAGCCGACGGCAGCCGTGGGGCTGCCCCCGGATCAGCGGTCGAGGTGCCGGTGGCCCGCCGGATGAGCTCCGTGCTCAGAGGTACGGACCCGAGCGGGCACCGCCGTGAGCGGGCACGTCCTCGCCGCCCTCGGCACCCATCACCCCGGGCGGCAGAGCCCGGCGCATCTGCTCCAACTGCGCCCGCGCCGCCATCTGCTGTGCGAACAGCGCGGTCTGGATGCCGTGGAAGAGACCCTCCAGCCAGCCGACCAGCTGAGCCTGGGCGATGCGCAGTTCGGCCTCGGTCGGAATGGCGTCGTTGGTGAAGGGAAGCGACAGCCGCTCCAGTTCCTCGACGAGTTCCGGCGCGAGACCGTCCTCCAGCTCCTTGACCGAGCTGGCGTGGATCTCCTTGAGCCGTACCCGGCTCGCCTCGTCGAGAGGAGCCGCCCGGACCTCCTCCAGAAGCTGCTTGATCATGCTGCCGATGCGCATGACCTTCGCGGGCTGCTCGACCATCTCCGTCACCGGGACCTCGCGCGACTCGTCGTCACCCTCCCCGCCGCCGGGGTTGGCGTTGCCGAGAGCCATTCCGTCGGGTCCGACGACCAGAACGTGGGGGCTCTCCTGCGACCGTTCGTTCCTCGGCATCTCCATGCCGCCCATTCTCTCGCACCCGTGCCTCGAAGGCGTTGTGCCCCTGCCAGGGCGTGATCCACCCTGCCGCGGCGCCGACGGAGACGTCGGTGACCGGTATCGGCATCGTGCCCGGCGGCCGGCAGGGGCCGAAGGAACGGCGGGAAACCGGAGGGAGGGCGGGTTGCCGGCGGCTGTCGTTACGGAACGCCCGGCTCCGGGGCGGGTGGGATGTCAGCGACTGTTGCGGGGACCGTTCGGCAGTGGACGGCTGAGCGCTGGCTCCGCTGCCTCCGCTGCCTCCGCAGGTGGCCGTATCGCCTGGTCACTGCCGGTTCGGCTCGATCGTGGCCATCCGGCTCGGTCGCAGCCGTTCGGTCCAGTGGTGCGTGCGGCGTTCGGCCACGCGGTGTCCTGCAGCTCTGCGAGCGCCGATCAGCGCTGGCGGAGCCGGAAGCCGATGAAGGCCAGGCCGATCCCCATGAGCGCCAGCCCGGTGCCGAGCGGCAGCACCCGCAGCATGCGTCCGGAGTGCTGAGCGACCGTCTGCCCGGTGCTCTCGCCGGTAGCGCTCGGGCCGTCCGGACCGGTCGTCGAGGTGACGGGCTCGTCCGGTTCCGCGGCACCGCTCTCGGCCGGACGGGGCGAGCGCGGCCGCTCGGCCTCCAGCCGGTCGCGGCCCGTCTCGGAGGTGTCCGGCTTCGCGGATCCGTGGGGTTCCGGTGGCCTGGAGATGCCGGCACCCGGGGAGGGAGGGACGGCGGGACGGTTCGGCCTGCGCGCTTCGTCCGGTGCGCTCGGGTTCCGCGCACCAGGCCGTTCCGGCACTCCCGGCGGCACCTCGGGGCGGGCCGCCGAGTCCGGGCCCCGGCCCGGCCGCGCCCGCCCTTCCCCGGCGAGACGCCCGGCGAAGGGCCCGCCCGGGTCCCTGCTCCGCTGCCATTCGGCGACGCGTCCGTCGAGCTCGGCGAGCAGCGGAGACGGGAGTCCGATCACGGGAAGGGCGAGCTGCGGGCCGGGCCGGAGGCCGGGGGTCCGTCCGATGGAGTGATCCCGGGACCAGGTGTCGGGTGTCCGGCCCGGGACGTGGGCCGACCGGCCCTCGAGAGCGAACGCCGCAGGTGCCGGCAGCAGCACGGCCCCCGCAAGGAGGCCGATGGCGAAACGTAGGCGAAGCGCTGGAGCCACGGCTGTGACCCCCTCCCGTGCCGAGCCGTGCAGTGACCGTGTTCAGCGTCACACGACCGGAAGAATCCGGCATCTCGGGCATTTCGTGCGATTCACCACCACGGTGCGGCCGTCCGCCCGCTGTTCCGGAGCCGGCGCCGGGCCGCCTCTTCACACGGTCAGCAGGATCTTCCCGATGTGGCCGCTCTCCTCCAGCACCCGATGGGCTTCGGCCGCATCGCGCATCGGCAGGGCCCGGTCCACCACCGGACGGACCCGTCCGTTGGCGATCAACGGCCAGACGTGCTCACGCACCGCCGCGACGATCGCGGCCTTCTCCGAGAGCGGGCGCCCGCGCAGCGAGGTCGCGGTGACCGCCCCCCGCTTGGCCAGCAGCGCACCGAGGTCCAGCTCTCCCTTGCGGCCACCCTGCATGCCGATGACCGCAAGGCGGCCGCTCACCGCGAGCGCCTTCACGTTCCGGCTCAGATACTTGGCGCCGACGATGTCGAGGATGACATCCGCGCCCTTGCCGTCGGTGGCCTTCCGGAGCTCCTCCACGAAGTCCTGCTCGTGGTAGTCGATCAGGATGTCGGCGCCCAACTCCCGGCAGCGCTCCAGCTTCTCCGCGCTGCCCGCCGTCACCGCGACCCGAGCGCCGATGGCCTTGGCCAGCTGGATCGCCATCGTGCCGATGCCGCTGGAGCCGCCATGGATCAGCAGGGTGTCCCCGGGGCGCAGGTGGGCGACCATGAAGACGTTGGACCAGACGGTGCAGACGGCCTCCGGCAGAGCCGCCGCCGTCACGAGATCGACGCCCTCCGGCACCGGCAGCAACTGGCCCGACGGGACCACGACCTGCTCCGCGTACCCGCCGCCGGCCAGCAGCGCACACACCTCGTCGCCCACGGCCCACCCGGACACATTGGGCCCCAGGGCGGTGATCCGCCCGGAACACTCCAGGCCGGGGTACGGGGAGGAGCCGGGCGGCGGATCGTAGAAGCCCTGCCGCTGCAGCAGATCGGCACGATTGACCGCGCCGGCCGCGACCTCGACCAGGACTTCTCCCTCGCCGGGGACGGGTTCCGGGACCTCGGCCCACACCAGGGCCTCGGGTCCGCCGGGTTCGGGGATGGTGATCGCGTTCATAGGCATGGCGGCGAGGCTACTCCGCCCCCGGACGGCACGACGATCACGCAGGCCCGGGGCGGCGGCCGACGCCGCTCCGTGGCACCCGCCGGTCCGTCAGCGCGCCGTTCGCGGACGGACGGTCGCCGTGCGGGGCCGCCCGCTCGCCCGTGGCCGGTTCACCGGCTGCCGTCCCCCGCCGGAGGTGCGGCCGCGTCGAACCGGTCGGGCCAGGGCAGTTCGAGGATCTCCGCATCCGTTCCCGCTGCGGCTCCGCCCGGCGGTACGACGGCGAGCCCGTCGGCGGCGGCGATGCCCCGCAGCATGGCCGGACCGGTGAAGTGCAGCGGCCTGGCGGCCCCGCCGTCGAGGGCGACCGGGACGAGACGGGTGTCGTGAGGATGGCCCTGCACATCGGTGGCGAACGGCAGCGTGACGGCGTACGGGTTCGGGCCGCGGCCGGAGAGCGTCCGCAGCAACGGTTCTGCAAGCGTGAGCAGGCCGGAGACAGCTGCGAGCGGATTGCCGGGGAGCCCCACCAGGTGCCGTTCCGGGGCGAGTCGGGCGAGCAGCATCGGGTGCCCCGGGCGCACGGCCACACCGTCGACCAGCAGCGTGGCACCGGCCCGGCGCAGGATCGGATGGAGGTGGTCGACGGGGCCGGCGGCGGTGCCACCGGTCGTGACGAGGAGGTCGGCGGTGGAGTCGGCGACGGCCCGGTGCAGGACGCCGGCGTCGTCGCCGAGCCGGCGGGTGGACACCACGTCCGCCCCGAGCGCCCGCAGCCAGGGGCCGAGCATCGGTCCGAGCGCGTCGCGGATACGCCCTTCGCGGGGAAGTCCGCTGGTCAGCAGCTCGTCGCCGAGGACGAGGACCTCGACCCGGGGGCGTGCGACGGTCGGCAGTTCGTCATAGCCGGCGGCGGCCGCGAGGCCGAGCACGGCAGGGGTGACGAGGGTCCCGCCGGGCAGCAGCCGGTCGCCGCGGCGGCACTCCTGGCCTCGGGGGCGGATGTCCTGGCCGGGGGTGATGTTCCGGCCGGGGGCGATGTGCAGGCGCTCGCCGGGGGAGCCGGGCCGCCCTCTGGTCCCGCCGTGCTCGGTGCGCAGCACCGCGGTGGTTCCGGCAGGAACGGGAGCCCCGGTGGCGATGCGGACGGCGTGCCCGTCGGGCAGCGCCGCAGGACCCTCCTGACCGGCGAGAATGCCGGGTTCACCGGGATCGTCGACCGTCCAGGGGCCGGGACCGGCGAGGGCCCAGCCGTCCATCGCGGAGGTGTCGAAGGAGGGCAGGTCGGTCAGCGCCGGCAGCGGCTCGGCGAGGATGCGTCCCAGCGAGTCGCCCAGTCCCAGGATCTCCGTCGGCAGGGGACCGCTCGCCGCCCGGGCGGCCCGTTCCCGGGCAGCGGGCCATGGAGTCGCTCCGTGACGGGCACGGCCACCGGCAGAAGCGGGCGCGGCTGCCCCTGATCCCACGCCGGGGTGCGCCGTGGGATTCGGGGTGCGGGGGGCGTGGTCGGTTCCGGTCCTCGGGTGGTCGGTCCTCGGGTGGTCGCGGTCGGGTCCCGTCCTCGCGTCGTGGTCGGTTCTGGTGCGCCGCTCGGGATCCTGCCTTGGCTCCGACTCGGGATCGGGCACGGGGCCGGGACCGGTATCCGGACCGGGGCGGGCGTCGGACCGGCCGGAGGCTCCGTACCGGGCTTCGGCATCGGGCCGCGGGTGCCGGCCGGAGGGGACATGCCGAGGCGTGAGCCATGCCGGGACGGCGAGTTCATCGCCTTCGGACGGCTGATGGCGGTGGCCGGTCCCCCGATCGGGGCGATGGGGAGATGCCTGACGACCGCTCATCCGGTCGGCGCCACGGGCGGTCGCACCGGTTCGCCCACCGTGACGAGGCTCGGCCGTATCGGCGGACCCGGTCGAGTGCCGTCCCGTCAGCGGCCGGCGCCCCTCGTTCGCGATGGCCAGGGCCTCGTCCACCGCCTGGTCGACGTCCCTCTCGTCCACCGCCGACCGGGCTCTCCGGTCCGGTCCGGTGGCCTCGGGGCCGAAGGCGTCATTCCCCGGGGCGTTCTGTTGTGCCTCGCTCCCCCCGGTGGCCGTCCCGCCGATGTCACCGCAGTCGTGTGCGGAGCGGTGGGCGCGCCCGTGCCCGTGCCGGGCGTCCCCGCCGGCGCTGCCGTCACCGAGTACACGGCCGTCGCCGGGAGACAGAGCGTCGCGGTCCGCGTCCCGGTCGGTGTCGCCATCCGTCTCACGGTTCGTCATCGGTCCGCGCCCTGCCTCGTCATCCGTCGGTCCTTCCACCGTCGGCCGGTCCCTCGGCGGACTCCGCCGCCCAGCGCTCGGCGAGTGCCGCCGCCCGGCGCGCGGCTTCGGCCACCTCGGCCGGACTGCCACCCGCCCGGCCCGCCGCGTACCCGACCAGGAAGGTGGTGAGGGGCGCCGCCGGCCGGGTCACGCCGTGCGCGGCATCGCGGGCGAGGTCCAGCAGAACGCCGGTGTCGACGTCCAGCTCGATCCCGAGTTCGTCCTTGACTGCGGCTATCCATTCATCCAGCACGTTTCCATGCTCCCTGATACGGGCGCGGGCGGACGCAAGGTCCTCCCAGGTGTCGCAGTCGAAGGACGCCGCGGGGACGGGTCCGGGTATGCGCCGGAGGGTGAGTTCGGCGCTGAGCAGGCGCAGCGGCAGATGCGCGAGGCCGCCGTGCTCAGCGGCGAGGAGGGAGAGTTCGCGGCGCAGCGGCTCGGTTCGGTAGGCGGCGACCAGCGGCTGGTCCCTGCCGTCGGAATCGACGAGCAGCACCCCGTCGGCCGGCTCGCTTTCCGCGGTGCCGTTGGCATCGCTCGCCCGGGCCGTGGCCGAGTCCCGCGCCGCCCGGGAGGTCTCGGCCGTCTCGGCCCGGGCCGCGCCGCCGGCCCGGATCACCCGGTCCGCGGTGGCCCGGCCGGCATCCGGGCCGGCGTCCGGCCGCGTCGCGGGGGCCGGGCCGGGCCCGTGCTCCTCCCCGTCCAGCGCCCCGATCAGCGCCCGCACCGTTTCGGCCGACAGAAACGGCAGATCCGCCGAGAGGGCGAGTACCACCGGCTCCGTGACGTGGGCGAGGCCGGCGGCGAGCGCCGCCAGCGGGCCGCCGCCGGCCGGCGCCTCGCGCGCCCAGCGCACCGGCCGCGCGGTCGGTCGCCGGGAACCGACGACAACGGTCGCGGTGGCGTCGGCGCACGCCCCGAGCACGCGGTCCAGGAGAGGGCGTCCGCCCACCCGGAGGCCCGGCTTGTCCGCCCCGCTCATCCGCTTCGCGGCGCCACCGGCCAGCACCACCGCGTCGTACCCCTGCGCAGTCATGCATCGAGTATCCCGGGCCCGTGGGACGTCACGGCAGCCTCATGGCTCCCGCCCCACGGGCGCGCCCCACTTCCCGGGACGCCCGTCCCTGCCCACGGCGCCGGCCGCAGGGGGCAGGCGCCGAGGGCAGGCTGCGTCACACCGTGCGCAGCAGCACCGCCGGCTGCTCGACGCAGTCGGCGACGTACCGGAGGAAGCCCCCGGCAGTGCCGCCGTCGCACACCCGGTGGTCGAAGGTGAGCGACAGCTGAACGACCTGCCGCACCGCCAACTCGCCCCGGTGCACCCACGGCTTGGGCACGATGCGCCCCACGCCCAGCATCGCCGCTTCGGGGTGGTTGATGATCGGCGTCGAGCCGTCCACGCCGAAGACGCCGTAGTTGTTGAGTGTGAACGTGCCGCCGGTCAGGTCGGCCGGCGTCAGCGTGCCCTCCCGCGCCTTCTCCGTGAGCCGGGCGAATTCCTCGGACAGCGAGGCCGCGTTCCGCGTGTGCGCGTCCCGGACGACGGGCACCACCAGCCCCCGGTCCGTCTGCGCCGCGAATCCGATGTGGACGCCGGAGAGCCGGACGACCTCGCGGGCCTCCATGTCCACCGTGGAGTTCAGTTCGGGGTAGCGGGCGAGTGCGGCCGTGCAGATCCGGGCCAGCAGCGCGAGCAGCGACACCTTCGGCCCACCGGCGGCATTCATGGCGGACCGGGCCGCCATGAGTTCGGTGGCGTCGGCGTCCACCCAGCACGTCGCCTCGGGGATCTCCCGCCGGCTCCGCGACAGCTTGTCCGCCACGGCTCCGCGCACCCCGCGCAGCGGAATGCGTTCCGCCACCGGGGCCCCACCGGTCTCCGGCTGCCTGCCCCCGGCGGGCTCGCCCCGGTCGGGGACGGTCCTGCCCCCGGCGGCGTGGGGAGCCGTGTCGCTCCGCTCCGACCGGGCCGGCGGTTCGGCGAGCGTCCGCGCGGCGCTCTCGACGTCGGCCCGCAGGATGAGCCCCTCGGGCCCGCTGCCCCACACCTCGCGGAGATCGATCCCGTTCTCCCTGGCCAGCCGCCGGACGAGGGGCGAGATCACGGCAACCGGTCCGGAGCCGCCGGCTGTCACGGCTCCGGAGGTGGCGCCCGTCGTGGCACGGCCGTCTGCCGGAACGTTCGCTTCCTGCGGCGGGGCCGCACGGACAGCTGCTCCACCGGCTGCCCCTCGCGGTCCGGCGGCCGCGGGCGCGGACGGCGGGGAGAAGCCGCCCGTGGGGCGGACCCTGCGCCGACGGGCCACCGGCGCACCGGTGCCGTAGCCGACGAGCACATTGCCCGATCCCTCGTCCCTGCCCGCGTCGGCTGTACCGTCGACGCCACCGGCGGCCCCGGTGCCCGGCGCAGCCGCCCCCGCGCCGGCCGGAGCGGGGGTGGTTCCCGGCACCGAGGCGCCCGGTTCGGGGCCGTCCGGGGCGGCGCCCGCATCCGCGCCGACCGCGACCGTCAGCAGCGGTGCCCCGACCGGCAGCTCCGTGCCTTCCTCGCCGTAGCGTGCGGTGACCACGCCCCCGTAGGGGCAGGGCACCTCCACCACGGCCTTCGCCGTCTCGACCTCGACCACCGGCTGGTCGACGGCGACGACGTCGCCGACCTGCACCAGCCAGCGGATGATCTCGGCCTCGGTCAGCCCCTCGCCGAGATCGGGCAGCCTGAACTCCCGCACCACGGCCATCAGCTCCGCACCTCCCCCGGCGTCCATTCGGACTCCCACTGCAGCCGGGCGACCGCGTCCAGGATGCGGTCGACGCCGGGCAGATGGTGGCGTTCGAGCATCGGCGGCGGATACGGGATGTCGAAGCCCGCGACCCTGAGCACCGGGGCCTCCAGGTGGTGGAAGCACCGCTCCGTCACCCGCGCGGCGATCTCCCCTCCGGGACCGCCGAACCCGCTGGACTCGTGCACGACGACGGCCCGCCCGGTCCGGCGGACGGACGCGCAGACCGTCGCGTCGTCGAACGGCACCAGACTCCGCAGGTCGAGGACTTCCAGATCCCAGCCCTCGGCGCGGGCGGCGTCGGCGGCCTCGAGGCACACCGGCACGGACGGCCCGTAGCTGATGAGTGTCGCGCTGCGGCCCGTCCGCCGGACCGCGGCGCGACCGATCGGGCCGACCGCTTCGGGCTCGTCCGGCGACCAGTCGGCCTTCGACCAGTACAGCCGCTTCGGCTCCAGGAAGACGACGGGGTCGTCGGAGGCGATGGCGGCCCGCAGCAGGCCGTACGCGTCCGCCACCGTCGCCGGTGTGACGACGTGCAGGCCCGGGGTGGCCATGTAGTAGGCCTCGGACGAGTCGCTGTGGTGTTCGACGCCGCCGATCCCGCCGCCGTACGGCACCCGCACCGTGACCGGCATCGGCATCGCGCCCCGCGTCCGGTTGCGCATCCGTGCGACATGGCTGATGAGCTGCTCGAACGCCGGGTAGGCGAAGGCGTCGAACTGCATCTCCACGACGGGCCGCAGACCGTACATCGCCATGCCGACCGCCGTGCCCAGGATTCCCGCCTCAGCCAGCGGCGTGTCCGTGCAGCGGTCGTCGCCGAACTCCCGGGCGAGGCCGTCGGTGATCCGGAAGACACCGCCCAGCGTGCCGACGTCCTCCCCGAGGACGTGCACGGACGGGTCCTCGGCCAGGGAATCCCGCAGGGCGCGGCCCAGGGCATGGGCCATGGTGGCGGGTTTGCGCACCGGGGCGGCGGGCCCGGCGGCGGCTGGTGCGGTGGTCACTTCCCGCCCTCTCCCTCGTGGTCGGCGGCGTCGAGTTCGGCGCGCAGCTGGGCGGCCTGTTCACGCAGCTGTTCCGTCTGCTCGGCGTACACGTGGCCGAACAGGTCCAGCGGGTTCAGGACCGGGTCCTGGTTCATCCGCTCCCGCAGGTCGGCCGCCATCTCCTCGGCGGACTCGCGGACCACCCGGGCCTCCTTGTCGTCCAGCAGGTGCCGGTCCCGCATCTCGCGCTCCAGCAGGCTTATCGGGTCGTGTTCCCGCCACTCCGCGACCTCGTCGTCCGGCCGGTAGCGGGTGGCGTCGTCGGCATTGGTGTGGGCTTCCATGCGGTAGGTGACGGCTTCCACGAGCGTCGGGCCGTCCCCCGCGCGGGCACGGCGGACGGCCTCGCCGAGCACCTCGTGGACCGCGACCGCGTCGTTCCCGTCGACGAGCCGGCCCGGCATGCCGTACCCCACCGCCTTGTGGGCGAGGGAGGGCGCGGCGGTCTGCTTGGCGAGCGGCACGGAGATCGCGAAGCCGTTGTTCTGGACGAGGAAGACGACGGGGGCGCGCCAGACGGCGGCGAAGTTCAGTGCTTCGTGGAAGTCGCCCTCGCTGGTGCCGCCGTCCCCGACCATGGCGAGCGCGACGACGTCGTCCCCCTTGAGCCGGGCGGCGTGCGCCAGGCCCACGGCGTGCGGGAGCTGGGTGGCCAGCGGTGTGCACAGCGGCGCGACGCGGTGCTCCCGCGGGTCGTACCCGGTGTGCCAGTCGCCGCGGAGCAGGGTGAGGGCCTGCACGGGGTCGAGGCCGCGGGCCACGGCGGCGAGGGTGTCGCGGTAGCTGGGGAAGAGCCAGTCCCGGTCCTCCAGGACGAGGGCGGCGGCGACCTGGCAGGCCTCCTGGCCGGTGCTGGAGGGATACACGGCCAGCCGGCCCTGCCGGGTGAGGGCGGTGGCCTGCGTGTTGTAGCGGCGGCCGCGGACCAGCTCGGCGTGGAGCCGCTTCAGCAGGGCGGGGTCGGTGTCCCGCCCCGCGGGGGTACCCAGCAGGCGGTACGGCTCCTGGTCGGGCAGGAGCGGCGCGGGGTCGGTGCGGGGCCGCCAGGCGGGCGGCGGGACCGGGTGGTACGACCCGGGCTGTTCGAGGACCGTCATTCGAGCACCTCCTGGGACTCGCCCCTGGGCTTCGGCGTGGGGACCTGGGGCCTGCTGGCCGGGGCGACGGGCAGGGCTTAGCGCGACGCGGTGTGGCACGTCTCACCTACCGATTGTTCGGTCGACGGCACATTTTGGCTACATGCGGCCTCAGCCTGTGGACAAACGGTTTTCCACAGCCTGAGATGAAGACAGGACGTCCACCGTGGGGAGGCATAGGCGGATGGCAACTGAACGGATGGCCGACGAGAGCCGGATGCCGCCCCCGCGCCCGCTGGACGCGATCGACCGCGCGATCCTCCGGATGCTCCGCACCGACGGGCGCGCCTCGATACGCTCCGTGGCCGAGCGGGTGCACATCTCGCGGGCCAACGCGTACGCGCGCATCAACCGGCTCATCGAGGACGGCGTGATCCAGGGCTTCGGTGCCCGGGTCGACATGGAACGGGCAGGCCAGGGCGCCGCCGCGTACATCACGCTGAAGATCGTGCAGAACTCCTGGCGCACGGTCCGCGAACAGCTCGAGGAGCTGCCGGGCGCCGCGCACATCGCCCTGGTCAGCGGCGATTTCGACGTCCTGCTGCTGGTGCACACCGAGGACAACCGCGCACTCCGGGAACTCGTCCTGACCCGGATCCAGGCGATCCCCGAGGTGCTGAGCACGCGCACGCTGCTGGTGTTCGAGGAGACGGACCTCTGGCCGGAGGACCCGGCCGAGGCCTGAACCGCGGCCGGCGGCAGCGACGGAACCGGCCCGGGGCGTGGTGGGAGAAGCCCAGCGGCCCGCCGGCGCCCGACCGGAGCGTCACCCCGGAGGAAGGTCAACGCCCAGAAGAAGGGCCTACGCAGAAAACGCCCAGAAGAGAGGGGCTACGCAGAAGCGGACGTCCGCAGGCCCGCGAAAGCCATGCGCACCACCGTTTCGGCCACGTCGTCGCCGTCCATGTGGCCGCTGCCGTGCGGCCGGTACCACTCGACGATCGAGTTGATCATGCCGAAGAGCAGCCGGGTGGCGAGCCGCAGGTCCACGTCGTCGCGCAGGTCGCCCTCCGCCGCGGCCTGCTTCAGCAGCTCCGCGACCTGCTGGTCGAACTCGCGGCGGCGCTCCATGGCCCACCGTTCGGTGTCGGTGTTGCCGCGCACCCGCAGCAGCAGCGTGACGTACGGCAGCTCGGCCATCAGCACCTCCGCGGTCCGCCGCGTGACGTGCTCGAGACGGTCGATGGCCCGGCCCTCGCACGCCCCCGGCTCCCGCAGGATCGCGAAGAGCCCGTCGAGGGCGCGGCGTATCGCCAGTCGCAGCAGTTCCTCCTTGCCGCGGACATGGTGATAGATGGACGACTTGGAGATCCCCGCCGCCCGGGAGAGGTGCTCCATGGAGGTGCCGTCGTAGCCCCGCTCGTTGAACACCTCGACGGCGACCGCGAGCAGCGATTCGGGCGTATAGGTGTCGCGCTTGGCCATGGTCATGATGAGAACAGCTTTCCTTCGGCCGTCGCACGACGGAGCAAGGGCTGGGACGGGACGTAGCGGCCAGTAGGGTACGCGTCGTCGAGCCCCCACAGGACCCTGCGCACCCAGCCGACGCCGAGCTCATCGGCCCACTCCAGCGGGCCGCGCGGGTAGTTGACGCCCAGCCGCATCGCGGTGTCGACGTCCTCCGCGCCGGCGACGCCGCGGGCGACCGCCTCGGTGGCGAAGTCGGCGAGCATCGCGACGGTCCGCGCGACGATCATTCCGGGGACGTCGTCGATCACGCTGACCTGCTTGCCGAGCGCCTGGAACAGGCCGATCGCGTCGCTGAGCGCCTCGGGGGAGGCGAGGTCGGAGGGGGCGAGGGCGATCCGGGTCGCGGTGCGGTAGTCCAGCGCGAGGTCGAAGCGGATGTGGGTGCCGGACAGATCGGTGGTGGCGGCCGAACCGTCGGTGAGCGTGAGCCGCGTGCCGCCGGGCAGCGCGATGAACCCCTCCGACACGAAGGAGGTGCGGTCGCGGGTGACCTCGATGCCCGCCTCGGCGATCAGCTCGGCCAGGACCGCGGCGGGCCCGAGGTCGCCGTGGACGCCGACCGTGGCCGGCGCCTTGCGGGGCTCCGCGGTGTGCGGCTCCGGCCTGGACTCCCCCTCGCCGTACGCGTACCAGCCGCGGCCCGACTTCCGGCCGTGCAGCCCCGCTTCGACGAGCCTGCGCTGAGCGAGCGAGGGCGTGAACCGCGGGTCGTGGAAGCAGGACTCCCAGACGGACCGGGTGACAGCCTCGTTGACGTCCTGGCCGATGAGGTCGGTCAGCTCGAACGGGCCCATCCGGAAGCCGCCGGACTCCCGCAGGACGGCGTCGATGGTGGCCGGGTCGGCCGCCCGCTCCTCGTACAGCCGGAAGGCCTCGGCGTAGAACGGCCGGGCGACGCGGTTGACGATGAAACCGGGGGTGTCGGCGCAGCGGACGGGCGTCTTCCCCCAGGCCGCCGCCGTGGCGTGGGCACGTGCCGCGGCGGCTTCGTCGGTGGCGAACCCGCTCACCACCTCCACCAGCGGAAGGAGCGGCGCCGGGTTGAAGAAGTGCAGCCCGACCAGGCGTCCGGGGCGGGCGAGCGCCCCGCCGACCGCGGTGACGGACAGCGAGGAGGTATTGGTGGCGAGCAGGCAGTCCTCGGAGACGACGGTTTCGAGGGCCGTGAAGAGCTGCTGCTTGGCGCCCAGCTCCTCCAGGATCGCCTCGACGACGAGCCGGGCGTCCGCGAGCCCGCCGAGCTCGGTGACCGCGCCGAGCCGGCCGCGGGCGGCGTCGCGCTCCTCCGCGGTGAGCCTGCCCTTCTCCACGAGCCGGTCGAGGCGCACCGTGATGGCGTCGACCGCCGTCCCGGCCCGGCCGGGAGCCACGTCGTAGAGCCTCACCGGGTGCCCGGCCAGCAGCGCGACCTGGGCGATCCCCTGGCCCATGGTGCCGGTGCCGACGACGGCGACGGTGCCGGTGCGGTCGATTGCGGTCATGGTGAAGATCCTCCCCGACGAGTTGTCCACAGGACCCGAGGCCCCCTTGTCCCGACCGATCGTTCGGTTACAGTATCTCCCGGGGGAAGCCCCCGGGCCCCTCGCACTCCGGATACTCGATTCCCAGCCCGGCTCAACGAGGAGTTGGTCAGCCATGGCCGCCGATCTCACCGCTCTCCAGCTGATCGAGAAGCACCGCTCGACCCTCGACCAGGCGCTGGAAGCCATCCGCACCCGCGCGTACTGGTCTCCCCACCCGGAGCACCCGAAGGCGTACGGCGAATCCGCGGCCGGCGACGGCCTGGCCGCCTTCGAGGCGCTGCGCGGCAAGCAGCTCGACCTCGGCCAGCCGGGGACGGACGCCTGGGTGGGAGACGAGGTCTCCCCGTACGGCCCGGAGCTGGGCGTGGAGTATCCGCACCCGGACGTCGACGTGCTGCTGCCGGCGATGCGGGCGGCCATGCCGGGGTGGCGGGAGGCCGGGCCCGAGACCCGCGCGATGGTGTGCCTGGAGATCCTGTCCCGGATCAGCGCCCGGACCCATGAGTTCGCCCAGGCGGTCATGCACACCAGTGGCCAGGCGTTCATGATGGCGTTCCAGGCGGGCGGGCCGCACGCCCAGGACCGCGGCCTGGAGGCCGTGGCGTACGCGTATGTGGAGCAGGTGCGCACCCCCGAGGCCGCGGACTGGTCCAAGCCCCAGGGGAAGCGGGACCCGCTGAATCTGCGCAAGGCGTTCACCGCCGTGCCGCGCGGCATCTCCCTGCTGATCGGCTGCAACACCTTCCCCACCTGGAACGGCTACCCGGGCCTGTTCGCCTCCCTGGCCACCGGGAACGCCGTGCTGGTCAAGCCGCACCCGCGGGCGGTCCTGCCGCTGGCGCTGACGGTGGCGGTCGCGCGCGAGGTGCTGTCCGAGGCCGGGTTCGACCCGAACCTGGTGGCGCTGGCCGCCGAACGGCCCGGCGAGGGGCTGGCCAAGACCCTGGCCGTGCGTCCCGAGATCCGCATCATCGACTACACCGGCTCGACCGCCTTCGGCGACTGGCTGGAGGCCAACGCCCGGCAGGCGCAGGTGTACACGGAGAAGGCCGGCGTCAACACGGTGATCGTCGACTCGACCGACGACTACCAGGGCATGCTCGGCAACCTCGCCTTCTCGCTGTCCCTCTACAGCGGCCAGATGTGCACCACTCCGCAGAACCTCCTCGTCCCGCGCGACGGCATCACCACGGACGCCGGCCACAAGTCGTACGACGAGTTCGTCAGCGACCTGGCGGGCGCGGTGAGCGGCCTGCTGGGCGACGACGCCCGGGCGAACGCCCTGCTGGGCGCCATCGTCAACCCCCAGGTGCGGGAGCGCCTGGAGTCCGCCGCCGGGCACGGCGAGGTCGCCCTGGAGTCCCGGAAGGTGGCGCACCCGGACTTCCCCGACGCCACGGTCCGTACGCCGGTGATCGTGAAGGCGGACGGGGCGCGGAAGGTCTGGGAGGGGGCGGAGCCGGATGCCGCCTATCTGACGGAGTGCTTCGGACCGGTGTCGTTCGCGGTGGCAGTGGACTCCTCGTCGGACGCGGTGGAGCTGCTGCGCCGCACCGTCCGGGAGAAGGGGGCCATGACGGTCGGCGCGTACACGACCTCCCCGGAGGTCGAGCAGCTGATCGAGGAGGCGTGCCTGGAGGAGTGCGCCCAGCTGTCGCTCAATCTGACCGGCGGCGTGTACGTCAACCAGACCGCGGCGTTCTCGGACTTCCACGGCTCGGGCGGCAACCCGGCAGCGAACTCCGTGCTCTGTGACGGGGCGTTCGTCGCGAACCGCTTCCGCACGGTCGAGGTCCGCCGCCCGGCGTAGTGCGCGCTTCCCCGGCGCCGCGGATCCCTCCGGCGCCGGGGGACGGGCGGGGCCCTACGGGTTCTCGATACGGGCGTGGCGGCTGATCCAGGCGTGCATGGCGACGGCGGCCGCCGCGCCCGCGTTGATCGACCGGGTGGAGCCGAACTGCGCGATCGAGCACACCATGGCCGCGTGCCGGCGGGCCTCCTCGGTCAGCCCCGGGCCCTCCTGACCGAACAGCAGCACACAGCGGCGGGGCAGCTCGGTGGTCTCCAGCGGGACGGAGCCGGGGAGATTGTCGATACCGATGATCGGCAGACCCTCGGCCGCCGCCCAGGCGGTGAGCTCCGCGGTGTCGGGGTGGTGGCGGACGTGCTGGTAGCGGTCGGTGACCATGGCACCGCGCCGGTTCCAGCGCCGCCGGCCCACGATGTGGATCTCCTTCGCGAGGAAGGCGTTGGCGGTGCGCACCACGGAGCCGATGTTGAAGTCGTGCCCCCAGTTCTCCACAGCGACGTGGAAGTCGTGGCGGCGGGTGTCGAGGTCGGCGACGATCGCCTCACGCGTCCAGTAGCGGTAGCGGTCGACGACATTGCGCCGGTCGCCGTGCGCGAGCAGCTCGGGGTCGTATCGGTCGCCCTCCGGCCACGGCAGGGGGTGCGGGCCGACGCCGACCTCGGCGGGGCCGTAGCCGTCGTCGTACTGAACGGTCTCGATGCTGTCGCTGGTCACCCGACGAGGGTACGGTCCGGCCGCCTGCTGTCGCTCCGGACGGCCTCCCCCGCGGAGCGGGCGGGACGGAGCTCCCGGAGCCGGGCGGCCCGGCCCCCGACCCACCGGAGGAACCCGGTCGGCAGGAAGACCGCGTCCGCGGCGATCATGGCGAGTGAGAAGAAGGGCAGGCCGAGCGCGAAGGCGATGGCCAGGTGCTCGGCCATCATCAGCACGAGCAGGACGTTCTTGACCCCGCGGTTGAACAGGGTGAACGGGAAGGCGACCTGGACGATCACCGTGCCGTAGGTGATGAGCAGAACCAGCACCCCGCTGCCGGCGAGGACACCGGAGAGCTCGGGCCAGGGCGAGAAGTAGTTCAGGTGCATCGGGTAGTAGAGGGCGGTGCCGTCCTGCCAGCGCGTGCCCTGGACCTTGTACCAGCCGGCGGTCGCGTAGATCAGACACACCTCGGCCATGATCACAAACAGGGCGCCGTTGTGGACGAGGTTGGTGATGGCCTCCAGGACGGTGGCCGCCTCACGGCTCAGGGGCCGCTCCGGCCGCACCTCCCGGGGCGCTCGCTCCGCGGCTGCCCCCGCGCCCGTACCCGCCGCGCCCGCCTGCTGCATCGCCGTCTGCTCGGCCGGTGCGGATTCCGTCGGTGCGGATTGCGTCAGTGCAGCACCGGCCGATGCCGCCGGGGCCGGTGGCGTCCGTGCGGGTGTCGCGTCGGCCGGTGTGCGCTGCCCCGGCACACCCGGTGCGTTCGCACCCCCGGGTATCGGCAGGCCGGCGCCGGCGACGCGGCGGCGGACCGCCCCGTGGACGCCCTGCGCGGCCCAGAGGCCCCAGTAGACCGCCTGCCAGCCCCAGCTGAGCCGGCCCAGCCCGGTGGCGAGGAGGAGAACGGCGCCGAGCACGGCCCAGAGAACGATCCCGCCCCGGTCCCTGCCGCCGTTCCCCGTCCGCGCGCGGCGCCGGGCGTCCAGGGACCACACCTGGCCGCAGCGGGTGAGCACGAGGTAGATCGCCATGAGGTGGATGACGTTGTCGCCGCCGTCGCCGACGAAGATGCTGCGGTTCTGCAGGGACAGCACCCCGGTCATGAACAGCACCGATGTGGCACGGGTGCGCCAGCCGAGCAGCAGCAGCGCGCCGGCGGCGATGGCGAAGAAGTAGACGGCTTCGAACCAGAGCCTGCTGTCGGACCAGATCAGCGCGGTGAGAGCACCGTTCTCGTCGATCAGCCGACGGGCCATGTCCCAGTTCCACGGTCCGTCGGGCCCGTACAGCTCATGGCGGTGCGGCCACTCGCGGAGCAGGAAGGCCAGCCAGGTGAAGGAGAAGCCGATCCGGATCACCGCGGTCTGGTACGGCCCGAGGGCGCTGCCGGTGACGCGGGCGATGCCCCGGGCGAGCGCCCGTTCGGCGCGACGCGGGGCGGAGATCGGGGTCATCGGTGGCCGGCCCCTTCCGGAACGTCCTTCGCGGAGACCGTCCACCAGGGCATCACCCGGTGGACGGTCTTGGTGTCGACCTTCTCGTCACTCCACGGCGGCGGGGCGATCGGGGTGGTGGCGGACCTCAGCTGGATCCGCTGGACCCTGCCCCCGGACTCCTCGGGGCCGATCCGGAGCATCACGATGCGCCGCATGTACTGCTCGGACAGCTGTCCGCGCAGACCGTTGGGCCGGTTCTCGGTGTCGTGCGAACCGATGAGCAGGTCCCAGGCGCGGCGCAGTTCGTTCTGCTCGGTGTGGCTGGGGAGGAGCCGGTGGTGGATCGCCGCCCCGTCCTGGGCGGACAGATCGATCCACTTCGTGGTCGCGGTGCCCCCCTCGGCCGTGCGTATCTCGGCGCGGGCCTGTACGGCGATGTTCTGCTGGAGCGGGTTCGGGGCGAACAGCTTCCAGTTCTGTTCGAACTCCGGATAGATGTAGTCGTCGACCGTCGCCCCGTGCTGCTTGGTGATCGTGTTGGCGGGGGCGAGGTGCAGGAAGACCATCGCGAGATGCACCGCGGCGGCGACCACGACCGCGGCGAACGCCACCGCGATCACTATGCGTGAGGGCAGCGAGAGCGCGGCGACACCGCCCGGCACCGCCGTCCCCTCCTCGTGACGCTCCATTCCGCCCCTTCCGAGTCCGAATCTCCGTGGAACGGTACTCAGAGCGCCCCTTCCGGCACAGCGTCTCGCGGTTATCCACAGCCTTGACACCCTACGATCCCTCACCGCACCATTGAACCGAACGATCGGTCGGTCGGCGGTCGGTCGGTCCGGGCTCGTCGGATGAGAGGGGCGCCTGGTGACAACGGTGGTTGCAGCCGAGAGCGCGGGCGCGTACGCAGCGGCGTTCGACGCGGCGGTGGCGGCGGACGAGCGGATCGAACCACGTGACTGGATGCCGGACGCCTACCGCGCGACGCTGGTGCGGCAGATCGCCCAGCACGCCCACTCCGAGATCATCGGCATGCAGCCGGAGGCCAACTGGATCACCCGCGCGCCGTCCCTGCGGCGCAAGGCGATTCTCATGGCGAAGGTCCAGGACGAGGCCGGACACGGGCTCTACCTGTACAGCGCGGCCGAGACCCTGGGCACCGGGCGGGACGAACTGCTCGACAAGCTCCACTCCGGTCGCCAGAAGTACTCCTCGATCTTCAACTACCCCACGCTGACCTGGGCGGACGTAGGGGCCATCGGCTGGCTGGTGGACGGTGCCGCGATCACCAACCAGGTGCCGCTGTGCCGCTGCTCCTACGGGCCCTATGCCCGCGCCATGGTGCGGATCTGCAAGGAGGAGTCGTTCCACCAGCGGCAGGGATACGAACTGCTGCTGGCCCTCAGCAGGGGCACCGAAGCACAGCACGCGATGGCGCAGGACGCGGTCGACCGCTGGTGGTGGCCGTCCCTGATGATGTTCGGCCCGCCCGACGACGAGTCCGCGCACTCCGCCCAGTCGATGGCCTGGAAGATCAAGCGGCACTCCAACGACGAGCTGCGGCAGCGCTTCGTGGACATCTGCGTGCCGCAGGCCGAGGCCCTCGGGCTGACACTGCCCGACCCGGACCTGCGGTGGAACGAGGACCGCGGGCACCACGATTTCGGGGCCATCGACTGGGACGAGTTCCGCGAGGTCCTCAAGGGCAACGGCCCGTGCAACGAACAGCGGATGACCCAGCGCCGACGGGCGCACGAGGAAGGCGCCTGGGTGCGCGAGGCAGCGGCGGCCTACGCCGCCAAACACGGGGAGGCAACGGCATGAGCGCTACGGACTGGCCGCTGTGGGAGGTGTTCGTTCGCAGCAGGCGGGGCCTGTCGCACACCCACGCCGGAAGCCTGCACGCCCCCGACGCCGCCATGGCGCTCCGCAACGCCCGTGACCTCTACACCCGGCGGGCCGAGGGCGTCTCGATCTGGGTGGTGCCCTCCGCGGCCGTCACCGCATCCTCCCCCGACGAGAAGGACCCCTTCTTCGAGCCGGCCGCCGACAAGCCCTACCGGCACCCGACCTTCTACGAGATCCCGGAAGGGGTGCAGCACCTGTGACCACCGCAGCGCTGGCCCTCGGCGACGACGCCCTCGTGCTCTCCCACCGGCTGGGGGAGTGGGCGGGCAACGCCCCTGTGCTCGAGGAGGAGGTCGCGCTCGCCAACATCGCCCTCGACCTGCTCGGCCAGGCCCGGGTCCTGCTGTCCATGGAGGGCGACGAGGACGAACTCGCCTACCTCCGCGAGGAGCGCGCCTTCCGCAATGTGCAGCTCGTCGAACAGCCCTGTGCCGACTTCGCGCAGGCCATGGCCCGGCAGCTCTACTTCTCCACCTACCAGGAGCTGCTGTACGGGCAGTTGGCCCAGGGGGACGGGGCGTTCGCCCCGCTGGCGGCGAAGGCGGTCAAGGAGGTCGCCTACCACCGCGACCACGCCGAGCACTGGACCCTGCGCCTGGGTGACGGCACGGCGGAGAGCCACACCCGGATGCAGCGCGCGCTCGATGAGCTGTGGCGCTTCACCGGCGAGCTGTTCCAGCCGCTGGAGGGGCTGGTCGTGGACTGGGAATCCCTCCGCGAGGCGTGGACGGCATCCGTGGCGTCCGTGGTGGAGCGCGCCACTCTGACCCTGCCGACCGGTCCGCAGCGCGGCGGATGGGCCGCGGGCGCGGGTCGTCAGGGCCTGCACACCGAACCATTCGGCCGGATGCTCGCGGAGATGCAGCATCTGCACCGCAGCCACCCGGGGGCGACATGGTGACCCCCGACACGGCGCCCCCGGCCGCCCCGACCCCGCTCGAGGAGGAGCTCCGACGGCTCGCCGGTTCGGTGCCCGACCCGGAACTCCCCGTGCTCACCCTCGAGGAGCTGGGGGTCCTGCGCGGACTGCACCTCCTGGGCCCGGGACGGGTCGAGGTGGAGCTCACCCCGACGTACACCGGCTGCCCGGCCATCGAGTCCATGACCGCGGACATCGAGCGGGTACTGCACGAGCGAGGCATACCCGAGGTCGCCGTCCGCACGGTCCTCTCCCCGCCGTGGTCCACCGATGCCATCAGCTCCGAGGGCCGGCGCAAGCTCGAAGAGTTCGGTATCGCACCACCGCGCCCGGGAGGCCCGAGCGGCCCGGTCATGGTGGAGCTGTCCGTGCGCTGCCCGAACTGCGGATCCACCGACACCACGCTGCTGAGCCGTTTCTCCTCCACCGCGTGCAAGGCGCTGCGCCGCTGCGAGTCCTGCCGCGAACCGTTCGACCACTTCAAGGAGTTGTAGATGGCCGCGGCTCGTCATGGCGCCTTCCATCCGCTGCAGGTGGCCGCGGTCGACCGGCTCACCGACGACTCGGTCGCCGTCACCTTCGCGGTTCCGCCCGAGCTGCGCGAGGCGTACCGGTTCACCCCCGGGCAGCACCTCGCACTGCGGCGCCGCAGCACGGACGGTTCGGAGATCCGCCGCACCTACTCCATCTGCGGCCCCGCCGGGAGTTCCGGTGGCCCGGAGACGCTGCGGGTGGGCGTGCGACTGGTCGAGGGCGGGGAGTTCTCGACGTTCGCCCTCAAGGAATTGCAGACCGGCCACACCGTGGAGGTCATGGCGCCGGCCGGGCGATTCGTACTGGAGCCCACGGCGGGGTACTTCGCCGCCGTGGTCGGGGGCAGCGGTATCACCCCGGTGCTGTCGATCGTCTCCACCCTGCTGGCCCGGGAGCCGAACGCCCGCTTCTGTCTGATCCGCAGCGACCGCACCGCCGCCTCGACGATGTTCCTGGACGAGGTCGCCGATCTGAAGGACCGGTACCCGGACCGGCTGCAGCTCGTCCAGACCCTGTCCCGCGAGGATCAACAGGCCGGTCTGCCGTCGGGACGGCTGGACGAGGCCCGGCTCGGGGAACTGCTGCCGGCCCTGCTGCCCGTGGACTCGATCGACGGCTGGTTCCTGTGCGGCCCCTACGGACTGGTGCAGGGTGCGGAGCGGGCCCTGCGGGCGCTCGGCGTACCGCGCGCCCGGGTCCACGAGGAGATCTTCCATGTGGCGGACGACTCGTCCGCGCCGGCCGCACCCGCGTCGGCACCGGCGCACAGCACGGTGACGGCCACCCTGGACGGCCGGTCCGGCAGCTGGCCCGTGCGGAACGCCGAGTCGCTGCTGGAGGCGGTTCTGCGGAACCGCGCCGACGCTCCGTACGCCTGCAAGGGCGGCGTGTGCGGGACCTGCCGGGCCTTCGTGGTCTCCGGTGAGGTCCGTATGGACCGGAACTTCGCGCTGGAACCGGACGAGGTCGGCGCGGGCTATGTCCTGGCCTGCCAGTCCCACCCGGTCACCGAACAGGTGGAGCTGGACTTCGACCGCTGACCTGCGGACCCGTTGCTCCGAAGGTGGCCGGCCCCGGGAAGGGGAGCAGCGATCCGGGGCAGCGACGATCCGGGGAGCCACGGCTCCGGGGCATCCTCGCTCTGGAGGACCCTCGCTCCGGGGGAGCCACGCTCCGCGGGGTCTCCGCCGTGGCTGCGGGGGCTTCCCGGCGGACAAATGCAGCGCGCTGTCCGGTCCGGGTGCGGACACCATTCCCAATTCCTGCAACATGTTCTATCTTGACGCACCGTCAGAAACTCTGCGGGTGTGCGTGGGAGGACGGGCAGTGGACTTCACCTTCACCGAAGAGCAGCAGGCGGCCGTCGAGGCAGCACAGGCCGTCTTCTCCGGGGTGGCACCCGACGGTGTGCCCAGCCCCGCCCTCGTGCCCGGTGCCGTCGCCGAGGACTTCGACCGTGCGCTGTGGCACCGGCTGGCCCGGGCCGACCTGTTGAGCCTCGTCCTCGAGCCCCGGCACGGCGGGGCGGGCCTCGACCTCATGGCGCTCTGCCTCGTGCTGCGGGAGTCCGCGAAGGTTCTGGCACGGACTCCCCTCCTGGAAACCGGCGCCGCTGCCCTCGCCCTGCGGACCCACGGCAGTGCCGAACTCTGCGACGACCTGCTCCCCCGGGTCGGCCGGGGCGAACTCGTCCTGACGGTCGCCTCCAACGGCCGTACCGGCCACGACGCCGCCCCGCTCTCGGTCACCGCGCACCGGGACGGTGACGCCTGGCAGTTGGACGGGGTGCAGACGGCCGTGCCCTGGGCACAGGTCGCGGACCTCGTGCTCGTACCGGCCCGTGCCGGGGACGGTCGAACGGTGGTCGCCCTGGCCCCCCGCCTCCACGACGGGGTGTCCCTGGCCGATCAGGTGTCCACCAGCGGCGAGCGTTACGCGGAGGTCTCCCTGGACTCCGTACGGATCGCCGACCGCGACACCCTGTCCGGCGAGGGCGTCTGGGAGCGGCTGCGCGATGTGCTCGCCACCGGCACCTGCGCTCTCGCGCTCGGCCTGGGGCTCGGTGTGCTCGGAATGACCGGCGAATACACCAGCAAGCGGGAGCAATTCGGCTTCCCGGTGGCCACCTTCCAGGCGGTGGCGGTCCAGGCCGCGGACCGCTTCATCGATCTGCGCGCCATGGAGGCGACCCTCTGGCAGGCCGCCTGGCGGCTCACCAGCGGAGCAACGGGGGCGCTGCCCCCGAGTGGAGACGTGGCGGTGGCGAAGATCTGGGCCTCCGAGGGGGTGCGCCGGGTCGTGCAGACGGCCCAGCACCTGCACGGCGGCTTCGGCGCGGACACCGACTACGCGCTGCACCGCTACCACGCCTGGGCCAAACAGCTGGAGCTGTCGCTCGGCCCGGCCGCGGCCCATGAGGAAGCCCTCGGCAACCTTCTCGCCGCCCACCCCCTCGCCTCCTAGAAGCTCGCCCGGGCACCGGCCGAGCTCCAACACCACCCGAGCGCCGGACACCCGGACACCCGGACCGCTGGGGACGGCACGGAAAGGCCGGGGCGAGGCAACAGCGGGAAGCGTCGAACCGAGCAGGGACGCTCAGAGCACGGGCGGGAGGCTCAGAGCACGTAGGCCTGTCCGCCGGTGGTCTCCGCGACCAGCGGGCGCCCCGCTGCTTCCCAGCCGAGCATGCCGCCGTCGACGTTCACCGCGTCCAGACCCTGGGCGATCAAGTACTGCGCCACCTGTGCGGACCGGCCGCCGACCCGGCACACCACGTGCACCCGCCGGCCGTCGGCGGCCGCCTCGGTCAGCTCGCCGAACCGTGCCACGACCTGACCCATCGGGAGGTGCAGCGCGCCCTCGGCGTGCCCGGCGGCCCATTCGTCGTCCTCGCGGACGTCCAGCAGAAAGCCGTCGGACGGAACCGCCCCGGCATCCACGGCGGGCAGCTGGGCGAAGTGCATGAGGTCAGCCTCTCTCGGTGTCGTCGGGCCGGACAGGTCGGCCCTCCCCCGCACGTTACCCAACCAGCTCCGCCAGCCGCGCCTCCCGCTCGGAGACCTGCGCCAGCAGCTGCTCGGCGATCTCGTCGAGCAGGGCGTCCGGGTCCTCCGGCGCCATCTTCAGCATCGCGCCGATGGCGCTCGACTCCAGTTCGGCCGCGACGGCGGCCAGCATCTCCTTGCGCTGGGCCAGCCACTCCAGACGGGCGTACAGCTCCTCGCTCCTGCTGGGCCGCTGCTCCTCGCCGCGGGGACCGGCCTCCCACTCCTCGGCGAGGTCTCCGAGCGCCGCCTGATCGCCCGCCGCGTAAGCCTTGTTGACCCGCACGATGAACTCGCTGCGCCGCTCCCGCTCCGCCTCGTCCCGTGCCAGATCGGGGTGCGCCTTGCGGACCAGCTCGCGGTACATCCGCCGGGCCTCTTCGCTCGGCCGCACCCGCCGCGGCGGCTGCACCGGTCGCTCGGTGAGCATCGCCGAGGCTTCGGGCGACAGGCCGTCGGAGTCGATCCAGCCGTTGAACAGCTCCTCGACGGCAGGCATCGGCAGGACCAGCCCCCGGGCCTGCTGTGCCTTGCGCAGGTCCTCCGGGTCACCGGTCCGGGCGGCGATCGCTTCGGCGATCAACGCGTCGAGCTCGTCGAGCCGGGCATACATCGGGCCGAGCCGCTGGTGGTGCAGCCGGGAGAAGTTCTCCACCTCGACCCGGAAGGTCTCCACGGCGATCTCGAACTCGATCAGCGCCTGCTCGGCCGCGCTCACCGCCTGCTCCAGGCGTGCCTCCGGCCGCGGACCGCCCTGAGGCTCCGTCCGCTCCGCTTCCGGGTTCGTCTCGGCTTCCGGATTTGTCACCCGGCCAGCCTACGGGCCGTTCCTCCCCGGTGGTTCCGGTAGGGCCATGAACGGTGGCCCGGCAAGGGGCTGCCGCCGCGACGGAGCGGCGCCGCGCTCCGGTTCACGAGTCGCCGGTTCGCCGGCTGCCCTTCACCGACCACCGGCTCGTGAGCTGCCGCACACCGGTACCGGCCTGGCCGTCGCCGTCCCGGGACGGCAGGGCAAGGGGACGCCGGAACGGTGACGGCCGGGCCCGGGAGCGGGCCCGCTGCGTCCCGCCCGGCGCCCGCAGACCCAGCCGGCTCAGCCGGATCAGACCCCCAGATCAGCGGCTATCCGCCCGTTCCGCACCGCGGTGACGAGCTCGGCATGGTCCGCCTCGGTCCGGTCCGCGTACGCCACCGCGAAGGCGGCGACCGCCTCGTCCAGCACGTCGTTCTTGCCGCAGTAGCCGGCGATCAGCCGGGGATCCACGCTGTGCGTGTGCGCCCGCGCCAGGAGCGCACCGGTCATCCGCCCGTAGTCGTCGAGCTGGTCGGGGGCGAGGGCTGCCGGGTCCACGCTGCCCTTCCGGTTCCGGAACTGCCGGACCTGGAACGGACGCCCGTCGACGGTGGCCCAGCCGAGCAGGAGGTCGCTCACCACCTGCATCCGCTGCTGGCCGAGCACCACGCGCTGCCCCTCGTGCCCGCCGCGGCGCTCCTGGTGCGTGCCGAATCCGGCCTTCTCCACGTGGGGCAGCAGCACCGAGGGCCGCGCCTCCTTGACCTGGAGCACCAGCGGCTCGCCCAGATCGTCGAGCAGCAGCACCACATAGGACCGCAGGCCCACACTGCCGGTGCCGACGACCCGGAAGGCGACGTCGTGCACCGCGTACCGCCCGAGCAGCGGCAGCCGGTCCGGCGGCAGTGTCCGGAGATAGTCGGGCAGCGCGGATGCCACCGCGGCGGCCTCGGCGTCGGGGACCCGCCGCAGCACCGGCGGGGCGTCCGTGAAGCCCCGACCGCCGTCCGGGAGGCTCTCGGTCGCCTTGGCGGCGAATCGCGCACTGGTGTTGCGCCGCGCCTTCTCCGAGACCCGTTGCAGGGTGCCGATCAGGTCGCGCGCGTCGGTGTGGGAGACCAGTTCCTCGTCGGCGATGGCGTTCCAGGCGTCCAGCACCGGCATCTTTGCGAGCAGCCGGGCGGTACGGCGGTAGGCCCCCGCGGTGTCCTGTGCCGCCTTCCGGCAGGTGTCCTCGTCCGCGCCCGCCACCCGGCCCGCCAGCACGAGCGAGGTGGCCAACCGTTTGAGATCCCACTCCCAGGGCCCGTGCACGGTCTCGTCGAAGTCGTTGATGTCCATGACGAGATTGCCCAGGGGGTCGCCGTAGAGGCCGTAGTTCCCGGCGTGCGCGTCACCGCAGATCTGCGCGCCGATCCCGGTGACCGGCGTGCCCGACAGGTCGTACGCCATCAGCCCCGCCGATCCGCGGAGGAAGGCGAACGGGTTCGCGGCCATGCGGCCGACCCGGATCGGCGTCAGCTCCGGGAGCCGCCCGGCGTTGGACTCCTCGACGGCCGTCAGGGCATCCGGCCGCCCCGCACCGAGCGCCGCCTCGGCGTGCGCGGAGCGCGGCACCCGCTCCCGCAGCGCCTTGCCCCGCTCCTTCGGCGTGGGGGATCCCTCCGGCCAGGGGGCGAACCCCGGCACATGAGGAATCCGCCTGCCCGGCCGCTCCGCACGTCCCGTGTCCGCCTCGGCCTCGGCCATCATGTGCCGCCTCCCCGTAACCACCCACTACGACTGGGCCACGACCGTACCGCCGGTTCCCGGCCGCCGCAGGCCCTGTGGACAACCTCGGCGGACGGCGCCCGGCGGTCGGGCATGGGAATGTTCGCACCGGGCGCGACCTGCGAGGGAGCGGCGAGAGGGCCAGGAGAACGAGGACGAGGGCGCACCGTGCCGCACCGCCGCGCGCCGGCAGTCCCGCGCACCGTTCGCCGGGCACCAGGCACGCTCCGCCGCAGCCCCGGCCGTCAGCACCCAGCCCGTCAGCCGTCAGTGCCCAGCCGTCAGCCCTCCCCCTCAGCCCCCGCACCCCCGTCCCCTCAGCCGCGGAAGCGCTCGGGGCAGCCGCCCCCGTCCGGAAGGTGGAGCTCCGCCCACCGCCCCAGCTCCTTCAGCGCCGGCTCCAGGGCCCGGCCGGCCTCCGTGAGCCGGTAGGAGACGCGCAGCGGGGGCCCCGCGTCGACCTCCCGCACGACCAGGCCCGCCCCGGCGAGCTGCGTCAGCCGGTCCGACAGCATGCGCTCGCTGATGCCCGGGATGGCCCGGCGGAGTTCGGCGAAGTGCACCGCCCGCTGCAGCAGCACGGACACGATCAGGCCGGTCCAGCGCTTTCCGAACAGCTCGAAGACCCGCGTCATGCCGGCATCGACCTTCTTGCACGCCTGCTCGTCGCCGTTCGTCATGGCTTCAGCGTACTAGCCATCCGTACGGGACTGCAGAAAAGTAAGTGACTGTGCTAAGAATAGCTACGTACGGATTTCAACTTCTCGTTTCCGGAGGCACCCCATGCCCACGCTGCTCCACCTCGACTCCTCCGCCTTCCCGCTGGGCGGCTCCTCCTCCCGTGACGTGGCCGCCACCTTCCGCAAGGCCTGGGAGGCGCAGCACCCCGACGGCACGGTCATCCACCGCGACCTGGCCGCCGACCCGCTGCCGCACATCGACGCCGCGGGGATCTCCGCCGCCTTCGCCGACCCGTCCGAGCACTCCGCCGAGCAGGAGGCGGCCTTCGCCCTCCGCGACACCCTCGCGAAGGAGCTGGAGCAGGCCGACGCGGTGCTCATCGGTGCCCCGATGTACAACTTCACGATTCCCTCGACCCTCAAGGCCTGGCTCGACCACGTGATCGTGATGGGCCGGACGGCCGGGGACTCCCCCTCCGCGGCGGGCACGCCGGTCACCGTGATCGCCAGCCGGGGCGGTTCGTACGCCCCGGGCACCCCGCGCGAGGGCTTCGAGTTCGTCCAGACCTACCTGGAGAAGGTGCTCGGCGGGATGCTCGGGCTCGAGGTGGACTTCATCGTTCCGGAGCTCACGCTCGCCCGGAGCAACCCGGCCATGGCCGACCTGGTCGAGCTGTCCGACGCGTCCCGCACCAAGGCGCACGAGGACGCGACGGAGAAGGCCGAGGCCCTCGCCGCCCGCCTCGCCGCCTGACCGGCCCGCGGCACGGCCGAGGCCCACCGCCACGGACCACCCACCGCCCACCGGCACCGACGCCCCGACAGTGGGCCCCGTCGACGGCGGGGCCCACTGCGTGCGCTCGTCGCCCACGCCCCGGTCCGGCTCTCCGCGCATTCCCTGCGGACCCGCACCCCTGCACCCCTGCACCCCTGCACCCCTGCAGCACATACCGCCCCGCGCCCTCACGGCCGCGAGCGCCGCACCCCGGACCTCGCCGACGTCTCGACGGCGCCGGGCAACCCGACGGCGCGGACAACCCGACCTCGGGGACAACGCGACCTCGGGGACAACTCCCGGCGAACTCCGGGCAATCGGCTCGACAACTCTTCCGCGGCGGCGGTACGCCCGGCCGCGGCCTCCCGCACGAGGCAGGGGCACTCACGGCTCCCGCGCAGCAGAGACGAGCAGCGCCGCAAGGACGAACGGCTCCGGCCCCAGCGGCCGGAGCCGCGGACCGCCGAAACACCGGAAGCTGGAAGCCGGAAACGGGAAACGGGAAACCGCCCACGCCGTGACCGAACGCCACGAGACGACCACACTTGGCGATGAAGGGAGGTAAAACGAAACGGACCCCTCCGGGTGACTATCGTCACCTCGAAGAGGCCCGCTTTCGCATGGTGCGCGAGGGGGGAGTTGAACCCCCACGCCCTTTCGGGCACTGGAACCTGAATCCAGCGCGTCTGCCTATTCCGCCACCCGCGCATGGGTGTTGCCGTTCGACTCTCCCCGCCGGAACCGGACCTTCCGGCCCGTGTCGTTGGGGTGAGCGCCTTCCGACATCCAGAAGATTAGCACGCTGTCGGGGGTGGGTTCACACGCGCATTCCCCGCCCACGGGCCGGGCACCTCGCCGGTTGCGGGACACTGTCGTGGTGGTCGCCTCTACGATCCGGTGGGGACGGCCCCACGAGCACTCCCGCGAACCGCTCCGGGCGGGCCCCTGTGAGGGGCGACACTCGACGGTGATGGCGGGAAGTGGAACCACCGGTGTTTGCGGCTCGTGGATACGATCAGTAAGCAGTACTTGGACGACTTCAAGGAAGAGCATCAGGGAAGGAGGTGCCCCGTGGGAGTACTGAAGCGCTTCGAGCAGCGACTCGAGGGTCTCGTCAACGGCACCTTCGCCAAGGTGTTCAAGTCCGAGGTCCAGCCCGTCGAGATCGCGGGGGCACTCCAGCGGGAGTGCGACAACAACGCGACCATCTGGAACCGCGACCGGACGGTCGTCCCCAACGACTTCATTGTCGAATTGAGCACACCGGACTACGACCGGCTCAGCCCGTACTCGGGCCAGCTCGGCGACGAGCTGGCCAGCATGGTGCGCGACTACGCCAAGCAGCAGCGCTACACCTTCATGGGCTCGATCAAGGTCAACCTGGAGAAGGCCGACGACCTCGACACCGGTCTGTACCGCGTGCGGAGCCGGACGCTGGCCTCCAGTGAGTCCCAGAGCCCCGCGGGCCGGCGCCCCGCCGCCGCCCCGCATCCGGGCGGATACCCGGCGCAGCCCGCCGGCGCACCGCCGATGCCCACCTCGCCGCCCGGCGGCCGTCCGCAGGGCGGTTCCTCCCCGGCGACCCGACCGCCCGGTCCGGGCGGGGGGCCGATGCCGGGCGCCCAGATCCGGCGCTGGATCGAGATCAACGGCAACCGCCACCAGATCTCCCGGCCGACCCTGGTGCTGGGCCGCAGCACCGAGGCAGACGTCCGGGTCGACGACCCCGGTGTCTCCCGCCGGCACTGCGAGATCCGGACCGGAACGCCCTCGACGATCCAGGATCTGGGGTCCACCAACGGCATCGTGGTGGACGGGCAGCACACCACCCGCGCTACGCTCCGCGACGGCTCGCGGATCGTCGTGGGCAGTACCACCATCGTTTACCGGCAAGCCGAAGGGTGAAGCGGGGGCAATGTCAGAGCTGACCCTGACGGTCATGCGGTTGGGTTTTCTCGCCGTACTGTGGCTGTTCGTCATCGTGGCCGTGCAGGTCATTCGCAGCGATCTGTTCGGAACGCGGGTGACCCAACGCGCGGGGCGCCGCAACGCCTCCGAGCAGAACCGCCCGCCGGCCTCCGGCCGCCAGCAGCAACAGCCGCCGCAGCAGCGCACCCAGTCCGGCGGCCGCAGTTCCGGCCGCCAGCGCCGCGGAGCACCCACCAAGCTGGTGGTCTCCGAGGGCTCGCTGACGGGCACCACGGTCTCGCTCCAGGGCCAGACCATCTCCCTCGGCCGGGCCCACGACTCGACGATCGTGCTGGACGACGACTACGCGTCCAGCAGGCATGCCAGGATCTACCCGGACCGTGACGGCCAGTGGATCGTCGAGGACCTCGGGTCCACCAACGGCACGTACCTCGACCGGACCCGACTCACCACCCCGACCCCGATTCCGCTGGGCGCGCCGATCCGCATCGGCAAGACCGTCATCGAGCTGCGGAAGTAGTACGACAATGAGCGAGCGGAGCGAGCGAGCCGTGGCCTCGTTGTCAACAGGCCTCGGCAAGCTCCCGACCGGAGGGTGGGCACCGTGCGGATGTACCCGGAGCCGACGGGCGAGGTGCGCATGAGTCTGTCACTGCGTTTCGCCGCCGGATCGCACAAAGGCATGATCCGCGAGGGCAACGAGGACTCCGGCTACGCCGGTCCCCGCCTCCTCGCCATCGCCGACGGGATGGGAGGCCAGGCCGCCGGCGAGGTCGCCAGCTCCGAGGTCATCTCCACGCTGGTCCAGCTCGACGACGACGTCCCGGGCTCCGACATCCTGACGTCCCTCGGGACGGCCGTGCAGCGGGCCAACGACCAGCTGCGGGTCATGGTCGAGGAGGACCCCCAGCTCGAGGGCATGGGCACCACGCTCACCGCCCTGCTGTGGACCGGACAGCGGCTCGGCCTCGTGCACGTCGGCGACTCCCGCGCCTATCTGCTGCGGGACGGCGTGCTCACCCAGATCACCCAGGACCACACCTGGGTGCAGCGGCTGGTCGACGAGGGCCGGATCACCGAGGAGGAGGCCACCACGCATCCGCAGCGTTCGCTGCTGATGCGGGCGCTGGGCAGCGGCGACCACGTCGAGCCCGACCTCTCGATCCGCGAGGTCCGGGCCGGTGACCGGTATCTCATCTGCTCCGACGGCCTCTCCGGCGTCGTCAGCCACGAGACGCTCGAGGACACCCTCGCCGGGTACCAGGGCCCGCACGAGACCGTGCAGGACCTGATCCAGCTCGCGCTGCGCGGCGGCGGCCCCGACAACATCACCTGCATCGTCGCCGACGTCTTCGACGTGGACGACGGCGACACCCTCACCGGGCAGCTCAACGACACCCCCGTCGTGGTGGGCGCGGTGGCCGAGAACCAGCACCAGCTCGGTGACGGCGGCGCCATGGAGACCCCGGCCGGCCGCGCGGCCGAACTGGGCCGCGGCGTACCGCCGCAGAGCCCCTCAGGCGCGGGGGGCTTCGGTCCGCCCGGCAGCGGTGACATCGCCGATCTCTCCGACGGCGGCTACGGCGCGTACACCGACGAGGACTTCACCAAGCCCCGCCGTCGCGGCCGGTGGCTGAAGCGTTCGCTGATCATCACGCTGGCGCTCGGTGCCCTCGGCGGCGCCCTGTACGGCGGCTACACCTGGACCCAGACCCAGTACTACGTGGGCACCAAGGGTGAGCACATCGCGCTGTACCAGGGCATCAGCCAGGATCTGGCCTGGATCAGCCTCAACGAGGTCCATGAGGACCACCCCGAGATCGAACTCAAGTACCTCCCCGCCTACCAGCGGAACCAGGTCAAGGAGACGATCGCGGTGGGCAGCCTCGACCAGGCCAAGGGCAAGGTCTCGGAGCTGAACAAGCAGGCCTCGGCGTGCCAGAAGAGCGCCGAGCGGGCCGAGAACGCCCGGAAGCAGGCCGCCGAGGAACGCCGCAAGGCCGAGGAACGCCAGTCCAAGCCGAATGCGAGCGCCAGCCCGAGCAGCAGTCCGAGCAGCAGTGCCTCGGGCAGCAATGTCTCGACCCGCAGCACGACCGAAACGACCCGCCCGTCCAGCAGCGCCACTCCGTCGCCCGGCCCCAGCTTGTCGGAGGAAGAGAAGCAGCTGGCCAAGCAGTGCGATAGCACCCAGCAGTAGCCGTAGGGGGCCATCCGGACCATGACCAGCACCACGAACACGACCACGATCAGCTCCGTGGGAGCGCCGAGCCGTCGCAACACCGAGCTCGCGCTCCTTGTCTTCGCGATCCTGATCCCGGTCTTCGCCTATGCCAACGTCGGCCTGGCCAAGGACGGCACCATGCCGACCGGCATGCTCGGCTACGGCGTCGGGCTCGGCCTCCTCGCGGGCGTCGCGCACCTGATGGTGCGCAAGTTCGCCCCGTACGCCGACCCGCTGATGCTGCCCATCGCCACCCTGCTCAACGGTCTGGGCCTGGTCCTCATCTGGCGGCTCGACCTGGAGCCGTCCATCAGCACACCGACGCTCGGCGGTGCCATGGCGCCGGGCCAGCTGATGTGGTCCACCCTCGGTGTCGCGCTCTTCCTCGGGGTGCTGGTCTTCCTGAAGGACCACCGCGTCCTGCAGCGCTACACCTACATCTCCATGGTCGTGGCGCTGGTCCTGCTGATCCTCCCGATGTTCTTCCCGGCCCGGTTCGGCGCACGCATCTGGATCACCATTCCCGGTGTCGGCTCCCTCCAGCCCGGTGAGTTCGCGAAGATCGTCATCGCGGTCTTCTTCGCCGGCTACCTGATGGTGAAGCGGGACGCGCTGGCACTGGCCAGCCGCCGGTTCATGGGCCTCTACCTGCCGCGCGGCCGTGACCTCGGCCCGATTCTGGTGATCTGGGCCCTCAGCCTGCTGATCCTGGTCTTCGAGACCGACCTCGGCACCTCGCTGCTGTTCTTCGGCCTCTTCGTGATCATGCTGTACGTGGCGACCGAACGCACCAGCTGGGTCGTCTTCGGCCTCACGCTGAGCGGGGCCGGCGCCGTCGCCGTGGCGTCCTTCGCGGGCCACGTCCAGCGCCGTGTCGACGACTGGCTGGACCCGCTGCGGCTGGTCAACGGCGGTGTCACCGAGACCGCCCAGGCGATGTACTCCTTCGGCTCCGGCGGCATCTTCGGCTCCGGCCTCGGTCAGGGCTACTCCCGTCTCATCGGCGGCATCGCCCCCAAGAGCGACTACATCCTCGCCACCGTCGGCGAGGAGCTCGGCCTCACCGGTCTGATGGCGATCCTGGTGCTGTACGGCCTGCTCATCGAGCGCGGCGTGCGCACCGCCCTGGCCGCGCGTGACCCGTTCGGCAAGCTGCTGGCCGTCGGCCTCTCCGGCGCGTTCGCCCTTCAGGTCTTCGTCGTCGCGGGCGGCGTGACCGGGCTCATCCCGCTGACCGGTATGACCATGCCCTTCCTCGCGCAGGGTGGCTCGTCCGTCATCGCCAACTGGGCCCTCGTCGCCGTTCTGCTGCGCATCAGCGACACCGCGCGCCGGCCGGCCCCGGCCCCTGCTCCGTCCACCGACGCCGAGATGACCCAGGTGGTCCGACCGTGAACAAGCCTCTCCGCCGGGTCGCCATTTTCTGCGGCCTGCTCGTCCTCGCCCTGCTGGTCCGGGTCAACTGGGTCCAGTTCGTCCAGGCCGAGGAGCTCTCCACCGACTCCCACAACCGCCGGGTGGCCATCGGCCGCTACAGCCAGGAGCGCGGCGACATCATCGTCGACGGCAAGCCGATCACCGGCCACCGCGAGACGACCGGCAGCGACTTCAAGTTCAAGCGCACCTACAAGAACGGGCCGATGTGGGCCCCGGTCACCGGCCGCGCCTCGCAGGCCTTCGGCGCCAACCAGCTCGAGGAGCTGTACGACGGCATCCTCACCGGCGACGACGACCGGCTCTTCTTCAACCGCACGCTGGACATGATCACCGGCAAGGAGAAGAAGGGCGGGCAGGTCGTCACCACCCTCAACGCGAAGGCGCAGAAGGCCGCCTTCAAGGGGCTGGGCGACAAGAAGGGCGCCGCGGTCGCGCTCGACCCGAAGACCGGTGCGATCCTCGCCCTGGCGAGCACCCCGAGCTACGACCCGTCGAGCTTCGCCGGCAACGGCACGGACGACGAGAAGGCCTGGGTCGAGCTCAACAAGGACAAGGACAAGCCGATGGTCAACCGGGCGCTGCGGGAGACCTACCCGCCCGGCTCGACCTTCAAGGTCGTCACCGCCGCCGCCGCCCTGGAGAACGGCGTGGTCGACGACATCGACGCGAACACCAAGTCCCCGCTGCCGTGGCAGCTGCCGCTCAGCTCCCGGAACCTGGAGAACGAGGGGAACATCCCCTGCGAGAACGCCACGCTCCGGGACGCGCTCAAGGTGTCCTGCAACACCGTCTTCGGCAAGCTCGGTGACGACGTGGGCCGGGACAAGATGGTGAAGCAGGCCGAGAAGTTCGGCTTCAACAAGGAAGTCTTCACCCCGGTCCGCGCCGACAAGAGCGTCTACGACGACAAGATGGACCGGCCGGGCAACGCCCTGTCCTCCATCGGCCAGTTCAACACCGCCACCACCCCGCTCCAGATGGCCATGGTCGCCTCCGCGGTCGCCAACGACGGCAAGCTGATGGAGCCGTACATGGTGGACGAGCTGCGGGCGCGCAACCTCACCAAGGTCGAGCAGCACACTCCCAAGGAGATGAGCCGGCCGCTGAAGCCGGAGAACGCCCAGAAGCTCCAGGAAATGATGGAGACGGTCGTCCAGGACGGCACCGGCAAGAACGCCCAGATCCCGGGGACCACCGTGGGTGGCAAGACCGGTACGGCGCAGCACGGTGTGGACAACAGCGAGAAGCCGTACGCCTGGTTCATCTCGTACGCCAAGACCGACAACGGCAGCCCGGTCGCGGTGGCCGTCGTCGTCGAGGACGGCAGCGCCAACCGGGACGACATCTCGGGTGGCGGTCTGGCCGCTCCGATCGCGCGGAACATCATGGAGGCGGTCGTCAACGACGACAAGTGACCGGGATCACGGTCTGAACCGAACCGCCCACGAGACCGTACCGGTCCGGTATCAGGTAGCGGTCGTGTCCGGGACCCCCACGGCGTGCCGGGTACGGTAGGCCCGAACAGCACACTGCCGGACCCACACCGGTGCGCCGGGAAAGACGGAGAGGGCTGGAGAAAGCTATGGAAGAGCCGCGTCGCCTCGGCGGCCGGTACGAGCTGGGCTCGGTGCTCGGGCGCGGTGGCATGGCCGAGGTGTACCTCGCCCATGACACCCGCCTCGGTCGCACCGTGGCTGTGAAGACGCTGCGGGTCGACCTGGCCCGTGACCCGTCGTTCCAGGCCCGGTTCCGCCGAGAGGCCCAGTCGGCCGCATCGCTCAACCACCCGTCGATCGTCGCCGTGTACGACACCGGCGAGGACTACGTCGACGGGGTCTCGATCCCGTACATCGTCATGGAGTACGTGGACGGGTCGACTCTCCGTGAGCTGCTGCACTCCGGCAGAAAGCTGCTGCCCGAGCGGTCGCTGGAGATGACCGTGGGGATCCTCCAGGCGCTGGAGTACTCCCACCGCGCGGGCATCGTGCACCGTGACATCAAGCCGGCGAACGTCATGCTGACGCGCACCGGTCAAGTCAAGGTGATGGACTTCGGCATCGCCCGCGCCATGGGCGACTCCGGCATGACCATGACGCAGACGGCGGCCGTCATCGGCACCGCGCAGTACCTCTCGCCCGAGCAGGCCAAGGGCGAGCAGGTCGACGCGCGCTCGGACCTCTACTCCACCGGCTGTCTGCTGTACGAGCTGCTGACCGTGCGGCCGCCCTTCGTGGGCGACTCGCCGGTCGCCGTGGCGTACCAGCACGTCCGGGAGGAGCCGCAGCCGCCGAGCACCTTCGATCCGGAGATCGCTCCGGAGATGGACGCCATCGTCCTCAAGGCGCTCACCAAGGATCCCGACTACCGCTACCAGTCGGCCGACGAGATGCGGGCCGACATCGAGGCCGCACTCGAGGGCCAGCCCGTGGCGGCGACGGCGGCCATGGGGGCGGTCGGTTACGGCGCGTACGGCGGCGACCACCCGACGACCGCTCTGCGCCCGCAGGACGGGAACGGGCAGACGTCGATGCTGCCGCCGATGCGGGACGACGACGGCGGCTTCGGCTACGACGAGCGGGGCGGCGGCCGTCGCGGCGGCGGCAAGAAGAGCAACACCTCCACGGTGCTGCTGGTGGTCGCGGGCATACTCGTGCTGGTCGGAGCGATTTTCATCGGCCGGGAGATCTTCGCCGGCGACCGGCCGGAAGATCAGGTGGACGTACCCAACCTGGTCGGCGACTCCCTGTCCGAGGCCAAGGCGCAGGGTGAGAACGGCGGCTTCAGCGTGGTCAAGGACGGCTCGACGTCCTGCGACAACGTCAAGAAGAACCAGGTCACCAAGCAGGATCCGGAGCAGGGCGCCCAGGTCGAGAAGAAGGGGACCGTGAAGGTCACCCTGTGCTCGGGTCCCGAGCTGGTCTCCGTCCCGGACGTCGAGGACCTGCCGCTCGACGACGCCCGGAGCCGTCTCCAGCGCAAGGGCTTCGACAAGATCCTGACCAAGCAGGTCGAGTCGGACCGGACGCCGCGCACGGTGATCGAGCAGACTCCGGCGGCGGGCAGTGAGCGGGCGAAGACCGCCACGATCACGCTCACCGTGGCCAAGGAGAAGACGAAGACCCAGGTCCCGGACGTCACCAACCAGCCGTTCGACGCGGCGAAGCAGCAGCTCGAGGGGCTGGGCTTCACGGTGCAGAAGCGGGAGACGGAGAGTGCCGACGCCGCTCCCGGCACGGTGGTCTCCCAGACGCCCACCGGCAACAGCGAGGTGACCGCGGGCTCGACGGTCACCCTGGTCGTGGCGAAGCAGGCCGAACAGTTCGCCATGCCGGACGTGACGAACCAGAAGCTCAAGGACGCCAAGAAGGCCCTGGAGGACGCCGGCCTGGTCGTCCAGTCCGCCGGTCCGGCGCAGGAGGACGACGCCACCGTGGTCGCCTCCAGCCCGGCGGCCGGTACCCAGGTGAAGAAGGGCGACCAGGTCGGCCTGGTCACCAGCCCGGCCCAGGGCGGCGACGACGGCGGAATCCTCTTCGGCGGCACGGGCGGCGAGAAGGGCAAGAAGAACTGAGCCGCCGCAGGGCGTGACGCGCTGCACGGCATGACAGAGGGCCCCTGACACCTGCACGGTGTCAGGGGCCCTCTGCGATGTTTCCCGGGGCGCCGCCGTGAGCCCCGCCGCCGGACCGCCGGGGCTCTCACGGCGGCGGAGAGGCCCGTGGAGCCGTTGTGCGGGCACCGGCCACCGGGCCGGCGCCGAGGTACGCCTCAGCGGCGCCGCGGGGCCGGGGGCACCGGCGACCGGGTCACGGCCCGTCCGCCCGGATCCACCGGGTGCCGTGCACCCGGCGTTCCGGCCCGACGTCCCTGTGCCTGCTCCGCCTCTGCGGGGTCAGCTCAGTTCCTTCGGGGGCGTGCGGTCCGCGTCGACCTTCTCGGTGCGCTCCAGCTCGCCCCAGACGATGTACCGGTACTTCGACGTGAGCACCGGAGTACAGGTCGTGAGGGTGATGTAGCGGCCCGGCTTCTTCCGCCCCGACTCCTTCGGGATGCGGTCCAGGACGTCCACGTTGTACTTGGAGGTCTCCGGGAGCTTGGCGAAGACCTTGTAGACGTACCAGGTGTCGCGGGTCTCGAAGACGACCGGATCGCCCTCGTCCACCTTGTCGATGTTGTGGAACTTCGCGCCGTGGCCGTCGCGGTGGGCGGCCAGCGAGAAGTTGCCGGTCCGGTTCCAGGGCATCGCCGACTTGACCGGCTTGGTGTAGTAGCCGGCCACGCCGTGGTTGAGCTCGTCGGAACCGGTGCCCTTGGTGACGAGCACCTCACCGTTCTTCATCGCCGGTACGTGCAGGAAGCCGATGCCGTCCTTGGTGTCCAGGGGCCCGGGGCCGTCCGCCCAGCGATCCCGGATCTGGTGGCCCTTCTCCGAGGCGTCCCGGTCGGCCAGCACGTTCGTCCACCACAGCGAGTAGACGACGAACAGGGCGAGCACCAGGCCCGCCGTGATCAGCAGTTCCCCGATGACGCTGACGACGGCGGCTGCCCGCCGTCGAGGGCGCTGGGGTCGCGGTGGCTGTGCCTCGGTGTCCTCTGCGTGATGGGTCACTGCCACCGCGTCGTACTCCGTTTCGATTTTTCCGTGTGCTCTGGTGCTCGGGTGCTGCTTCTTCGGTGCTGCTCGGGTTCTCGGTGCTGCTCAGCGGCTCCGGCCCTGCGGAGCGCGGGGTCTAGCCGACGAGCGCGTCCGGTTTGCCCTGGCTGCGGGCCCGCTCATCGACCATCCTTCCCCAGACGATCATTCGATACGTGCTGGTGAACTCGGGTGTGCAGGTCGTCAGCGTGATGTAGCGCCCCGGTCCGGTGAAGCCCGAACCCGGGGGAACCGGCTTGATCACATCGGTGTTGGACGGCGGCGTCTGCGGAAGGATGCTCGCCATCTCGTACGTGTAGAACGTGCGCTGCGTCTCAACGATGATCTCGTCGCCCGGGTTGAGGCGGTTGATGTACCGGAAGGGCTCACCGTGGGTGTTGCGGTGGCCCGCGACCGCGAAGTTCCCCTTCTTGTCCCAGGGCATCGCCGTCTTCAGCTTCCCGTCGGCGTAGTGGCCGACCATGCCGTGGTCGAGCACCTTGTTCTTGTCGATGCCCTCGGCGATGGGGACCTTCACGTCCAGCTTGGGGATGTACATGATGGCGAAGCCCTGCCCGGGCGAGAACGCGCCGGCGCTGCGCGCGCCCTTGCCGTCCCACTCCTTCTGCAGATTGCTGGCGGCGCCGCCGGCCTCCTGCTGGGCGAGAACATTGGTGTACCAGAGCTGATACGTCACGAACAGCAGCATCAGCACACCGATGGTGATGAACGTCTCACCCAGGACGCGGCTGGCGATCACACTCGGCGGATCCTTGCGCGCTCGCGCCTGCCGCCGGGCCTCCACCCGGGAGAGCGGAGCGGCGGCGGCCGTGCCGGACGCGGCGGAGGCGGCCGGTCCGGCCGCGCGCCGTCCGTGCCCGGCCCGGCGGCGCCCGCCGCCCTGTGCGGCCTTGCGCCGGGCGGCCCGGCCTCCCGCCGGTGCCCCGACGGCGGCGGAGCCGCCCGCGACGTTGCGCAGCTCGTCCACGCGCAGCGCCACGGTCCGCTCGTCGCCGAGCCCGTCGGCACCGGCGGCGGGTTCCCGGCCGTCCGCAGCCGGCGGGGCGTCACCGGCGGGGCCCGAGGCGCGGCGACGGGCCGCCGCCCGGCGGGCGGCGCGGCCCATCGTCGGCTCCTGCGGGGCCGCGTAGCCCTCCGGGGCGGGTGTCTGCTCCAGCACCCGCCACGCGTCCGCGGGGGTGTAGGAGGGCGGGTTCTCCGGCGGGAGGGGCAGATGCGCCTGCGCGGGCTCCTGGGGCGTGCCGTACGCCCGGGCGTGCGGGTCGGCGTACCCCTGGCCGTACGCCGTGGACGGCGCCTCGGCACCGGGCAGCGGGCCGTGCTCCGGCCGGGCCCCCGGCCACGCGACGGCCGGCGGTTCCGGCTCCTGGCGCGGGAGTTGGTGGGGCACATGGCCCAGCGCCCGGCTGCCCGTGCCGTGACCGGGGGCCTGATCGGGGGCCTGGCCGGGCAGCGGGTCGTTCAGCGGATCGTGGAGCCGCCCGACAGCCGCCTCGAACGTACCGGACTCGCCGTACGGCTCTCCGTACGGCGACCCGGTGTCGCGTTCGGGGCGGAGTGCGGTCACGCGCCGACCTTGCCGACCACCGGCGCCAGTCCCGCGGATCGTTCGACGGCGCCGGAATCGCCGCACACCACCAGCCAGTTGGCGAGCATCCGGTGGCCCCACTCGGTGAGCACCGACTCGGGGTGGAACTGCACGCCCTCCACCGGGAGATCGCGGTGGCGCAGGCCCATGGCGATGCCGGTCTCCGTCCAGGCCGTGACCTCCAACTCGTCCGGGACGGTGCCGCGTTCGACGGCGAGCGAGTGGTAGCGGGTGGCCGTGAACGGCGAGGGGAGTCCCCTGAAGACCCCGCTGCCCTCGTGCGTGACCAGGGAGGTCTTGCCGTGCAGCAGCTCGGGGGCGCGGTCGACGACCCCGCCGTAGGCGACCGCCATCGACTGCATGCCCAAACACACGCCGAACACCGGGACTCCGGTGTCCGCGCAGTGCCGCACCATGGCGGTGCACACCCCGGCCTGTTCCGGCGTTCCGGGGCCCGGGGACAGCAGGACGCCGTCGAAGCCGTCCTGGGCGTGGGCGGTCGCGACCTCGTCGTTGCGCAGCACCTCGCACTCGGCGCCGAGCTGGTAGAGGTACTGGACGAGGTTGAAGACGAAGCTGTCGTAGTTGTCGACGACGAGAATGCGTGCACTCATCGGGCTGAAGGTCCTCCGCCGTTGTCGACTGTCACGTCGTTGAACGGAAGCAGGGGCTCCGCCCACGGGAAGACGTACTGGAAGAGAACGAAGACGATCGCCAGTACGAGCATGAGCGAGATCCCCGCCCGTACCCAGGCGTTCCCCGGCAGATGCCGCCAGATCCAGCCGTACATGCTGTCCCCACTTGCCGATGATGAAGCCGATTGCAGCTCCAGAGTAAAGGTCGGAGCGGGGGGAAGGTGGGTCAGCTGCGCAATGCGTCGGGCTTCCCGCGTCCGACGCGGCGGGTGTCGTCCAGGTGTGCCCAGGCGATCAGCCGGTGGCTGTGTCCCCACTCCGGGTCGCAGGTGGTGAGGGTGAGATAGCGGCCCGGCCCGCCGTATCCCGACTTCCGCGGAACCGGGTCGATCACCCCGGTGTCGGTAGGCAGCGTGCGGTACGGCCTGCGGTCGATGCGGTAGGTGAACCAGGTCGTGCCGTCGGTCAGCACCACGGCGTCCCCGGGGCGCAGCTTCGGGAAGTCCTTGAACGGGTCCCCGTGGGTGCGGCGGTGGCCGGCCACGGAGAAGTTCCCACGCGCGCCGAGCGGGGCGGTGCGCGCGTAGTGGCCGAGGCCGCGGGCGAGGGTGTCCCGGTCCGTTCCCTCCAGCACCGGCTTGGCCCAACTGTCCCCGAAACGGGGGATGTACATCACGGCGAACGCCTTCCCCCGCGCGGAGGGCGCAGCGGTGGGCGGGGCTCCGGGGCCGTCCGGTTCCGGTCCGGCCGGCGCTCCCGCGACCGGACCGTCCGACCACCGCTCCTGGAGACGGTCGATCTCGCCGTGCATCGCGCTGTCGGCACGGACCCCCGTCCAGAACAGCACATAGGTGACGAACAGCACGATGACGCTGCCGACGGTGACGCACAATTCGCTCAGCGTTCTGACGATCAGTCGCGCGGTCACCGGTGCCGGCAACGGCGGCCCCCTTCGTCCCGGGTCACTTCACGGGCTTGGCGTAGTGCAGGTCCACTGTGCCGGAGTAGCCGGGCAGAGTCACCGCCTGCTGCTGTTCGACTTTCCAGCCCAGCCCGTAGGCGTTGACGTACTGCATGTAGTTCTGGATGGCCGGGGACTCGGCCAGCGCCGTCTGGAGCCGTTCGGTGTTGCCGACGGCCGTCACCTTGTACGGCGGCGAGTAGACGCGGCCCTGGAGGATCAGGGTGTTGCCCACGCAGCGGACCGCGCTGGTCGAGATGAGCCGCTGGTCCATGACCTTGATCCCGCGGGCGCCGCCCTGCCAGAGGGCGTTGACGACGGCCTGGAGGTCCTGCTGGTGGATGACGAGATCGTTGGGCTGCGGTTCGGGGACTCCGGGGATACGGGCGGTGGCGTTGGGGGGCGCGTCGGTGAGGGTGACCGCCACCCCGGACCCCTTGAGCGGTTTGGTGCCCGCGACCCGCTCCAGCGCGTCGAGCTTGACCTTCTCGGCCTCCGTGCTGCCGTCGTCCCGCTCGGCGAGCCGGTCGACCTGGCTCCGGGCGGTGGCCGCCTCGTCGGTGAGCTCGGCGTTCTTCCGGCTGCGCTCACGGATCAGGTCGGAGAGCCGGAGCATCGAGTCGTCGGAGCGGAGGTTTGTACCCTGGGCCGTGTTGAAGCTGGTCCAGAAGATGAGCCCGGCGAGTGCGAACACGGCGGCGGTCAGCAGTCGCACCGGACGGAACCGGCGGAGCCGCCGGACCCGGCCGGTATCGGTGTCGGCAGAATTGCTCACCGTACCCTTATCTCCTTCTGCGCCGCGGAAGGACTACGCTAACGGACGCCCCCGGGGTGAACGTACGCCCCGTCGGGCCTCGCCCCGGCGACAGACCCAGATCACTGCGCGGTCACGCAGCGCATCGACAGGAGAGACCCTCGTGCCGAAGTCACGTATCCGCAAGAAGGCCGAATTCACGCCCCCGCCGGCGAAGCAGACCAATATCAAGCTGACCAGCCGCAGCTGGGTCGCGCCGCTGATGCTGGCCATGTTCCTGATCGGCCTCGCCTGGATCGTGGTCTTCTACGTGACCGCCGGCGACATGCCGGTCGGCTCCCTGGGCAACTGGAACATCGTCGTCGGCTTCGGCTTCATCGCCGCGGGGTTCGTGGTCTCCACCCAGTGGAAGTAGCGGTCGGCGCGCCGGTCGGAGCACCACTCGACGTACCGCCCGGCGCGGTCCGCCGCAAGCCTTGCCCCAAGGTTGCCCACAGAGTTATCCACAGCCCTGTCCACATGGGGAAAAGGTCAGACGATCTGTGGATAACCCCTTGAGCATTGACGCCGGTGTGACTGGTGGTACGTCCTACCACCCACCCGTCACCCCTGCGCGGTACTGGGAAAACGCAGGTCAGTGCGATTCCCGTAGCCATCTCCGCACAGCACGCACAAGATTCGCCACCCGCTGTGGACAACGGCCCCGTCCGGGCCGCCGGAAGTCCCTCAGGGGGTGAGCTGCAGGGTCCGTACGCACACCACCGCGACGATCGCCAGAAGCGCTGCCAGGCAGGTGGCCCGCTGCACCAGGGCGCGGTGCTCACGCGGCGCGTGGACCAGGCCGTACGCGACCGCCGCCCCCACCACCAGCCCGCCGATATGGGCCTGCCAGGCGATGTTCCCCCAGGTGAAGGTGAAGATCAGGTTGAGCACCAGCAGGGCGATGACCGGCCGCATGTCGTAGTTCATCCGGCGCATCAGCACGGCGGTCGCGCCGAGCAGGCCGAAGACGGCACCGGACGCACCCAGCGAGGGCTGGCCCGGGGACGCGAGCAGGTACGACAGCGCGCTGCCGCCGAGCCCGGAGAGCAGGTAGAGCGCGACATAGCGCACCCGGCCGAGGGCGGCCTCCAGGGGCGGACCGAGCCACCACAGCGACAGCATGTTGAACGCGATGTGCATCAGCTGCTGGTGCAGGAACATCGCGGTCAGCAGGCGGTACCACTGGCCCTCCGCGACGCCCTCGACCGGGCCGCCGTAGTAGTACTGCAGCCGGCCGACCAGGTCGAGCTCGTCGACGAGCCGGTCGCCGGCGCCGAGCACGGCGAACCAGAGCGCCAGGTTCAGCCCCAGCAGGATCTTGGTGACCAGACGCGGATCGTCGGCCACCGAGCCGCCCGCTATCGTCCGCGGGCGCGTGGCCTGCGGGGCGTGGCCGGTGCCCGACCCCTCCTTCACACAGGTGGGGCACTGGAAGCCGACGGACGCACTGACCATGCACTCCGGGCAGATGGGCCGCTCGCAGCGGGTGCAGCTGATACCCGTCTCGCGGTCCGGATGCCGGTAGCAGCCGGGCAGGCCGCCCGCGGCCTCGGGAGCGTCCGAGCTTCCTGGCGCCTGATCCATCGGTTCCCTCGTCTCCGTCCTGCCGGTGCACTCCTGCCGGGTGGCAGGCTCCCACCGGATGGCATGGGCCTGTCCGGTGCCCTCTCGGCCCGGACGCCCGCCCACCCGGTGTGTGCCCGCCGGGCGCGTGCCAAAGACCTGCCCCGCCCGTCATACGGACGGGCGGGGCAGTTCGGTTCCCGTTCGGTCAGCCCTCGCGGGTCTCCACGACGACCGACTCGATGACGACGTCCTGCAGCGGACGGTCGGTGCGCGGGTTGGTGTCGGCGGTCGCGATGGCGTCCACGACCTGCTGGCTCTTCGGGTCGACGACCTCACCGAAGATGCTGTGCTTGCCGGTCAGCCACGCCGTGGGCGAGACCGTGATGAAGAACTGCGAGCCGTTGGTGCCCGGGCCGGCGTTCGCCATGGCGAGCAGGTAGGGACGGTCGAAGGCGAGGTCCGGGTGGAACTCGTCACCGAACTCGTAGCCCGGGCCGCCCGTGCCGTTGCCCAGCGGGTCGCCGCCCTGGATCATGAAGCCGCTGATCACCCGGTGGAAGACCGTGCCGTCGTACAGCTTGTCCTGGGACCGCTTGCCGGTCTCCGGGTGGGTCCACTCGCGAGTGCCCTCGGCAAGCTCGACGAAGTTCTTGACCGTCTTCGGCGCGTGGTTCGGCAGGAGCCGGACCACGATGTCGCCGCGATTGGTCTTCAGGGTGGCGTAGAGCTGCTCAGCCACGATCTGCCTTCCGTAGTTCTCACTGACGTCCACCGATCCTCGCACGGACTTCGTCGCGACGAGTAGCCGCCGGACCGTTGGCGGGTGACGGAATGCCCGCCCGTGACGGGAGAGGCCGCTGTGGCGCCCCTGTCCTTCCTCTGCGGCGCCTCGGTCCGTGCTTTCGGGGAAGCCGTCCCCCCATCGGGTCGGGGAAGCCGTCCCCCCTTTCGGGGAACGTGACCCGGATGCCTGTCCACGCATGCCGTACGGACCCCGCAGGGGCATGATCTCTTATCGGGTGGAAAGGCGAAAACCGTACCGCCACCGAGGAGGAGGTTCCTGTGACCCGCATCGACAGCGTGCGCGCCGCGACCGGCACCGCGAAGGACAGCGTGCTGCACGCCGCGGAGGTGGTGGCGCCCTATGCCGGCACGGCGAAGGACCAGGCCGTGCAGTACGCGCACGAGGCCCGCGCACGGCTGGCGCCCAAGGTGTCCCAGGCCGCTCAGCAGGCCCGCGAGACCGCGCTCGTCCAGTACGACGCCCACCTCCAGCCCCGTATCCAGCACGGGCTGCACCAGGCCCGGGAATCGCTGCCGCCCAAGGTCGACGCCGCCGCCACCCGGGCCGCGAAGCGCGCCCGCAAGGCCGCGCGGCAGGCCGCCGAGTACACCGTGCCCCGGGTCGAGCAGGCGGTCGCCGCCGCCGAACCGGTGCGGGAGGAAGCGGTGGAACGCAGTGCCGCCGCCCTCGCCGCGCTGCGCGGCCAGGTGACCCGGGCCGAGGTCGAGAAACTGGTGCGGAAGCGCCGGCGCCGCGCCACCTGCGGCCGGGCCACCAAGCGCCTCCTGGTGATCGGCGCCGTCGCCGGAGCGGCCGTGGCCGCCTGGAAGTGGTGGGACCGGCAGGCCAACCCGGACTGGCTGGTCGAACCGCCCGCCGCCACGGAGCTCGGCGACCGTCCGCCGCTCACCTCGGTGGACGGCAGCGAGGCCCTGGACCCGGAGGTGCAGGCGAAGCAGGCGGAGGCGGACCAGCGCAAGCGGGGCGAACAGGGCTGAGCCGGCGGCGGCCCCGGTCGGCGCCGGCGGCGGTGCGGGCCGTGGCCGGCGCATCGCCGGCGCCGGTTCGGACCGCGGCTGGTCCGGCCCGTGCACGGGCTGCGGCTGCAGCTGTGCGACGCCTCGGATGGCGGGGGACCGCTCCTGGTCCCCCGCCATCCGTCGTATGAGCTCGCCGGGCCGTCCTGTTGCTTGATCCGCCGGATGCGGACCCGTGAACGGATCAATCCCTTGTCCTTGCCTGGGACTTCCGCCCGTGCAGAAGGCCTGCTCCGAGCAGTGGGCGGACCGCCACGGTCGACCGTCCGTGATGCCGGCCCGAGGAACCTCAGGGGCGCGGACCGGCCGGGCAGGGGAGCGCGCACGGGGAGCGGAGCGGCCGAGTGGGCACCAGGAGCGCGCAAAGAACCCCCTGACCGTCTCGAGCACAGGTCAGGGGGTTTCTCGGGAGTGGAGCCTAGGGGAGTCGAACCCCTGACATCTGCCATGCAAAGACAGCGCTCTACCAACTGAGCTAAGGCCCCGAGGGTGGGAAAGCCGGACGTTGCGCATCGCGCGCCGCCGACTGCCGCAGACCAGAGTACCGGGTGTTCGGGGGAACCCTGCAAAAGGATAAGGGACTCCCGATCGGCAATCACGCTCCGTAGGATGTCGCGCGAGGTTCGCAGCAGCGAAGGGGAGTCGGCATGGATGCAGCACAGCAGGAAGCCACAGCGAGAGCCCGGGAGCTGCAGCGCAGCTGGTACGGCGAGCCGCTCGGCGCACTGTTCCGCCGGCTGATCGACGACCTCGGCCTCAACCAGGCCCGGCTGGCCGCTGTGCTGGGACTGTCCGCCCCCATGCTGTCGCAGCTCATGAGCGGCCAGCGCGCGAAGATCGGCAACCCCGCGGTCGTGCAGCGGGTCCAAGCCCTCCAGGAGCTCGCGGGGCTCGTCGCCGACGGCAGCGTGAGCGCCGCCGAGGCCGCGGACCGCATGGAGGAGATCAAGAAGACCTCCGGCGGGTCCGTACTGAGCACCACCGCGCAGTCGACGCCGAGTTCGGGCGCTCCGACCGTGCGGCGGGTGGTCCGGGAGATCCAGTCGCTGCTGCGGTCGGTGGCCGCGGCGGGGGACATCATCGAGGCCGCGGACGCTCTCGCCCCGACCCAGCCGGAGCTGGCAGAGTTCCTCCGGGTGTACGGCGCCGGGCGGACCGCTGAGGCAGTCGCCCACTACGAGGCGCACCAAGGCTGACGGGCGAGGGGCTGACACGGGGCAATGGGTGAGGTCTTCGCCGGCCGGTACGAGCTGATCGATCCGATCGGACGCGGTGGGGTGGGCGCGGTCTGGCGCGCGTGGGACCAGCGGCGGCGGCGCTACGTCGCCGCCAAGGTGCTCCAGCAGAGCGACGCGCACACGCTGCTGCGGTTCGTGCGCGAACAGGCGCTGCGGATCGACCACCCGCACGTCCTGGCTCCGGCGAGCTGGGCCGCGGACGACGACAAGGTGCTGTTCACCATGGAGCTGGTGCGCGGCGGCTCTCTCGCCCATCTCATCGGCGACTACGGACCGCTGCCTCCCCGCTTCGTCTGCACCCTGCTCGACCAGCTGCTCGCGGGTCTCACCGCCGTGCACGCCGAAGGGGTGGTGCACCGCGACATCAAGCCCGCCAACATCCTGCTCGAGGCGACCGGTACCGGGCGTCCGCATCTGAGGCTCTCCGACTTCGGCATCTCGATGCGCAAGGGGGAGCCGCGGCTCACGGACACCAACTACGTGGTGGGGACGCCCGGTTACTTCGCCCCCGAGCAAATGCTGGGGGCGGAGCCGGACTTCACCGGGGACCTCTACGCAGTCGGTCTGGTGTCGGTGTTCCTGCTGACCGGGAGCAAGCCGGACTCCCAGGCCCTGGTCGAGCGCTTCACCTCCCACGGGGTGCCGAGCGCGCCGGAGGGCGTGCCGGAGCCGCTGTGGCAGGTGCTCGCGGGCCTTCTGCAGCCGGACCCACAGGCCCGCTTCCGGACGGCGACCGGCGCCCGCAAGGCCCTCACCGCCGCGGTCGAGATGCTGCCGGACACCACGCTCGAAGAGGAGGCCGTCGAGGTCTTCGACCACATCGGGCCGCTGCCCGCGGGGTTCGGCCCGGAGGGGCCCGCCTCCCGGAAGCCGGCCGACGGTGCCGCACCGGCCGAGGCGTCCGCGTCGATGTCGGCGACCGGAAGTTTCCCGCTCGCGCCGCCCGCGCAACCCGCCCAGCAGTCCGTCGCCCCGCAGTCCGCTGCCCCACAGCCTCCCGGAGCACTGCCCGGGCAGCCGAGCACTCCGCCGACGCCCGATGCCGTGCCGGGCGGCGGGGCGTACTCCCCGGCATCGGCTCACGCTCCGGCACCGCACTCCCCCGCGCCGGCGCATCCCCACGCGCCGGGGCACCCTCAGGTGCCGACGCACGCTCATCCAGCGGTGCCCGCCCAGCCTCCGGCCACTCCCACCGCTCCGGCACCTCGGACGCGGCATCCGGCGGCTCCTTCGCCCATGACGGCTCCGGACGCCTCCGGTGTCCCGGCGTCCGGCGTGCACGCTCAGCACACTCCCACCCGGCCGTACACCGCGGGGAGCCCGCAGGTTCCCGCGCCGCCGCCGGCCTCCTCCGCGGCGTCCCCGGCCCTCGCCCCGCAACGCCGACCGGGACCGCCCCCGAAGGTGGCGGTCCCGGTGCTGGCTCTTGCGCTGCTGTGCTTCGCGGTCGGCATCTGGGCACTGACCACGAGCTGAATCACCAGCCCTGCGACGGACCGTACGGCGGCGACCCCGGCTGCTGCGGTGCTTCCGGCGGGTACGGTCCCGGCTGCTGCCCCGGCCCGCCCGGCTGCTGAGGACGGGGAGACGCGGAGTGCTGTGGATGTGCCTGCGGCTGGTGATGCGGATGCGACTGATGGGGTACATGGGGCTGCTGAGCGCCTGCCGTGTCCACTGCTGAGGGCACCCGGTCCGGTGCCCCCGCAGCCGCCCCGGCCGCGCGCCGCCGCGCGGCGAGCGTCCACGCACCCAGCCCCAGCAGCAGGACCGTTCCGGCGCCGAACCCCGCGACGGCGACGAGCTGCCGGGAGTCGCTGCGCTCGCTCTCGGCGGCCGTCTGCCCCTGCTCCGCCATCTCGCGGTCCTCGTCACTGACCCCGAAGCCCGCCTTGACCGCGTCCCCCCGGTAGCGGGGCGCCGCCTTCGGCTCCCCCCTGACGTCGACACGCAGCGTGAGATCCGCGCCCTTCGGGAAGAACGCCTCGGTCTTCGGGTGCAGCGAGACCGCGAGGTAGTACCAGCCCGCGACGCACATCGGTGGGACCCCGGTCTCGGTACGGAAGCGGTTCCCGTACTCCACCGGCGCGGTGAACAGCGTGGCCGCCGTCTGCTTCCCCTGGTACGCGGCGAAGTTGTCGTCGTCCACCAGCCCGCGCGCCGGGTTGTAGACGGTCAGGCCGAGCGCCTCGGTGATGAAGGGGGCGGAGACGCCCTGCTGTCCTCCCGCGGCGTTCGGCAGTTCCGCGCTCAGGTTCAGCCGTTGCCCCCAGTCGACGGGGACCCGGAAGAAACGGGTCTCCCCGGGCCGGATCCGGTCCTTCCAGATGCCCTCGGCGACCGAGCGGGCGTCGTTGAAGCCCGTTCCGCCCCTGGCTTCCTTCCCGGCCGCGGTGCCGGTGAGCGGTGCGGGCGTCGCCGTGCTCCAACTCCCCGGTTCCCGCCCGGCGGACGCGCCGCCCTTCAGCCCCGGCTCGGACATGTAGCGGATCTCGATCGGCCAGCGGCCCGGATCCGAGGTGGCCTTCCCGCCGCGCTCCACCTTGAGGAAGTAGGGGCCGCCGCGCTGGCACTGGAGGTCGTCCGCACCGATCCGCCGGGTGGCGTGGTTCCCCAGGGGATAGGCCATGCCGTTGCCGGTGAAACTGACGTCGCCGCTGCCGCACTCGTTGCCGTCGTTGTCCTCCAGCACCACGTCGAGGCTGTCGCTGTAGTCATCGACCCTGGTTCCGGGCTTCGGTACCGCCACGGCCGAGACGAAGGCGGTGGACGTGGCGTCCAGCGTGACGCTGTAGTACCTGGTCTCACCGCGGCCGATGGAGTCGGTGTAGATGCCCGGCTCGATGGATTCGGCGTTCGCGCTGCTCGCCGTGCCCTCGACCGCCTCGGCGCCCTCGGCGGTCCGGTACTCCGGAAGCCCCTGCGCACCGTCGGCCACGGCGGTGCCGGGCACCGCGGCCACCGCGCACAGCGCCGCCAGCGCGGCGAGGCACCGCGTCCTCACATCCCGCGTCACCACGAGCCACCCCTCATCGGATCCGTCCTGTTCTTCCTGCGCGCCCGCCCGTAGGCCACCGCCAGGCCGGCGAGGAGCGCGACGCCGGTACCGCCCGCGACAGCGGCGATCACCGGACGGGAGGGCCATCCTCCACTGCCGCTGCCGCCGGTGCCGGCCGATCCGCCGGGATCACCGGCCTTCACCACGGGCGCGTGGTGCTCCGGTCCCGACTTCTCCCTGCCGAGCAGTGCGACGCGCAGGGTGACACCGATCTGCGGATTCTCGGCGATCTCGGCAGCGCCGGCGCCCAGCGTCACCGCGATGTAGAAGTCGCCGCGGTGATGGACGGGGATGACATCGGGGTGGTTCTCGTAGCGGTTGGTCCAGGCCACCGGCACGGTGCCCATCCGGAGCGCCATGGGCCGCCCCACGTAGATCTCCTGCTGCCCGAACTCCGTGGTGCCTCCGCCCACCGGGTGCCGGGCTGGGGTGTGGACCTCCGTCCTGCCGTAGGAGAACTTCCCGCCGAAGCCCCGCACCGTGGGCTCGTTGGCGAACTCCACGTCGTAGCGCAGCTGCTGGTTCCAGCCCACCGGGACCTTGTACCAAAGGGTCTGCGAGGGAAGGATCCTGTCCCGCCAGACTCCCCGGCCGATGGTCCGTGCGTCGTTGAACCCCGTCCCTCCGGTGACGTCCTTCGGGGCAGTGGTCGGCAGGTCGCCGTCCTCGGCCGCCGCCCCGTAGTCCGGCTGGGACCGGTCCGGGGTGACGCCCTTGGCCAGCGGCCTCTCGACGTCGAAGGTCAGCTCCAGCGGCCACCGCGCGGAGTCCGACCCCTCGGCGCCCCGGCGCTCGACCGACAGCCAGTACCGGCCGCTGTCGTCGCACAGGCCGTCGCCGCTCTCGGACGGGACGCGGCTGACCCCCGAAGTAATCGGGGCCGCGCCCTCGTTCTGCCCGAACATCCCGGTCTCGGACGTGCAGACGCTGCCCGGCGCGGACTCCACCTGGGCGGTCAGCCCGTCGATGCGGTCCACGGCCGCACCGGGCTGCGGCACTCCGGTGGCGGAGAAGTTCGCGGTGGACTTCCCGTCCAGTTCGACCGCGTAATAGCGCTTCTCGTTCGGACCGATGGTGTCCAGGAACTGCCCCGGTGCGAGCCGGGGAGCCCCGCCCGTGTCCGGGGCGCCGGTGACCTTCCGGCCCTTGAACCGGTAGCCGTCCGCCGACAGCTGTCCCGCGCGCTGGAGTTGCCGGGTCAGGGCCTTCGCGTCGGGTGCGTCGTAGTAACGGCCGTTTCCGGCCCCGGCGATGCACTCGAGCTGCTTGCGCGCCGTGCCGCGCACCTGGAAGCCGATCGCGTCGATCCGCAGGTCGACCCCGCTCCTGCCGAGCTCTTCGGCGACCTCGCACGGCGGCGGGTCCTGACAGTTGTCCTCGCCGTCCGAGATCAGCAGGATCGTGCGCTTGCCGATCGCCCCGCCCGGGTGCTCCGGGAGGTCGGCGGCGGCCTTGCGCAGCGACAGACCGATGGGGGTGTCGCCCTTGGGCTTCACCGCCGCCACGGCCCGCTTGAGGCCGGCCCGGTCCAGCGGTTTCACCGGCTGTGCCAGCTGGGTGTCGTCACAGCCCCGGGCCTTGTCGGCGCCGTAGACCCGCAGACCGGTCGGGTAGTTGTCGGGAAGCGAGTCCACCACGGTGCCGACTGCGCTGCGGGCAGCGGCGATCCGGGTGCGCCCGGATCCGTCGTCATCGGCCATCGAGCCCGAGGAGTCGAGCACCATCACCATGCTGCTGCGGCCGTTTCCGGCCGAGGCCGCTGCCGTCGCCGTCGTAGCGGCCGTGGCTCCGGCGGCGGCCGGTGGGAGAGAGACCAAGGCCCCCGCCAGCACCACACCCCCCAGCAGGCCCCGGGCCGTTCGGCGATGCGGTCGTGCCATGTCGTACGTCCCCTCCGCACCCTCTTGAAGTTTTGCTCCTGCAAGGTATTGCTTTGCTCAGGCAAACATCAAGAGGCGTGCGTCACGGTCCCGCAACAGCACGAAGCCCCGGCTGCACAGCAGCCGGGGCTTGTCAGGACTTGTCAGCTCACACACCCGAACCTGCGGGCACGGAGTCGGTCGCCTCCGTCCACAGATCCTGCTCGGCGCGATCCGCCTGGATCTGGCGGTACACGAGGAGCCCGCCGATGGCGGCCAGTGCGACCAGGAGAAGCTTCTTCACCGCGCGACCTCGTCTTTCTTTGACGTAGGGGACCTCTGCCGCCCGACTATACACACCGACCGATACCGATCGGTGACCTACACCGGAGCCAACTTCCCGACCCCGCCAACGAATCAGGCCCGGGCGGAGAATTCTCCGTCCGGGCCTGATCACCGCGGTGGGGCTAACAGGACTTGAACCTGTGGCCTCTTCCTTATCAGGGAAGCGCTCTAACCGTCTGAGCTATAGCCCCGCGCTGCACCGAAAGATTAGCGCACGTCGGGCGCAGTCCCAAAATCGGTTACTCGTCCTCCGCCAGCGTCAGCTCCACGCCGCCGACGAAGCCCGCCGACAGGTTGTAGATGAACGCCCCCAGCGTCGCCAGCGCCGTGGCCAGCACGACGTCGATGACGGCGATGATCGAGGTGAACGTCAGCACCCGCGGCAGCGACAGGAACGACGCCAGATCGAAGCCGCCGCCCTCGTTGGAGCCCGTGGCCTCGCTGATCGTGCTGCCGACCGTGGTGAAGACGCCCATCGCGTCCATGACCATCCAGAGCACCGCCACGGCCACGACCGTGCAGATGCCCAGGGCGATCGAGAGCAGGAAGCTGACCTTCATCACCGACCACGGGTCGGCCTTGGCCACCCGCAGCCGCGCCTTGCGGATGCGCGGGGCGGTACGGGCCGCCGCGCCGGTACGGGGCCGCTGCGCGGCCCCCTGCCCGCCGCCCTGCCCCTCACCGGCCGGCGCGGGGTAGGCCTGCGGCGGGTGGTACGGCCGGTCGGCCGCGGACCCGGCCCTGGCCTCGGGCTGCGGGAGCACCTTCCCGGACTGCGCCGGTGCGGGCTGCGCCGGTGCGGGCTGCGCCTGCGCCGGCTGGGCCTCCGCGGACTTCGCCGGTGCCGCTGCCTCGGGCTGCGCGGCGGCCTCCGGCTGGGCGCGGAGCGGGCGCGTGTCCGTCGTCGTGCCGCCGCCCTGGGAGCTCTTCTCCCGGGCGCCGTCCCGCGCGGACGCCGCCGCGGCGTCCCCGGAAGCACCACGGGCGCCGTCCGACGTGGTCGCGGACTCCGAGGAGGCTTTTTCCCCGGCTGTCGGACCGCCCGAACCGGCGCCCGTGGCTTTACTCACGACTTACTCCTCGTGTTCGTCCGCCGGGGCCTCGGTGCCCTCGGCAGCCTCCGGCGCGGCGCCTTCGACTGCGTCGGCGATCTCCTCGACCTCTTCAGCCACGCGACCGGCCTCGGCGTTCCGGGCGATACCGACCACGGCATCGCGCTTGCCCAGGTTGATCAGTTGAACACCCATGGTGTCACGGCCCGTTTCCCTGACTTCGCTGACCCGGGTACGGATCACACCGCCGCTCAGCGTGATGGCGAGGATCTCGTCGCTCTCCTCCACCACCAGCGCCCCGACCAGCGAACCCCGGTCCTCCACGATCTTGGCGGCCTTGATGCCGAGGCCACCGCGCCCCTGGACGCGGTAGTCGTCGACGTCGGTCCGCTTCGCGTATCCGCCGTCGGTGGCGGTGAAGACGAACGTACCCGGCCGGACGACATTCATCGAGAGCAGTTCGTCGTCCTCGCGGAAACTCATGCCCTTCACGCCCGAGGTGGCACGCCCCATCGGGCGCAGCGCGTCGTCCGTCGCCGTGAACCGGATCGACTGCGCCTTCTTGCTGACCAGCAGCAGATCGTCCTCCGAGGAGACCAGCTCCGCGCCGATGAGCTCGTCCTCGCGGCCGTCGTCCATCTCCCGGAGGTTGATCGCGATGACGCCGCCCGAGCGGGGCGAGTCGTAGTCCTTCAGCGGGGTCTTCTTCACCAGGCCGGACTTGGTGGCCAGCACCAGGTACGGGACGGCCTCGTAGTCCCGGATCGCCAGGATCTCGGCGATCTGCTCGTCCGGCTGGAAGGCCAGCAGGTTCGCCACGTGCTGCCCGCGGGCGTCCCGGCCGGCGTCCGGCAGCTCGTAGGCCTTCGCCCGGTACACCCGGCCCTTGTTGGTGAAGAACAGCAGCCAGTGGTGGGTGGTGGAGACGAAGAAGTGGTCGACGATGTCGTCCTGCTTCAGCTTCGTCCCGCGCACGCCCTTGCCGCCGCGCTTCTGCGACCGGTAGTCCTCGGTCTTGGTGCGCTTCACATAGCCGCCACGGGTGATCGTGACGACGATGTCCTCCTCGGCGATCAGGTCCTCGATGGACATGTCGCCCTCGAACGGCACCAGCTTGCTGCGCCGGTCGTCGCCGAACTTGTCGACGATCGCCGCGAGCTCCTCGCTGATGATCTGCCGCTGCCGCTCCGGCGAGGCCAGGATCGCGTTGTACTCATTGATCTTGGCCTGCAGCTCGTCGTGCTCCTGCACGATCTTCTGCCGCTCCAGGGCGGCCAGCCGGCGCAGCTGCATCTCCAGGATCGCGTTGGCCTGGATGTCGTCGATCTCCAGCAGGCCCATCAGGCCCTCGCGCGCGACGTCGACCGTCTCACTGCGCCGGATCAGCGCGATGACCTCGTCGATGGCGTCCAGCGCCTTGAGCAGACCGCGCAGGATGTGCGCCCGCTCCTCGGCCTTCTTCAGCCGGAACTTGGTGCGGCGGACGATGACCTCGACCTGGTGCGCCACCCAGTGCCGGATGAACGCGTCCAGCGAGAGCGTGCGCGGCACACCGTCGACCAGCGCCAGCATGTTGGCGCCGAAGTTCGTCTGCAGGTCGGTGTGCTTGTAGAGGTTGTTGAGGACCACCTTGGCGACGGCGTCCCGGCGCAGCACGATGACCAGCCGCTGGCCCGTCCGCGACGAGGTCTCGTCCCGGACGTCCGCGATCCCGCCGATCTTGCCGTCCTTCACCAGGTCGGCGATCTTCTGCGCGAGGTTGTCCGGGTTCACCTGGTACGGCAGTTCGGTGACGACCAGGCACTGCCGGCCCTGGATCTCCTCGACCTCGACGACCGCGCGCATGGTGATCGAGCCGCGCCCGGTCCGGTACGCCTCCTCGATGCCCTTGCGGCCGACGACCAGCGCACCGGTCGGGAAGTCCGGGCCCTTGATCCGCTCGATGAGGGCGTCCAGCAGCTCCTCGTGGGTGGCCTCGGGGTGCTCCAGCGCCCACTGCGCACCGGCCGCCACCTCCCGCAGGTTGTGCGGCGGGATGTTGGTGGCCATACCGACGGCGATACCGGCCGAGCCGTTGATCAGCAGGTTCGGGAAGCGGGCCGGCAGAACCGTCGGCTCCTGGTTCCGGCCGTCGTAGTTGTCCTGGAAGTCGACGGTGTTCTCGTCGATGTCCCGGAGCATCTCCATGGACAGCGGCGCCATCTTGCACTCGGTGTACCGCATGGCGGCCGCCGGGTCGTTGCCCGGGGAACCGAAGTTGCCGTTGGAGTCCACCAGCGGCATGCGCATGGACCAGGTCTGCGCCAGGCGCACCAGGGCGTCGTAGATGGAGGAGTCGCCGTGCGGGTGGTAGGTGCCCATGACGTCGCCCACGACGCGGGCGCACTTGTAGAAGCCCCGCTCGGGCCGGTAGCCGCCGTCGTACATCGCGTACAGGACGCGGCGGTGCACCGGCTTGAGGCCGTCACGGACGTCGGGCAGCGCTCGCGACACGATGACGGACATCGCGTAGTCGAGGTAGCTGCGCTGCATCTCCGTCTCGAGCCCGACGGGCTCGACGCGCATGCCCACGCCCTCGATGGCGGCGGGCAGGCCCTCCGGCGTGACGGTCTCGGGAAGATCGGGAGTGTCTGGGGTGTCGTCGGCCATGGCTGGTCGAAGTCCTTTCGAGGTGCGGCGTAACGGGCCGACTCAGATGTCGAGGAAGCGGACGTCCTTGGCGTTGCGCTGGATGAACGAGCGCCGCGCTTCGACGTCCTCACCCATCAGCACCGAGAACAGGTCGTCGGCCTGGGCGGCGTCGTCCAGGCTGACCTGGCCGAGGACACGGTGGTCGGTGTCCATCGTGGTGATGCGCAGCTCCTCCGCGTTCATCTCACCGAGACCCTTGAAGCGCTGGACGGAGTCGTCCTTGATGCGCTTGCCGTTCCGCCGGCCCATCTCGATCAGGGCGTTGCGCTCACGGTCCGAGTACGCGTACTCGAAGTCGTCACGGCCCCACTTGATCTTGTAGAGCGGCGGGCGGGAGAGGTAGACGTGTCCCGCCTCGACCAGCGGCCGCATGAAGCGGAAGAGGAAGGTCAGCAGCAGGGTGTTGATGTGCTGGCCGTCCACATCGGCGTCCGCCATCAGAATGATCTTGTGGTAGCGGAGCTTGTCGATGTCGAAGTCCTCGTGGACCCCGGTGCCGAAGGCCGAGATCAGCGCCTGGACCTCCTGGTTCTGGAGGATCTTGTCGACGCGGGCCTTCTCAACGTTCAGGATCTTGCCGCGGATCGGCAGGATGGCCTGGTACTGCGGGTTCCGGCCGGACTTGGCCGAGCCGCCGGCGGAGTCACCCTCGACGATGAAGATCTCGCACTTCGTCGGGTCGTTGGACTGGCAGTCGCTGAGCTTGCCCGGCAGCGACGCGCTCTCCAGCAGGCCCTTGCGGCGGGTCAGGTCGCGCGCCTTGCGGGCGGCGACCCGCGCCGTGGCGGCCTGGATGCCCTTGCGGATGATGTCCGCGGCCTCGTTGGGGTTGCGGTCGAGCCAGTCGGTCAGATGCTCGTGGACGATCTTCTGGACGAAGGTCTTCGCCTCCGTGTTGCCCAGCTTCGTCTTCGTCTGGCCCTCGAACTGCGGCTCGCCGAGCTTGACCGAGATGATCGCGGTCAGACCCTCGCGGATGTCCTCACCGGTGAGGTTGTCGTCGCGCTCCCGCAGCAGCTTCTTGTCGCGCGCGTAGCGGTTGATGAGACCGGTCAGCGCCGCGCGGAAGCCCTCCTCGTGAGTACCGCCCTCGTGGGTGTGGATCGTGTTGGCGAAGCTGTAGACACCCTCGCTGTACTGCGAGTTCCACTGCATCGCGATCTCCACCGAGAGCATCCGCTCCGTGTCCTCGGCGTCGATGTCGATCACCGTGGGGTGGATCAGGTCGCCCTTGCGGGAGTTCAGGTACTTCACGAAGTCGACGATGCCGCCCTCGTAGTAGTACCGGACGGAGAGCGGGTTGCCCTCCTCGTCGACGTGGTCGGGGCGCTCGTCCCGCAGCGAGATGGTGAGGCCCTTGTTCAGGAACGCCATCTCCTGGAAGCGCCGCGCCAGCGTCTCGAAGGAGTAGTCGGTGGTCTCGAAGATGTCCGGGTCGGCCCAGAAGGTGACCGAGGTGCCCGTGATGTCGACCGGCTCGTTCTTCGCCAGCGGGGCCGTCGGCACACCCAGCTTGTAGTCCTGGGTCCACCGGGAGCCGTCCCGCCGGACCTCGACCGAGACCTTGCTCGACAGGGCGTTCACCACGGAGACGCCGACGCCGTGCAGACCGCCGGAGACCGCGTAGCCGCCGCCGCCGAACTTGCCGCCGGCGTGCAGCACGGTCAGCACGACCTCGACCGCCGGCTTCCCCTCGGAGGGAACGATGTCGACGGGGATGCCGCGGCCGTTGTCCACGACGCGGACGCCGCCGTCCGGCAGGATCGTCACGTCGATGGTGTCGGCGTGCCCGGCCAGGGCCTCGTCGACGGAGTTGTCGACGACCTCGTACACCAGGTGGTGCAGACCCCGCTCACCGGTCGAGCCGATGTACATGCCGGGTCGCTTACGGACCGCGTCCAGACCCTCGAGGACCGTGATGGCGCTGGCGTCGTACGACGCCTTGCCGGTCGCCGACCCGTCGCCGGAGCTCGCGACGGCTCCGTCGGGGCTGGAAGCGGTGTTGTTCTCGTTGGGGTTGCCGGAATCGGCCACGAAGCGCCCTTTCTGGCACAGCACAAGCCGTCTCCGGGGCATGCAGGAGCGGCTGCGTCGTTCGACTTGTTCCGCGAGTGGGCGGGATTGCTCTCTAGTCTACCGGTAGCGCTGACATGAATGGGGGTTTGCGGGCGCCTGAGTCCGCATGTGCCGCCCTGAACCTCCATCGCCCGACTCCCCATATGCGGCCCAGGGCTCCAAGAGGCTCACGACGGCGCTCAGCGCTTCCGAGTGTCAACCCTTCGCTACGGTGAGGGACACCTCTTCCGCGACCCTCCGTCCCAGGGGCCTCACCCGTAGGTGTCACCCGGTCCGCGGCTGCCCGGGGAGCGCAGCGGACCGAAGCGACGGGGCGGCCCGCCGGGGCCCAGCACCTTGATCATTTTCACGGTGCCCTGCCCGAGGTCCGCGTTGAGGCGGGCCACCAGCTGCGGGGCCAGCAGCCGGAGCTGCGTCGCCCAGGCCGTCGAGTCGCACTGCACGGTCAGCACCCGCGCGTCCTCGTCGTACCGCTGCGGCTCGCAGTGCTGCGCCACCTCCGGGCCCACCATCTGCGGCCAGCGGCCCATCACCCCGCCGACCGCGGCCGGAGCCTCCCAGCCGCGCTCGGTGATCAGACGGTTGATCGCGGCGCCCAGCGGCAGCGGATCCCGGCCGTCCGCCCGGGCACCGGAGCGCAGCCCGCCGCGCCGCGCCTGCTTCTTCTGCTGCGCCGCCGCGCCACGGGCCCTGGCCTGCTCCTTCGCCGCACGCAGCGCGACCCGGGCGAGATCGACGCCCGACGGCTCCGCTCCGGGGGACTTCTCCGGGGGGCGGGACTCCGCCATCACGCGCCCGCCTTCTCGACGGTGCCGCCGGACACCGTGTAGCGGGCCCCCGCCAGCAGCCCCGGCACGTCCTCCGCCACCGCCGCGGTGACCAGCACCTGCTCACCCGGCGCCACCAGCTCGGCGAGCCGCTCGCGGCGCCTGGCGTCCAGCTCCGCGAAGACGTCGTCCAGGACGAGCACCGGTTCACCGGACCGGCGCGTCCCCTCCGGCACGGACGGATCCGCGCTGCCGAGGCTCTCGACGCGCAGCAGGTCGTACGAGGCCAGGCGCAGCGCGAGCGCGTACGACCAGGACTCGCCGTGGCTCGCGTAGCCCTTGGCCGGCAGCCGGCCGAGCTTGAGGACCAGATCGTCGCGGTGCGGGCCGACGAGCGTCACACCGCGCTCGATCTCCTGCTTCCGGGCGTCGCCGAGCGCGGCCAGCAGCAGCTGGTACAGCTCCTCCCGGGTGCCCGCGTCCGCCGCGCCCTCCCCGGCCGAGCCGCGGTACTCGAGCGCGACCGGGCCGCCGCCGGGCGCCAGTTGCTCGTACGCCTTGTCGGCGAGCGGCTGCAGGGCGGTGATCAGGTCCAGCCGCTGCGCCAGCAGCTCGGCACCCGCCCGGGCCAGATGCTGGTCCCAGACGTCGAGGGTGGACAGGTCGAGCGACCGCCCGCCGTGCCGGCGGGCCATCGCCGCGCTCTTCAGCAGGGTGTTCCGCTGCTTGAGCACGCGGTCGTAGTCGGAACGCACGCCCGCCATCCGCGGAGAGCGGGCGGTGATCAGCTCGTCGAGGAAGCGGCGCCGCTCGCCGGGGTCGCCCTTGACCAGCGCCAGGTCCTCCGGGGCGAACAGGACCGAGCGCACGATGCCGACCACGTCACGCGGCCTGACCTGCGAGGACCGGTTGATCCGGGCCCGGTTCGCGCGGCCCGGGTTCAGCTCCAGCTCGATCAGCTGCCGGCGCTCGTCCTGAACGACCGACGCCCGGAGGATCGCCCGCTCGGCGCCGGCCCGCACCAGCGGGGCGTCCGAGGACACCCGGTGACTGCCCAGTGTCGCGAGATAGCCGACCGCCTCGACCAGGTTGGTCTTGCCCTGCCCGTTGGGGCCCACGAAGGCCGTGACGCCCGGCTCGAGCGGGACCTCGACCCGGGCGTACGAGCGGAAGTCGGAGAGCGACAGGTGCGATACGTACATGACGCGCTGCGGCTGCGGACGCCGCCGACCTCCCTTGAGCTGTGTGACTGTGGCGGCCGGGGAGACCTCCCCGGCCCCGGATCAGACCGACTCGACCGCGTGGCCGCCGAACTGGTTGCGCAGCGCGGCGATCATCTTCATCTGCGGGGAGTCGTCCTGGCGGGACGCGAAGCGCGCGAAGAGCGACGCCGTGATCGCGGGCAGCGGCACCGCGTGGTCGATGGCCGCCTCGACGGTCCAGCGGCCCTCGCCGGAGTCCGCCGCGTAGCCGCGCAGCTTCTGCAGGTGCTCGTCCTCGTCCAGGGCGTTGACCGCCAGGTCGAGCAGCCAGGAACGGATGACGGTCCCCTCCTGCCAGCTGCGGAAGACCTCGCGGACGTCGGTGACGGAGTCGACGGCCTCCAGCAGCTCCCAGCCCTCGGCGTAGGCCTGCATCATCGCGTACTCGATGCCGTTGTGGACCATCTTCGCGAAGTGCCCGGCGCCGACCTTGCCTGCGTGGACCGAGCCGAACTCGCCCGCCGGCTTGAGGGCGTCGAAGACCGGCTGGACCTTCGCCACATGCTCGGCGTCGCCGCCGTACATCAGGGCGTAGCCGTTCTCCAGGCCCCAGACGCCGCCGGAGACACCGCAGTCCACGAAGCCGATGCCGCGGTGGGCCAGCTGCTCCGCGTGCTTCTCGTCGTCGGTCCAGCGGGAGTTCCCGCCGTCGACGACGACATCGCCGGGCGACAGGAGCTCGGCCAGCTCGTCGATGGTGGTCTGGGTGGCGATTCCGGCCGGGACCATGACCCACACCACCCGCGGGCCCTTGAGCTTGCCCACCAGCTCCTCGAGGCTGTGGACATCCGCGAGGTCCGGGTTGCGGTCGTATCCGATGACGGTGTGGCCTGCCTGGCGGATGCGCTCGCGCATGTTGCCGCCCATTTTGCCGAGACCGATCAGACCGAGCTCCATCAGTGCCCCTTCATAGCGTTGCGTACCTGCGGTCGAGCCTACGCCCGGTCACCGGTGCTCACCTGTGGGCTCGGCCGCTCAGCCGACCGCCCCGGGGCGATGCCTCCGCACCGACCGACGCGCGCGGCGTTTCGGCAGGTGGGAGGCCCGGTGGCGGCCGGCGGAAGCCGTGGCTCAGCCGCTCAGCCGCACCGGCATGATCAGGTACTTGTACGCGTCGTCCGCCTCGGCGTCCACGGCGGGCTTGCCGCTCAGCAGCGCCGGCTTGGTGGACGTGGTGAAGGACAGCTGGGCCACCGGGGAGTCGATGGCGCTGAGGCCCTCGAGGAGGAAGCCCGGGTTGAAGGCGATGGAGATGTCGTCGCCCTCGAGCCGGCAGTCGACGCGCTCCACAGCCTGTGCGTCGTCGCTCGACCCGGCCTCCAGGATCAGCACACCCTGCTCGAAGCTCAGCCGGACCGGGGTGTTCCGCTCCGCGACCAGCGCCACACGCTTGACCGCGTCCACGAACGGGGCGGTCTCGATCACCGCGACCGAGTTGAACTCGGTCGGGAAGAGCGTCCGGTACTTCGGCAGGTCGCCCTCGAGCAGGCGGGTGGTGGTACGGCGCCCGGCACCCTCGAACCCGATCAGGCCCTCGCCCGCGCCGGAGCCGGCCAGGGCGATGCTCACGGTGTCACCGCTGGTCAGCGACTTGGCGGTGTCGAGGAGCGTCTTGGCGGGCACCAGGGCGACGGCGGAGACGTCCGGCGTCTCGGGCTTCCACAGGAACTCGCGGACGGCGAAGCGGTAGCGGTCGGTGGCGGCCAGCGTGACGGTGTCGCCCTCGATCTCGACCCGCACACCGGTGAGCACGGGCAGCGTGTCGTCACGGCCGGCGGCGATGGCGACCTGGGCGGCGGCCGCGGCGAAGACGTCACCGGGGACGGTGCCGGTGGCGGTCGGCATCTGGGGCAGCGCCGGGTACTCCTCCACCGGGAGGGTGTGCAGGGTGAAGCGGGAGGAACCGCAGACCACGGTCACCCGCACCCCGTCCGTGGAGATCTCCACGGGCCTGTTGGGAAGGGCGCGGCAGATGTCGGCCAGCAGCCGGCCGGAGACGAGGACGGTGCCGCCCTCCTCCACGTCCGCGTCGACGGAGACCCGGGCCGACACCTCGTAGTCGAAGCCGGAGAGGCTCAGGGAGCTCTCCTCCGCCTTCAGCAGCAGGCCCGCGAGGACGGGCACCGGCGGACGGGCCGGGAGGCTGCGGGCTGCCCAGGCCACCGCCTCCGCGAGTACATCGCGTTCCACCCGGATCTTCACCGGAACCGCCTCCTGCTGTTGCTCACTCGCCCTGCTGGCCTTCTTCGTCGTCGGCACCGGATCCTCCGGCCGGAGGCAGGGCCGATGCCGGAGACCAGTCTGACGCACGCCACGGACAGTCGGTGCGGCTCGGGGTCAAGTCGTTGCGAGGGGTCCCGGTCGCTCCGGGGCCGAGTTGTGCACAGGGCCCGTTTCCAGAGGAGTTTCCCGCTAGATCTACGTGGTCGTAGTAGTAGGCCTTGTGGAAACCGTGGATAACCGCGTCTGCCCAGGTCAGAGTGGAAATTTTGTCCACTGCGCCTGTGGGCGCAGCCCGTGGACAACCGGGCATGTCTGTGGACGCGGGAAAGTTCTGCACACGCGGTGCACAGGCTGCACCCGGTTCTCCCCAGCGGCGTCCCCAGGTTTACCCAGGTTCTCCCCAGCCCAACCGGCCTCGTTGGTGTGATGCCTTTCACTCGGCCCGGTGAGAGCGGGTGTTGCGTTGCCGAACAGTGGACAACGGTGTGGAAAGGCTGTGCACAAGTGGCCTCTCCCTGTGGGCGGCCGGTGGACAACGGCGCGGGCCCGCTGTGGGCACTCTCTTCATCCACAGTCTGTGGAATCCGGTTGGCCACAAATCCACACCCCGCTGACCTCCCAGGATGCTCTGTGACTGCAGTCGGTTGTGGACGCGATCTGGACAACTCCCAAGTCCCCAGGGTGTGGACGGGCCGTCGGTCGCTGTCTTGTGGAGAAGCTGCCGCACCGGGCACGGATTCGAACAGCCCCGCCGCCCCGACGACGAAGGGCGCCCCGGGGAATCGTCCCCGGGGCGCCCTTCAGGTGTGCTCGGACCGGCTTCCGTGCCCGCTGTCAGCCGTTCTTGATGCGGTTCGTGAGCTCGGTGACCTGGTTGTAGATGGAGCGCCGCTCGGCCATCAGCGCGCGGATCTTCCGGTCCGCGTGCATCACGGTCGTGTGGTCGCGGCCGCCGAACTGCGCACCGATCTTCGGCAGCGACAGGTCCGTCAGCTCCCGGCAGAGGTACATGGCGATCTGCCGCGCGGTCACCAGCACCCGGCTGCGGGAGGAGCCGCAGAGATCGTCCACGGTGAGCCCGAAGTACTGCGCGGTCTCGGCCATGATGGCCGTGGCCGTGATCTCGGGAGCCGCGTCCTCGCCGCCGGGGATCAGGTCCTTCAGCACGATCTCGGTGAGCCCCAGGTCCACCGGCTGCCGGTTCAGGCTCGCGAACGCCGTGACCCGGATCAGCGCGCCCTCCAGCTCACGGATGTTCCGCGAGATCCGGGACGCGATGAACTCCAGCACCTCGGGCGGTGCGTTGAGCTGTTCCTGCACCGCCTTCTTGCGGAGGATCGCGATCCGGGTCTCCAGCTCGGGCGGCTGGACGTCCGTGATCAGACCCCACTCGAAGCGGTTCCGGAGCCGGTCCTCCAGGGTGACCAGCTGCTTCGGCGGCCGGTCCGAGGAGAGCACGATCTGCTTGTTGGCGTTGTGCAGCGTGTTGAAGGTGTGGAAGAACTCCTCCTGCGTCGACTCCTTGCTCGCCAGGAACTGGATGTCGTCGACGAGCAGGATGTCCATGTCCCGGTACCGCTTGCGGAACGCGTCCGCCTTGCCGTCGCGGATGGAGTTGATGAACTCGTTGGTGAACTCCTCGGAGCTCACGTACCGCACCCGGGTCCCGGGGTAGAGGCTGCGCGCGTAGTGCCCGATCGCGTGGAGCAGGTGGGTCTTGCCCAGCCCGGACTCGCCGTAGATGAAGAGCGGGTTGTACGCCTTGGCCGGGGCCTCGGCGACCGCCACCGCCGCGGCGTGCGCGAAGCGGTTGGAGGCGCCGATGACGAAGGTGTCGAAGAGGTACTTCGGGTTCAGGCGCGCGGTCGGCTCACCGGGGCCGGTGGCCGGCGCGGGCTGCGCGGCGAGCGGCCCCGGGGCACCGCTGGGCGCGGGCGGACCGCCGTGGGAGCGGCCGTGCCCCCCCTGCTCCGGGATCTCGCGGCGCGGCGGCTCGTACGGCCGGTCCTGCTGCGGTTCGTAACCCCGCTCCTGCTGCCCGTCGTAGGGCCGGTCCGGCTGCGGCGCGGTGCGCGGCGAGGCGTACGGGTCGTGCTCGGGGAAGCCGCCGAGCCGCTGCTGCTGCCAGCCGTAGTCGTCGCGCGGAGCGTGGCCGCCCATACCGGCGCCCCGCGGCCAGGCACCCGGCTCGGGGCGGCTCTGCTGGTACTCGGGGTACGCGGGACGGGCGGTCGGCAGCGGTTCGGTGGGCCGGCCGTAAGGAGCGGCATACCCCTCGTAACCGTCGTAGCCGTCGCGGCCGGGCTCCTGGTGCGGGGGCTGGTGCCGCGGGGGTTCCTCGTACCTCTGGAGTTCCGGCCTCTGGGGTTCCGGAATCTGCGGCGCGGGGGGTTCCTCGGCGGCGCTGACCGTGATCGCCAGGCGGACCGTCTGGTTGCACTCGCGGCTCAGCGCGTCGCTGATCAGCGGGGAGAGACGGCCCTCGAGAACGCCCTTGGCGTACTCGTTGGGCACGGCGAGCACCGCGGTGCCGGCGATCAGCACCAGGGGCTGGCAGTCCTTGAGCCAGCGCTGGTCCTTCGCTTCGATGCCCTGCCCCTCTCCGAGGAGCTGGTCGAGCACGCGTGGCCACACTGCGGCAAGATCGGCAGGTACGTCAGCCACAGGGCACGCTCTCTCACTCGCTGGGTGGGGGGTGGCGCCGACGGGTCCCACGAATGTGTGGTTCTCGGGACGGGCGGGAAGGAAACGGAGTTGGGCCACGGTAGTCAGGGCGGCGTGCGCGGTTCAAGTCGTTGTCCACAGGGTGTGTACAAATGTGCCATGCCGGAGCCGACTCCCCTACGCTGGCCCGTGAAGAAGCGGCTTTCCGTATCACCGGGGCGCCACCGGTTTGACCGGATGGCGTAGCCGCGCGTACCGTGACCAGGTCGAGTTGTCGATGGCTGCTGCCGCCTGCCTCCGATGGGCAAAGATCACGAAAATTGTGGTCATGAAGCGGTGCACTCGGGCGTATTGCGAGCTACTCGTGGGCGCACGGTGACAGCCAGGCGATATCCCGCCATCACCCGATTCATTTCTGGAGCCCCCGAGTGAGCAAGCGCACCTTCCAGCCGAACAACCGTCGCCGCGCGAAGACCCATGGCTTCCGGCTGCGTATGCGTACCCGTGCCGGCCGTGCGATTCTCGCGACTCGCCGTGGCAAGGGTCGCGCGCGCCTGTCCGCCTGATCGCACAGGCCCAGTCCGTGCTGCCTACCGAGAATCGGCTGAGGCGGCGTGAGGACTTTGCGACCGCGGTACGCCGAGGACGCAGGGCGGGGCGACCCCACCTTGTTGTCCATTTTCGAAGCGCAACCTCCTCTGCACGAGGAGGAACGGACCCGCATGCGTCTGGGGAGAACGCTACCCCGGCGCGTGCGGGTTTCGTCGTGAGCAAGGCTGTCGGCGGCGCGGTCGTCCGCAACCTGGTGAAGCGGCGGCTGCGTCACCTCATGCGCGACCGCCTCGCCCTGCTGCCCGCAGGTAGCCTGGTTGTGGTACGGGCGCTGCCCGGTGCCGGTGAGGCGGACCACGACCAGCTGGCCCGTGACCTCGACGCCGCGCTGCAGCGCCTGGTGGGTGGGTCCACCCATGGCGAAGCCGAGGGGAGGGCGCCGCGATGAAATACCCGCTGCTGTGGTTGATCAAGTTGTACCAGTGGACCATCAGCCCGATGCTCGGGCCGGTCTGCAAGTACTACCCGTCGTGTTCGCACTACGGCTACCAGGCCATCGACGTGCACGGCGCGGTCAAAGGGACGGCGCTGACCGCCTGGCGCATTCTGCGTTGCAATCCGTGGTCGCTCGGTGGCGTCGACCACGTTCCTCCCCGGAAGCATCCGGTCTGGCACCAACGGCTGAGGAGCCGGTGGGGCGGTAGTTCCCCGGGAACGCCCGCGGGCCAGGCCGAGACTCAGCCCAACGCCCAAGGAGCCTGATTCGTGGACACGATCCTCGGTCCTCTCTATACCGCAGTTTCCTGGATCATCGTCCAGTTCCACTCGCTGTACAGCCTTGTCTTCGACAAGGACAGTGGGATGGCCTGGGGTCTGTCCATCGTTTCCCTGGTGGTGCTGATCCGCATCTGCCTGATCCCGCTCTTCGTGAAGCAGATCAAGGCGACGCGGAACATGCAGGTGCTCCAGCCGAAGATGAAGGCGATCCAGGAGCGCTACAAGAACGACAAGCAGCGCCAGTCCGAAGAGATGATGAAGCTCTACAAGGAGTCGGGCACCAACCCGCTCTCGAGCTGTCTCCCGATTCTGGCGCAGTCGCCCTTCTTCATCTCGCTGTACCAGGTTCTGAACCACATCGCCAACGACAAGCCCGTCGGCGTGATGGGGCAGGGACTCGTCGACAGCGCCCGGAGCGCGAAGATCTTCGGCGCCCCCATCGCCTCCAAGTTCCTGGACAGCACGGACAAGATCGAGTCCCTGGGCGCCACGCTGATCGATGTGCGGGTCGTCACGGTCATCATGATCGTGCTGATGTCGGCGTCGCAGTTCTACACCCAGCGCCAGCTGATGACGAAGAACGTCGACATGACGGTGAAGACGCCGTTCATGCAGCAGCAGAAGATGCTGATGTACGTCTTCCCCATCATGTTCGCCGTCTTCGGCATCAACTTCCCGGTCGGTGTCCTCGTCTACTGGCTGACCACCAACGTGTGGACCATGGGCCAGCAGATGTTCGTCATCCGCCGGAACCCGACGCCCGGCAGCCTCGCGTTCAAGGAGCGCCAGGACCGGCTGCGGGCGAAGGGCAAGCTCAAGGAGGACCCCGCCGAGGTCGAGGCCAAGAAGGCCGCCGAGACCGCGCGGGCGGCGCGGCACCAGCCGAAGCGCCAGAGCAAGGCGAAGCGTCAGACCGGTGGTGCGACGCAGACGGCCAAGGAGACGGACGCGGGCTCCGCTTCGTCGGCCGACAAGCCGTCGATGCAGAAGAAGGAGCAGTCGCAGGACGCCGACGGCCCGAAGCCTGCCGGCGGCTCCTCCCGTAACGCGAAGTCCGGGCAGCGCAAGGGCCAGCAGCGGCCCAAGCACCCGTCCAAGAAGTAAGGAGACCGTCCGGTGACGGAAGGCACGACCAGCCCCTCGCCCTCGGTGGAGGCGACCGACGCCGCCGAGGGCAGCGACACCCTGACCCGTCTGGAGCAGGAAGGGGAGATCGCGGCCGACTACCTCGAGGGGCTGCTCGACATCGCGGATCTCGACGGGGACATCGACATGGATGTCGAGGCCGACCGGGCCGCAGTCTCGATCATCAGCGACTCCACCAGCCGCGACCTGCAGAAGCTGGTCGGGCGGGACGGAGAGGTGCTGGAGGCACTCCAGGAGCTGACCCGGCTCGCGGTGCACCGCGAGACCGGCGACCGCAGCCGCCTGATGCTGGACGTCGCCGGATTCCGGGCCCGGAAGCGTGAGGAGCTCGCGGAGCTGGGCGCCAAGGCCGCCGAGGAGGCGAAGGGCAGCGGCGAGCCGGTGAAGCTGAAGCCGATGACGCCCTTCGAGCGCAAGGTGGTCCACGACGCGGTGGCGGCAGCGGGGCTGCGCAGCGAATCGGAGGGCGAGGAGCCCCAGCGCTGCGTCGTGGTGCTCCCGGCCTGACCGACCGGTCCCCGAGTACTCCTGGCCCCGCCTGTTCGCAGGCGGGGCCGTCTTTTGTCAGCCTGAACATCAGCATGCACAGCGTGTACGGAAGGACGGTCCCCGTGATGGAGGAAACGGAGCTCCCACCGGCCCCGCAGGAGGCAGTGGCGGTATTCGGCGAGCGCCTTCCGGAAGCGGTGCGCTATGCCGAGCTGCTCGCCGATGCGGGTGTCCGACGCGGGCTCATCGGCCCCCGCGAGGTCCCGCGGCTGTGGGAGCGGCATCTGCTCAACTGCGCGGTGCTGTCCGAGGCCGTTCCCGAGGGTGTCACGGTGTGCGATGTGGGCTCGGGGGCCGGGCTGCCCGGCATCCCGCTGGCCCTGGTCCGCCCGGACCTGCGGATCACCCTGCTGGAGCCGCTGCTGCGGCGCACCACCTTCCTGCAGGAAGTGGTGGAGCTGCTGGGCCTGGACCATGTGACCGTGGTGCGGGGCCGCGCCGAGGAAGTGCTGGGAAAGCTGCCGCCGGTGCATGTGGTCACGGCCCGCGCCGTCGCCCCGCTCGACCGGCTGGCCGGCTGGGGTGTCCCGCTGCTCCGCCCCTACGGGGAGATGCTCGCGCTCAAGGGCGACACGGCCGAGGAGGAGCTGAAGGGCGCCCGTGCCGCGCTGAGCAAGCTCGGAGTGGTGAAGACATCCGTGCTCCACGTCGGGGAAGGCGTGGTGAACCCACCCTCCACGGTGGTGCGCGCGGAGGTCGGGGAGAGCCCCGGTGGCGTGCGCTTCGCAGCCAAACGAGCCAAGGCGGCCCGGACGGGACGGGCGCGGCGTCGTCGATCGTAGCCGCAATGCTCCATACAAGCTGCCAAAACTACACAAATCGGAGTGTCGCGACCCGGTAAGGCGTGTGCCCATGCAAGGTGTTTCACGTGAAACGTCGCTCCCTGTTGCATGGAATCATCAGCCGTGGCCGTGCGGCTGCCTCGCCGCGCGACCGTAGAGCCGCTATCTCTGTGGATTCATCCACAGGAGGACGGGCCTCGCTGGTTCACGACCCCGAAAGCATGGCAGGCTCTGTTCATTGCGAGCCTGTAGTCGAGGAGAGTGAATCCTTGCGGTCCGACGCCAACATCGCGGGACCGATGACCGATCCGGTCCCCGGCCCCCGCACCGAATCGGTGGGGGAAGACGTTTCACGTGAAACGCCAGCTCCCATGGACGACACCCCCATCGGCCGCGCCGCCCAGCTGGCGGTGGAAGCGATCGGCCGCGCCGGTGAGGGGCTGCCACGCCCCGAGCAGACGCGGGTGATGGTGGTGGCCAACCAGAAGGGCGGGGTCGGGAAGACCACGACCACGGTCAATCTCGCCGCATCCCTCGCGCTGCACGGTGCCCGGGTCCTGGTGATCGACCTCGACCCTCAGGGCAATGCCTCGACGGCTCTCGGCATCGACCACCATGCCGAGGTTCCGTCGATCTATGACGTGCTGGTGGAGAGCAAGCCGCTCTCCGATGTCGTGCAGCCCGTTCCGGACGTCGAGGGACTGTTCTGCGCTCCGGCCACCATCGACCTCGCCGGTGCCGAGATCGAGCTCGTCTCTCTGGTGGCGCGGGAGAGCCGGCTGCAGCGTGCGATCCAGTCGTACGAGCAGCCGTTGGACTACGTGCTCATCGACTGCCCGCCGTCGCTCGGACTCCTCACGGTGAACGCCCTGGTGGCGGGAGCCGAGGTGCTGATCCCGATCCAGTGCGAGTACTACGCGCTGGAAGGACTCGGGCAGTTGCTGCGCAACGTGGACCTGGTGCGGGGTCACCTCAACCCTCAGTTGCATGTGTCCACGATCCTGCTGACGATGTACGACGGCAGGACGCGGCTCGCCTCCCAGGTGGCGGACGAGGTCCGCAGCCACTTCGGCAGTGAGGTGCTGCGGACGAGCATCCCGCGGTCCGTGCGGATCTCGGAGGCGCCGAGCTATGGGCAGACGGTGCTGACCTACGATCCCGGTTCCAGTGGTTCACTCTCCTACCTGGAGGCCGCCCGGGAGATCGCACTCCGGGGTGTGGGCGTGCACTACGAGCCGCAGCGTGCACACGCTGTCGGCCAGAGCGCCCAGCAGGACCAGCACACGATGGCGGAGGGCATGCAGTGAGTGATCGTCGTAGGGGACTGGGCCGTGGGCTCGGTGCTCTGATTCCCGCGGCTCCGCAGGGGGCGGACAACGCCGGGCCGACCGTCGGTCCAGGGGCGACCTCCCCGTCCGCGGTCCCGGTGCTCACCACCGACCGGGGGGTGGCGGCTGCCAAGGTGGCCACCCTGCCGTCCGCCGTTTCACGTGAAACGGAAGCCGGTTCTCCGGACGAGGCTGCGACGGCGGTCGTTCCTGAGGAGCAGCCGAGTGGAGCTCACTTCGCCGAACTGGCGCTGGACTCGATCACCCCCAACCCCCGGCAGCCCCGAGAGGTCTTCGACGAGGACGCTCTCGCGGAACTGGTCACCTCGATCCAGGAGGTCGGGCTCCTCCAGCCGGTGGTCGTCCGGCAGTTGGCGCCGGAGCGCTATGAGCTCATCATGGGGGAGCGCCGCTGGCGCGCCTGCCGTGAGGCAGGGCTGGAGCGCATCCCCGCGATCGTCCGGGCCACCGATGACGAGAAGCTTCTGCTCGATGCCCTGCTGGAGAACCTCCACCGGGCACAGCTGAACCCGCTGGAGGAGGCTGCCGCCTACGACCAGCTGCTGAAGGACTTCAGCTGCACCCATGACCAGCTCGCCGACCGCATCGGCCGGTCGCGCCCCCAGGTCTCCAATACGCTGCGGCTGCTCAAGCTCTCCCCGTCGGTCCAGCGGCGGGTCGCGGCCGGAGTGCTGTCGGCCGGACATGCCCGTGCGCTGCTGTCGGTCGATGACTCCGAGGAGCAGGACCGGCTGGCCCATCGGATCGTGGCCGAGGGGCTCTCCGTACGGGCCGTCGAGGAGATCGTCACCTTGATGGGCTCCCGGCCGAGCAGCGGGCCGAAGCCCAAGGGGCCGCGGGCCGGTGCCCGGGTGTCGCCGGCGCTCACGGACCTCGCCTCCCGGCTGTCCGACCGCTTCGAGACCCGGGTGAAGGTGGACCTGGGGCAGAAGAAGGGGAAGATCGTCGTCGAGTTCGCTTCCATGGACGACTTGGAGCGGATCCTGGGGACGCTGGCCCCCGGTGAGGGGCGAGTGCTGGAGCAGAAGCTCTCGGAGGAGGCCGCGGACAGCGAGGACTGAGCAGCTTCCTCTCCGCACATCAAGGGCGGTACGTGCGCCTGCTGGGACGTCGGGGTCACCCGGAGTCCCAGCAGGACGACACGGACCGCCCCTTTGCTTTCCTGCGGTATCGGTGCAATCTCCACCTGGATACGATGTGGTCGGGTATGGCGCATCCACGTGGAGAGACCTCTTTTGGAGGGAAGGGCCATGCGAACGGTGAGCCGCACCGGATTGATCGCAGCAGGATTGAGCCTGGGAGCAGTCGGCGGTTTCGTCGGCAGCCTCATCAGGGAGCGCGAAGCGCTGGCAGCCGCCCGAGGGGCGGCGGGCTACGGAAGCGAGGAACAGGCTGCATGGGGCGTCGGCTCGTACCGCTCACACTGGACAACCTCCCGGATCTTCCCAAGCGTTGCCGCTCCTGTGTCTTCTGGGAGCTCGACCCGGTCAGCGGAGAAGCCGCGGTAAAGGCCGGCAGGCCGGAACTGGAGAAGGAGGCCTGGATCTCCGCTGTGCTCCTGGAGTGGGGGTCCTGTGGCCGGGTGATCTATGTCGACGAGGTCCCGGTCGGCTTCGTCCTCTATGCGCCGCCTGCCTATGTGCCGCGCTCCACGGCGTTCCCCACCAGTCCGGTGTCACCGGACGCTGTCCAGCTCATGACCGGCTGGATCATTCCCGGGTACCAGGGACAGGGCCTCGGGCGGGTCATGGTGCAGACCGTGGCCAAGGACCTTCTCCGCCGGGGCTTCAAGGCGATCGAAGCGTTCGGGGATGCCCGGTGGCAGGAGCCGGCGTGTGTGCTCCCGGCCGACCATCTGCTCGCGGTGGGGTTCAAGACCGTGCGTCCGCACCATCGCTTCCCTCGTCTGCGGCTGGAGCTCCGGACCACACTCTCCTGGAAAGAGGATGTCGAACTGGCTCTGGACCGGCTGCTGGGGGCGGTCCAGAAGGAACCCGCCCTCCGTCCGTTGTGAGAGAACGTGAAACAGGCCCGCCCCTGAGGGGGCGGGCCTGTTTCACGTGAAACGGCGGAGCGTCAGCCGATGAAGTCCTCGAGGTCGCGCAGGAGCGCGGCCTTCGGCTTGGCACCGACGATGGTCTTCCGGACCTCGCCGCCCTGGTAGACGTTGAGCGTCGGGATGGACATGACGCCGTACTTGGCCGCCGTGCCCGGGTTCTCGTCGATGTTGAGCTTGACGATCTCGATCTTGTCGCCGTGCTCGGCGGCAATGGCCTCCAGCGAGGGGGCAATCTGGCGGCACGGGCCGCACCAGGCAGCCCAGAAGTCCACGAGGACGGGCTTGTCGCTCTTCAGGACGTCCTCGTCGAAGCTGGCATCGGTCACGTGCTTGAGGTCGCCGGCCATGGCGGTCTCCTAAATCGTTGGTGCGAGGGGAAGAGAGGTCTCAGAGAGCTGCTGCGGCCTTCTCCGGCTCAGCGGGCTGGGAGTCGCTGAGCGCGGCGAGGAACCGCTCGGCGTCGAGGGCGGCGGAGCACCCGGTCCCGGCGGCCGTGATGGCCTGGCGGTAGGTGTGGTCCACCACATCACCCGCAGCGAAGACGCCGGAGATGTTGGTGTGGGTCGAGGGCGCGTCGACCTTGAGGTATCCCTCGGAGTCCAGGTCGAGCTGGCCCTTGAACAGTTCGGTGCGCGGGTCGTGGCCCACGGCGATGAAGAGTCCGGTCACCGGAAGTTCGGACAGCTCGCCGGTCTTGGTGTTCCGCAGCGTCAGCCCGGTGAGCTTGGGGTCGCCGTGGATCTCGGAGACCTCGCTGTGCCAGGCGAAGGAGATCTTCGGGTCCGCGAACGCCCGCTCCTGCATGGCCTTGGAGGCGCGGAGGGCGTCACGGCGGTGGATGATGGTCACCGACTTGGCGAAGCGGGAGAGGAAGGTCGCCTCTTCCATCGCGGTGTCGCCACCGCCCACCACGGCGATGTCCTGGTCCTTGAAGAAGAACCCGTCGCAGGTGGCGCACCAGGAGACACCGCGGCCGGACAGCTCGTCCTCCCGCGGCAGCCCGAGCTTGCGGTGCTGGGACCCGGTGGAGACGATCACTGCCCTGGCGCGGTGCACGGTACCCGCCGAGTCCGTGACGGTCTTGACCTCGCCGGTCAGGTCCGCGGAGACGATGTCGTCGGGGATCAGCTCCGCCCCGAAGCGCTCGGCCTGGGCGCGCATGTTGTCCATCAGGTCCGGACCCATGATGCCGTCGCGGAAGCCGGGGAAGTTCTCCACCTCGGTGGTGTTCATCAGCGCACCACCGGCGGTCACGGAGCCCTCGAAGACCAGAGGCTTCAAGGAGGCGCGCGCGGTGTACAGCGCCGCGGTGTAACCGGCCGGCCCGGAGCCGATGATGATCACGTTACGGACGTCGCTCACGGGTGTCTTCCTCGTCTCTGCCGACTGCTCTTCGGTCCGTGGGGACTCTCATCCCACCCAACGGATCCTACGGGGCGAGCATTCCCGGCGTGGCACGCCGCACGCGGGTCGTCAGCCGCGTCGGACGCTGCGTGTGAGCAAGACCTCGCCCGGCCCCTGAGGGGTCCTCCCGGCACAGGAGGAGTCGACGACGTAGGCGTCGACCCGCGCCGTGTCCGAGGGGTCGGGCAGGACGACGAGATAGGCCTCGGTGCCCCGGTAGGTGCCCTCGGTGGCGGCGAGGGGCGCGTCGGAGCGGCCGATCCCCTCCCGTACACAGGACGGCACGGTGACGGCACTCCCCCGCAGGGTCCGGTTCGGGCCCTGCTTCGCGCCCATGTCCTCGGACGGCTTCTTCTTGGGGCCGGTGGCCAGCAGGCTCTGGACCCGCGACTCCACCTTCTCGCCAGAGAAACTCCCGGCCGTGGTGCGGTGGCCCGGAGAGTCCGTCGCACTGGGGGGCTTCGCGGTGCTGCCCGGGGAGCCGATGGCATGGATCACGACGCCGCCGAGTCCGAGTGCGGCCAGCGCTGTGGCGGAGCCGAATACAGCGGTCCGCCAGCGCCGTGCACGACGGCCTCGACCGGGCCCTGTCGCCCCGCCCGGTCGTCCCACCGGGCGGTCCACGGTCCGGTGGCTGCGGGCCGGCTCTGTTTCACGTGAAACAGAGGGCGCGGCGGAGACGGATACGCCGGTTTCACGTGAAACAGCTGCAGGCGTGGTGGCGTCCAGGAGTGCTTCCGCGGCGAGCGCCGCGTCGATGCGGCCCGCGACGTCGGCCGGCATCCGGACGGGACCCGGGAGGGTGCCGAGAAGCTCCCGGATCTCGTCCAGTGAGGTACGGACATCGGCGCACAGTTCGCAGCTCGCCAGGTGCTCTCGTACGTCCACCGTGCGGTCCGGGGAGAGCAGTCCCTCGGCGAGTGCGGAGATCTCCGCCACTTCCGGGTGCTGGTCCGTGTCAGTCGAGGATGTCACGCCCGCCCACCTCCGCCCTTCACGGCATCTGTGTCCCTCGGTCCTGCCGCCTGTGGGACGGATGGCCGCCGTGTCCGGTTCCGTCCCTGCCCCGGGTCCGTGCCGTCTCCGCCTCCGGGGCGCAGATGGGTGAGCTGCGGCAGCAGCCGTGCGCGGCCACGGGCGCACCGGCTCTTCACGGTCCCGGTCGGGACGTCGAGAATCCGGGCCGCCTCCGCGACGGGGTAGCCCTGCATGTCCACCAGGACGAGCGCGGCCCGCTGTTCCTGGGGCAGGGTGCCGAGCGCCTGCAGCAGCTCCCGGTGCAAGTCGTCACGCTCGACGGGAGCGGCAGCGGACTCATGGGGCTCGAGAAGCTGCTCCAGACGCTCGGTCTCGGCGACCGGGGAGCTGCGGCGTGAGGCGGCCTTGCGGGCGCGGTCGAGGCACGCATTGACGGTGATGCGGTGCAGCCAGGTCGTGACGGCCGACTGACCGCGGAAGGTGTGGGCAGCCCGGTAGGCGGACACCAGGGCGTCCTGGACGGCATCCGCGGCCTCCTCACGGTCACCGAGGGTCCGCAGGGCCACCGCCCACAGCCGGTCCCGGTGCCGCCGGACGATCTCCCCGAAGGCCTCGTGGTCCCCCGCGACGTGGGCGGTGAGGAGCTCCTGGTCGCTCGCGGCGCCGTACATGGCGTCGTCGTCCACCTCGGAACCCCTCCCCTTCACCTGTTCTGCCGACCGGATCAGCCCGTGATCTCGATCTCCGAGATGCCCCCGCGGTACCCATTGGGCGACTTGTCCGGCGGCAGCTCGGTGATGTGGATCAGTACGTATCGCGTCCGCACGGGCTTGTCGAGCGTGGTCTTGAGCTTGTCGCCGGCCTTCTCCAGCTCGGTGAGGCGCTTGGGAAAGTCGGAGAGGACGGAGGCCGATGTCGCGGCTTCGTCCGCGGCCAGGACCTCCACGGTCTGCCCGCTGCGGTACAAGTCCACATCGAGGCCCGAGACCTTCTTGGCGCTGCCGAGGTCGACGACGATGCCGCTCCCGTCCCGGTAGTTCGGCAGGTTCCCGAAGTTGGGGTATCCGATGAACCCCAAGGTCACCCAGGCGGTGCCCGGGTCCTTGTCCGCGGAAGCGGGAACCTTCTCGGAGGCCATGGCCTGGTGCCCCGACGAGAACTCGGTTTTGTTCGCGATCTCCAGCGGCTTTCCGGGGACCTTTTTCTTCTTCCCGGAGCCACCGCCCCCCGTGTGCTGGGGGGTGCCGTTGGATTCGTCGGTGCGGTCCGAACGGTGAATCAACACGTCGGCGACCTGCCAACTGCCCAGGCCCAGCGCTGCGATGAGCAGGGCGGCCACGGTCCACTTCAGCATCTTGCCGCTGCGCGTCTGGAGCGGCGGGGGAGGCGCCGGAACGGCATGAGCCGGGACCCCCGGCCCGTTGTGGCCGTGCGGCGTGGCGTACTGGCTCCGTCGGTAGCCCGTCGGCTGGTATGCGGGGGTGGCGAAGGACGGCTCCGGCGGACGGATGCGCGGCAGCGCGGCCACGGCCTTCGACAGCTCCTCCGGCGTGGTGCAGGGCTGCTCCTGGCGGGACGGCGTGGCACCGTTGTTCGCCAGCGCGCGCATCGCGAGCTCCGCGAGGCCTCGGTGCACGCCTGCCCGGACCTGGTCCGGAGCGATCAGCCCCACGCCCTTGGGCAGGCCGGAGAGACCGTAGGCGTTCTCCTCGTACGGCCAGCGCTGGGTCAGCGCGGCGTACAGGAGCGCCCCGATGGCCTCGGTGTCCACCCGCTGGGGCTGCTGGGAGCTGATGCCGCGCAGCGCCGCCATCACGGCCAGACCACGGATCCGGTACTGGCCGGACTCGGTGCGCAGGACCGAGCTCGGCGTGAGCCTCAGGTGGGCCAGGCCTTCCCGGTGGGCAGCCGTCATCGCCTGGGAGACCTGGCTGACGAGCTGGTGCGCCTCATGCGGCTCCAGCGGCCCGGAGGCGAGCACGGTGGTGAGCTCGGTCGCGTCGGGAAGCCACTCGTGGACCACGTAGACCAGGTCGTCCTCCTCGACGGCGTCGAGGACCTGGACGAAGCGGGGGTCGGGCAGGAGCGCCGCGGAACGGGCCGCGGCCAGGACCGGACGGGCCCGCGGGTGGTCGGCGTGCAGCAGATGGACGCCGACGGCCCGCCGGAGTTTCTCGTCCACGGCACGCCAACTGCTGAATCCGTCCAGTCGGGTGACGCACTCCTCGAGGCGGTAGCGTCTGGCCAGTTTGTGGCCGCTGTGCAGCTCCGGGGGCTCCACGTCCGGCACAGAGCTCGTGCTCGTGTCCTGCGCCGCGCCGGTGGTCGCGTTCTCCGCGTCCTCTCCGGCCTTCTCCTGGGTCTCCACCCCGTCGGCCGTGGCCTCGCCCGCCTGGGCGGTCAGCGACTCATCGCCGCTGTCGGCCACGTCGACGGCAGCCGTGCTCCGTTCCGCCACCGTCGTTCCTGCCTCCCCATCCGTTGCACGCTTTCGCACCACAGCAAAGACAATTGTGCCCACAGTCCGCCGCTATGCACGACACACAGTGGCGCACGATGGTTGTGCTCCGTCAGCGACCGAGTCGGCCGCGGACCATTCCGACCATGGCGGTCAGTTCCTCGACCCGCATGCGCTTCGCCGCTCCGTAGAACACGCCGATGAGCACGATCCCACCACCGACCAGGGCCGCGAGAGAGCCGAGTACGCCATTGTCGAGGAGTTCGAGGACGCCGAACGCCACGGCTCCGCCCAGGAGAGCCGCGGGAATGCTGGCTCCGATCAGCCGGGCGTAGGTGCGGACCACATGGGCGCCGTCCAGATCACCGCCCAGACGGGTGCGCAGCCGTCGCCAGGCGACACCCACCCCCACGACGTACGCGAGCCCGTAGGAGGCGGCCATGCCGACCACGGCCCAGCGGGCGGGGAGCAGCACGAACGAGAGGCCCGACGCCGCGGCGTTGACGGCCGCGACGATCAGCGTGTTGTAGAAGGGGGTCCGCGTGTCCTCGTAGGCGTAGAACCCGCGCAGGACGACGTACTGCACGGAGTAGGGGATCAGGCCGAGGCCGAAGGCCATCAGGACGTAGCCGATGCTGCGGGCGCCGGATTCCCCGGATCCCGCGTACAGCAGGGTGGCCAGCGGCACGCCCAGGGCCAGGAAGGCGAAGGCGCACGGAACGATCGCCACGGCCGAGGTGCGCAGCCCGTACGAGATGTCGTCCCGGACGGCGCTCGCGTCGCCGTCCTGGGCGGCCCGGGAGATGCGGGGCAGCACGGCGGTCATCACGGAGACGGTGATGATGGCCTGCGGCATCTGCCACAGGAGCAGCGCGTAGTTGTACGCGGTGATGCCGGTGCCGGTGTAGCCCTGGTCCTCCGCCACCGAGCCCGCCCACGTGGCGAGCTGGGTGACGACGACCATGCCGAGCTGGTTGGCCAGCACGAAGAGGAAGGTCCACTTGGCGAGGCGCGCGGCCTTGCCGAGCCCGTGGCCGCGCCAGTCGAAGCGCGGACGGATGCGGAAGCCGGCCTCGCGGAGGTACGGCACCATCGCCAGGGCCTGGACGACGAGGCCCAGCAGGGTGCCGATGCCCAGCAGCCGGACCCCTTCGGGGGTGATGGTGGCGGCGCTGACCCGGGTGTCGGTGAAGCCGCCGAAGGCCCAGATGAAGGCCCCGAAGGTGGAGATGACGACGATGTTGTTGAGGACCGGGGTCCACATCATGGCGCCGAAGCGGCCCCGGGCGTTGAGGATCTGGCCGAGCACCACATGCACGCCCATGAAGAACATGGTGGGCAGGCAGTACCGGGCGAAGGCGACCGCCACGTCCATCTGCTCGGGGTCGGAGGCGATCTTCGGCGACATCATGCGGATGAAGAGCGGGGCACCCAGGACGCAGACGGTGGTGACACCGGCCATCAGCGCCATGACGAGCGTGAGCAGGCGGTTCGCGTAGGCGTCGCCGCCGTCGTCGTCGTTCTTCATGGCACGGACCAGCTGCGGGATGAACACCGCGTTGAGGGCGCCGCCCCCGACCAGGATGTAGATCATCGTGGGCAGGGTGTTGGCGACCTGGTACGTGTCGTTGAGGGTGCCCACGCCGATCGCCGCGGCGATGACCAGCGTGCGCAGGAAGCCGGTGATCCGGGAGACGATCGTGCCGGCCGCCATCAGGGCGCTCGACTTGAGGACGCTCGCGGCGCGGCCGCCGGAGCGCTTGGCGGGGGCTGCCGGCGGCTCCGGAGCCGGGTCCGCGACGGGCTCGGCAGGAGGCGGCGGAGCCGCGCTGGGCGCTGCCTGCTGGTCGTACGGCTGCTGCTGGTCCCGGTAGAGGTGGGCGAACGCGTTCTGCTGCCGGGTCTCGTCCGATGCCCGGCCGGCCAGGTCGTTCAGGCCCAGCTGCGTGGTCGCCGTGTCCTCGCCGTGGGGCGGGCGGCCGGCCGCCGCGCCCTGCCCGGGGGTCGGCGGAGGCCCCCACAGCCGGGGGTCCGGAGCCTGCTGAGGCTGCTGGAAGGGAGGGGCCCCGCCCTGCGACCCCGGGGGCGGAGGGGGCGCCGCACGGTCGTACAGCCCTTCGGTCGCCGGGTCCTGGGCGGAGGGGGCCGGATCGCGGTACGGATCGTGGGCGTACGCGTCCTGCCCGTACGGGTCCGGGCCGGGGGGCGCCGACGGCACCTGGGCCGCGGGGTCACCGGCCGGACTCTGCCCGCGGTCACCGTCGTACGGCGCGTTCATCGCTACCCCACCTCATCGTCCCCGGCCGCACGGCCCCGACTACGCTCAACGGTCCACCTTCTCACCCGTGCCGGATGCGTCATCGTTCTCCGGTCCGGTGTCCGGCGTCACGTCACCCTGCTGCCCGGAACCGGGGGCACCGGTCCCGGAACCCTCGGGATCCGCCTCGTCGCCGGTGGCCTCCGCGGGCTCGCCGGAGGTGCCGGCGCTCTCCTCGACGGGCTCGGAGCCCTCCGCGGCGTCGCGGGCGGCCGCCCGCTTGCGCTGGGTGTACATCCGGATTCCGGCGAGCACGAGGAGCAGGACGCCGCCGGCGATGACCAGCATCACCGTGGACGTGATCTCGGTGACGTTCACCTGGAACGTCATGGGGGCGCCGTAGGGCGTGCCGTCCTCGGTCTCGAGCCGTGCGGTCACCCAGACCTTGCCGTTCGCGTGGGCCGTGGTGTCGAACTTCACCGACTGGCTGTGACCGCCCTCGATCCTGATGGGCTGCCCCTCGCCGACGTCGAGGCGGTTGGGCTGGCCGGAGGTGAGGACCAGCTTCATCCCCTTGACGCCCTGGACCAGGTTGTTCTGCACGGTCACGGGGATGGTCGCGCTCCGCCCGGACAGCGTCTGCGTCGACTTCTGGATGAGCCGGACCTCCTGGGTGAGGCCGGAGAGGTACTCCTGCAGGGTGTCGCGGAACGCCGCCGCGCCGTCGGCGTCCCCGCGCCAGGAGGTGGACATCCCGCGCATGATCGCATTGCCCACCGGCGTCACGACGCGGTCCTGACGGGAGAGGATCACCCGGAAGCCCTCGAGCGCCCCCTGGGTCCGCTGGATCTCCCGGAAGGCCTCCGTGGGCAGCTCCTGCTTGCGGAGCGAGCGAGGGTAGGCCGCGGGGCTCGGGATCCGGCTGTTGGCCCGCGGGTCGGGCTTCGCTTTCGCCGCGTCCCCGAGATCCAGCGGTTCGGTCCAGCGCTCGTCCTCGAGCCCCTTGACCGCCTCGGCCATCGTCCGCGCCTGGCTCGCGGTGGGCATGCGCTGCGGCGCCACGACGATGCTGCGCTGCTTGCCCGGCGCCTGCATCGTGACCATGAGCGTCTGGGCGAGGAACCGCTGCCGGCTGAGGGTGGACTCCTCGGCCTCGGACAGGTCGCCCTCGAAGGCGGTGGAGAGACGGGCGTCCGACACGACCGCCCGGTTCCCGCCGCCGATCGGACGGGCCGCCGTGGGGCTGTAGGAGAGGGCCCCGGACTCCCGGAGGCTGTCGTTGCGGGTGATCACGTTGTGGGCGCCGGCCGAGGTCGCGACATCGACGACCGAGGAGTCGATGGCGCCGTCCTTGGGCCAGGCGAAGTCGGTGCGCAGCCTCGCGCCCGGCAGCATCGTCTCCACGGTCCGTGAGGCCAGATCGGTGGCGGGCCTGAGGTGGGCCAGTGCTCCGGAGACGTCCTTGCCCCGGTGGGCGAGGGAGGCGAGATCGGGGTCGCCGTACGGCAGGGCGACGACCTCATGACCGTCCGTGGCCTTCTGGAGATCGCTCAGCCACTGCCTGGCGACGGCCTGCCCCTTGCCTGCGACCGTGGAGCCGTCGGGCTGCTCGACCCTGTAGTTCTCCGCCATGGCGGAGACGGCGGCCAGCAGGTCCGGGTCGACGACCCAGGTCACCGGGAGGCTCTTGCCGAGGCTCACCATCTGCTGGAGCCGCCCGCCCGGGGCCAGCTCCTCGGTGAGGGAATCGTCACGGAAGACCGGCGTCTGCTGTGGGTCGGAGCCCGTCTCCGCGCTGAGGTGGGGAGTCGAGATCAGCGGCCACATGAAGCTGAGCCGGGTCTTCTGCCGGGCGGCGGAGGTCTGCCAGGGCAGGAAGGTCCGCTCGATGCCGAGCACGTGCTCGTAGCGCTGCGCCCGGGTCTGCCCGGAGACCGAGACGCCGAGCTGGTAGATGCCCGCCTGCTTCAGGTCGAGGTCCTTGGCGGGGACGCTGAGACTGAAGCCGCGCGTGATGCCCGAGGGAAGATCCCGGAGCTCGAGGGTGTGCTTGCCCCCGATTTCGCGCCCGTCGGCACCGGGCGCGTAGCCGGTGCGCCGGTCGGCGCTGTCGATGCCGCTCCGGCTGTTCAGCGTGGCGCCGACCCGTAGTCCGACATGGGCATCGGTCACCGTCGAGGTGCTGTCGTTCGTGACCGTGCCCTTGATGGTGACCGTGTCGTCCTTCGAGGGGGACGACGGCGTCATCGAGTTGATCGAGACGCCGACGGACCGCGACCCGGTCGCCTGCGGTGCGGCCTGGGCCGGGGGCGCCGCGGGAAGCTGCAGCGGACCCGCGACCAGTGGCACCCCCACCAGCACCGCGGCGGTGCGCCGCAGCCACCGGCGGGCGGGAGCGGGTCGCGTCCCCTGGTTCTGTGCCGCCTCGGCCACGCCTCGCCCGTCCCTCGTCGTCGTCAGTGGTGGTCGTCGGATGTGCGTCCCCGCATGGTAACGAGGTCGGCCGGGGCTACGTGCCGGGGAGTGTTCCACATGATCGCCGAGGCGTCCGGCCCGGCTGGAACGGGGACGCCCCGGCCGGTTGCGGCACGTACCCTGTTCTGTTGTGCCGAACGCCAAGAATGAGAGCCACGCCCAGCAGACCTCGCAGCCCTCGCCGCCGGCGAGCGAGCTGAACCAGGCGCAGCGCCGTGCCGTCAGTGAACTGCTGCGAGTGTCCCCCGTCGCCGACGACCTCGCACGCCGCTTCCGGGAGGCGGGCCACTCCCTCGCCCTGGTCGGCGGATCGGTACGGGACGCGTTGCTCGGCAGGCTCGGCAACGACCTGGACTTCACCACGGACGCCCGCCCCGAGGACGTGCTGAAGATCGTGAAGCCGTGGGCGGACACCGTGTGGGAGGTCGGCATCGCCTTCGGCACCGTCGGCTGCCTGAAGCACAGCCGTGGCAGTGACGGCACCCGGAGCTACCAGATCGAGATCACCACGTATCGCTCCGAGGCCTACGACCGGACGTCCCGGAAGCCGGAGGTGTCCTACGGCGACTCCATCGAGGAGGACCTCGTCCGCCGTGACTTCACGGTGAACGCGATGGCCGTCGCGCTGCCCGAGAAGGAGTTCGTCGACCCGCACGGCGGTCTGCAGGATCTGGCCGCCCGGGTGCTGCGGACTCCGGGGGCCCCGGAGGACTCCTTCTCCGACGACCCGCTGCGGATGCTGCGGGCCGCGCGGTTCGCCGCCCAGCTGGACTTCGAGGTGGCGCCGGACGTCGTCGCCGCGATGACGGCGATGGCGGACCGGATCGGGATCGTCTCCGCCGAGCGGGTCCGTGACGAGCTCAACAAGCTGGTGCTCGCGGCGCGCCCCAGGAAGGGGCTGAAGCTGCTGGTCGACACCGGCCTGGCCGACCACTTCCTGCCGGAGCTCCCGGCGCTGCGGCTGGAACGCGACGAGCACCACCGGCACAAGGATGTGTACGAACACTCGCTGACCGTGCTGGACCAGGCCATCGCCCTCGAAGAGGGTGAACCGGACCTGGTGCTGCGGCTGGCCGCGCTGCTGCACGACATCGGCAAGCCCCGGACCCGGCGCTTCGAGTCGGACGGCCGGGTCTCCTTCCACCACCACGAGGTGGTGGGCGCGAAGATGACCAAGTCGCGGATGACCAAGCTGAAGTACTCCAACGAGCTGGTGAAGGACGTGTCGCGCCTGGTGGAGCTCCACCTGCGCTTCCACGGCTACGGCACGGGTGAGTGGACCGATGCGGCCGTCCGCCGGTACGTGCGGGACGCCGGTCCGCTCCTGGACCGGCTGCACAAGCTCACGCGGTCGGACTGCACCACGCGCAACAAGCGCAAGGCCAACGCCCTCTCCGGCGCGTACGACGGCCTGGAGGAGCGGATCGCGCGGCTCCAGGAGCAGGAGGAGCTGGACTCGATCCGGCCCGACCTCGACGGCAACGAGATCATGGAGATTCTCGGGGTGGGGCCCGGCCCGGTCGTGGGCAAGGCCTACAAGCACCTGCTGGAGCTGCGGCTGGAGAACGGTCCGATGGAGCGCGACGGTGCCGTGGCCGCGCTCAAGGAGTGGTGGACCGCCCAGGAGGCGTCCACGGGCTGACCCCGCTCCTGGACCGGCTGCACAAGCTGCGGGCGCGTGTTTCACGTGAAACATGTCTCCGCGGCGACACACTCGAGGGCGGTGTTTCACGTGAAACACCGCCCTTCGTCTAGGCCCGCCGGGGTCGGCCGGTGGCCACGGCGATCCCCGCATAGAGCAGGGCCACGGCGATGACCAGCGTGGACGACTGCCCGTCCGGCGGGAGCATCAGAGCGGCCACCCCGGCGGCTCCGACGAAGGCGACGTTGAAGAACACGTCGTAGAGGGAGAAGATCCGCCCGCGGAAGGCGTCGTCGACCGTGGACTGGACCACAGTGTCCGTGGCGATCTTCGCCCCCTGGGTGATCAGCCCCAGCACTCCCGCGGCCACCAGCATCGGCGTCGGTGCGAAGGGAAGGCCGAGTGCGGGCTCCAGCACCGCGGCCAGGCCGGCGCAGACGATCACCCAGCGCAGCGGGCCGTCCTGCCCCAGCCAGTCGGCGGACTCCAGCCGCTCGACGGCCCAGGGGGTGACCACGGCCGCCGCGAAGAAACCCACCCCTGACGCGACGAGTGCCAGTCCGAGGAGCGCAAGCCCTTTCGAATCGGTGTCCGACCAGGCGTAACGGCACAACATCAGCACCATCACCGTGAGGGCGCCGTAGCAGAAACGCATCAGGGTCATGGCTGCCAGGGCGCGTGCGGCGGGCGGCCGCCGCGCCAGGTGGCGCACCCCGCCCATGAGCCCGCGGACGGTGCCCGCCAGTGCGGCCCGCAGCCCGGACTGCACCAGAGCTGTATCCGGCCCCAGCAGCCCGCGCGGCATGCGGAGGGCGGCGAGCGCCGCGCAGAGATAGAGGGCGGCTCCCAGCAGTACCGTCACGGCGTCCGAGTCCCAGCCCACGAGGCGGACCAGGAAGGCCAGGCCGCCGCCCGCCGTGGCGGCCAGGGTCCCGGCGGTCGGTGAGACGGCATTGGCCATCACCAGCCGGCGCGGGCTGTCGACCACGTGCGGCAGGGCGGCGGACAGCCCCGCGAGAACGAAGCGGTTCACGGCGGTGACCGACAGCGCGGAGACGTAGAAGAGCCAGTCGGGGACGCGGCCCACGATCAGGACCGCCGTTCCGCAGGCGAGGACCGCCCGGAGCACATTGCCGTGGAGCAGGACCTGTCGCCGCTGCCAGCGGTCCAGCAGGACGCCCGCGAAGGGGCCGACGACGGAGTAGGGCAGCAGCAGCACGGCCATGGCCGAGGCGATGGCGGCGGGCGAGGTCTGGCGCTCCGGAGAGAAGACGACGTAGGTGGCGAGTGCGACCTGATAGACGCCGTCGGCGGACTGGGACAGCAGGCGGACGGCGAGCAGACGGCGGAAGTCGCGCAGCCGCAGCAGCACGCGCAGATCACGCACAACGGGCATGGCTCACAGCCTCACACAGCGCACCGGCCCCCGGGCGGATTGCCCGGGGGCCGGTGGTCACGGGATGAACCGGCGTCCGCTCACGGCCGGACCGGCATCATCAGCGCTCGACGTCGCCGTTGATGAACTTCTCCACGTTCTCGCGCGCCTCGTCGTCGAAGTACTGCACCGGCGGCGACTTCATGAAGTACGAGGACGCCGACAGGACCGGCCCGCCGACCCCGCGGTCCTTGGCGATCTTCGCGGCCCGGAGCGCGTCGATGATGACGCCCGCGGAGTTGGGGGAGTCCCACACCTCGAGCTTGTACTCCAGGTTCAGCGGGACGTCGCCGAACGCGCGGCCCTCGAGGCGCACGTACGCCCACTTGCGGTCGTCCAGCCAGGCCACGTAGTCCGACGGGCCGATGTGGACGTTGTCCTCGCCCAGCTCGCGGTCGCGGATCTGCGAGGTGACGGCCTGGGTCTTGGAGATCTTCTTGGACTCCAGGCGGTCGCGCTCCAGCATGTTCTTGAAGTCCATGTTGCCGCCGACGTTGAGCTGCATCGTACGGTCCAGGATGACGCCCCGGTCCTCGAACAGCTTGGCCATCACACGGTGCGTGATGGTGGCGCCGACCTGCGACTTGATGTCGTCACCGACGATGGGCACGCCCGCCTCGGTGAACTTGTCCGCCCACTCCTTGGTGCCCGCGATGAAGACCGGGAGGGCGTTGACGAAGGCCACCTCGGCGTCGATGGCGCACTGCGCGTAGAACTTCGCCGCGTCCTCGGAACCCACCGGCAGGTAGCAGACCAGGACGTCGACCTGCCGGTCCTTGAGGACCTGCACGACGTCGGCCGGCGCCTCGTCGGACTCCTCGATCGTCTGGCGGTAGTACTTGCCCAGGCCGTCGAGGGTGTGGCCGCGCTGGACGGTGACGCCGGTCGGCGGCACGTCGCAGATCTTGATGGTGTTGTTCTCGCTGGCGTCGATCGCGTGCGCGAGGTCCTGACCGACCTTCTTCGCGTCGACGTCGAAGGCGGCCACGAACTCGATGTCCCGCACGTGGTAGTCGCCGAACTGCACGTGCATCAGACCCGGCACGCGGCTCTTCGGGTCGGCGTCCTTGTAGTACTCGACGCCCTGTACCAGCGAGGCGGCGCAGTTGCCCACGCCGACGATGGCTACGCGAACCGAACCCATTCCGGTTGCTCCCTGTGTGTTCTCGACGAGGTCCTGCGGGGTGCAGGACCTCACTTGGCGGTGTCGTCGGACGGATCCGGACGGGAGCTACCCCGGTCCCGGGGCAGGCCGCCCGCGTTCCCTGACTGGTCCTGTGTGTGCGATGCGGGCTGCTCGGTGGGCACGGAACCGTCCCCGGCCGACGGGCGCAGGTCACGCCCGGTCCGCTCGCTCTCGATCAGCTCGTTGAGCCAGCGGACCTCGCGTTCCACGGATTCCATCCCGTGCCGCTGCAGCTCGAGGGTGTAGTCGTCCAGCCGCTCCCGGGTGCGGGCCAGGGAGGCGCGCATCCTCTCGAGGCGCTCCTCCAGCCGGCTGCGGCGTCCTTCCAGCACGCGCATCCGCACGTCCCGCGAGGTCTGGCCGAAGAAGGCGAAGCGGACGCCGAAGTGCTCGTCCTCCCACGCGTCGGGACCGGAGTGGGCGAGCAGCTCCTCGAAGTGCTCCTTCCCCGCGGCGGTCAGGCGATAGACGATCTTCGCCCGGCGGCCGGCCAGCGATGCCGCGAGAGCGTCCTCCGGAGCGCTTCCCGGCTCCTCGATCAACCACCCCTGGCCGACCAGAGTCTTGAGGCAGGGGTAGAGGCTGCCGTAGCTGAAGGCGCGGAAGACACCCAGCGAGGTGTTGAGCCGCTTCCGCAGCTCGTAGCCGTGCATGGGGGACTCACGGAGCAGCCCGAGAACGGCGAACTCGAGGATGCCGGAGCGTCTGCTCATCCTTCGCCTCCCCTTCTCCTGAATCCCTTATGCCGGGCTGATGTATCGACTCGATACATCCAGACGATAGAACGGCCCTCCGGTCGCGACAAGGGGAGCCATGGTGAACGGCGTCACATCACTGATTCGTAGGAATCAACAGGACTGATTTGGGGTGAAGATGCGTGCTGCGCGGGTTTTGGGCCTGCGTAGTCTGTGCGCCATGCAGACCAGTGGGAACCAAACAGCACCGCGGGACGTCTTCGTCACCGGTGCAGTGCGGCCCGTTGTCCTCCGGGGCGGGTCCGCGCTTCGGGGGGACCGGAAGTCAACTGTCGCTGTCAGGCGAGAGCGCCTGCCCGAGGAGTAGCTGTTCCATGAGCGAGCACCGTCGCAAACCACCGCAGTCGCCAGGCGGTGGACGCGCTGCGGCCCGGCGCGGAGGGCAGCAGCCGCCGTCCGGCCGCCGAGCCGCGCCCCAGCGTGGCACGACCGGGTCCGCAGCGGGCCCTGACGAGAACCCAGGGCGCGCTGAAGCGCGCCGAGCCACCCAGCGAAGTGGTGGGGGCAGACGACGGGCCGCCGTGGGGCTCGAGGGCGGTGCCCGCGCCGCCGGCCGGGCCTCCGCGCGGGAACCCCGGAAGAAGCGCTGGATCGACTACCCGCGGTCGGACCGTGACGGTGCCCGCCGCTGGGTGCCGTCCTGGAAGCAGACGCTCGGCACCTGCATCGGCTTCATGGGGCTGATCGTCGCCGGCGCCGGCATCGCCCTCGCGGTGGTCGAGGTGCCGAACGTCAACGACGCCGCCGAGGTCGAGAAGAACGTCTACTACTGGTCGAACGGCAAGCAGATGGCGGTCGCGGGCGGCGGCGACTTCAACCGCCAGATCGTGCCCATCACCGAGATCCCCGTGTCGATGCAGAACGCCGTGATCTCGGCGGAGAACGCCTCGTTCGAGGAAGACTCGGGTGTCGACCCGATGGGTATCGCCCGCGCCGTGTTCAACATGGCCAAGGGCGGCGCGACCCAGAGCGGTTCGACGATCACCCAGCAGTACGTCAAGAACGCCATGCTCACCCAGGAGCAGACGCTCAAGCGGAAGCTCTCCGAGCTCCTCATCTCCATAAAGGTGGGCGCCACCAAGGAGAAGCCCGAGATCCTCGCGGGCTACCTGAACACCGCCTACTACGGTCGCGGTGCGTACGGCATCCAGGCTGCCGCCCGCGCGTACTACGGCGTGGACTGCAAGAAGCTCAACGCCAGCCAGGGCGCGTTCCTCTCCGCGGTGCTCAACGGTCCCAACCTGTACGACCCCTCGGGCGGGCAGGGACCGCTGGCGACCCGGGAGAAGAACTACAAGCGGGCGAAGGCCCGCTGGGCGTGGACGCTCAAGCGGGAGGTCCAGGTCAACAGGATGGAACCGGCGGAGCGGGACAAGTTCCTCAAGCAGGGCTTCCCGATGCCGGATCCGCCGAAGCCCGCCACCTCGATGTCGGGTCAGCGCGGCTACCTGGTGAACCTCGCGGACAACTACATCGTCGCCAACAGCAAGATCAGCAAGGCGCGGCTGGACAAGGGTGGATACCAGATCCACACCACGTTCAACGAGAAGAAGATGCGTCAGCTCGAGTCGGCCGTCCGGCGGGTCTCCAAGGAGAACCTCGACCCGGACAAGCGGGAGCGGGACAAGTACGTCCAGTTCGGCGGCGCTTCGGTGGAGCCCAAGACCGGCAAGATCGTCGCGATCTACGGCGGCAAGGACGCCACCGAGCACTACACCAACAACGCCGACTACACCGGCGTTCAGGTCGGTTCGACGTTCAAGCCCTTCGTGCTGGCCGCGGCGATGACCGACGGCCGGAGGGATCCGAAGGGGCCGCGCGTCCAGGAGGACGCGATGCGGACGCCGATCTCCCCGTCCAGCGTCTACGACGGTGACAACAACCTGACGCTCAAGGACTACGACGGTTCCGTCTGGTACAACGAGCACAACAAGGAGTGGCACCAGCGGAACGACGGCAACGAGGACCGCGGGCAGATCGACCTGCGGACCGCGATGCGGTTCTCGGTGAACACCCCGTACATCCAGCTCGGCATGGACGTCGGCACCGACAAGGTGAAGGAGGCGGCGCTCGCCGCGGGGATGACCGAGGAACAGCTCTCCTCGATCATGCCGTCCTTCTCGCTCGGTACCTCCGCGCCCAGCGCGATCCGGCTCGCCGGTTCGTACGCGACCTTCGCGGCCAGCGGCCAGCAGATCGACCCGTACTCGGTCTCGAAGGTCGAGCGGAAGGGCCGGAACTACTACACGCACAAGGACAAGTTCGCGACGGCGTTCGACCCCAATGTGGCGAACAACGTCACCGACGTCCTCAAGACCGTGGTCCAGAAGGGCACCGGCACCTCCGCCCAGCTCCCGGACCGTGAGGTGGCGGGCAAGACCGGTACCACCGACGGCAACAAGTCGGCCTGGTTCGCGGGCTACACACGGCAGCTGTCCACCGCGATCGGCATGTTCCGGGTGAACGACCAGGCCAAGAGCCAGAAGTTCCTCGAGATGTACGGCGTGGGCGGCGAGAAGAGCATCCACGGTGCCTCGTACCCGGCCGAGATCTGGGCCGACTACATGGGCAAGGCGATGCAGGGCCTTCCGGCGAAGCCGTTCCCGGCCGCGGAGCCGATCGGCCGGAAGATCTTCGGAACCGGAGCCGTGCGGCCGACTCCGACACCGACTCCGTCGGACACGCCCACGGCGTCTCCGTCGAAGTCCCCGTCCGAATCGCCGAGCAGTTCCCCGTCCACCTCTCCGAGCCCGTCGGACACCTGCAGCGTCTTCGACCCGCGGTGCGAGCCGAACGGCGGGGCGAGCGACGGCGGTACGGACGAGGGTGCCGACGCCGGTACCGACGCCGGGTCCACCGGTACGCCGACGCCTCCGGGCAACGGAAACGGCAACGGAGGCGGCGAACTCTTCGGCGGTCCCACCGCGACCCGCCGCGAGTGACCGTTCGCGTGTGACCCGAACACGACACAGCCCCCGCCCGGTCCGACCGGGCGGGGGCTCCGTCGTAGGGGTACGTACGGCAGGATGTGGACCATGACGAGCGTGCAGGAGGACCGGCAGCCCGTACGGCCCACGACGGAGGACGAGGTCGCCGCGGCCGGCAGCGAGCTGATCGGCGGCCCGGCCGGCCGCCGTGCGCTGCCCGGCACCGGCTGGTGGACGCCGGTGCGGGTCGTCGCGCTCGTGGCGATCGGGATGTTCGCGCTGGGCATGGTGCAGAAGCTGCCCTGCTACAACGGCGCCTGGTTCTTCGGGGCCGACAGTCAGTACACCCACGCGTGTTATTCGGACATTCCCCACCTTTTCTCCGCCCGTGGCTTCGCGTCGAACCTGACTCCGTACTTCGACCGGCTGTCCGGTGACATGGAGTACCTGGAGTACCCGGTCCTCACCGGCCTGTTCATGGAGGTGGCCTCGTGGCTGACCCCGGGCGGCGGGGTCCAGCACCGGGAGCAGATCTACTGGCTGGTCAACGCGGGGATGCTGATGGCCTGCACGGCCGTCCTCGCCGTCTGTGTAGCCCGCACCCACCGGCGCCGCCCCTGGGACGCGCTGCTCGTGGCCCTGGCGCCCGCCCTCGCGCTCACCGCCACGATCAACTGGGACCTGCTCGCGGTCGCGCTCACCGCCGCGGCGATGCTCATGTGGTCGCGCAGCCGGCCGCTCGCGGCGGGGGTGCTGATCGGGCTGGCGACGGCGGCCAAGCTCTACCCCTTCCTGCTGCTCGGACCGCTGTTCCTGCTGTGCCTGCGGGCCGGGCGGTGGCGTGCGTTCGGCCGGGCGTTCGGCGGGGCGGCCGGTGCCTGGCTGGTGGTGAACCTGCCGGTGATGGCCCTGGCCCCGGAGGGGTGGAAGAAGTTCTACACCTTCAGCCAGGAGCGGCCCGTCGACTTCGGCTCGTTCTGGCTGATCATTTCGCAGCGCACCGGTGACCCCCTGGAGAACGCCAACACCTGGGCCACGGTGATCACCCTGGTGCTGTTCGCCGGGATCGGGGCCCTGGCCCTCACCGCGCCCCGCCGCCCCCGCTTCGCCCAGCTCGCGTTCCTGGTCGTCGCCGTGTTCATCCTGGTGAACAAGGTCTACTCGCCGCAGTACGTGCTGTGGCTGATCCCCCTCGCGGCGCTGGCGCGCCCCCGCTGGCGGGACTTCCTGATCTGGCAGGCCTGCGAGGTCATGTACTTCACCGGCATCTGGATGTACCTCGCGTACACCTCCAGTGGCGACAAGCACCACGGTCTGCCGCCCGAGGGCTACCAACTGGTGATCCTGATCCACCTGCTGGGCACACTGTACCTCTGCGCCGTGATCGTGCGGGACGCGCTGTTCCCCGAGCGGGACGTGGTGCGGCGCGACGGCTCGGACGACCCGTCGGGGGGTGTCCTGGACGGTGCCCCGGACGCGTTCGTCCTCGGCCGGGAGCAGCACGCGCGGCACGCCCTCTACGAGGGCGGGACCTATGTGCAGTGGGGAGTGCGGACGCACGGAACCGCACATTCGGCATCTATGGAGTGAACTTCCCCCAGTGCGGGTGAATGTGGTTTACCAACTCACCTAGCGTGCGCGGCGGAGGTGATGTTCCGCCATGAGCGAACGCGGTGAATCATCCGTCGGAGCGCCGGAACACGATGCCATCGACGTCGACGACTTCGTCTACGCGGCCACGGGCGCACGGGTGCGCCGACTGACCATGCCGGGCGGAGAGCACTGGTTCCCGGCGGCGGAGGTGGCCGAGGCGCTCGGGTATCCGGAGCCGCTGCTCGCCGTCGCCCGGCTGGTGCCCGGAGAGCACACGGCCACCCTCGACGAGCTGGCGCGGAGCGTCGCCGGGAGCGATGCGCTCCGGGCCATGGCGGGGCAGGCGGTCCGGGAACGGACGGGCATGGTCAGCCTCCAGGGGCTCGTGCTGCTCGTGGGCGGCTGTGCCGAGCCGGCCGCGCAGCCGTTCCGGAGCTGGATCGCCGAGGTCGTGCACACCGTGCAGCGCGACGGCGGCTACGTCCTGGCCGAGTCCGAGGTGCAGCCCCGCCGGTGTCCCGGACGGGCGGACGGGCCGCGGGTGCGTGCCGTGCCGGACGCGGTGATCGACGCGATCGCCGGGCTGGAGCAGCGCAGGGGCGCGTTCGACCACGGGCTCGTACCGGTCCGCCGGGAGGGCGCCCGCACGCGGCGGGAGGGCATCGACGCGCAGCTCGACGTGGTGCGGTCGATGGCCCGGATCGCGGACTCGCTGGAGCGCATCGCCCAGCGCATGCGCTCGCGCTCCCCCAAGGCGCGGCCCGGGGCCCGGGCCCTGTCGACCGAGGCCGTCCTCACGGACTGGCGGGAACGGCTCGCCCTCACCGAGGAGGTCGACGCGGTGGCCGCGCACATCGTGCCGCACCTGGTGCGCTCCGGAGAGGTCAGCCGCCCGCTGGAGTCGATCGCCGACCGCACCGGACTGTCGGTCGACCGGGTCCGGGACTGCCTGCACTTTCTGCTGCGCCGTGACTGCATCCGGCGGTCCGGGGTGACGGCGGAGGGCACACCGGTGTACGTGCTCGGCCGGCGGGGGCGGCCCGGAGCGTGAGGCGGTGGCGGGCGTGCCGGGCCGGGAGCACCGGGCCGGTCACGAGCGTGCGGGAACGGCCCGGAGGGTTGTGGAGGGACGCAGAGCCCGGCCGGGCGGACCCGGGGCACGGGAAGGGCCCGGGTCGCACGTCGGCCGTGCGGTCCGGGCCCTCGCCGCGGGTGTTGCGGACCTCAGCGGTCGACCACCCGGTCGAACTGGGTCGTGGTGTGCCGGAGGTGGGCCACCAGCTCCTCACCCACCTTGGGCTCGGGGGCGTCGTTCGGCACGAACAGGATGGACACCTGCATGTGCGGCGGCTCGGCGAACCAGCGCTGCTTGCCCGACCAGACGAAGGGCGACAGATTGCGGTTCACCGTCGCCAGTCCGGCGCGGGCCACCCCCTTGGCGCGGGGCATGACGCCGTGCAGGGCCTTCGGGGACTCCAGCCCGACCCCGTGCGAGGTGCCGCCGGCGACCACCACCAGATAGCCGTCGGAGGCGGCCCGCTGCTGGCGGTAGCCGAAGCGGTCGCCCTTCGCGACCCGCGTGACGTCCAGCACCGAGCCCCGGTACTCGGTGGCCTCGTGGTCGCCGAGCCACAGCCGGGTGCCGATCCTGGCCCGGAAGCGGGTCTGCGGGAACTGCTGCTGGAGACGGGCGAGTTCGTCCGCGCCCAGGTGGCTGACGAACATCGTGTGCAGCGGCAGCCGGGCGGCGCGGATCCGGTCCATCCAGGCGATGACCTCCTCGACCGCGTCCGAGCCGTCCGTGCGGTCCAGCGGGAGGTGCAGGGCGAAGCCCTCCAGCCGCACGTCCTCGATCGCCGCGTGCAGCATGGGCAGGTCGTGCTCGCTCACGCCGTGCCGCTTCATGCTGCTCATGACCTCGATGACGACGCGCGCGCCGACCAGGCCGTGCACGCCCTCGACGGAGGACACCGAGCGGATCACCCGGTCCGGCAGCGGCACGGGTTCCTCGCCGCGCCGGAACGGAGTGAGGACCAGCAGGTCGCCGCCGAAGTAGTCCTTCATCCGGGCCGCCTCGTACGTGGTGCCCACGGCGATGATGTCGGAGCGGAAGCGGGTGACCTCCTCGGCCAGGCGCTCGTGGCCGAAGCCGTAGCCGTTGCCCTTGCAGACCGGGACGATCCCCGGGAACTGCTGGATCACCGACTGCTGATGCGCCCGCCAGCGTGCGGTGTCGACATAAAGGGTGAGCGCCATGGCCGGTCCGGAACCTCTCTCGTATCTGCGTGCTGGGCAGGTATGAAGCGGAGAACGTGGGGGACGACGGTGGCGTCGTCGAAGGATCGGTCAGCGCCGCGACATGTAGATGTCGAGCGCCTTGTGCAGCAGCTTGTTGAGCGGGAAGTCCCACTCGCCGAGGTACTCGGCTGCCTGCCCGCCGGTGCCGACCTTGAACTGGATCAGACCGAAGAGATGGTCGTTCTCGTCGAGGGAGTCGCTGATGCCGCGCAGGTCGTAGACGCTGGCGCCGAGGGCGTAGGCGTCGCGCAGCATGCGCCACTGCATCGCGTTCGAGGGCCGGACCTCGCGCTTGTGGTTGGCGGAGGCCCCGTAGGAGTACCAGACGTGGCCGCCGACGATCAGCATCGTCGCGGCCGCGACGGCTTCACCCTCGTGCGTGGCGAAGTAGAGCCGCATCCGGTTGGGGTCCTCGGAGTTGAGGGCCGTCCACATCCGCTGGAAGTAGCCGAGCGGCCGCGGGCGGAACTGGTCGCGCTCCGCGGTGATCTCGTAGAGGCGCTGCCACTCGGCCAGGTCGTCGTAGCCGCCCTGGACGACCTCGACGCCCGCCTTCTCGGCCTTCTTGATGTTGCGGCGCCACAGCTGGTTGAAGCCCTTGTGGACGTCCTCGAGGGAGCGGTTCTCCAGCGGCACCTGGAAGACGTAGCGGGGCTGCACGTCACCGAAGCCGGCTCCGCCGTCCTCGCCCTGCTGCCAGCCCATCTTGCGCAGCCGGTCCGCGACCTCGAAGGCACGCGGCTCGATGTGGGTCGCCTCCACGTCGCGCAGGCGCTTCACATCCGGGTTCTGGATACCGCCCTTGATCGCGGCGGCGTCCCACCGCCGGATCACCACCGGCGGGCCCATCTTCACGGAGAAGGCGCCCTGCTGCTTGAGGTGCGCCAGCATGGGCTGCAGCCAGTCCTCGAGGTTCGGCGAGAACCAGTTGATGACCGGCCCCTCGGGCAGGTAGGCCAGGTAGCGCTTGATCTTGGGCAGCTGCCGGTACAGGACCAGGCCCGCGCCGACGAGTTCACCGTTCCTGTCGAACCAGCCGAGGTTCTCGGAGCGCCACTCCGACTTGACGTCGGCCCAGGCCGGTACCTGCATGTGGCTCGCCGCAGGCAGGCTCTGGATGTACGCCAGATGCTGCTCACGGCTGATCGTCCTCAGGGTCAAGCTCATGCGGGGCGCTCCTCGGCAGGTGTGTCCCCAGGGTCGGGGCTCCGGCTCTCGCCGGAAGCCTACTGCGCCAAGGTCCGTGCCCTCCCGTGCACGGTCCCCCGGCCACCTGCGCCCCGCCGCGCCGCTAGCCGAGCACCCCGCCGAAGAGCCCGCCGTGGGCCATGCCGAGGAAGAAGCCGAACGCCGCCGCACCGAGCCCGATGATCAGGAGAAAGCGCTCAGCGGTGGTCGCCGAGATCATCTGCCCCCATGCCCCGGTCAGGACACCGATCAGACCGGTCCAGGAGCTGATCAGGTGGAGGTTGTCGAACTGCGCCGTGACGAAGGCGACAGCCCCCAGCACGATCGTCGCGGCCACCAGGCTGTTCGCGACGGGATGCGCCTTGCCGTCGCTGTTGAGGACAGAGGTCAGTGCGGAGAAGCGGCCGTGGGACTGTCGGACCGGTTGCGCCATGGGGCACCTCCTGGCGAATCGGCGGCGCACTGTAGCGCCGCACCCACCCGATGTGTACAGATTGCGGCCATCCGGGTCCGGATTTCAACCGGAAGGCTCGTAGCAGGTACTCTGTACGGTCTGCACCGGCGTCTGTCCAGGTCGAATTCCGGTCCCGCAACGGGACGGGAACCGACTGTCAGTGGCAGCCGATACCGTTGCTAACGCATTACGACCCTCCTGCCACGGAAATGCCGTGGCCGCTGAGTCCAGAGGAGGTGGGTTCCACATGCGTCACTACGAGGTGATGGTCATCCTCGACCCCGATCTCGAGGAGCGCGCTGTCTCCCCGCTGATCGAGAACTTCCTTTCCGTCGTCCGTGAGGGCAACGGCAAGGTCGAGAAGGTCGACACCTGGGGCCGTCGTCGTCTCTCGTACGAGATCAACAAGAAGCCCGAGGGCATCTACTCGGTCATCGACCTGCAGGCCGAGCCTGGGGTTGTCAAGGAGCTCGACCGTCAGATGAACCTGAACGAGTCGGTCCTCCGGACCAAGGTCCTCCGTCCCGAGACCCACTGACCTCAGTCCTCGCGACTGACGTTCAGCGGTAATCGGGTCCGAGCAGCAAGCAGCCAGCAGCACACCCGCCGAGAGGTTCACCCATGGCAGGCGAGACCGTCATCACGGTCGTCGGCAATCTCGTCGACGACCCCGAGCTGCGCTTCACCCCGTCCGGTGCGGCGGTCGCGAAGTTCCGCGTCGCGTCCACTCCCCGCACCTTCGACCGCCAGACCAACGAGTGGAAGGACGGCGAGAGCCTCTTCCTCACGTGCTCGGTGTGGCGTCAGGCGGCGGAGAACGTCGCCGAGTCGCTCCAGCGCGGCATGCGCGTCATCGTGCAGGGCCGGCTGAAGCAGCGGTCCTACGAGGACCGCGAGGGCGTCAAGCGCACGGTCTACGAGCTGGATGTCGACGAGGTCGGCGCCAGCCTGCGCAATGCCACGGCCAAGGTCACCAAGACCACCGGCCGCGGTGGCCAGGGTGGTTACGGCGGCGGTGGCGGCGGTGGCCAGGGTGGCGGCGGCTGGGGCGGCGGCCCCGGTGGCGGCCAGCAGGGCGGCGGCGGGGCTCCCGCCGACGACCCGTGGGCGACCGGCGCGCCGGCCGGCGGTGGCCAGCAGGGCGGTGGCGGTGGCTGGGGCGGCGGCTCCGGCTCCGGCGGCGGCTACTCGGACGAGCCGCCCTTCTAGGCCGCCTCGGCGGTCTGGTCAGGGCGACCAGCACAAACTTCTTGATCACACTGGAGAGAGACAATGGCGAAGCCGCCTGCTCGCAAGCCTAAGAAGAAGGTTTGCGTGTTCTGCAAGGAGAAGATCTCCTACGTCGACTACAAGGACACGAACCTGCTGCGGAAGTTCATTTCCGACCGCGGCAAGATCCGTGCCCGCCGGGTCACCGGCAACTGCACCCAGCACCAGCGTGACGTCGCCACGGCCGTGAAGAACAGCCGTGAGATGGCGCTGCTGCCCTACACCTCGACTGCTCGCTAAAGGGAGGGTGACCGAATCATGAAGATCATCCTCACGCACGAGGTCTCCGGCCTCGGCACCGCAGGCGACGTCGTGGACGTCAAGGACGGCTACGCTCGCAACTACCTGGTCCCGCGCGGTTTCGCGATCCGCTGGACCAAGGGTGGCGAGAAGGACGTCGAGCAGATCCGTCGCGGTCGCAAGATCCGCGAGATCGCCACGATCGAGCAGGCCAACGAGGTCAAGGCTCAGCTCGAGGGCGTGAAGGTCCGTCTGGCCACCCGCTCGGGTGAAGCCGGCCGTCTCTTCGGCTCCGTGACCCCGGCCGACATCGCCTCGGCGATCAAGGCTGCCGGTGGTCCGGACGTGGACAAGCGCCGTGTCGAGCTCGGCACGCCGATCAAGACCCTGGGCGCGCACCAGGTGTCCGTGCGTCTGCACGCCGAGGTCACCGCGAAGGTCGGCATCGAGGTCGTCGCCGCCTGACGCTGTGCTCGGCACATCGTGTCGAAGGGGCCGCACCTGACGAGGTGCGGCCCCTTCGCCGTGTTCGCGGTGACGCGGTGGTGTCCGGGACCGGAGGTGGTGTCCCCCGGACAGGGGAGTCAGGGCTGTGTCCATGGACAGGCGCCATGCCCATGGCGCACGTGCCGTGTTCGCGGTGACGGACGCGCCGGTCCGTGGTGCGGGAGGAGTGTCCGCAGGAGGGCGTCCCTCCTGACGGCTTACCGCTCCACCCGGACGCGGCGTCAGCGACGCGGCGTCAGCGGGTCGCGCCGGTGACGATCCAGCGCCCGGACCGTGTCCTGGTCGCCAGGGTGACCAGCCGGATCGACATCATCAGGGCCATCACCCACCACAGGGCGGTGAGGCCGCCCCCGAGGTGCGGTACGGCGAGCGCCACCGGGGCGAACACGGCGAGTGTCGCGATCATGGCCCAGGCCAGGTACGGACCGTCGCCGGCGCCCATCAGCACACCGTCCAGGACGAAGACCACCCCCGCGACCGGCTGGGTGAGTGCGACGACCAGCAGGGCGGGGAGCAGGAGTTCGTGCACCGCCGGGTCACCGGTGAACACCGGCAGGATCAGCGGCCGGGCGATCACCACCAGCAGGCCCAGCACCACCCCGGAGGCGATGCCCCACTGCACCATCCGCCGGCAGGCCGCCTTGGCGCCGGCCACGTCCTCGGCTCCCAGGTAGCGGCCGATGATGGCCTGCCCGGCGATGGCGATGGCGTCCAGGGCGAAGGCCAGCAGTGACCAGAGCGACACGATGATCTGGTGGGCGGCGATCTCGGCGTCGCCGAGCCGGGCCGCCACCGCTGTGGCGATCAGCAGAACCGCGCGCAGCGACAGCGTACGGATGAGCAGGGGCGCCCCTGCCTGGGCGCAGGCCCGGATGCCGGCGGCGTCGGGGCGCAGGGAGGCGCCGTGCTTCCGTGCTCCGCGCACCACGACGACGAGATAGGCCGCCGCCATGCCGCACTGGGCGACGACGGTGCCCCAGGCGGAGCCGGCGATCCCGAGACCGGCACCGTAGACGAGCGCCGCGTTGAGGGCGGCGTTGGCGGCGAAGCCGCCGATCGCGACCTTGAGCGGGGTCCGGGTGTCCTGGAGGCCCCGCAGCACGCCGGTGGCGGCCAGCACGACGAGCATGGCCGGTATGCCGAGGGCGCTGATCCGCAGATAGGTCACGGCATACGGGGTGGCCGTGTCGGAGGCGCCGAAGAGCCCGACCAGCGCCGGAGCTGCCGCCACCGTGGCCACGGCCACGCCGGCACCGAGCAGCAGGGCGAGCCAGATGCCGTCCATGCCCTGCCGGATCGCGGCCGGAAGGTCTCCCGCGCCCACCCGGCGGGCGACCGCGGCGGTGGTGGCGTAGGCGAGGAAGACGAAGACGTTGACGGCGGTCAGCAGCAGGCCGCCGGAGATGCCGAGCCCGGCCAGCTGCGGGGTGCCGAGGTGGCCGACGATCGCACTGTCGACCATGAGGAAGAGCGGTTCCGCGACGAGTGCGCCGAAGGCGGGGAGGGCGAGCGTCACGATCTCGCGATCGTGGCGTCTGCTGCGCTGCGCGGTCGCGGGGCCCTGATTCATGCGCCCCACCGTAATCTTCCACAGGTAAGAGGTGCAAGGGTCCATGGTCCCTTACTGAGCACTCGGAGGGGCGATCTCCTCTGCGCCGTTTGTCGCGATCTTGAACCCCTCGGGGAAGTTTTTCTTCTGCACAGCCAGTGGATGGAAAAAGTGCAGGTCAGGGCGGTGCGGTTGGGGTGATTGTGTGTTTGTCCACAGTGCTTTCCCCCGCGCTGTGCACAGGTTTGGCGCGCTTCTCCACAGGTTGGGCCCGACCATCCACATGGCCTGTGGATAACCATCTTGGCTGACGGTGGCGTCGGCCCTACCGTGGTGCGGCGCCCGCCGCCTGTTCCGGCCTCGAAACCCCAGTGAACTCGACGCGCCGGACCGGGAGTCGGGCGCCTCATGTGTCAGCGCCGTGCCGTATGAAGGACGAGGACGGCATCGGGGAATGCGCCGTGCCCGGAAGGGCGCGCGTCGCGGTCGGAGGGAGGTGCCGGGGTGAGCCAACAGGAGATGGAAGATGCCTGGGCGGCGGACCTGGGTCCGAGTGATCGTCTGCCGGCCTCCCGGTCCCCCCGCGGCGGCGACCGGGCGCGGACCGAGCGGCACGACCGCGGTGAGGACGACTGGTCGGGCGGCTCCGGCTTCGAACGCGTGCCCCCGCAGGATCTGGACGCCGAGCAGTCCGTGCTCGGCGGCATGCTGCTGTCCAAGGACGCCATCGCCGACGTGGTGGAGGTCCTCAAGGGCAACGACTTCTACCGCCCGGCGCACGAGACCGTCTACCAGGCGATCCTCGACCTCTACGCCAAGGGCGAGCCCGCCGACCCGATCACGGTCGCCGCGGAGCTGACGAAGCGCGGCGAGATCACCAAGGTCGGCGGCGCGTCCTATCTGCACACCCTGGTGCAGTCGGTGCCGACGGCGGCGAACGCCGAGTACTACGCCGAGATCGTCCACGAGCGGGCGGTGCTGCGGCGGCTGGTCGAGGCGGGCACCCGTATCACCCAGATGGGATACGCGGCCGACGGCGACGTGGACGAGATCGTCAACAACGCCCAGGCCGAGATCTACGCCGTCACCGAGCAGCGGACCAGCGAGGACTACCTCCCGCTCGGCGACATCATGGAGGGCGCCCTCGACGAGATCGAGGCCATCGGCTCGCGCAGCGGTCAGATGTCGGGCGTCCCGACCGGCTTCACGGATCTGGACTCGCTCACCAACGGACTGCACCCGGGCCAGATGATCGTCATCGCGGCCCGTCCCGCGATGGGCAAGTCCACCCTGGCGCTGGACTTCGCCCGGGCCTGTTCCATCAAGAGCAACATGCCGAGCGTGATCTTCTCCCTGGAGATGGGGCGCAACGAGATCGCGATGCGATTGCTGTCCGCCGAGGCCCGGGTCGCCCTGCACCACATGCGGTCGGGCAGCATGACCGACGAGGACTGGACCCGGCTGGCCCGCCGGATGCCGGACGTCTCCGGCGCCCCGCTCTACATCGACGACTCGCCCAACCTGTCGATGATGGAGATCCGGGCCAAGTGCCGGCGGCTCAAGCAGCGCAACGACCTGCAACTGGTCGTCATCGACTACCTCCAGCTGATGCAGTCCGGCGGCGCGCGGCGCCCCGAGAGCCGTCAGCAGGAGGTCTCGGACATGTCCCGGAACCTGAAGCTGCTGGCCAAGGAGCTCGAAGTCCCGGTCATCGCGCTGTCGCAGCTGAACCGTGGTCCGGAGCAGCGGACGGACAAGAAGCCGATGGTGTCGGACCTGCGTGAGTCGGGCTCCATCGAGCAGGACGCCGACATGGTCATCCTGCTGCACCGCGAGGACGCCTACGAGAAGGAGTCCCCGCGGGCGGGCGAGGCGGACCTGATCGTGGCGAAGCACCGTAACGGTCCGACCGCGACGATCACCGTGGCCTTCCAGGGCCACTACTCCCGGTTCGTGGACATGGCTCAGACCTGAACGGACCGTGTAGGTTCTCAAATTTCGTGTCGGAATCTCACGGTCGATGTCGGATTGAAGTCGGATCCGACACCGAGCTGAGATTCACAGGTCGCTGCCGTCAGGCGTCTCATTGGCCCAGGCGGGCGGCCTTGATCGCGCGTTGGGCGAAGACATCTTCACGGCGGTCTTCCATCTGCCGAAACGCGTCCTTGCGGTCCCGCTTTGAGAGCCGGTCAAGATACGTGTGGCCGACGAGGTGATCGGTCTCATGCTGCAGACATCGGGCGAAGTAGCCCATCCCGTCGATGACGAGAGGGTTGCCGTCCTTGTCGAACCCGCGAGCGGCAGCACGATCGGTGCGGGGAACCGCCATGGCGGCACCGGGCACGGACAGGCAGCCCTCGGATTCGTCAACAAGCCGCCGACTCCTCGGATCGGGCAGGTCCAGGACGGGGTTGATGATGTGACCGACATGCCGGATCCCATAGTCGTCCGGGCAGTCATACACGAACAGCCGCAGGTCGACGCCAACCTGGTTGGCGGCCAGACCGGCGCCGTCGGCGACATACATGGTCAGGAACATGTCGTCAATTAACGCCGACAACTCCGGAGTCCCGAACTCGGTCACCTCCCGGCACGGATGGCTCAGTACCTCCTCACCCACCACCGTGACTCTGCGAACCGAACCCCGTTCCGCCTCCGGTGGCAGAGCCGGATAGGTGTCCACTGCGCGGCCTTGCACACGGACTCGCCGGTCGAGGGAACGGGGCCGCTGGTGACGAACAGACATGGCTGTCTCCCTTTTGCACACGCCACAGATGCCGCGGAGGTCACCGCAGCCGATGCCTTCAGCAGGACTACTACTTGCCAAGCTCTTTGCAAAGTAGCAGACTTTGCAAAGTGACTGAAGATGACGTCAACACCCCGGACGACCAGGCAGCCGGCACCGGCGAAGAATTGCGCGAGCACGAGGTCCGCACAGCCTTGCTGGACCTGCTCGCCGAAGTCGGCACCATCACGGCGACTGAAGCCGCCTCCCGGCTGGGCTACAGCTCTGGGCTCTGCTCATTTCACCTACGGCAGCTCGCACGTCACGGATACATCGAAGAGGCTCCCCACAGCGGAGGCCGTGCACGTCCCTGGCGTCTGAGGCAGCACACCCCCGACGCCGACGGTCCGATGGCGGAGGAGCAGTTCGGCGACTTGGCCCGTGGGCTGGAGGACGAGAGCTGGCAGCGATGGCTGACTCAGCGAGATGAAGCGCCGTCCGAATGGCGCCTCGACGAAGCCTTCAGCGCTGTCGCCTACCTGACACCTGAAGAGATGAGCCGGGTCGCGAACGTGATCCGACGTGCGCTCGCCCCCTACCAGGACCGCGAACAACGCCCCCTGGCCCGGCCCGACGGCGCTCGACCGGTGGCACTCATCACCCGACTGTTCCCACTGCTTCCCCACACAGCAGACGACGTTGACCAGGACTGAGGAGCTGGCGGCCTTCAGCACCCGCTTGAGGAAATGACACGAGGCTGAGACGGCAGGCAGACGACACGACGTGAGACAGCCTGAAAACGTCCAGGTCACAGCGTCGCTGCAGGACACAGAGGCTGAGACCCTACAGACCGGATGCAGGGCCTCAATTCGGTGTCGGCATCCCTGGGATGGTCCCGGCTCGGAATCGGATGGGACACGGAGCTGAGGCGCGCAGGCCGCGGCCGTCCTGCGCAGACCTGCCGTGTGGGGCCGAATCGTCACGTGGCCTTGAGCGCTCAAGTGGTGTGGATCTCGACTCGGTCGTCCGGCCGGTCATCGCCGAGAATCCGGCCGGTTTCCGAGGACGAGGCCCGGACGGGGAGTGCCGGCCGGACGGAGGCCGGCCTCGTTCTGGGTCCGCCGTCGCACGAGCTCTTGCGGGCCTGGGACTCAGAGGGCCATGAACTTGCTGCCTGAAAGGGCGAGTTCGGCCTGCGGGAGGATGGCGTCATGACCCCACGGAGTGGTGGCACTGGTCGTACGGAGACCGCTATTGGGCGTTGCTGACCGGAGCGGAAGCCGCTCTCTACGGGGCCAGGGAACTCGGCGCACCGCACCCCGCATAGGTTCGGTGCCGCCGCCCCGGCCCCGCTGCGGCTCGGGACTCGCGGCGACGGCCGGCGGGGGATCGTCCCGAGGCCTCCCACCGGCGGGAACCCGGAGGCCGCGGAGTGCCATGGACGGCTCCGGGGCCTCGCGGCAGACTCGTCGGCATGGTGGTGTCCCTGCGGGTTCTCACGGTGGACGACTGGCCGCTGTGGCGGGAGGTCCGGCTCGCTGCCCTGGCCGAGGCGCCGGAGGCGTTCACCGCCCGGCTCGCCGACTGGGACCGGGGCGGGGAGGAGCAGTGGCGGGCACGACTGGAGATGCCCGGCGCCCACCCTGTCGTCGCCCTGCTGGACGGCCGGGCCGTCGGGGTCGCCCGGGGCGTCCCCGACGGCAGGGGCGGGTGCGAGCTGAGGTCGGTGTGGGTCGGCCCGGAGGCGCGGGGCCGCGGTGTCGGGGACCGGCTGATCGCAGCGGTCGAGACCTGGGCCCGGCAGTCGGGGGCCGGGGTGCTGCGGCTCGCCGTGATCCCGGGCAATGCGTCCGCTGTCGCCCTGTACCGGCGCAACGGGTTCGTCACCACGGACGAGCCCGGCGCGCTGCTGTCCGACGGCGTCACCCGCGAGCGGGTGATGGTGAAGGCGCTCCGCGGGCCCGACGGCGGGAGGGCGTGAGGTGGAGTGAGCCGGGTGCGGTCGTACGGTTCGGGTCACCGGAGGGCCGGAAGAGGGATCGGCGGCCGCGCGGCCCGGCCCCGCCCCGGCGGTGGGGCCGGGTGCTCCGCGGCCCGGCCCGCCCGAGCCGTCCGGCCCGGTGCTCCGCGGTACGGCCCGGCCATGCGGCCTCGGTCCCCGTGATCCGGCCCGCCCGAGCGGCCCCGGTGCCCCCGCCGTACGCCCCGCGGGCGCGGCAAAAGCGTGCGCCGTGTCCCGCGCACCGGTAGAAGTGGTCCCCATGACTGACCCGTTCGAGAATCTGCTGCCCGACACCCGGCGGGCCCTGCACCACCGGATCGCCACCGCACAGGCTCAGGGCCGTGCCCCGTCGCTGGTCGGGGCGGTCGTACGGGACGGCCGTACGGTGTGGACAGGGGGCCGCGGCGCGGTGGCGGGGCGGGAGCCGGACGGCGACACCCAGTACCGGACGGGCTCGATCACCAAGACCTTCACCGCCGTCCTGGTGCTGCGCCTGCGCGACGAGGGGCTGCTCGACCTCGCCGACCCGCTCGACAAGCACCTTCCGGCGACCGGAGCCGGGGAGGTGACGATCGCCCAGCTGCTCGCCCACACCGGCGGCCTGGCCGCCGAGACCCCCGGCCCCTGGTGGGAGCGGACGCCGGGCGAGCTGCGCCGCGCGCTCCCCGACGTCCTGGGCGAGGAACCGTTCCGGCACCCGCCCGGCCGGGTGCACCACTACTCCAACCCCGGCTACACCCTGCTCGGTTCCCTCGTCGAGCAGCTGCGCGGCGAACCGTGGGAGACCGTGCTGCGGCGCGAGGTGCTGGAACCGCTCGGGATGGACCGGACGACGACGCGGCACCAAGCCCCGTACGCCGACGGCTGGGCGGTGCATCCGTGGGCGGATGTGCTGCTCCCCGAACCCGCCCAGGACCTGGGGCTGATGGAACCCGCCGGTCAGCTCTGGTCCACGGCCGCCGACCTCGGCCGCTGGGGCGCCTTCCTCACCGCGGGCGACGAGCGGGTGCTCGCACCGGAGACCCTCGCCGAGATGCGCACCCCGGCCGCGGCACCCGGGAGCGACAGCTGGGACGCGGGCTACGGCCTCGGTCTCCAGCTCGTCCGCCGGGACGGCCGGACGCTGGCCGGACACACCGGCTCCCTGCCCGGCTTCCTCGCCACGCTGTGGACGAGCGCGGAGGACCGGCTGGCCGCGGTGGTCATGGCCAATGTGACCGCCGGGCCCGCGGTCGCCGCCGTCGCCGCGGAACTCGTCCGGATCGTGGCCGAGCGCGAGCCCGTGGTCCCCGCCCCCTGGAAGCCGCTCCCGGAGGCCGATCCGGAGCTGCTGGCGCTGACCGGGCCCTGGTACTGGGGGCCGACGCCGTACACGCTGCGCCTCGCCGCCGGCCGCTCCCTGGAGCTCACCCCGCTCGGCGGCGCCGGCCGCGCCTCCCGCTTCCGGGCCGAGAAGGACGGGACGTGGACCGGCCTGGACGGCTACCACGCGGGCGAGACGCTCCGCGCGGTGCGGTCCGACGACGGCTCGGTGAGCCACCTCGACCTGGGGTCCTTCGTGTTCACCCGGCAGCCGTACGACCCCGCGGCACCGGTGCCGGGCGGGGTCGACCCGCAGGGCTGGCGGCCCCTTCCGTAGCGGTCGCGGCCGTGGCGGTCGCCGCCGCCGGAGTCGCCGGCCGGCGCGGAGACCGCCGGCCGGTGCCGCCGCCCTCGGCGGTGGGCGTCAGAGCTGGAGTTTGAAGCCGATGTGCGAGCCGGTGAAGCCGAGCCGCTCGTAGAAGCGGTGGGCGTCGGTGCGGGTGGCGTCGGAGGTCAGCTGCACCAGCCCGCAGTCCTGGCGGCGCGACTCGGCCACCGCCCATTCGATCAGCAGCGTGCCCAGGCCGCTGCCCCGTTCGTCCGCGTGGACGCGCACGCCCTCGATGACGGAGCGGGTGGTGCCGCGGCGGGAGAGGCCGGGTATCACGGTGAGCTGGAGCGTCCCCACGACCCGGCCCGCGCGTTCGGCCACCACCAGATGCTGGTTCGGGTCGGCCGTCAGCCGTTCCAGGGCGCGCAGGTACGGCGCCGGGTCGTCGGGTGACTCGCGCTGCGCGCCGAGGGGGTCGTCGGCCAGCATCGCGACGACGGCGGGGATGTCCTGCGGCGCCGCCGGGCGGATCTCAAGATCATTCATGGCCGCACCCTAAGCGGGCCGGGCTCTCCGGTGGCGGGGGTTTCTAGACCGCGACGACCGGGGCCGCCGGGCCGATGGCCTCCACCGCGGCGACCAGCGGAGCCAGCTCCGGCACCCCCGAGGCCTCGTCCAGTGCTTCCCGGAGAGCCGCGTCATGGGTCGGGCGGGCGCGTTCCAGCAGGTCACGGCCGGTCTCGGTGACCTCGGTGTAGATGCCCCGCCGGTCGGTGGGGCAGAGGTAGCGGGACAGCAGACCGCGGTCCTCGAGCCGGTTGACCAGCCGGGTGGTGGCGCTCTGGCTGAGGACGACGGCGTCCGCGAGCCGGTTCATCCGCAGGTGCCCGCCCTCGCCCCGGTGCTGTCCGCTGAGCACGTTCAGCACGGAGAACTCGCGGACGCTCAGCTCGTGTCCGGCCTGGAGGGCCCGCTCGATATGGGCCTCGATCCTGCCGTGCAGCAGCGTGAGGGCGCACCAGCCCTGCGCGAGGCCGCGCTCCCCGGCGTTCGGCTCGGACATCCGATGTCCTCCTCGGCTCGTCCCACGGCGCACGGCCGTTCCATCCGGACCCCAGGATAGGCCACCACCGAAATATACGGCGTCTGCAAATGCATCGCTTGAAAATAACAAGCGTCTGCAACTATTGTCTGCGCCCGTAAGGAGCGCACGCACGTACACAGGGAAGGCGCACTCATGCCTCTCGCTCTTCTGGCGCTGGCCATCGGCGCCTTCGGCATCGGCACCACCGAATTCGTGATCATGGGGCTGCTGCCCGAGGTCGCGGCCGACTTCCACGTCTCCATCCCGACGGCCGGCCTCCTGACCACCGGCTATGCCCTCGGGGTCGGCATCGGTGCCCCGCTGCTCGCCGCGCTGGGCACCCGGATCCCCCGCAAGCGGATGCTGATGCTGCTCATGGGGCTGTTCGTCGCGGGCAATCTGCTCTCCGCGGCCGCGCCCGTCTTCGGCGTGATGCTCGCGGGGCGCGTCCTGGCCTCCCTGGCGCACGGCGCCTTCTTCGGCATCGGCGCGGTGGTCGCGGCCGACCTGGTCGCCCCGCAGAAGCGGGCCGGGGCCATCGCGCTGATGTTCACCGGCCTGACGGTGGCCAATGTGGTGGGGGTACCGGCGGGCACCTTCATCGGGCAGGGACTGGGCTGGCGGGTCACGTTCACCCTGGTCGCGGCGCTCGGCGTGGTCGGCCTGGCCGGTATCGCGGCGCTGGTCCCGGCACAGCCGCGGCCGGAGGGGGCCCGGCTCCGCGGCGAGCTGGCCGCCTTCCGCAACGTCCAGGTGCTGCTCGCGATGGGGATGACGGTCCTGGGCTTCGGCGGGGTCTTCGCCGCCGTCACCTACATCGCGCCGATGATGACCGGGGCGGCAGGCTTCGCGGACTCCTCCGTCACCTGGCTGCTGGTCCTCTTCGGCCTGGGCATGGTCGCCGGCAACCTCGTCGGCGGGAAGTTCGCCGACCGGGCCCTGATGCCGATGCTGTACGTGGCCCTGGCCGCGCTGGCCCTGGTGCTCGGGCTGTTCGCCTTCACCGCGTACGACAAGGTGGCGGCCGCCGTGACCCTGCCGCTGATCGGAGCGCTGGGCTTCGCGACCGTGCCGCCGCTGCAGAAGCGGGTGCTCGACCAGACCGCGGGGGCGCCCACCCTCGCGTCGGCGGTCAACATCGGTGCCTTCAACCTCGGCAACGCGCTGGCCGCTTGGCTCGGCGGGGTCGTCCTCACCCAGGGCTTCGGCCCCACCGCGCCCAACGTGGTGGGCGCGGCGCTCGCGGCGTCCGCGCTCGGGCTGGCCGTGCTCTCCGGTGCCCTGGAGCGCCGGACGGCCCGCGGCGGCGGCCGGGTCGTGGCCGGTGGCCGGCCGGCCGAGGAGCTTCGGGCGCCGGCGGCTCACTCCTGACAACTGCCTCCCGGTGAAAGCCCGCGCTCGCCCGGCACCTGGTCGTCAGCCGTGTGCCGGGCGGTCCGACCGCGGTCTCAGGGCGCCGGGCTGTCCGAGGCGGTGCCCGCCCGCTGTCCGGACCGGTCGGCGCCGCCGGCGGAACGCGCGGTCCCCCGCACCCGGCGGCCGCGCCGGGTGAGCCCCCAGGGCTTCAGGACCGAGACCGCGGTGAGGAACACATAGAGGGCCGTGGCCACCGCCGGGGCGACCACGAGATCGGTGGCGGCCGCCCCCACCGGCCCGCCGGAGTCGACGGCCGCCGCCGCGTGGTCGATCCGCGAGCGGAGGGCGACGACCGAGGCGCCGGTCGCGGCGAGGGTGAGCCAGAACTTGGTCAGCACCCAGCGGTGCCGGGCCAGCCCCCAGGGCGTGCCCAGGGCCAGCACCACCCCGCTGAGCAGGGAGAGCACACTGAGCGGGGCGACCAGCCAGTCGCCGAAGACCTTCATCGCACGGTAGGCGGCCTCGGCGGTGACGGCGGATTCGGTGGCCGCGGCGGCGATGCCGAGGGCGAGCAGACCGACCGTCAGGCCGAGCCAGCCGACACCGACACACACATGGACGACGAGGGCGGCCCGGCGGGCGGGGCGGGTCAGATGCATGCCTCCACGGTCGCCGCGGCCGGGCCGGGGCGCATCCCGCAGCGGGAGTATCCGCCGCTGCGCGCGGGCGAGTACGCCTACCCTCGCGCCATGGCGACTCTGCATCTCTTCGACCTGGACGGCACCCTGATACACGGCTCGGCGGCGCCGGTGGAGATCTCCCGGCAGCTCGGTCTGACCGAGGAGATCGCCGAGCTCGAACGGGCCTTCGCGACGCGGCGGATCGAGCCGCCCGCGTTCGCGGAGCGGGTCCGCGACCTCTGGTCCGACCTCACCGAGGCCCATGTGGCGGCGGCGTTCGACGGCGCACCGTGGCTGGACGGCATCCGCGAGGTGTGGGCGGGTATCCGGGAGAGCGGCGACCACTGCGCGGTGATCTCCCTGTCGCCCGGCTTCTTCGTGGAGCGGCTGCTGGACTGGGGGGCGCACGCGGCGTACGGATCCCGCTTCCCGGCGGTGCCGTTCCGTGAGCCGGTCGACCCCGCGGGCATCCTCTCCCCCGCGGCGAAGGTCCGGATCGCCGACGAGCTGTGCGCGCGGTTCGGGGTGGCGCGCGCGGACTGCGTGGCCTACGGCGACTCGATGTCGGACGCGGAGCTCTTCGCGGCGGTACCGACGTCGGTCGCGGTGAACGCGGACCACCATCTGACGGACCTCGCCTCATGGGCATACACCGGACGTGATCTCCGAGAGGCTTACGAACTGGTGCGTAACCGCCGGTAATTCATTACTGGCGAGTCGCCTAGGGAATTCTCGGCATTGTGGGCGAGATCACGGAAATCGGGGGGTTTCCGGAAGTGATCGAGATCGGGACTTGTGGTTTCATCCGCGCCCGGTATGGTCGACTCCAGTTCAGCCACGACTCGCTGCCGTCATGTCGAGACTGACATGGCAGCCTAGCGGGAATGCGGCCTTCAGTACCCGGACTTCCGGCTATTTGTCCGGCGAGGTCATGGGAAGTGGCACGCTGCACGGAAGGGAACTGCGGCCAATGTCACACCAGGCGGCTTTCGTCCGCTTTGTGTTGACTCGTCGGCGCTGGTAAGAGCCGTAAAGGACTTTGATCGAGAGCGATCAATTGCGGGCACATTCCAACGTTTGGATGTGCGAAGACTGACCGAAAGACGTTCGAGGCGAGGCAGACCATGGATGCTCCGACCACTACGTCAGCCGATAACGGCGGCTCTGGCGGAAACGGTGGGGACTGGGGTTGGTTCACTCCTGGGCCGAGCAGGAAGCGGACAACGGAACCCGAAAACGAGGACCGGGAACAGGCCGACCGGATACCCAGCCGTCCGGTGAGCCCGATCCGCCCGGTGGGCGGCCGCGGCCAGGACCGCGGGCCGGCCGAGCAGCACGACGACGCCCCCCGGCCCGGTCCCGCCGCCCCGCCGAACGCCTTCGGCGGCGCCCCCGAGCACCAACGCCCCGCCGACCACGGTCCCGGCCAGGGCGTACGTCCCGGAACCGGCCCGCAGCCGGCGGCCCCCGGGTACGGCACGCCCGAGCGCCCCGCCCCGGACCACACCGACGGCTACGCGGCTCCCGGATACCGGGCGCCCGGTGAGCCCGGCACCGCTCCGGGCACCGCTCCGCAGGGCCGTCCGTACGCCGATGACCGCGGTGCGCCGCCGGCCGGCCCCGCCGCCGGGTACGGCGAGCCCGCTCCCGCCGAGGAGGAGCAGCTGGTCCCCTCCTTCATGCGCCGGACCGGCCAGGGCCTGGTCGCCACCGACCCGCACCGCCCCGAAGAGCACTACCCCGACGAGCGCTACGCCGAAGAGCAGCGCCCGGAGGAGCAGCGCGCGGCAGCGCCTCGCCCCGGGGGCGCCGCCGCGGCGGGCCGCCCCCAGCCGCAGCAGGCCGCCGCGCAGCAGACGGCCCCGCAGCAGACGTTCCCCCAGCGGACCGCCCCGCAGCCGCCGCGTGGCACCCCGCCCCAGCCGCACGCCGACCGGCCGCAGCCGCCGTACGCCGCCGCGCCGTCCGCGCCGTCCACTCCTCAGGCACCTGCTTCTCAGGCACCGGCTCCTCAGGCGCCCGCCGGAACAGCGCCGTCCCCGGCGGCACCGCCCCGGCAGCAGCCCCAGCACCCCGCGCACCCGGCCTCGTCGCAGCCCCCGGCGGGCCCGGCGGGCGGCACCTCGTCCGCAGCTCCCGCCGCCCCCGCCGCCGCAGGCACCGCGGGGTCCGCAGGCGCCACGAGACCCGCAAGCACCGCGGCCCCCGCAAACACCGCCGGCCCCGCGGCCGAGGCGCACCCCGAGGACCGGCCCCGGCCGGCCGCCGAAGCCGGCACCGCCTCACCGGACGCGATCCTCATCCAGCGCACCATGGCGGAGATCGAGCCCATCGCGGACAAGGTCACCTCGTACTTCTACGCGATGCTCTTCGTCCAGCACCCGGATCTGCGGGCGCTGTTCCCCGCCTCCATGGACACCCAGCGCGACCGCCTGTTCAAGGCCCTGCTGACGGCGGCCCGGCACGTGGACGACTCGGCCACCCTCAGCGAGTACCTCTCCCATCTCGGCCGCGGCCACCGGAAGTACGGCACGCAGCCCGAGCACTACCCGGCGGTCGGCGAGGCCCTGCTCGGCGCGCTCGCCCGTCACGCCCCGGAGAGCTGGAGCGCCGAGACCCAGGCCGCCTGGGTGCGCGCCTACACCGCGATCTCCCAGATCATGATCGACGCGGCGGCCGAGAACGAGCGCACGGCCCCCGCCTGGTGGGACGCCGAGGTGGTCGCCCACGATCTGCGCACTCCCGACATCGCGGTGGTCACCGTGCGGCCCGACCAGCCCTACCCGTTCCGGGCCGGCCAGTACACGTCGCTGGAGACCCCGTGGTGGCCGCGCGTCTGGCGGCACTACTCCTTCTCCTCCGCGCCGCGCTCCGACGGGCTGCTCTCCTTCCACGTGAAGGCGGTCCCGGCCGGCTGGGTGTCGAACGCCCTGGTGCACCGGGCGCGTCCGGGCGACACCATCCGCCTCGGCCCGCCCGCAGGTTCCATGACCGTCGACCACAGCACCGACAACGGACTCCTCTGCCTGGGCGGCGGCACCGGCATCGCCCCCATCAAGGCGCTGGTGGAGGACGTCGCCGAGCACGGCCGCACGCGCCCCGTCGAGGTCTTCTACGGCGCCCGCAGCGACCACGACCTCTACGACATCGACACCCTGCTGCGGCTGGAGAAGTCGCACTCCTGGCTGGCGGTGCGGCCGGTCGTCTCGCACGGCCCGACCAACGGCCTCAGCGGCCCGCTGCCCGACGCCGTCCGGCAGTACGGCCCCTGGAACGCCTACGACGCGTACCTCTCCGGCCCGCCCGGCATGATCCGCAGCGGTATCGACGCGCTCACCGGCATCGGCATCCCCTCGCACCGCATCCGGCACGACTCCCTCGAAGAGCTGGTGGCGGCGGGCGCCTGATGGACGCGGACGTGGAGACGGATCCCGGCGCGGCGCCGTCCGACACCGAGCCTCCCGGGGCGTCGCCCGGGCCCGCCGAGCGCCCCGGCAGCGACGGCGAGCACGCGGTGCAGCGGGCGCTGGGGACGACCGCGCGCGCCGACCGGTTCTACCGGGAGCAGGTGCTCGACCGGCTGAACGACCGGATGCGCGAGTTCGTCGGCCGGCAGGAGATGTTCTTCCTGGCCACCGCGGACCGGCACGGCGAGTGCGACAGTTCGTTCCGGGCCGGGCCGCCCGGCTTCCTCCGGGTCCTGGACGACCGGACGCTGGTCTACCCCGAGTACCGGGGCAACGGCGTGCACGCCAGCCTGGGCAACATCGAGGAGAACCCGCACCTCGGCATCATGCTGATCGACTTCCTCCGGGACCGGATCGGGCTGCACATCAACGGCCGGGCGAGGATCGTCCCCGACGCGGAGATGCGGGCCGCCCGTCCGGAACTGCCGGTCGACCCGGTGCCCGGCCGCCGGGCCCGGGTCTGGGTCGAGGTCACGGTCGAGGAGGCGTATATCCACTGCGCCAAGCACATCCCGCACCTGCAGAAGGTCCCGGCGCAGGACCGGGCGCAGGCGTGGGGGTCCGACGACGTCAAGCGCAAGGGCGGGGACTTCTTCGGCGCCGCCGCCGAGGCCGGGAGCCGTCCGCCGTACACCCGGCCGCCCCGGGAGGGCGCGGACGGGCCGTCGTGGGCCGGCGAGGGGGCCGCGGGCTGGCGCCGGGTCGCCGAACAGGCCCTCGCGGAGGCCCGCCGCCGGGACGCGGGAAGCCGGCCGGCGCCGTACGGCGGCTGGTTCCGCTGAGCGGGTGGCCGGTCCGGGAGCTTCGTCCGGCCGGCTGTCGTCGTATCAGCCCAGGTCGGGGGCGTGCATCGCCCGCACGCCCTCGATGTTGCCGTCCAGGTAGTGGCGCAGCGAGAGGGGGACGACCTCGACCGAGGCGATGCCCACCCGGCTGAACGGGATGCGCTCCACCGCGTACTCCCCGCACGGCTCCTCGACCTCGGGTCCGTGCCGCCGGGAGAGGTCCAGCGATTCGAGCCGGCAGACGAAGAAGTGCTGCACCTTCACCCCGGTCACCCCGCCGTCGGTGATGTGCTCGACGGTGTCGACGAAGACCGGGACGACGTCGGTGACCTTGGCGCCCAGCTCCTCGTCCACCTCGCGGTGGAGGGCGTCGACGACGGTGGCGTCCTCCGGCTCGACCCCGCCGCCCGGGGTGATCCAGTAGGGCGGACACCCGGGCTTGGTCCGCTTGATCAGCAGCATCTCGTCACCGTCGAGCAGGATGGCGCGGGCGGTTCGCTTGACCACGGGTCGTTCGGTCATGGGAGAGATGTCGCCCGGCCAGGGCCCTCCGAAACGTTCCGGAGGCGGCCCTTCCCACCGGGGCCGGCGGTGCCTGTCCGACGGTCACCAGTCCACCGCGGCGCGCAACAGCCAGTCGTGCGCCCGGGCGATGTGCGGCAGTCCGAGGGTGCCGGTCCGCACGGCCAGGAAGTAGGTGCGCAGCGGTGGCACCGGCGGGTCGAGCAGCGCGACCACCTCCCCGGTGTCCAGCGCGTCCTCGCAGAGGTAGCGGGGGAGCACGGCCAGCCCGGCCCCGGCCGCCACACACGTCAGCACCGCGCGCAGATCGGGGGCGACGATCGCGCCCGGCGCGGCGGGCTTCGCGTCGAAGACGGCCGCCCAGTAGCGGGAGACCAGCGGCAGGCTCTCGTGCACCTCGACCACCGGAAGCTGTTCCAGCGCCGGTAACCCCCGCGCCTGGACACCCCCGTACGCGCCGATCCGGGCCGCCCAGCGGGGCGCGGCCACCAGGACGTGCTCCTCGTCGCAGAGCGGAGTCGCGGTCAGCAGACCGCCCCGGGGGCGGGCGGTGGTGATGGCCAGATCGTGATGTCCGGCGGCGAGTCCGCCGAGGGTCTCCTCCGCGCCGCCGAAGGTCGTCCGGAGCGCCGGTCCCCGGGCGAGCAGTGGCATCAGGGCGGGCAGCACCCGCAGCGCGGTGAACTCGGGCGGGCCCGCGAGGTGGAGGGTGCGCCCCGCCGGGCCGTCGGCCCCGGTGATCTCCACCAGGGCGTCGAGGTGCGGAGCCACCCGGTGGGCCAGCTCGTCGCCGATGCCGGTGGGGACGACGCCGCGGGCCCGGCGGAGGAAGAGGGGGCGGCCGAGCTGCCGCTCCAGGGCGCGTATCTGGCCGGTGACGGCGGGCTGGGAGAGACCGAGCAGGGCGGCGGCGCGGGTGAACGACCCCGCCCGGTGCACGGTCACGAAGGTACGGAGCAAGGCCAGGTCCATGCCGACCCTCCGTTCGCCGACGCGGACAGTGCGTCAACTATAAGAATGCCGATAGGCCTGTGTCGCTACGGTGATTGGACACTGACGCAGAGTCAACTAGCCTGGAATCCGCGGTTCGTTGTTCATTGAACCGGGACGGCTCGAGCCACGAGGGGGGAGGCTCGAGCCGTCCGTCGCCGTGCGTCGGCCGCGGTGTTGCGGTCCTTCACGCAGTCGCCGCCTCCGCGGACGCGTCCAGTGCTCGCACCACGTCCGCCACCAGGTCCTCGGGGTCCTCGGCGCCGACCGAGAAGCGGATGAAGCCCTCCGGCACCGCGTCGCCGCCCCACCGGCCGCGCCGCTCCGCGGTGGACCGCACGCCACCGAAGCTGGTCGCGTCGTCCACCAGCGACAGCGCGGCCAGGAACCGTTCGGCCCGGGCCCGGTCCGGCAGCACGAAGGACACCACACAGCCGAACCGGCCGCCGCGCATCTGCCGGACCGCGACCGCGTGGGACGGGTCGCCGGGCAGACCGGGGTGGCGCAGCCCGGTCACCTCGGGCCGGCCGCGCAGCGCCTCGGCGAGCGCCAGGGCGGTGGCGGCCTGCCGGTCCACGCGCAGCTGGAGGGTGGCCAGCGAACGGTGCGCCAGCCAGGCCTCCATCGGCCCGAGGATCGCCCCCGCGGTCTTGCGCCACCGCCGCACCTCCGCGGCCCGCTCCGGATCGCGGCAGGTGACGTAGCCGAGCAGCACATCGCCGTGCCCGGTCAGCGCCTTGGTGCCGCTGGCGACCGAGAAGTCCGCGCCGAGGTCCAGCGGCCGCTGGCCGAGCGGGGTGGCCAGGGTGTTGTCCACCGCGACCAGGGCCCCGGCGGCGTGCGCGGCGTCCGCCAGGCGGCGGATGTCGCACACCTCCAGCCCGGGGTTGGACGGTGTCTCCAGCCACAGCAGCTTCGCGCCGTCGAGCAGCGCGAGCTGGGCGTCCCCGGCGGTGGGCGCGGTGCGCACCTCGACGCCGTACGCCTCCAGCCGCTCCCGGACCAGCGGCAGCGCCTGGTAGCCGTCGTCCGGCAGCACCACGGCGTCCCCGGAGCGCAGCTGGGAGAGGAGGACCGCGGAGACGGCGCCCATCCCGGACGGGAAGGCGACCGTCGTGACCTCCTCTCCCGGGGCCTCCAGCTCGCCGATCGCCCGCTCCAGCCCGGTCCAGGTCGGGTTCTCGTCGCGGCCGTAGGTGTACGGGCCGACGGGGTCGCCCGGCAGGTGGTAGTGGGCGGCGAACACCGGTCCCGGCAGGCTCGGCTCGTACGGCACGGGCTCGGGCAGGCCGGCCCGCACCGCGCGGGTTCCGTCACCGGTCATGGGCAGTCTCCCTGCTGTTCCGGTCATGGGTGGTCAGTCGTCGTCGGGCAGGACCAGGTGCAGCGCCCAGGAGACGATCGAGACGATCAGGCCGCCGACGACCGCGGTCCAGAAGGTGTCCACATGGAAGGTGAGGCCGAGCTCGCCCGCAAGCCAGGAGGTGAGCAGCAGCATCAGGGCGTTGATCACCAGGATGATCAGCCCCAGCGTGAGGATGAACAGCGGGATCGACAGCAACTTGACGACCGGCTTGACGACGAAGTTCACCAGCCCGAAGAGCAGGGCGACGAGTATCAGGGTGAGTACCTGGCGGCCCGTGCCCGTGCCGGGCAGGGTGATGCCCTGGAGCAGCCAGATGGCCACAGCCAGGGCACCCGCGTTGGCGAGTGTCTTGACTACGAAGTTCTTCATGGTGGGATCGTCGCAGAGAGAACCTGAAGCGTGAGGGGTGGAGTGGTGAAGGCCTTCCGGCTGGACGAACTCGAGGCGGAGCGGGCCGCCAACGACGGTGCATACCTGCAGTTTCTTCGCGAAAGGAACATGTCGGTCGGGCTCTACGCGCTGGACGCCGGCACCACCGATCCCCAGAGCCCGCACCGGCAGGACGAGGTCTACTTCGTGGTCAGCGGCCGGGCCTCGATCACCGTGGGCACGGAGACCACCCAGGTGGCCCGGGGCAGCGTGGTGTACGTGCCCGCCGGAGTGCCCCACAAGTTCCATCACATCAGCGAGGATCTGCGGGTCATGGTCGTCTTCTCTCCGCCGGAGAGCTGACCGGAACCGCCCGGTCCCGTAGGGGAACGCTCAGGGGAGGACGGGGGGCGCGGGCCGCCCGCCGGGCGCCCCGCCCGCCTAGCATCGAGAGCAACCCGGACGGACCGGGACGGATGAGAGGAAGCGGGGACGGCCATGGGAGTCAAGGAGACCTTCAGCAGCCTGCCGTGGTGGGTGAAGTGGATCGCGGTGCCGGTACTGGCGCTCGTCGTCTTCGGCGGGCTGATCGGGACCGTGCTAGGCGTCGTCATCCATCTGCTCTTCAAGATCCTGGTGTTCGCCGCACTCTTCGCCGGGCTCGTGTACGTGGTGCGGAAGTTCACCTCCTCCTCGGCCTCCTCCCGCGGCGACTGGTGACGCGGGCGTCCCTCCGGGGGCAGCCCAGGCCTGCCCGAACGGCAGCCCCTAGCCCAGCCGGGCGACAGCCGGAAGGAATCCCTCCTGTCGCCGCTGCCCTCCGGTTACAGTGCCGACGGCCGACGCTGGGGGTGTCATTGGCTACGGTGCACACGGACGGGGCTTCCGCGGACGGGGCCTCCCCTCCGACGCTGATCGGGTCCGTGCAGCGCGCGCTGCGCCTCCTCGAGGCGGTCGGGAACCATCGCGACGGGGCCCCGGCGAAGCAGCTCGCGCGTGAGGTCGGGCTGCCGCTCCCCACCGCCTACCACCTGCTGCGCACCCTGACCCACGAGGGCTATCTCCGCCGTGAGCAGGGGGTGTTCGTCTACGGCGAGGCCGCCGCGAGCCTCGGCACGAGCGGTGAGCGGCAGCGCGGCCGGGCCGGCGTCACGGACTCGGTGCGGACCCTGAGCCGCCGGCTCGGGGTCCCGGTCTACTTCGCCGTCTACCGCGAGGGCGAGATCGACGTCGTGGCGGTGGCCGACAGTGCCCAGGCCCCGGCGGTCGAGGAGTGGGCGGACTTCCGGGAGACCGGGCACGCCCACGCCATCGGGCAGTGCCTGCTCTCCCAGCTCGATGAGGACGCCCGGCGCGACCACCTCTCCCGCCATCCGGTCCGGGCGATCACCCCGTACACCGTGCGTGACCAACGCGCCCTGGCGGAGCGGCTGGCCGCGGTCCGCCCGCGGCAACCGGTCGTCGAACGGCAGGAGTACGCCCTCGGCGCGGTCTGCGCCGCGCTGCCGATCACCGCCGGTTCGGCGGCGGCCACCATGGCCGTCTCGCTCCCGTCGGACCAGGCCGAACGGCTCCGGCCGGTCGTCGAGGAGCTCCGGTCCGGGATCGGGGAGCTCCTCACCGCGTGGGCGCTCACTATCAGTATCTGAAAACTCACTCCTTGTGATCTTTCGGGGCGGTGATGGACGATGTCCCGCATGCGCGACGCGATCCAGGCAGAGCTGATGATGAGCTTCCTCGTCTCCGACGAGTTGTCGTTCCGTATTCCGGTGGAGCTGCGGTACGAGGTGGCGGATCCGTATGCCGTCCGGCTCACCTTCCACCTCCCCGGGGACGCCCCGGTGACCTGGGCTTTCGCCAGGGAGCTGCTGCACGACGGCCTCGTCGCGCCGGTCGGTGACGGAGATGTGCACATCCGTCCACAACTGCCGGGTTTCAGCGCCGATGTACTGATCCGGCTTCAAGTCGGGGAGGACGGAGCGGCGTTCCGCGTCGGCGCCGCACCGCTGATCGCCTTCCTCGACCGCACCGAACGGCTGGTCCCGCTGGGCCGCGAGCCGTGGTGCGCCGACCTCGAAGGCGGCCTGGAGGCAGCCCTGGAGGACATCCTCGCCACCGAGCGGAACGCCGGCTGAGCCGCCCGCTCCCGGATCGTCAGCGCTTGCGGCGGCGGCCCCGCCCCGTCCGCTCCGGAACCGCCCCGTCCGCCTCCGCGGCCGCGGGGCGGTCGGCCGAGACGACCAGCGCGGCCAGGACCGTGGTCACCGGCACCGACGCCACCAGACCGATGCTGCCCACCAGCGTCCGCACGATCTCCTCCGCGACGATCTCGCTGTTCGCGACCGTCCCCACACTGCTCTGCGCGACCGAGAACAGCAGCAGCAGCGGCAGCGCCGCGCCCGCGTAGGCCAGCACCAGGGTGTTGACCACCGACGCGATGTGGTCCCGGCCGATGCGCAGGCCCGCCCGGTAGAGCCGGCGTACCGACATCGTCGGATCCGCCTGCTTCAGCTCCCACACCGCCGAGGTCTGCGTCACCGTCACGTCGTCGAGCACGCCCAGCGAACCGATGACCACCCCGGCCAGCAGCAGACCGCTCAGATCGATGCCCGGGAACAGACCGTGGATCAGTCCCGTCTCGTCCGAGGTGTTGCCGGTCAGCCGCGCCCAGCCGATGAACAGCGAGCCCAGCAGGCCGATCAGCAGCAGCGAGATCAGCGTGCCCAGCACGGCCACGGACGTCCGGGCGCTGACGCCGTGGCACATGTACAGCGCGATCAGCATGATGGCGCTGCTCCCCACCACCGCCACCACCAGCGGATTCGACCCCTGCAGGATCGCCGGCAGGATGAACAGGGACAGCACCGCGAAGCTCACCGCGAGCGCGATCAGAGCGAACAGACCCCGCAGCCGGCCGACGGCCACCACCGCGATCGCGAAGATGCCCGCGAGCAGGGCCATCGGGACCGTCCGGTCCGCGTCGGTGACCGAGTACTGCAACTCCCGCGGCGCGTCCGGGGCGTACGCCACGACGACCCCCTGCCCGGCTTCCAACTGCCGTGGCGCGTCGGGCTGGACGATCTCGTCGAACTTCCGGCCCTTGTCCTTGCCGGAGGTGATCTCCACGGTCGCCTTCTTGCACGTACCGCCGTCCCGGCCCGCACCGCCCTGCCCCTGCGGGGGCTGCTGCTCCGGCCCACCGGAGGCGGGCGGCTGCTGGGACCCGCCGCCCGCGCTGGCGCAGCTCACCGCCGTGACGGTGAGGACCCGGCCCGACTCGGTCTTCCGGTCGAAGCCGACCCCGGAGGGTTTGTGGTCCGGCACACCGCCCGGCCAGAGGACGACCAGCCCCGCCACGACGGCCGCGGCGAACGGGATCAGCACCGCCGCGATGACCTTGCGGAGGTGCCGGGAGACGGGCGCGGCGGGACCGTGGCTGTGGGTGTGCGCGTGGGCATCGGGCGATGGGGTCACCGACCGATCATCGCAAGAGCGGGAACGGGCGGAACCCGCGCCACCGGTACCCGCGAGTACGGCCCGCTGCCTTCCGGACGGGCCGCACGCCGCGCACACCGGCCCGTGCGCAGCGGAGTTCACCGAGCGGGAACCGGGGGAGCGCCCGGGCCGGGACCGCGCCCCCGCAGCCCCCCTTTTCACCTTCCGGAACGAACCGTTAACGTGAAGGCACTTTGCACACGCGGGAGCTCGGAGCACCGGGCTGAGAGGGCGCTGACGGACGGACCCGGGGAAGACCCCGGACCTCACAGCTGCGTCGACCGCCGAACCTGTTACCGGGTAATGCCGGCGTAGGGAGTAGGTCTCATGACCATCCAGGATGCACACACGCCTGCCTCGACTGCGGACGACTCGACTGCGGACGAGGCGAAGACGATCGGGTGGCACAAGGGCTACCTGACCGGATCGCGCCCCGACCTCAGGGTCCCGGTGCGGCAGGTGCACCTCACCAACGGCCGGGACGTCACGCTGTACGACACCTCCGGCCCGTACACCGACCCTGCCGTCGGCACGGACGTCCGCCGCGGACTCGCGCCGCTCCGGGAGAACTGGATCGTCGGCCGGGGCGACACCGAGGAGTACGCCGGGCGGCCGCTGCGCCCCGAGGACGACGGCATCAAGCACACCTCGCCGCGCGGCGGGCTGAAGAACCTCGACGCCGTCTTCCCGGGCCGTCCGCGGCAGCCCCGCCGGGGCCGGGACGGCGCCGCGGTGACCCAGCTCGCGTACGCCCGGCGCGGGGAGATCACCGCGGAGATGGAGTACGTCGCGCTCCGCGAGAACGTCTCCCCGGAGGTGGTGCGCGAGGAGATCGCCGCCGGACGCGCGGTGCTCCCGGCCAACGTCAACCACCCGGAGATCGAGCCGATGATCATCGGCAAGCGGTTCCTGGTGAAGGTGAACGCCAACATCGGCAACTCCGCGGTCACCTCCTCCATCGAGGAGGAGGTGGAGAAGATGACCTGGGCCACCCGCTGGGGCGCCGACACGGTCATGGACCTCTCCACCGGCCGCAACATCCACACCACCCGCGAGTGGGTGCTGCGCAACTCCCCCGTCCCGATCGGCACCGTCCCCCTCTACCAGGCACTGGAGAAGGTCGACGGCAAGGCCGAGGAACTGACCTGGGAGATCTACAAGGACACCGTCATCGAGCAGGCCGAACAGGGCGTGGACTACATGACGGTCCACGCCGGCGTGCTGCTGCGCTACGTCCCGCTCACCGCCCGCCGCAAGACCGGCATCGTCTCCCGCGGCGGCTCGATCATGGCCGCCTGGTGCCTGGCGCACCACAAGGAGAGCTTCCTCTACGAGAACTTCGAGGAGCTCTGCGACATTCTGGCGGCCTACGACGTCACCTTCTCACTGGGCGACGGGCTGCGCCCCGGCTCGATCGCGGACGCCAACGACGAGGCGCAGTTCGCGGAGCTGAGGACGCTCGGCGAGCTCAACTCCGTGGCCAAGTCCCGCGGCGTGCAGACGATGATCGAGGGCCCGGGCCACGTCCCGATGCACAAGATCAAGGAGAACATCGACCTCCAGCAGGAGATCTGCGAGGAGGCGCCGTTCTACACGCTCGGCCCGCTGACGACCGATGTGGCGCCCGCGTACGACCACATCACCTCGGGCATCGGCGCCGCGATGATCGCCTGGTGGGGCACGGCGATGCTCTGCTACGTCACGCCCAAGGAGCACCTGGGCCTGCCGGACCGGGACGACGTGAAGACCGGTGTCATCACGTACAAGATCGCGGCGCATGCGGCGGACCTCGCCAAGGGGCATCCGGACGCGCAGGCGTGGGACGACGCGCTCTCCGACGCCCGGTTCGAGTTCCGCTGGGAGGACCAGTTCAACCTGGCGCTCGACCCGGACACGGCACGGGCCTACCACGACGAGACGCTCCCCGCGGAGCCCGCAAAGACCGCGCACTTCTGCTCCATGTGCGGTCCGAAGTTCTGCTCGATGAAGATCAGCAGGAGCATCACCGAACAGTTCGGCGGTGACTCCGGCGCCGACCCGGCGGAGATCGAGGCGGGGATGCTGGAGAAGTCGAAGGAGTTCGCGGCGAGCGGGAACCGGGTCTATCTGCCGCTGGCGGACTGACCGCACGCCCCTGCCGGCGAACGCACCGCCCCCGGCCCGTCCACGGACGAGCCGGGGGCGCGGCGTAGGTCCGGTGCCCGGCCGGCGTCAGGAACCCACGCCCGCCAGCTCCGCGACGGCCTCCCGCGCTGCCGTGAGCGCCCCCTCGCGCATCGTTCCCGACGACGGTGCCGTGCTGTTCTCGAAGTTGCTGCCGTTGTACGTGACGGTGACCACCGCGTTCTTCGCACGGACGGCCACCACCGTCCGGCGGGTGGGCTGGCCGTCCTCCTCGGTGACCTTCGTGCCCACCGAGGCCTCTTCGCCCAGGTCCGGTACGGCCGTCGGCTGCCGGTGCCCGCCGTACACGGCGCCGGCCGTACGGGCCCGCTCGCCGGCCGGGGAGACCTCGTACGCCACGTCGAGCCACCGGTAGTCGTAGCCCTGCAGCGCATGCCACGAACAGCCGGAACGCCGCCGGGCATCGGTGCTCCGGATCTCGGAGCCGTTCGCTCCGGCGCCCGGCACCAGCTTCTCGACCGTCTTCGCGGAGAGGGCGCCGCACGGGGCGGGCGGCTTGTCGAAGCCGGGCGCGGCCGCCGACTTCAGCGACGGCGCGGTGTCGGAGGATGCCGTGGGACGGGTGGCCCCGGACGGATCACCGGTCAGGCCCCAGCCCGCGGCGGCGAGCACCGCGACGGGCAGCAGGCGGGCGGCCAGCGTGACAGGGAGAGACAGCACAGCGTGTTCTCTTCGGTCGTGACGGCGTGAGGTCGTGCGGTCGTGCGGTCGCATAAGTGGTGCAGTGGTGCGGTGGTGCATCGTGACGCGTACGGGGAACCGAGCCTGCCATACGAATCCGGCCACGAACAGACGTTCCGGTGACGAGGTCGTCTCCGCCCGGTGGCGACCGGGTCCGCGCCGGTGCCCGCAGGGAGCACCGGGCGGCCGCCGGGGTACAGGGCCGTGCCGCGCGGATCGCCGCCGCACCCCGTCACTCCGGCTGCCGTAACCGTCATTCCGTCCGCAGCACCGTCATTCCGGCCGGTGCTCCGGCCCGCCGTACTCCGGGCTCGTGTACCCGGGGCTGTTGAAGCGCGGGCGGCTGTCCTCCGGCCCGGCCTCGGTCGCCGGACTGCTGAACCCCGGCCGGGAGTAGCCCAGATGCGGCGTGCGCGATACCGGTTCCGTCCGCTCGCCGTACCCGTCGGACGACGCCGCCGGGCCGGCCTGGGCCTCCCGGAGGAACGGCAGCACCCCACGCTCCAGCAGCGCCCGCCGCCAGGCCTCCCGGGCCTCGCCGACCGCCGTGGCCCGGTCGTCCTCCGCGACGGCCCGCACCGAACTCGCCCCGTTCCGGTGCGCGGTGAGCAGCAGCCCGGCCATGGCGACCACGATCCCGGCCGCGGTCAGCGCCGCGAAGGCCCAGCCCGCGCCGATCAGCGGACCGGCGACGGACGAGTCCCCGCTCAGGGCGCGCAGCGAGAAGCCGAGCAGCAGGAAGATGACCGCCGCGATGCCCGACAGCACCGGGGCCAGCACCGAGACCACCGCCAGCAGCCCCGCGCCGGAGGCCTCGGCCGCCTCACCCATGGCCGCGGCCAGCCCCACCGCCCCGCGGTCCTCGCCGTGCCGCGGTTCCGGCACGGCGGCCGGAGCGCGCTGCTCGCCGCGCACCTTGACGTAGTGCCGGTACTCGGTGGCGGCGCAGGCGGAGATGGCGGTCGCGGCCGCGAGGGCCATCGTCCGGAGCTGTTCACTGCTGAGCCGTGGTCCGAGGGCGGCCGGATCCTGCCGCTCACTCGCGGTGCGCAGCGCCTCGCCGAGGACCCGCTCGAACTCCGGACGGTCCTCGGGAAGCAGATGCGGAGCGCTGTTCATGTGCGTCCCCCGATGCTCCGTAGGCCGGTGTGCCGGCTCTCACCGGGCAGTTGGGCGGAAACGGAGGAGAGCCTGCTACGGATAAACCGATGGTAGAGCGCTTCCGGCGGACGGTGACAGGGAGTTTCCGGAAAATGGCCGTTCTGTGCGCGCGCCGGATGCCCCCGCGCCGCATCCGATATGCGTCAATCGGCCAGCGGGAGCTGGACGACCAGAAGCTTTCCGGCCATGGTGACGCCGCCGTCCATGGCGATGGCCAGCCCGTCGGCGTAGATGTGCGGGCCCTCCACATCGGGGGCCCCGGGCTCCTCGCCCTCCTCCGAGCCCACCTCGCCCAGCAGATACGGGATCGGGCTGTGGCCGTGCACGATCCGCTGCCCGCCGTAGGCCGCGAGCAGTTCGTGCACCGCCTGCGGCCCGGCCTCGTCGCGGAAGGCGAAACGCTTGGTGAACTTGCGGAAGAGATCCCAGCATTCATCGGCGTCGCTGCGCTGGAGAATCTCGGTGACCCGGTCGTTGACGGCCTCGACGGAGTCGCCGTACTCGAGGTACGCGGTGGTGTCGGAGTGCACGAGCAGATGCCCGTCCTCCTCCACGACGGCGTCCAGCCGGGACATCCACTGCAGGTGGTGGTCCTCCAGCCGCTCCATGTCGGTGCGCTGGCCGCCGTTGAGCAGCCAGGCCGCCTGGAAGGAGGCGGTGCCGGCACCGGAGTTGACCGGGGTGTCGCCGAACCGCTTGGCGCCGATCAGCAGCAGTTCGTGATTGCCCATCAGGGCCTTGCAGTAGCCGCCCGCGGCGGCGGCCTCGGCGGAGAGCCGCATCACCAGGTCGATGACGCCGATGCCGTCGGGGCCGCGGTCGGTGAAGTCGCCCAGGAACCAGAGACGGGCGTTGCCGGCGGCCCAGCGGTCCTCGGAGTCGATCAGACCCTGGGCGGCCAGCGCCTCGCGCAGCTCGTCGAGGTAGCCGTGGACGTCGCCGACGACGAAGAGCGGGCCCGGTCCGTCCGCGGCCGTCGCGGCGCCCTGCGGCGCGAGCACCGTGTCGACGACCGTGTCGGTCCGGGTGACCGGGTGGAGGTCCATGGTCGCCGAGTCCTCCACCGTCCTGCGCCGGATCACCGGGAGGTCCCGCTCGGTCGGGGTGTACTCCGGCGGAAGGTCCACCGGAAGCGGGACGGGCACCGGCCCCGGGGCCGGCGGCGCCACGGGGGCATGCGCGGGTACCGACTGCATGCCGTGCGTGGGCGCGGGCGGCATGCCCACCACGGCCCGAACCGCGGGTCCCTGACCGGCCCCCTGAGTCATTGACCCCTCCACCATCGCGACGCCGTGCACCGGTCGGACCTGCCTGGTCGGCGGCGGTCCGCGGTGTCGTGCGCCCATCATAGGAATGCCGCTCGCAGGTTGTGACGCACCAGGGGGCTGTCAATCGCGGTGGCGGCCACGATCGTCGGTCATTTCTCCTGAAATGACCCGGTATTGCCCCGCGCGGGATGTCCCGGAGGTTCCTGCGCCGGGCAGGTCCGGCCGTCCCGTGTCACGCCTGCCCGCCCGGCCGCGTGATCAGCCTCCCGGCGCCGGCCGCGGGGCGCTCACCGTGGTGCGCGGCGGACGCCGCTGCGAGGACGCCCGCACGATCAGCTCCGTCGGTATCACCTGTTCCACCGGGCGATCGGTGTCCAGGCCCTCGATGGCGTCGATGAGCAGCTGGACGACGGCGGTGCCGATCCGCCGCGGTTTGAGGGAGAGCGTGGTCACCGGCGGGTCGGTGGCGGCGTAGACGGTCGACTCGCTGCAGCAGACGAGCAGCAGGTCCTCGGGGACCCGTAAGCCGTAGCGGTGGGCGGCGGCGAGCAGGTCGGTGCCGTTGGGGTCGAACAGCCCGTAGACGGCGTCCGGCCGGTCGGGCCGGGCGAGCAGCCGGTCGGCCGCGACGGCGCCGGCACACGGGTCGTGCGCCGGGTACTCCTCGTACACCGGCTCCTGGCCGACCCGTTCGCACCAGGAGAGGTACGCGGTGGTGGACAGCCGGGTGTAGGTGTCCGTGGTGGTGCCGGTGAGCAGGCCGATGCGGCGCGCCCCGGCGTCGGCGAGATGGTCGAGCAGGCCGAGGACGGCCGCCTCGTGGTCGTTGTCCACCCAGGCGGTGACCGGCAGCGAGCCCGCGGGCCGGCCGTCGGAGACGACGGGGAGGCCCTGCCGGACCAGTTCGCTGACCATCGGGTCGTGGTCCGAGGGGTCGATGACGACGGTGCCGTCGAGGGCGACGTTGGACCACACGTCGTGGCGGGAGGTGGCGGGGAGGATGACCAGCGCGTAGCCGCGGGCGAGCGCGGCGGAGGTGGCGGCGCGGGCCATCTCGGCGAAGTAGGCGAATTCGGTGAAGGTGAAAGGTTCATCCCCGTACGTGGTCACGGTCAGGCCGATCAGGCCGGACTTTCCGGTACGGAGGGTGCGGGCGGCGGCGGACGGGCGGTAGCCCAGCCGGTCGGCGACCTCGCGGACATGGCGGCGGGTGGCGTCGGGGAGCCGTCCCTTGCCGTTGAGTGCGTCGGAGACGGTCGTGATCGAGACGCCGGCTGCGGCGGCCACGTCCCGGATACCCGCCCGTCCCAGCCGGCGGCCGGTCGACCGGCTCACCTGGTGCTTCCCTGCTGCTGTCATGGCGAGCCGATAGTAGGGGCCGGGCGGGCGGTGATCGGCAGTCGGCCGACCGGGACGCGCAGGCACGTTTCTGCATGAGCGACTTCGGTAACTGGCTGGGATATGAAGGTAGTTGAGGTGTACGGGTGCGCTCCCGCCGGGAGCGGGGTCCTCTCGCCTGCCGATTGTCCGGTGTCCCGGAGCGGGGGCAACTCACCCCCACGGGGGACGCGCGCTACGGAGCGAGCCACCGGCGCGCGCCATCACTTCACGCGCCTGACGCGGGTGGCCCGTCCGCCCGGCCCGGCACCGCGCCCCCGGGCCGGAAGCCGGATCCTTCGGCAGGGGGCCGGGGTGGACGGGCCTCATAGGGTGGGGAGTACTGCTGCTGCACGGACGGTCGAGGAGGACCCGCGGTGACTGAGAAGACCCCGAAGCTGCGTGAGGTGCTGGACGGCATCCCGACCTACAAGCCGGGCCGGCCGGCCGCCGCGGACGGGCCGGTGGCGTACAAGCTGTCCTCCAACGAGAACCCCTACCCCCCGCTCCCGGGGGTGATGGAGAGCGCTCTGGCCGCTGCCGGATCGTTCAACCGCTACCCGGACATGGCGTGCACCGGGCTGCTGAACGAGCTGGCCGAGCGGTTCGGGATCCCCGTGGAGCACCTGGCGACCGGCACCGGCTCGGTGGGGGTCGCCCAGTCCCTCATCCAGTCCACCGCGGGCCCCGGCGACGAGGTGATCTACGCCTGGCGGTCCTTCGAGGCGTACCCGATCATCACCCGGATCAGCGGCGCGACCCCGGTGCAGGTGCCGCTGACCGACGGTGAGGTGCACGACCTGGACGCGATGGCGGAGGCGATCACCGACCGGACCCGGCTGATCTTCGTCTGCAACCCGAACAACCCGACCGGGACCGCCGTCCGCCGGGCCGAACTGGAGCGCTTCCTCGACCGGGTGCCCGGCGACGTCCTGGTGGTGCTGGACGAGGCGTACAAGGAGTTCATCCGCGACCCCGAGGTGCCGGACGGGCTGGAGATCTACCGGAACCGGCCCAATGTCTGCGTGCTGCGCACCTTCTCCAAGGCGTACGGCCTGGCGGGGCTCCGGGTCGGGTTCGCGGTGGCGCACGAGCCGGTGGCGGCGGCGCTCCGGAAGACGGCGGTGCCCTTCGGGGTGAGCCAGCTCGCGCAGGACGCGGCGGTCGCCTCGCTGCGCAGTGAGGACGAGCTCCTGGGGCGGGTGGGCTCGCTGGTCTGCGAGCGGAACCGGGTGTCGCAGGGGCTGGCCGAGCAGGGCTGGACCGTTCCCGACTCGCAGGCGAACTTCGTCTGGCTGCGGCTCGGGGCCCGGACGGCCGAGTTCGCGGAGATGTGCGAGCGGGCGGGCGTGGTCGTCCGGCCGTTCCCGGGGGAGGGCGTCCGGGTGACGATCGGCGAGACCGAGGCCAACGATCTGTTCCTGCGGGCGGCGGAGCTGTTCCGCAAGGAGCTCTAGGCCACTCCGGTCCCGTATGGGGCCCGGGGCTCCGCACGAGCTCCGGGGCACTGCGTCCAGGACTTGAGCAAGAGGGCCTTACTGGCCACATCCGGGCAACGGCGGCCCGGGACCGGTGCTGCGGTGCCGGTCCCGGGCCGCGTGCATGCGGCGGCAAGACCGCTCCGACCTGCGGTTTCGCTCTCCGGGCGGGGAGCGGCGGACCGGTCGGGCGGCCCGGGGGACCCCCCCGTGAATCCCGGACGAACGCGTAGGCGATAATTACTTGTGAATGTGAACGCGTTCACAAGCGTGTCCTGATCATCCCGGAATGGGCTGCTTCAGTGGGCAGACTGCCTGTGACCACGGCGAGTAAGGAGAGACGACGTGGACCTGGCTCTGGCGCCCGAGACTCTGGCGCGATGGCAATTCGGCATCACCACCGTCTACCACTTCCTCTTCGTCCCCCTCACGATCTCCCTCGCCGCCCTCACGGCGGGCCTGGAGACGGCCTGGGTGCGCACCGGCAAGGAGAAGTACCTCAGAGCCACGAAGTTCTGGGGCAAGCTCTTCCTGATCAACATCGCTCTCGGTGTGGTCACGGGCATCGTGCAGGAGTTCCAGTTCGGCATGAACTGGTCGGACTACTCGCGCTTCGTCGGTGACGTCTTCGGAGCCCCGCTCGCCTTCGAGTCGCTGATCGCGTTCTTCTTCGAGGCCACCTTCATCGGCCTGTGGATCTTCGGCTGGGACAAGCTGCCCAAGGGGATCCACTGCGCCTGCATGTGGACGGTGTCGTTCGGCACCCTGGCCTCCACCTACTTCATCCTGGCCGCCAACTCCTGGATGCAGCACCCGGTCGGCTACCGGATCAACCAGGCGAGCGGGCGCGCGGAACTCGTCGACTTCTGGCGGGTGATCAGCCAGAACACCACGCTGGTCGTCGTCTTCCACACCCTCACCGCCGCCTTCCTCACCGGCGGCGCCTTCCTGGTCGGCATCGCCGCGTACCACCTGGCCCGCAAGAAGCACGTGCCGGTGATGCGCACCTCGCTCCGCCTCGGACTGGTCACCCTGGTGGTCGCGGGCCTGCTCACCGCGATCAGCGGCGACCAGCTCGCCAAGGTGATGTTCAAGCAGCAGCCGATGAAGATGGCCGCGGCCGAGGCGCTGTGGGAGACGGAGGCGCCGGCCCCGTTCTCGGTCTTCGCCTACGGAGACGTCGACAAGGGCCACAACGACGTCGCCATCGAACTCCCCGCCCTGCTCTCCTTCCTCGCCGAGGGCGACTTCTCCTCCCCCGTGCCCGGGATCAACGATGTGAACAAGGCCGAGGAGGCCCGGTACGGGCCGGGCGACTACCGGCCCAACATCCCCGTCGCGTACTGGGGTTTCCGCTGGATGATCGGCTTCGGCATGACGTCCTTCGCGATCGGCGCCGCCGGACTCTGGCTCACCCGGAAGAAGCGCTGGCTCGCGCCGGAGCTGCGCACCACGGAGGACGAGGTGCCACGGCTCGCGGTGACCAAGAGGTGGGCGCTCGGCCCGAAGCTGAGCGGCTGGTACTGGCGGATCGCGCTGCTCACCACCGGCTTCCCGCTGATCGCGAACTCCTGGGGCTGGATCTTCACGGAGATGGGACGCCAGCCCTGGGCGGTCTACGGCGTGCTGCGCACCTCCAGCGCCGTCTCCCCCGGCACCTCGCAGACCGAAGTCCTCATCTCGATGACCGTCTTCACCCTGCTCTACGCGGCCCTCGCGGTGGTGGAGGTCGGGCTGCTGGTCAAGTACGTCAAGGCCGGGCCCCCCGAACTCACCGACAGCGACCTCGCTCCGCCCACCCGCATCGGCGGGGACGACCGCGACGCCGACCGGCCCATGGCCTTCTCGTACTAGGAAGGGAGAGGAACGAGCATGGAACTCCACGACGTCTGGTTCGTCATCATCGCCGTCCTCTGGGCCGGCTACTTCTTCCTCGAGGGCTTCGACTTCGGGGTGGGCGTGCTCACCGGGGTGCTCGCACGGGACCGCCAGGAGCGGCGGGTGCTCATCAACACCATCGGACCGGTCTGGGACGGCAACGAGGTCTGGCTGATCACCGCGGGCGCGTCGACGTTCGCGGCCTTCCCCGAGTGGTACGCCACCCTGTTCTCCGGCTTCTATCTGCCGCTGCTGCTCATCCTGGTCTGCCTGATCGTCCGCGGTGTGGGCTTCGAGTACCGGGCGAAGCGCAGCGGCGAGCGCTGGCAGACCAACTGGGAACACGCGATCTTCTGGACCTCGCTGCTGCCCGCGTTCCTCTGGGGAGTGGCGTTCGGCAACATCGCGCACGGCGTGAAGATCGACGCCGACAAGGAGTACGTGGGCACCCTGCTGGACCTGCTCAACCCGTACGCGCTGCTGGGCGGGGCGGTGACGCTGTTCCTCTTCACCTTCCACGGCGCGGTCTTCACGGCGCTGAAGACGGTGGGGGACATCCGGGTCCGGGCGCGGCGGCTGGCGACCCGGCTCGGTGCGGTCACGGTGCTGCTCGCGGCCGGCTTCCTGGCCTGGACGCAGGCGCACTCCGGGGACGGGGCGAGCCTGGTCGCCCTGGTCGTGGCGGCCCTGGCGCTGGTCGCGGCCGTGGTCCTGAACACCGCGGGCCGGGAGGGCTGGGCGTTCGCGCTCTCCGGCCTGGCGATCGTGGCGGCCGTGGCGATGCTCTTCCTCACGCTGTTCCCCGCCGTGATGCCGTCCTCGCTGAACCCCGCCTGGGACCTCACGGTCAGCAACGCCTCCTCCACCCCGTACACCCTGGGGATCATGACCTGGTGCGCCGCGATCGCGCTGCCGCTGGTCGCGGTGTACCAGGGGTGGACGTACTGGGTGTTCCGCAAGCGGATCGGCACCCAGCACATCGCCGGATCGCACTGACCCCGCACGGACCGCAGGGCCACGCCGTCGCACGGACCTGCGGTCGACTGGACCCGCGAGGACGTTTCACGTGAAACCTGTGGACCCGAGGCTGCTCCGGTACGCCCGCGCCACCCGCACCTTCCTGGTCGCGGCAGTGGCGCTGGGCCTGGCCGGAGCGGCCCTGGTCATCGGCCAGGCCATGCTCGTCGCCGAGGTGGTGGTCGGCGCCTTCCGCCGGGACCTCACGGTGCACGAGCTCAGCACCCCGCTGCTGCTGCTCGCCGCGGTCTCCGTGGGGCGCGGTCTGGTCGCCTGGCTGACCGAACTGGCGGCGCACCGGGCGAGCGCGGCGGCCCGGTCCGAACTCCGGATCCGGCTGCTGGAGCACACCGCACGGCTCGGGCCGGAGTGGATCAGCGGCCGGCGGACCGGTGAGCTCACCGCGCTCGCCACCCGGGGCATCGACACGCTGGACGACTACTTCGCCCGCTATCTGCCGCAGTTGGGGCTCGCGGTGGTGGTGCCGGTGGCGGTGCTGGCCAGGATCGTCACCGAGGACTGGGTCTCGGCGGCGGTCATCGTCGGCACGCTGCCGCTCATTCCGCTGTTCATGGTGCTGATCGGCTGGGCCACCCAGTCCCGGATGGACCGTCAGTGGCGGCTGCTGTCCCGGCTCTCCGGCCACTTCCTCGACGTCGTCGCCGGGCTGCCCACCCTGAAGGTGTTCGGCCGGGCCCGGGCCCAGGCCGCGTCGATCCGCGCGATCACCGACGACTACCGGCGGGCGACGCTGCGCACCCTGCGCATCGCCTTCCTCTCCTCCCTCGCCCTGGAACTGCTCTCGACCCTGTCGGTGGCACTGGTCGCCGTCGGCATCGGCATGCGGCTCGTCCACGGTGACCTGGACCTCTTCACCGGCCTGGTGGTGCTGATCCTGGCGCCGGAGGCCTATCTGCCGCTGCGCCAGGTGGGCACGCAGTACCACGCGGCCGTCGAGGGAATGACGGCCGCGGACGAGATCTTCACCGTGCTGGAGACCCGGCCGGCCGACGCCGGCACCCGGCCCGCGCCGGACGTACGGCGGGCGACGCTGCGGCTGGAAGGCGTGGCCGTACGGCACCCGGGGCGGACGGAGGCCTCGCTCCGCGCGACCTCCTGCACCGTGGCGCCCGGCGAGACCGTGGCCGTCGTCGGTCCCAGCGGGGCCGGCAAGACGACCCTGCTGAACACGCTGCTGGGGCTGACCGCGCCGACCGCCGGACGGATCCTCGTCGACGGCACGGACCTGGCGGAGACCGACCGGGCGAGCTGGTGGGCGCAGATCGCCTGGGTGCCGCAGCGGCCGCACCTCTTCGTGGGCACGGTCGCCGACAACGTCCGCACCGCCCGGCCGGACGCCGACGACGCGGCGGTGCGGGACGCCCTGGAGGCGGCGGGGGCCCTGGAGTTCGTCACCGCGCTGCCGGACGGCCCGGCGACGCTCCTCGGCGAGAACGGTGCCGGGCTCTCGGCCGGCCAGCGGCAGCGGATCGCGCTGGCCCGCGCGTTCCTCGCGGACCGCCCGCTGGTCCTGCTGGACGAACCGACGGCACATCTGGACGGGGCGACGGAGGAGGCCGTCGCCGCGGCGGTCGGCCGGCTGTCACGGGGACGCACGGTCCTCCTGGTGGCCCACCGGCCCGCGCTGCTGCCGCTGGCCGACCGGGTGCTGGAGCTGCCGGGGGCGGCGGACCCGGCGGGGGTGCCGGAGCCCGTGGGGGCGCCGGTCCGCGCGGGGACGCAGGACTCCTCGGGAGGTTCGGGAGAGGACGCGGCGCAGGTCCGGGAGGCTCTGGCGAGCCGGCCTGGCGTCGAGGAGGCGGAAGCGGGCCGTGCCGCCGTCCGGGAGGCGCAGGTGGACGGTGCGGCCGGGCCCCGGCCGGCCGGCGGCGACGCCCTCGCCTGGGTGCGCCGCACCGCACGGGCCCGGCGCGGACGCTTCCTGCTCGCGCTGCTGCTCGGCAGCCTGGCGCTGGGCAGTGCCGTCGGCCTGATGGCGGTCTCCGGCTGGCTGATCTCGCGCGCCTCCGAACAGCCGCCCGTGCTCTATCTGATGGTCGCGGTGACCGCCACCCGGGCCTTCGGGATCGGGCGCGCCGTCTTCCGCTACGCCGAACGGCTCGTCGCCCACGACGCCGTCTTCCGGATGCTCGCCGCGCTGCGGGTGGCCGTCCACACCCGGCTCGAACGGCTCGCCCCCGCCGGGCTCGGCGCGACCCGCCGGGGCGACCTGCTGTCCCGGCTGGTCGCGGACGTCGACTCGCTCCAGGACTACGTGCTGCGCTGGCTGCTGCCGGCCGCCACCGCCCTGCTCGTCGGCGCCGGCTCCGTCGGCTTCACCACCTGGCTGCTGCCCGAGGCCGGCGCCGCGCTGGCCGGCGGACTGCTGGCGGCCGGCGTCGGGGTGCCGCTGCTCTCCGCCGCCCTCTCCCGCCGTGCCGAGCGGCGGCTCGCCCCGGCCCGCGGAGCGCTCTCCGCCCGGATCGTCGATCTGTTCACCGGCGCCGCGGAGCTGACCGTCGCCGGTGCCCTGCCGGCCCGGACCGACGAGGTGCGCCGCACCGACCGGACCCTGACCGGGATCGCCGCCCGGTCGGCCGCCGCGGCGGGCGCCGGCGCCGGTCTGTCGGCGCTGATCTGCGGCCTCACCGTCGGCGCGGCCGCCTTGACCGGGGTGCGCGCGGTGCACGACGGCCGCCTCGACGGCGTCTGGCTGGCCGTGGTCGTGCTGACGCCGCTCGCCGCCTTCGAGGCGGTCACCGGGCTGCCGCTCGCCGTCCGCCACCGGCAGCGCACCCGCCGCGCGGCCGAACGGGTCCGCGAGGTCCTCGACGCCCCCGACCCCGTCCGGGAGCCCGAACACCCGCTGCCGGTGCCCGCCGGGCCCTTCCCGCTGACCGTACGGAACCTGACCGCCCGCCACCCGGGCCGGCCCGCCCCCGCCCTCGACGGTCTCGACCTGGACCTCGCGCCCGGCCGCCGGACCGCGGTCGTCGGGCCCTCCGGCGCGGGCAAGACCACCCTCGCCCAGGTGCTGCTCCGCTTCCTCGACCCGCACACCGGCACGTACACCCTCGGAGGCGTTCCGGCCACCGGACTCGACGGGGACGCCGTCCGCCGCATGGTCGGCCTCTGCGCCCAGGACGCCCATGTCTTCGACAGCTCGCTGCGCGAGAACCTGCGGCTGGCCCGGCCGGGCGCGAGCGAGGAGGACCTGCGCACGGCCCTCTCCCGGGCCCGCCTGCTCGACTGGACCGACGGCCTCCCCGACGGCCTGGACACCCCGGTCGGCGAGCACGGCGCCCGGATGTCGGGAGGACAGCGGCAGCGCCTCGCGCTCGCCCGGGCCCTGCTCGCGGACTTCCCCGTCCTGGTGCTCGACGAGCCCGCCGAACACCTCGACCTGCCGACCGCCGACGCGCTCACCGCGGACCTGCTCGCGGCGACCGAAGGCCGGACGACCCTGCTGATCACCCACCGCCTGGCCGGGCTGGCGGCCGTCGACGAAGTGATCGTCCTGGAGGCCGGCCGGGCCGTCGAACGCGGGCCGTACGAGCGGCTGGCCGCCGGGGACGGCCCGTTCCGGCGGATGCTCGACCGCGAGGAGGCCATCGCCGGCGACCATCATCGACTTTCCCCCGCAAAAGGGACTCACTAGGCTCGGCGTATGTCGGCCTCGGCAGGATCCGTCGATCCTCCGCCCTCCCGGTACGACCCGGGAGCCGGTGGTGCGGGGAGCGGACACCCGGGCGCCGGCCTGCGGACCGGGGACGCGCCGGGCACGGCGCCGGGGCAGGGGCCGCCACCGGGACGGGCGGCGACGGCGAAGAGCGGGGAGCAGGGCTCCACGGTCGCCGAGGAGACCGCCCGCAGCCTCCAGGAACTGCCCGAGGAACTGACCGTCCGTCTCCCCCGGCTGCTGGAGGCCATGGTCTCCGTCGGCACCGGACTGCACCTGCACAGCACCCTCGACAGCATCCTCGAGACCGCGGCCAGCCTCACCGACGTCCGCTACGCCGCGATCGGCGTCATCAACGACGAGCGCGACGGCCTCGCCGACCTGGTGAGTTACGGCATCTCCGAGGAGGAACGGGAACGCATCCGCCGCCTCCCGGACGGCGAGAAGGGGATCCTGGGCACCCTCGTCGACGACCCGGTGCCGATGATGCTGGCCGACCTGGGAGCGCCCGCGCGCACCACCGGCTATCCGCCGCACAACGCGCTGCTCGGCGACTTCCTCGGCATCCCCATCCGGGTGGGCGGCGAACTGTTCGGCAACATCTACCTCGCCGAGAAGCGGGACGGCGGCGAGTTCAGCGTCTACGACCTGCACATGATGAAGGTGCTGGCCACCGAGGCCGGCATCCAGATCGGCAACGTCCGGCTGCACGAGGCCACCAAGCAGCGGCAGCGCTGGATCGAGGGGGCCAACGTCCTCACCACCGCCCTGCTCTCCAGCACCGAATCCCGCACGGACGACGCGCTGGCCATCGTCGCCGAGCAGGGCCGCAAACTCGCCGACGCGGCGGCCGGGGTGGTGCTGCTGCCGTACGAGAACGGCGGTCTGGAGATCGTGCAGGTCTCCTCCGACCTCCCGGAGCCGTTCGATGAACTGGGCGTGGTGATCGACCCCAGCAGCCCGGTGTACGAGGAACTGGTCGCGGGGCTGCCGGTGTTCGTGGACGACTCCGCCACCGACACCCGGATGACCACCCCGGTCTCCGCCTTCTACGGGCCGGTGATGCTGCTGCCGCTGCGCAGCGACGACCGGGTGCTGGGCACCCTCGCACTGGGGCGGCTGCGCGGAGCCAGGAGCTTCACCGAGACCGAACGCACCCTCGCCACGCAGTTCGCGGCGCAGGCCGCGCTGGCCCTCGTCCTCGCCGAGGCGCAGCGCGACCGCGAACGGCTGGCCGTCTACGAGGACCGCGACCGGATCGCCCGGGATCTGCACGACCTCGTCATACAGCGGCTGTTCGCCACCGGGATGATGCTGGAGAGCGCCCAGCGCCGGGCCGACGACCCCGAGCTGCAGTCCGGGATCAGCACCGCCGTGGACGAGCTGGACGTCACCATCCAGGAGATCCGCACCGCGATCTTCGCCCTCCAGCAGGGTCCGGTCGAGGCACCTGCGGGCCTGCGGACCCGGATCGAGCGGGAGATCAACATGGCGGCGGTGCCGCTGGGCTTCCGGCCGTCGGTGCGCTTCGTCGGCGCGGTGGACGCGCGGGTGGGGGAGCTGACCGGACGGAACATGATCGCCGCGTTGCGGGAGGCCCTGTCGAACACCTTCCGGCACGCCGGCGCCACCCGTCTGGAGATCGTGGTCGACACGACGGAGAAGCTGCCGGACGGTCAGGAGGGCGTACGGCTCACGGTCGCCGACGACGGCGTCGGCATCCCCGAGGGCGGACGCCGCAGCGGACTGCGGAACCTCGCCAAGCGGGCGGAGTCACTGGGCGGTTCGAGCTGGTACGGGCCGGGGATCGGGGAGGGCGGCGGCGGCGCGAGCATGGTGTGGGAGGCGCCGCTCCGTTAGGCGCCGGTCGCGGGGGCGCTGCGTTGCCGGGTGCTGCTGCGGGGCGTGCTGCTGCGTCGGGCACTGGGCCGTCGGACGGCGGGCGTCGGGCAGTGGGCCGCTGGGCTGTCGGTCCCGGGCCGCGGTGGGGCCTCCCTCACCCGGGGAGCTGGGCCGCCAGGATCTCCTCGATGACGACGGCGACGCCGTCCTCGTTGTTCGCCACGGTGCGGGCCGAGGTGGCGGCCAGCACGTCCGGATGGGCGTTCGCCATCGCGTACGACGTCCCCGCCCAGGACAGCATCTCCACGTCGTTCGGCATGTCGCCGAAGGCCACGACCTCCTCCGGGGCGATGCCCCGCTCCGCGCAGCAGTGCGCCAGGGTCGCGGCCTTGCTCACGCCCCGGCCGCTGATCTCCAGCAGCGCGGTCGGGCTGGACCGGGTGAAGGACGCGTGCTCCCCGGCCGCTTCCCGGGCCAGGGTCAGGAACTCGTCCGGTGTCAGCCGGGGGTGGTGGGCCAGCAGCTTGAGCACCGGCTGGTCCGAGCCCTCCCAGCCGGGGGACAGCAGCTTCTCGGCGGGGCCGATGGTCGCGACCGGGTCGATGTAGAAGGGCGGGTACTCCGGTTCGTAGTGGATCCCGGTGGTGAGCTCCACGGCGAAGGACGTGCCGGGGGCGGCGGCGCGCAGGGTGCCGACGACGGCGAGCGCGTCCGACCGGTCCAGCGGCCGGACGTCCAGGAACAGCCCGTCGCGGTGCAGGTCGACGACGGCGGCGCCGTTCGCGCAGATCGCCATGCCGTGGCCGTGCACATGGTCGCTGACCACGTCCATCCAGCGGGCGGGCCGGCCGGTGACGAAGAAGACCTCGATCCCGGCCCGCTCGGCGGCGGCCAGCGCCGCGACAGTGCGCTCCGAGACCGACTTGTCGTCGCGCAGCAACGTTCCGTCGAGATCCGTGGCGATCAGCCGGACGCGCCCCCCGGGAAACTCGGACGGGCGGAGTTCCGGCAGCTGCGGCTCGGGCGGGCGCTCGGTGGCTGAGGTCACCGGTCCATCTTCCCGCATGCTCGTGCACAAGCGTGTGAGGGGGTGCACAGATGGGCACCCACCGTGCGCGGGTGATGACGGACCGCACGGAGGCCGGGAGGGCCCGCTTGCGGTGCGGCCCGGCCGGGTGCGGTCCGGACCCGCGATGCTGCACCCGCTGGAGCCGCACCCCGTGATGCGTGGTGTGCCGGACCCGCCGCTTAGGCTCGTGGCCATGGCGACCTCTCTGCGACTGAGCACGGTGATTCTTCCTGTCCGCCGCTGGCACGAGGGCGCCCGGGAGGTGTGGCAGCGGGCCGAGGAGCTGGGATTCCGTACCGCCTACACCTACGATCACCTCTCCTGGCGGGGCACCTTCCGCGACGGCCCCTGGTTCGGGGCCCTGCCGACCCTGACGGCCGCCGCGGCCGCCACGGACCGGCTGCGGCTGGGGACCCTCGTCACGTCCCCGAACTTCCGCCACCCCGTCACCCTCGCCAAGGAGCTCATCTCCCTCGACGACATCAGCGCCGGCCGGATCACGCTGGGCATCGGCGCCGGGGGCAACGGCTTCGACGCCACGGCCCTCGGCCAGAAGGCGTGGACGCCGCGCGAGCGCGCGGACCGCTTCGGGGAGTTCGTGCCGCTGCTCGACCGGCTGCTCAGCGAGGACGTCGTCAGCCACGACGGCGTCTTCTACTCCGCGAACGAGGTCCGGAACATACCGGGCTGCGTCCAGCGCCCGCGGCTGCCCATCGCCGTCGCCGCGACGGGCCCCCGCGGACTGCGGCTCGCCGCCCGCCACGGGCAGGCCTGGGTCACCACGGGGAACCCGAAGATCTCGGCGACCGGTACTCCCGCGGAGTCCCTCGCCGCCATCCGCAGCCAGGCGGAGCGGCTGTCCGACGCCTGCGCGGAGACCGGCCGCGATCCGTCGGAGCTGGAGAAGATCCTGCTCACCGGCTTCACGCCGGACCGCCCCCTGGACTCCCTGGACGCCTTCGTCGACTTCGCCGGGGCCCACGCCGAACTCGGCTTCACCGAGATCGTGCTGCACTGGCCGATCCCGGACTCGATGTTCGAGGCCGACCAGAAGGTCTTCGAGCGCATCGCGACGGAGGGGCCGGCGCAGTTGGGGCAGGGGTGATCGGCTCGGCCGGGACGGCCGGCTCGGTCGGGGCGGACTGGTGCCGATGAAGGGGGACGGGCGGGGGCCGGGCCGGGGACGGGTGCGGGTTCGGCGCTGCCTCCAGCAGCCTCGGTGCTCCTCCGGTGCTCCGTCCCTCCGCCTTCGGCCTCCCTCCGCCTTCGGCTGCCTCCCTTAGGCTTCCGTCTTTATGTCCGCTATAGCCCCAAAAGGGGCAGAATCGAGGGAGGAGCAGGACCACAGCCGCGCTCTGGAGGTGGGCTGATGCCGAGGACCCGGACCCGATCCCGATACGCCAAGGACCAGGGCCTCACCACCCGCATGGTGACGACGATGTTCCTGATCGGGCTGCTCTACGTCGTCTTCGTCGGCGTGCTGCTGACCCTGCTCCGGGGTGCCTGGCCGATCATCCTGATCGTGGCGGGCGGACTCTTCGTCGCGCAGTTCTGGTTCAGCGACCGGATCGCCGCGTACAGCATGGGCGCCCGCGAGGTCACCCCCGAGCAGGCCCCCGCCCTGCACGGCGCCGTCGACCGGATCTGCGCCCTCGCCGACATGCCGAAGCCGCGCGTGGCCATCGCCCGCAGCGACATCCCCAATGCCTTCGCCACCGGCCGCAACGAGCGCACCGCCCTCGTCTGTGCCACCACCGGCCTGCTGCGACGGCTGGAGCCGGAGGAACTGGAGGGCGTCCTCGCCCACGAGCTGTCCCATGTCGCCCACCGCGATGTCGCCGTGATGACCATCGCCTCGTTCCTGGGAGTCCTCGCCGGCATGATGACCCGCGTCGCGCTCTGGGGAGGCCTCGGCCGCGTCGGCGACAGCCGGGACCAGAACACCGCCATCGTGGCGCTGCTCATTCCGCTGGTCAGCGCGGTGGTCTACGTGATCAGCTTCCTGCTGACCCGGCTGCTCTCCCGCTACCGCGAGCTGTCCGCCGACCGCGCCGCCGCCCTGCTCACCGGTCGCCCCTCCGCCCTCGGCTCAGCCCTGACCAAGGTGAGCGGCGACATGGCCCGGATCCCGACACGGGACCTGCGCCAGGCCGAGCCCTTCAACGCCTTCTACTTCGCCCCCGCCTTCTCCTCGCGGGCGAGCCTGGGGCGGCTCTTCTCCTCGCACCCCACCCTGGAGCAGCGCCTGGACCAGCTGGGCCGGATCTCGGCGCAGCTCAGCCACTCGTGAGGACATCGGCCCGTGCGGATGCCGGCTCGTGAGGCTTCCCATGACAACGACGTGAGGGACTGAGACCGTGGGCCTTCTGGACACCATCCTCGGCCGCAGCAAGCCGGTCCGCCCGGACCTCGACCGGCTCTTCGGCCTCCCCTCCGCGGCGATCACCCTGGAGGCGGGTGCCGGGTTCGCGCCCACCGGTCTCGGCTCGGTGTGCTTCGCCAGTGTGGAGGGCGGTGCCTTCACCCAACTCCAGCGGGACGTACGGGACCTGCTCGACGCCGACACCCGGGACGGCGGTGTCCCGGTGGAGTTCAGCCGGGACACCTACGGCTACACCTGGCTCCTCGCCCGGCATCCCGCGGACGACATCGCGTCACTCGTCAACGACGTGCACGCCGTCAACACCCTGCTCCAGGACGCGGGCTTCGGACCACAACTCCTCTGCTCCCTGATCGCCTTCCGCGACGCCGGGCAGCGTCCCCTCGGGCTCGTCTACCTGTACAAGCGCGGCACCTTCTACCCGTTCGCTCCGCTGCCCGGACGGCAGGAGAAGCGTGACAACGCCCTCGAACTCCAGGTCAGGGGAGTGCTCGGCGACGATCTGCGGATCGAGGAGGACCTGGCGCGGTGGTTCCCGGTGTGGGGCGCGCCGGGACTCTGACCTCCCGACCGGGGGCCCCTCCCCCTCCCCCCTCCCGACCCTTGGCCCCGTTGTCGCCAGAGTCACGCGACGCCGGGAACTCGCATAACCCCATGGAGCGTTCACCGGTGAGTGCTGAGGTCATGCGACAACCGTCCAGCCGCCCCGTCCGGCCCGCCCCGGCTGCTCCGCCCCGGCCGGCCGAACCGAGGCAGCCGGCCGAACCGAGGCAACTGACAGTGACGAGAGTGGCAACCCGCCCCCAACAGCGTCAAGGCTGGTGCGCCGCCTGTGGATACCGCTGGTAACGGCCTGGGGAGGAGACCCCCTACGGGACATCAGCCTCGAGTCGTACCCCGAACCAGCCGCCAGGTCTGACGTGAACTGTGGCGGCCGCCACTACCGTCGACGACGTGACTGTCATCGCGACCGAAAGCCTCAGCAAGCGGTTCCCCCGGGTGACCGCGCTCGACCGGCTCTCCGTGAACATCACGCCGGGCGTGACCGGCCTGGTGGGCGCCAACGGAGCCGGCAAGTCCACTCTGATCAAGATCCTGCTCGGACTCTCCCCCGCCTCCGAGGGGCGCGCCTCCGTCCTCGGCCTGGACGTCGCCACCCAGGGCGGCGCCATCCGCGAGCGCGTCGGCTACATGCCGGAGCACGACTGCCTCCCGCCCGATGTCTCGGCCACCGAGCTCGTCGTGCACATGGCGCGGATGTCCGGGCTGCCGCCCGCCGCCGCCCGGGAGCGCACCGCCGACACGCTGCGCCACGTCGGCCTCTACGAGGAGCGGTACCGCCCCATCGGCGGCTATTCGACCGGTATGAAGCAGCGGGTGAAACTCGCCCAGGCGCTGGTCCACGACCCGCAGCTGGTCCTGCTCGACGAGCCGACCAACGGACTCGACCCCGTCGGCCGCGACGAGATGCTGGGCCTGATCCGCCGGGTGCACACCGACTTCGGCATCTCGGTCCTGGTCACCTCCCACCTGCTCGGCGAGCTGGAGCGCACCTGCGACCACGTCGTCGTCATCGACGGCGGCGCCCTGCTCCGCTCCAGCTCCACCAGCGACTTCACCCAGGCCACCGCGACCCTCGCCGTGGAGGTCACCGACAGCGAGCGCCACCCGGACGGCACCGGTGCCCTGCGCACCGCCCTGGCCGCGGTCGGCATCGAGGTGCACGCGGGCGGCCGCGCCCCCGGTGCGGGGCACGTCCTGCTGCTCGACGTCGCCGATGACAGCACCTACGACACGGTCCGCGACACCGTCGCCGAACTCGGCCTCGGCCTGGTGCGCATGGAACAGCGCCGTCACCACATCGCCGAGGTCTTCCGTTCGGAAGAGCAGAACGGAGGAGGCCGCGATGCAGCCTGAGACCACCGCCCCCGCCGTACCCGCCCAGGGCGGCGATCCCACCCGGATCCACAACATCGGCTACCGCTCGTACGACGGCCAGCGGCTCGGCCGGGCCTACGTCCGGCGCTCGCTCTTCGTGCAGAGCCTGCGCGGTGCCTACGGCCTCGGCCGCTCGGCGAAGTCCAAGGTCCTGCCGATGCTGCTGTTCGCCGTGATGTGCGCGACCGCCACGATCATCGTCGCGGTCACCATCTTCGCCAAGTTCAAGAAGCCGCTGGTCGACTACACCGAATACGCGATGACCATGCAGGCGGTGATCGGCCTCTATCTGGCGTCCCAGGCCCCGCAGGCCGTCTCCCGGGATCTGCGCTTCCGGACCATGACGCTCTACTTCTCCCGCCCGATGGAGCGCGTCGACTACGTGCTCGCCAAGTTCGCGGCGATGGCCTCGGCCCTGTTCATCCTCACCGGCGCCCCGGTCGTCATCCTCTACATCGGAGCGCTGCTCGCCGAACTCGACTTCGCCGAGCAGACGAAGGGATTCGGGCAAGGCATGGTGTCCGTGGCGCTCCTCTCGGTGCTCTTCGCCGGAATCGGGCTGGTGGTCGCCGCGCTCACCCCGCGCCGCGGATTCGGTGTGGCCTCCGTCATCGCGGTGTTCACGATCCCCTACGGCGCGGTGAGCACCATCCAGGCCATCGCCCACTCCCAGGACAACGACACCGCGGCCGGCTGGCTCGGACTCTTCTCCCCGGTCTCGCTCATCGACGGTGTGCAGAGCACGTTCCTGGGCGCCGCTTCGCGCTTCCCCGGCGGTGCCACCCCGCCCGGAACCTTCGCCGGAGTGGTCTACCTCGCCGCTGTCCTCGGACTGATCGTGGCCTCGTACGGCCTGCTGATGCGCCGCTACCGAAAGGTCGGGCTGTGACCTCCCTGAATATCGACCACGTGTCCCGGTGGTTCGGCAACGTCGTCGCCGTCAACGACATCACGATGACGATCGGCCCCGGTGTGACCGGACTGCTCGGCCCCAACGGGGCGGGCAAGTCCACGCTGATCAACATGATGGGCGGCTTCCTGCCCCCGTCGACCGGCTCCGTCACCCTCGACGGCGCCCCGGTCTGGCGCAACGAGCAGACCTACCGGCAGCTGGGGATGGTCCCCGAGCGCGAGGCGATGTACGACTCCCTCACCGGGCAGGAGTTCGTCCAGGCCAACGCCGAGCTGCACGGGCTGCCCAAGCCGGCCGCCGCGGCCCGCGAGGCACTCGCCACGGTCGAGATGGAGTACGCGCAGAAGCGGAAGATCTCGACGTACAGCAAGGGCATGCGGCAGCGCGTGAAAATGGCGTCCGCCCTGGTCCACCAGCCCTCCGTGCTGCTGCTCGACGAGCCGTTCAACGGCATGGACCCGCGGCAGCGGATGCAGCTCATGGAGCTGCTCCGGCGGATGGGCGACGAGGGCCGCACGGTCCTGTTCTCCTCGCACATCCTGGAGGAGGTCGAGCAGCTCGCCAGCCACATCGAGGTGATCGTGGCGGGGCGGCACGCGGCGTCCGGTGACTTCCGCCGGATCCGCCGGCTCATGACGGACCGGCCGCACCGCTACCTCGTACGGTCCAGCGACGACCGGGCCCTGGCCGCGGCGCTGATCGCCGACCCGTCCACGGCCGGCATCGAGTTCGACGTCACGGACCCCGCCGGGCCCGGCGGGGGCGGACTGCGGATCCAGGCCGTCGACTTCGCGCGCTTCACCGAACTGCTCCCGCGGGTCGCCCGCGAGCACGGCATCCGGCTCCTCACGGTCTCGCCCTCCGACGAGTCCCTGGAGAGCGTGTTCTCCTACCTGGTCGCGGCCTGAAGGAGCCTGAACCGATGTACAACTCCACGGTCGCCCGGCTCACCTACCGGGCCCTGCTCGGCCGCCGCCGGGCACTGATGATGTTCGCCCTGCCGGCCCTGCTGCTGATCCTCGCGGTGATGGTCCGGGTGCTGACGGGCGCCGACGACCAGACCGCGGCCCGTGTGCTGGGCGGCTTCGCGCTGGCCACCATGGTGCCGCTGATCGGTGTGATCGCCGGTACGGGCGCGATCGGCCCCGAGATCGACGATGGTTCGATCGTCTATCTGCTCGCCAAGCCGGTGAAGCGGCACACGATCATCCTCACCAAGCTGATCGTGGCCATCGGCGTCACTGTCGTCTTCTCGGCGGTGCCCACCCTGCTGGCCGGCTACATCCTCAACGGCAACAGCCAGCAGGTCGCGTCCGCCTACGCGGCCGCGGCGGTGGTGGCCTCAGTGGCGTACGCCGCGCTGTTCCTGCTGTTCGGCACCCTCAGCCGGCACGCGGTGGTCTTCGGCCTGGTCTACGCCCTGGTGTGGGAGACGCTGTTCGGCAGCCTCGTCCCGGGCGCCCGGACGCTGAGCATCCAGCAGTGGGCGCTCGCCCTGGGGCACAAGCTCGACCCGGGGAACCTGATGTCCTCGGACGTCGGGGCGACCTCCGGCGCGGTGCTGCTCGTCGTCGTCACCCTGGGCGCCACCTTCTACGCAAGCCAGAAGCTCCGCGGGCTCACCCTGGCCGGTGAGGAGTGACGGCACGTCCGCGGTGACGCGGGCGTAGCTGTGCGGCAGGGGGTGTGCGCGGTTCGGCGCACACCCCCTTCCTGCTGCAATCCGCCCGGTTCCCGCGTGCGGGGCGCCGGACGGGTACTTCCGTACGCGCAGAGGGCCTCCGTACGGACCGGTGCACCGCTGCTCCCCGGCAGCGCCCGCTGATCCCGCTCAGTGCGGAACGGAACCGGGGGGCGGAACGGAACCGGGGGAGGCCGCTCCGGAAGCCGCCGCCTCCGCCGCACGCCCGGTGCCGGCCTCGGGGCGGGGCGTCCCGGACCGGTCCACCGGGCCGGACGGGCGGGGTGCGCCGGACTCGGCGCCGAACGGTGCCCGCAGCATCCGCAGACCGTTGAGGGCGACGAGGACCGTGCTGCCCTCGTGCCCCACGACTCCCAGGGGGAGCGGGAGTTCACCCAGCGTGTCCCAGGCGACGAGCCCCACGATGCAGCACCCGGCGATGACGAGGTTCTGTACGACGAGCCGGCGCGCACGGCGCGACAGGGCGATCACCGCGGGCACCGCGGTCAGTTCGTCCCGGACGACGATCGCGTCCGCCGCCTGGAGCGACAGATCGGCACCCGTGCCGCCCATGGCGACGCCGACCTGGGCCGTGGCCAGGGCCGGGGCGTCGTTCACCCCGTCGCCGACGAGCAGCACCCGGCCCCCGCCCGCGCCCAGTTCGGACACCGCCGCCACCTTCTCCTCGGGCAGCAGCCCGGCCCGTACCTCCTCGATGCCGCACGCGGCGGCCGTGTGCTCGGCGGGGCCCCGGGCGTCGCCGGTGAGGAGCACCGGCGTAACGCCGGTCAGCGCGGTCAGCCGGGCGACCGCCGCGGGGGCGTCCGGGCGCGGCCGGTCCGCCACCACCAGCGTGGCCACGGCCACTCCATCCACGCCGACCTGCACCGTTGTCATGCCGGACGGCTCCTTCCCGGGCGCCGCGGCGGAGTTTTCCACAGGGCTTTCGGTGATGGTGGGGCCGGCCGCATCCTGATCGGGGCGGCCGACGGTCACCCGCCGATCCTTGACGACTGCCTCGACTCCGAAGCCCGTCCGGGACACGAAATCCCGGACGGGGTACGGGATCAGCCCGCGCTCGCGTGCCGCCGCGACGACGGCGCGGGCGACCGGGTGCTCGCTCTCCGCCTCCACCGAAGCCGCGAGCCGCAGGGCCTCCGCCGGGCCCCGCACCTCCACCACCCGGGGTGCGCCCTGGGTGACCGTCCCCGTCTTGTCCAGCGCCACGACCGTGGTCCGCCCCAACTCCTCCATGACCACGGCGGACTTGACGAGGACGCCGTTCCGTCCTGCGTTGGCGATCGCCGCCAGCAGCGGCGGCATCGTCGACAGCACCACCGCGCACGGCGAGGCCACGATCATGAAGGTCATGGCGCGCAGCAGGGTGGGCTCCAGGGCGGCCCCGAACGCCAGGGGCAGCGCGAAGAGCGCCAGCGCGCCCACGACCACGGCCAGCGAGTAGCGCTGCTCGATCCGTTCGATCCACAGCTGGGTGGGCGCCTTGGTCCGGGACGCCTCCTCCACCATCGCCACGATCCGGGCGATCACCGAGTCGGACGGGTCGCGCTCCACCCGCACCCGCAGGGACCCGCGGCCGTTCAAGGTGCCCGCGAAGACCTCGTCCCCCGCCTCCTTGTCGGCGGGCAGCGGCTCCCCGGTGATGGTCGACTGGTCGACGTCCGACCTGCCGCCGAGGACGCGGCCGTCCGCCGCCACCCGCTCCCCGGGCCGGACGAGGACGACGTCACCGACCGCCAGCTCCGCCGCCGCCACCCGCTCCTCGCCGCCGGCGGAGACACGTGTCGCGGTCTGCGGCGCCAGGCTCAGCAGGCTGCGCACGGAGGCCTCGGTCCGGGCGGTGGCGACCGCTTCCAGGGCCCCGGAGGCGGCGAAGATGACGATCAGCAGCCCACCGTCGAGGACCTGGCCGATCGCCGCCGCCCCCAGCGCCGCGACCACCATCAGCAGGTCGACGTCCAGGGTCCGTTCGCGCAGGGCCCGCACACCGGCGAGCGCCGGTTCCCAGCCGCCCGCGGCGTAGCAGACCGCGTACAGGGCTCCCCGGAGCAGGCCGGGCGCTCCGGCTGCCTGGGCGCCCGCGGCGGCGGCGAAGGCGGCGAGGGCGAGCGCCGCCCACCGCGCCTCGGGCGGAAGGCGACGCGGTTCGGTGGCGACGGAGGCATCGCGCGCTGCGGTGATCGGCATGACGGCAGCATAACTGCTCACATGAAGAGGTCTTCATGCTTGGGTGGCGAACTACGATGCCCGCATGGGACATGGGGTGGACGACCGGCGGGAACCGGCACGGCTCGACGAGCGGAGCGCGGCCACCGTCGCCGAGACCCTCCAGGCCCTGGCCACACCCAGCCGCCTGCTGATCCTCTCCCGCCTCCGCCAGGGGCCGTGCGCGGTGACGGAGCTGGCGGACGCGGTGGGCATGGAGCAGTCCGCCGTCTCCCACCAGCTGCGGCTGCTGCGCAACCTCGGGCTGGTGAGCGGCGCCCGCCAGGGCCGGTCGATCGTGTACAGCCTCTACGACAGCCATGTGGCCCAGCTGCTCGACGAGGCGGTCTACCACATCGAGCACCTGCGGCTGGGTACGAAGGACGCGCCTGCCTGACGGGGGACGGGCAGCCGACGGGGTACGGACGCCTGACGCCCGACGGACGCCTGACGCCCGACGGAGGCCTGACGCCCGACGGGCGCACCCGGACCGGGACCCCGACCCCCGGACAGGGGCCCGGCCCCGGACGGACACCGGGTGTCACCAGGAGCGGAACCGAGAACCCCGGGCCGAGAACCCCGGGCCGAGAACCCCGGGGCCGGGATCCCCGCACCGGGCCAGGATCCCCGCACCGGGCCGGTGCCCGCCGGCCGCCCGGCAGGCAACCGATGACCCTCCCGGCCCGCTCCCCGGGCTCAGCCGAGCGGGAAGAGGCGCTCCAGGACGACGGCGATGCCGTCCTCGTCGTTCGAGGCGGTGATCTCGTCGGCGATGGCCTTGAGCTCCGGATGGGCCTGGGCCATGGCGACGCCGTGGGCCGCCCAGCCGAACATCGGGATGTCGTTCGGCATGTCGCCGAAGGCGATGGTGTCCGCGGCCTTGAGCCCGAGCCGCCGGGCGGCGAGCGAGAGGCCGGTGGCCTTCGTCAGGCCGAGCGGCAGCAGTTCGACGATGCCCGCTCCGGCCATCGTCACGCCCACCAGGTGCCCGGCCACGCCGAGGGCCACCCGGGCGAGTTCGTCGTCGTCGAGGTACGGGGACTGGAGGTAGAGCTTGTTCAGCGGGGCGGACCAGAGCTCCGCCGGGTCCTCGTAGGCCACCACCGGAAGGGGGCCCTCCTGCACCCGGTAGCCGGGGCCGACGAGCACCTCGCCCTCCAGGCCGTCCCGGCTCGCGGCCAGGGCCAGCGGGCCGGTCTCCGCCTCGATCTTCGCCAGGGCCAGCCCCGCGAGCTGCCGGTCGAGGGTCACCGAGGTGAGCAGCCGGTGCTCACCCGCGTGGTAGACCTGACCGCCCTGCCCGCAGACCGCGAGACCCCGGTAGCCGAGGTCGTCCAGGATGTGCCGCACCCAGGGCACCGCCCGTCCGGTGACGACGATATGGGCGGCGCCCGCCGCGGTGGCCGCGGCGAGCGCGTCCCGGGAACGCTGCGAGACCGTGTCGTCGGCGCGTAGCAGCGTGCCGTCGAGGTCGGTCGCGATCAGCCGGTAGGGCAGCCCGGCGGAGCCGTCCGGCGACGCCCCGCGGGCCGCCGCACCCGGTGACGGGTGGACGGCCCCGGGCCGCGCGCCGGAGCGGGCCGGGCCGGACGGACGGGCCGAGCCATGGGTGGAGGTCACGCGGCGACCGGCTCCAGCACCTCGCGGCCGCCCAGGTACGGACGCAGCATCTCCGGGACCCGCACCGAGCCGTCGGCCCGCTGGTGGTTCTCCAGCAGCGCCACGATGGTGCGCGGCACCGCGCAGAGCGTGCCGTTGAGCGTGGCCAGCGGGCGCACGTGCTTGCCGTCCCGCATCCGGACCGACAGCCGGCGCGCCTGGAACTCGTTGCAGTTCGAGGCGGAGGTCAGCTCGCGGTACTTGCCCTGGGTGGGGATCCAGGCCTCGATGTCGAACTTGCGGGAGGCCGAGGACCCCAGGTCACCGGTGGCCACATCGATCACCTGGAACGGCAGCTCCAGGCCGGTCAGCCACTGCTTCTCCCAGTCCAGCAGGCGCTGGTGCTCGGCCTCGGAGTCCTCCGGGGTGACGTAGGAGAACATCTCCACCTTGTCGAACTGGTGGACCCGGAAGATGCCCCGGGTGTCCTTGCCGTACGTACCGGCCTCGCGGCGGAAGCAGGGGGAGAACCCGGCGTAGCGCAGCGGCAGCTTGTCCGCGTCGACGATCTCGTCCATGTGGTAGGCGGCGAGCGGGACCTCGGAGGTGCCGACCAGGTAGTAGTCGTCCTTCTCCAGGTGGTACACGTTCTCGGCGGCCTGGCCGAGGAAGCCGGTGCCCTCCATGGCGCGCGGCTTGACCAGCGCCGGAGTGAGCATCGGGGTGAACCCGGCGGCAGTCGCCTGGGCGATGGCGGCGTTGACCAGGGCGAGCTCCAGCAGGGCGCCCACACCGGTCAGGTAGTAGAAGCGCGAGCCGGAGACCTTGGCGCCCCGCTCGACGTCGATGGCACCGAGCAGCTGGCCGAGTTCGAGGTGGTCCTTGGGCTCGAAGCCCTCGGCGGAGAAGTCGCGCGGCGCGCCGACGGTCTCGAGGACGGTGAAGTCCTCCTCCCCGCCGACCGGGACCTCCGGGTGGACGAGGTTCCCCAGCTGGAGGACGAGGCGCTGGGTCTCCTCGGCGGCCTCGTCCTGCTCGGCGTCGGCGGCCTTGACCGCGGCGGACAGTTCGCCGGCCTTCTTCAGGAGCTCGGCCTTCTCGTCGCCGGAGGCCTTGGGGATGAGCTTGCCGAGCGACTTCTGCTCGGCTCGCAGCTGGTCGAAGCGGACGCTGGACGACCTGCGCCGCTCGTCGGCGGAGAGCAGTGCGTCGACGAGGCCGACGTCCTCTCCACGGGCGCGCTGGGACGCGCGGACACGGTCGGGGTCCTCACGGAGCAGACGAAGGTCAATCACCCCCCCAGGCTACCGGTGCGCGCTGTGGGCGCTCGACTCGATATTCCCTTGCGCACCATTTCTACCGCTATGCCGGAAAAGGTGGAATCGCGAAGAAGGCTGTGGAGACGTTCCGGCGCATTCACCTGGCGGGCATATGAGCGTCGGCCCGACGTCCGGTTTTCCCTCGCTGGAGGGGCAGTTGGGAGGTGGGTTGTCCACAGGTCGGCGGTCCGGTCAGGGCTTTATCCACAGGCTGTGAGAAAGGGCTGTGGAAGTTGGAATTGATCATTCCGCCCGCTGAATGCTGGGCAATGGATTCCCTTCTCAAACCCCCCTCACACACTCATTCGGGTGGGAATGACTCCCTCCAAAGAGTTGATCAGGGGAATTGGGCTGACGAAAGACGACCTGGAGTGCTGTGGGGTGAGGTGGGCGCTGTAGGGCTATTTGTCGACCTTGTCGGGTTCGCGTGTCGACTTGTCCCCAGGTCGAGAACCGGGCCTGTGGATAACTCGGTGGATAACTCGGTGAACACCGCTGGGGCACCGCCGGGCACCCGCCACGGAGCGCCGGGAGGCACCGGGACCGGCCGTCCGCGGTGAGCACGGAGACCTCGGGGCCGGCCCGTCCGCGGGAGCGACGAGACGTCAGGAGCAGCCGCCTTCGGAGATCCGAAAGCGGTCGGCGACGGCGGCGGTCGGCAGGGGCGGCGGCCGGGGCGCCTGCGTCAGGCCGGCGGTGTTCAGGAATGGCAGTGTTCAGGACCGGCGGCGTCAGACCGGCGGCGTCAGGAGCGGCCGTCGAGGCAGCGGGTCAGCCAGTCCGACGCCGCGGAGAACTCACGGTCGGAGGTGCCGTGCCGCAGCGCCGCCACATCCGTCGGGTCCACCCCGGCCCGCGGATACGACCCCAGGAAGCGGACGTTCGGGCAGATCCGCTTCAGGCCCATCAGGGCCTCGCCCACCCGCCGGTCCGTGATGTGCCCCTCGCAGTCCACCGAGAAGCAGTACCGGCCGATGCCCTCGCCCGTGGGCCGCGACTCGATCCGCATCAGGTTCACCCCGCGCGCCGAGTACTCCTGGAGCAGTTCGAGCAGCGCGCCCGGGTGGTCGTCGCCCAGCCAGATCACCACGGACGTCTTGTCCGCACCGGTCCGCGCCGCCGGCCGGGCCGGGCGTCCGACCAGGACGAAGCGCGTCGCCGCGTTCTCGGCGTCGTGGATCTCGGTGACCAGGGGCTCCAGCCCGTACCTCGGTGCCGCGAACTCGCCCGCGAACGCCGCGTCGTACCGGCCCTCCTGCACCAGCCGTGCCCCGTCGGCGTTCGAGGCGGCCGACTCCCACAGGGCGTCCGGCAGATGCCTGCCCAGCCAGTTGCGCACCTGCGGCTGGGCCACCGGGTGACCGGTCACCGTCTTCACGTCCGACAGCGCGGTTCCCGGCCGTACCAGCAGGGCGAACGCGATCGGCAGCAGCACCTCGCGATAGATCATCAGCGGCGCGCCGGTGGCCAGCTCGTCGAGGGTCGCGGTGACGCCGCCCTCCACCGAGTTCTCGATCGGCACCAGTGCGCCGCCCGCCTCCCCGGACCGCACGGCGTCCAGCGCCGCGGGCACCGACACCATCGGGACCAGCTCGCGGGTCGCGGCCTCCGGCAGAGTCCGCAGGGCGGCCTCCGTGAAGGTGCCTTCGGGCCCGAGGTAGGTGTAGCGGCTGGCCGACATCGTGCGTGGCTCCCTTGGATCGGGGGACGCCCATCCCCTGTGTGCGGCGGGGGGTCTTCCGAGGCGAGGCCCCGGAACGGGACCCCGGTCCGGTGCTTGCCACGATACCCAGCCCCCGTACCGGCCGGTGCCGCGTCCGGCAGCCGGGACCCGCACGGGGGACGGCCCCACGGCCCGACGGCCGCCCCGGTCCGTCACCCCTCCAGCAGCCGCTGCCCCACGTACTCGCCCGGGGCGCAGCCGCCCGGTACGGCGAACAGACCGCTCGCCTCGTGCCGGATGAACCGCGACAGGGCGTCGCCCCGGTCCAGCTTGCGCTGCACCGGCACGAAGCCCCGGTACGGATCGGCCTGCCAGGCGATGAAGAGCAGCCCGGCGTCCGGGGTCCCGTCGCCGTCGAAGCCGTCGTGGAAGGAGAACGGGCGCCGCAGCATGGCCGCCCCGCCGTTCGCCTCCGGCGCGGAGATCCGGGCGTGCGCGTCGGCCGGGATCACGATCCCGCCCGAGGCGTCCCGCTTCTCCAGGTCCATCGGCGTCGTCTCGGTGCCGCCCGTGAGCGGGGCGCCGTCGGACTTCCGCCGCCCGATGACCTGCTCCTGCTTGCCGACGGGCAGCTTCTCCCAGTCGTCGAGCAGCATCCGGATGCGCCGGACCACCGCGTACGAGCCGTGCGCCATCCAGGACGGTTCGCCGCCCGACGGCACGAAGATCCGCTGCGCGAAGTTCTTGTCCGTGGGCTTCGGGTTCTTGGTGCCGTCGACCTGCCCCATGAGATTGCGGGCCGTCATCGGATGGGAGGTGGCACCGGGCGCCCGGTTGAAGCCGTTCATCTGCCAGCGCAGCCGGGCGGTGTCCCCGGTGTCCTTCTGCAGCGCCCGCAGGGCGTGGAAGGCGACCAGCGCGTCGTTCGAGCCGATCTGCACCCACAGGTCCCCGTTGCTGCGCTCGGGGTCCAGCGCGTCCGAGCTGAAGTCCGGCAGCGGATCCAGGGCCAGTGGGCGCTGCTTCTCCAGTCCGGTGCGGCCGAAGAAGGTCCGGCCGAAGCCGAAGGTCACCGTCAGGGAGGACGGCCCGGCGTCGAGGGCGACGCCGGTGTCGTCCGCCGTCGGGCGGCCCGCCATCAGCGTCTCGGCCGTCCGCGACCAGCGCCGCAGCAGCGCGGCCGCCGCCTTCCGGTCCGCTCCGGGGGCCAGGTCGAACGCCGCGAGGTGGCCGGCGGCCTGCAGCGGCGTGGTGATGCCCGGCTGGTGCCGGCCGTGGAAGGAGACCGCGCTGGAACCCACCGTCGCCAGCGCCGGGGCCTCCTCCCGGGCCGCGCTCCCGCCGAGCACACCGCCCGCGGCGCCCGCGGCCAGTCCGGCGGCGCCCGCCGCGCCCGCGGTGCCGAGCAGTCGCCGCCGGGAGAAGCCCCCGGCGTCCGGCCGGGACAGGTCCGGGGAGTCCTCCGGGCGGGAGGTGTCCTGGGAGTCGTTCGCGCCCGTCATCAGCCGATCTTCATCTTCTTGGTCTCGGTCACCTGGTCGATCTCCGAGGTGCGCACGGTCAGGGACACCTCCCACTCGCCCGCCATCGGGAGCTGGAGGCGGTTGGACACCCAGTGTCCGGTCTCCAGATGGAACGGCTGGATGGGCAGCGGCCCGAGGTCACGGGAGTCCAGCCGGAAGGCGAGCTTCACCTCCGGGACGTCCAGCGCCTTGCCGTTCGGCCGGCGGAGCTTGAGGTCCAGGGTGTTGGAACCGGTGAGTCCGGGCTCCAGGGAGAGCCGGGCGGTGCCCTTGCCGTCCGCGCCCCCGGTGTCGAAGGGAATGGTCGCCGTGGCGCGGCGCACCGCCGGCACCACGGGCGCACCGTTCCCGGACCGGGCCGCTTCCTCCGTGCGGCCCGGTTCGGTGCTGGTCAGCGCGGTGGTCACGGCCAGCAGCACTACCGCGACGGCGGCCTCGGCGAGCACCGTGCGACGCAGCCCGGAGCGCTCCGGGTCGGCGTCGCGGATGCGCTTGCTGCGGGCCGTCTCCCGGGCGGACCGCTGCCGGGCGAGCTGCGCGGCGCGCTTCGGGTCGGCGGGCGCGGGGTCCGGGTCCCCGGCCGCCGGCTGCTCGGTCCCCTCGGTCGGCTCCGTCCCGTCCGCCGGCTCCGTCCCGTCGGCCGGTGCCTGCGCCGCGCCGGCCGGGGCGGCTGCCGGAGCCGGCACCGCGGCCTTGCCGTCCGATGCCTCTCCGGCCGGTGCGTTCCCGGCCGGTGTCTCTCCAGCCCGTGCTTCTCCGGCCGGTGCCTCTCCGGCCCGTGCCTCACCCGCCCGGGCGGGTACGGTCGCCATCTCGTCGGCGGGCTCCGCCTCGGCGTCCGAGACCTCCGCCGCCGCGTCCGGAACACGCTCCGCTCCGGCGTCCGAAGCCTCCTCCGCTTCACCGCCCGAGGCCCGCTCCGCCGCGGTGTCCGCCGCCTCCTCGGCCACTCGCGCGTCCTCCTCGGCCGCCCGCGCGCCCTCCTCGAGCACCCGCGCGGCCTCCGCCTCGGGCGCCACGGACGCCGAGAGCCGCGCCGTCCAGCGCCGCGACAGCCAGCCGACCGCGAGCAGCACCGCCACCAGCGCGACCTTGACGAGCAGCAGTTGCCCGTACGACGTCGAGGTCAGGGCACTGACCGAGCCCACCTGGCGCCAGGACTGGTACACCCCGGTCGCGGCGAGGACGACGACGCTGCCGAAGGCCACCCGGGAGAAGCGGTGGACCGCGGCCCGTTCGACGGCCGGGCCGCGGTACAGCGCGACCAGCAGCGTGGCCAGCCCGCCCAGCCAGGCGGCCACCGCGAGCAGATGGAGGACGTCCACCGGCATCGCCACACCGGGCTGGAGCCCGGTCGACGCGTGCTCGGCGAGCGCCCAGGTCGCGGCGAGCCCGGCCGCGACGACGGTGCCGCCCATGCCCAGCCCGACGGCGAGGTCCCGGCGTTCCCGGGGATCCTCGCGCCGGGTGAACGCCCCGAACAGCACCGCGACGAACAGCGCGGCCGCCGCGAGCAGCAGCAGCCGGGAGACCAGCGCCGCCCCCGTCTTGGTCTCCAGGACCGACTGCAGTCCGCCCAGGTCGAAGGCGTCGGCGAGCTTCCCCGAGCCGGTGTACGGGGTGCGGAGCAGCAGCAGCGCCAGGGTGGAGGCGGTCAGGGCGACCCAGCCCTGGACGACCAGCCGCTGCACCGCCCGGACGCGGGCCCCGCCCGGCCAGCAGGCCAGCAGGAAGGCGGCGCCGCCGACCAGCACCACGAAGCCCGCGTAGGCGAGATACCGGGCGATGGCGTAGAGGGCACCGACCGGGCCGCCGCCCGGCTTCTGGTCGGGCACCCCCGCCGAGGTCTTCGACGGGGCCCCGATGGAGAAGGTGAACGCCCCGGCCACCGGGTGGCTGTCGGCCGAGACGGCCTGCCACGCCACGGTGTAGGTGCCGTCGGGCAGCCCGGAGCGCAGTCCGACCCCGTACCGGACGGCGTTCCCGCTGCCGAGATCGCGCACCTTGGCGGTGTCCACGCGCTTGCCCTTCGGGTCCAGCACGCGGATCGAGTCGTCCGACAGGGCGACGCCCTCGGAGAAGGTGAGGCTCACCTCCTTCGGCGCGCTGCCGACCACCGCCCCCTGCTTGGGATCGCTGCCGGTCAGCGCGGCGTGCGCCGAGGCCGGGGAGGCGCCGGCGAGCAACGAGCCGAGCAGCGCCGCCGCGAGCAGCAGCAGCGTCACGGCCGCGGAGCGCGCGGAGCGGCGGTCCAGGGAGGGGGCGGCGGCTGGCATGGCGTCAGTCCCTCACTTGTCCGGGGTGTAGTTGGTCGCCACGACGGGGACCTCCAGCGTGATCGGGTCCGAGGCGGCGAAGTGGAGCACCACGGACACCTTCTCCCCCTTGGCCGGCTTGTGTTCGAGTTTCATGAACATCAGATGGGTGCCGCCGCGGGCGAGCCGGAGCTCACCGCCCGCGGGGACCTTCAGCGACGACACCTGGCGCATCGTGTTGCCGACGGTCCGGTGCATCGTCACGTCACCGGCGAAGTCGCTGGTGACCGAGGTCAGCTTGTCGGCGGTGTCACCGGTGTTCCGGACGACGACATAGCCGCTCGCCATGTCGGCCATCACCGGCTGGGGCACGTACGCGCCCTCCGCCTTCAGTTCGGCACCCGAACCGGAACAGCCCCCCAGCGCCAGTCCGGTGGTGAGCGTCACGGCCGCGGCGAGGGCGCTGCGCCGCCGGGTCACGGTGTCCCGCCCTTGATGATCTTCGGAAGGTCCTTGGCGTACTCGTCCGCCGTGGTGTCCTTGTCGTAGATCGCGTGGCCCTTGTCGTCCTTCGGGGAGAAGGCGACGACCCGGGGGCTGTGCGAGGAGACCCAGGTCCCCTTCACCTTCTTGGGCTGGTCCAGGTAGATGTTGACGGCGCGGGCGCCCGCCTGGATGGTGTCGAAGTCGCCGGTGAGCCCGATGAACGACTTGTCGTTCTGGGCCAGCCACTTGCCGAGCTCCTTCGGGGTGTCCCGCTTCGGGTCGGAGCTGACGAAGACGACGCGCAGCTCCTTCCGTTCCGCCGGCGACAGCTTCCGCAGGGCGAGGGAGATGTTGCTCATGGTGAAGGGGCAGGCGTCCGGGCAGTGCCGGTAGCCGAAGTAGAGCAGGACCGGGTGGCCCTTGGTCTCCTTGATGAAGTCGTACTTCTTGCCGTCGGTGTCCGTCAGGACGAGATCCGGCTTGTCGAGCGGGTTGTCGAGGACGGTCGCGGCCTTGGTCGGTCCCGCGGAGACCTCGGCGACCGACGAGGACTCGTCGTCGCCGCCTCCGCAGGCGGACAGGGTGAGGGCCGCCGCCGCGGCGAGCGCGGCGGCGGTCAGGCTGGTCTTGCGCATGGAGAGATACCCCGGTTGGTGGTGTGCGGGCCCGGTGCGGCGGGTCAGGAGGAGCGGCGGCGGCCGGCGAGGAAGCCGAAGGCCAGCCCGGCGGCGCCGATGACGATGCCCACCACGCCGAGCACCCGCGCGGTGGAGTCGCTGCCGGCGGCGGCCTTCTCGCTGTGGCCGGACTCCTCGGACCCGGAGCCGTGGTCGTGGCCGCCCTTGGCGTCCGCCGGGGAGCCGTGGGAGTGGCCCTCGCCGGTGGGCTCGGTGAGCGCCAGCACCGGTGCCGGGCTCTCCGGCTCCTCGCCGTTCTCCTTGGGCGCCTCGATCCAGCGCACGGTCTCGTCGTTGTCGTAGGTCTGGATGGCCTTGAACACCAGCTGGTCGGTGTTCTCCGGCAGCTGGCCGACGGCGAGCGGGAACCGCTGGAACTGGCCCGGCCCGATCTTCCCGCCGGTCCAGGTCACCTTGGTGACGGCCTCGGTGATCTTCTCGCCGTGCATCTCGATGGGCTTGTCGAGCTTCTCCTTGGTGACCTTGACGTCCCAGCCCGGCACCGGCTCCGGCATCACCGAGGCGAGCGGGTGGTCGGCCGGGAGGTTGAGCTCGAGCTTGTCGGTCGAGGCGTTGTCCCGCTCGTTGGGCACCTTGACGGCGATGGTGGCGAAGCCGCCCTTCTCGGCCTCGCCGGGCTCCACGGTGACGTGGGCGAAGGCCGGGCCGGCGAGGAGCAGGACGGAACCGGCGGTGACGCCGCCGACGAGGGAAAGACGAGAGAGGTTCATGGTTTGCGGACACTCCACAGGAAGGATCGGTCGGTGATCTGCGCGCGTACGGCTGCGGCGCGACAAACCTCCCGACGGATGAGCCGGAGGTACCGGTTCCCGGGGGGTGCCGCGTCAGGCCGCGAGGACGGCGTCCGGCGGACCCCGGCGGCTGACGGAGTGCTCCAGGACGAGTGACCGCGGCCCGGCCTTTCCGGTCCCGTGGGCCGGAGGAACGGGCGGCAGGGCGGCGGGCGATCCGGGAAGCCCGGCATGGAGGGCGCGTACAAGCACAAGGGCGGCGCGCAGCGAACGAACGAGCGCCCCCTCCGCGAGGCCTTCCGAGACGCCCCGCGCGGACAGCCGGACCAGCCGGAAGAGCGCGGCCTCACCGCGCCTGAGCAGCAGCCCCAGCGCGACCGCCGCGAGCAGATGGCCCAGCAGCATCGGCAGCGACGGGACCAGGTCCCCGACACCGGGCGGCGGGGCCGGCACGGCGGCGTGCGCCGCCCCTGCGGCCGCCCCGTGGGCCCCGGCGGCGTGGGCTCCGGCGGTGTGGGCCAGGTGGTCCGGGCCGGAGGTGCTGATGATCCGCCGGGCCTCGGCGGCGGTGAGCCGCACCGGACCGGCGTCCCCGCCGCACACCAGCCGGGCGGCGAACGAGATCAGCGCGCTGTTCGAGGGCCGCCCGGCGGGCGGCGCGGGGGCCGACGCGGCCTGCTGGCCCAGCCAGAACAGCCCGTGCAGGGCCGACTGGCCGACCGCCAGACCGGCGGAGATCCCCGGCAGCGTGCGCTCCCGCCCGGCGAGCGGCGCGGCCGCCACGAGGACCAGGAGGAAGCCGGTGATCAGGGTCCAGGCGGGAACGCCCGAACAGGACGCCAGCGCGTGCCCCGCCATGGACAGCGCGACGCAGACCGCGGCGAACACCGCGGCCCTGAGCAGTCGCAGATCGGCGCCGACGCGCGCGACGGGGGCAGACATGGCCGCGCCATCATCCCACCGCACCCGCCCGCTCCGGACGGCAGGGGTGGGGGGCGTGGGGGAGCGCACGGCCCGTCGCCATACACCGATGTCATGACCCCGCGCATCCGCTGAATGAGCGTAGTCACGCCCATTGCACGCTTACGGGCCGATCGGTGGGGCAATACGTATCGGTATGTCGAGCCGCAGCCAGGAGGCTGGAGCATGAGCATCTGGTGGTCCCTCCACTTGCGGCGCGAGGCTGCGAGCGTTCCGCTCGCCCGGCGGCTCCTCTTGGGAACCATGGAGACCGCGGGGGTCGATCCGGACATCTCCTTCGACCTGTCGATCGCGCTCACGGAGGCGTGTGCGAACGCAGTCGAGCACGGCGGGGGAACGTCACCCGACGGCTCACCCGGGGTGTACCGCGTCACCGCCTATCTGGACGGCGAGAAGTGCCGGATCGAGGTCACCGACTCGGGGCCGGGCTTTCCCGCGGCGCGGACGGTGCGCCCCCGAGCCCTCCGCGCGCCGCTGATGGCGCCCGCCCAGCCGGACACCCAGGCGGAGAACGGCCGGGGCCTGTGCCTCATCGAGGCGCTCGCCGACCACGTCCACGTCCGGAACAGACCGGGCCGCGGCGCGGTGGTGAGCTTCGACAAGATCCTCAAGTGGCGTGAGGACGCGCTGCTGAAGGCGTCCTGACCGCCTTCAGCGGCAGGGCGGCGCAGGGCCGGGGCGACACCGGAGCCCGGCACCCCGGAACCCCTGGAGCCCGCGGGCCGGGGACGCACCGCCCCCGGCCCCCACGTCACCGCTTCGCCGACGGCCCCGGCATGACTGAGATGCGTGGTGCGTCCCGTCCTGGTGTCCCACCCGACGGAAACGGCCGGGCCCCCGTCCGGGGACCCGGCCGTCGTCCGGCATCGGGGCGGGCTCAGCCCTTGAGGCGGGCCATCCAGGACTCGACGTCGTCGGCGGTGCGCGGCAGGGCGGCCGACAGATTGCGGCTGCCGCTCTCGGTCACCAGGATGTCGTCCTCGATCCGGACGCCGATGCCCCGGTACTCCGCCGGGACGGTCAGGTCGTCGGTCTGGAAGTACAGCCCGGGTTCGACCGTGAGGCACATGCCCGGCTCCAGGGTGCCCTCCACGTAGCTCTCCCGGCGGGCCACCGCGCAGTCGTGCACGTCCAGCCCGAGCATGTGGCCGGTGCCGTGCAGCGTCCAGCGGCGCTGCAGCCCCAGCTCCAGCACGCGCTCCACCGGGCCCTCGACCAGACCCCACTCCACCAGCCGGGTCGCGAGCACCCGCTGCGCGGCGTCGTGGAAGTCGCGGTACTTCGCGCCCGGCCGGACGGCCGCGATGCCGGCCTCCTGCGCTTCGTACACCGCGTCGTAGATCCGGCGCTGGAGCTCGGTGAAGCGGCCGTTGACCGGCAGGGTGCGGGTGACGTCGGCGGTGTAGAGGGTGTGGGTCTCCACGCCGGCGTCCAGCAGCAGCAGCTCGCCCGCGCGGACCGGGCCGTCGTTGCGCACCCAGTGCAGGGTGGTGGCGTGCGGTCCGGCGGCGCAGATGGAGCCGTAGCCGATGTCGTTGCCCTCGACCCGGGCGCGCAGGAAGAACGTTCCTTCGATGTACCGCTCGGAGGTCGCCTCCGCCTTGTCGAGGACCTTCACCACGTCCTCGAAGCCGCGCACCGTGGAGTCGACCGCCGCCTGCAGCTGCCCGATCTCGAACTCGTCCTTGACCAGGCGCAGCTCGCTGAGGAAGATCCGCAGCTCCTCGTCGCGGTCGGCGTCGAGCCGGTCGGCCAGCGCCTCCTCCAGCCCGGCGTCGTGGCCCCGGACGATGCGGACCGGACCGGCCGCGGCGGCGAGCTCGTCGGCGGCCCTGCGCACGTCCCGGCACTCCGCCCCGAGCAGCTGCGCGCTCTCGGCGAGGCTGTACCGGCGGCCCACCCACAGTTCGCCCTGGCCGTCGAGCCAGAACTCGCCGTTCTCCCGGTCGGAGCGCGGCAGCAGGTAGAGCGTCGTGGTGTGCCCGCCGTCCACCGGGTCCAGGACGAGTACGCCGTCGTGGGTCTGGTCACCGGTCAGATGCACGTACTCGGTGGACGCGCGGAAGGCGTACTCGGTGTCGTTCGACCGCGTCTTGAGGTTGCCCGCGGGAACGACCAGGCGCTCGCCGGGGAAGCGGGCGGAGAGCGCGGCGCGGCGGCGCGCCGCGTGCGGCGCCTGCTCGACGGGCTGCAGGTTCCGCAGCTCGGTGTCGGCCCAGCCGCTCTTCATGTTCTCGGCAAGCTCGTCGGAGACGCCTGGGTACAGGCCGTTCTTCCGCTGCTTGATGGGCTCGTCGCCCTCCGGGTTCGCGGGCGCGGGCTGCTCGGTCACGGATTCCTCCTCGACTCGGACCGTCCCCTGGCCTGCGGCTGGGGGACCCCGACCATCGTATGGGCGGGGGCACCTGCTCCGGCAGGACGACCGGAGCAGGGCGCGGGCAGTGGCCGGCCCGGTAGTGCGCCCCTCTGCGCCCCCGGAGGGCGGGGCGTCCGGGGCGGCCCGGGCGGTCACCGGGCGGCGGCTCCCGCGTCCTCGAAGTGAACGGCGAGGAGGACGACGTCCTCCGGGCTGTCCGCCGCGTCCCGGCCGTCCGGCAGGACGGTGCGCAGCACGTGGTCGGCGACGGCGTCGGGATCGTCCCGGACGGACCGGGGCACGCTCGCCGCGGCGGCGTGCAGCCGTGCGAACGCCCGGTCCATCGGCTCGCCGGTGCGGTGCAGCAGCCCGTCGCTGTACAGCAGCAGCGTTTCTCCCGGCGCGGCCTCGAACTCGACGCTGGGCGCCTCCCAGCAGGAGAGCATGCCCAGCGGCGCGGACAGGGAGGTCTCCACGAACTCGGTGCGCCGGTCGCCGACGATCAGCGGCGGGCAGTGCCCGGCCCCGGCCATCAGCAGGGTGCGCTGCTCGCAGTGGATGAACAGGGCGGTCGCCGAGCGGGCGGGCTCGGTCAGCCGCAGCAGCAGTTCGAGATCGGAGAGGACGGCGACCGGATCCTCCCCTTCCATCACCGCGTACGCCCGCAGCGAGGCGCGCAGCCGTCCCATCGCGGCGACGGCGCTGGGTCCGGAGCCGCTGACGCCGCCGACGGCGAGACCGAGGGCGCCCTCCGGCAGGGGCAGGGCGTCGTACCAGTCGCCGCCGCCCTGCGGACCGGTGCGGTGCCGGACGGCCAGCCGCACCCCGCCGACCCGGGGCAGCCGGCTGGGCAGCAGTTCGTCGCGGAGGGTGTCGGCGGTCGCCCGGGCGCGGGTCAGCTCCAGGTGGCGGGCGAGCTGCTCGGTCGCGTAGCGGGTGTACAGGCCGATGAGGTGGCGCTGCCGCTCCACCGGCTCGGTCGGCTCGTCGTAGAGCCAGACCGCGGCGCCGAGCCGGCCGGCGGCCTCGGTGGCGAGGGGGACGGCGTAGCTGGCGGCGTAGCCGAGACGGGCGGCGACCTCGCGGTGCCGCGGGTCCAGGTCCGGCTCGTTCCGCAGGTCGGGGTGGGCGACCTCGTCGAGCTGCCCGGGGCGGGCGCCGCCCTCGGGGGGCAGGCCGTCGAGGATCCGCCCGTAGGAGGCGGAGCTGCGGGGGATGGTTTCGATGGTGCCGAGGTCCGCGGGGCCGAGGCCGAGCCCGACGGTGGTGTCCGGCCCCTGGCCGTCGGCGGGCTCCAGGACGATCATGCCGCGGCGGGCGCCGACGAGGGCGGCGCCGGCGCGCAGCAGCTCGTGCAGCGCGCTGTCGAGGGTCCCGGTACGGGCCAGCCGCTCGGTGAGTTCGTGCAGCGTGGTGAGATCGGAGATCCAGCCGGCGAGGCGGTCCTGGACGGCGGCGAGGTGCTCGACCGGGCGGACGTCCTGGGCGCCGGCCACCGGGGAGCCACTCTCCGCCGGGGGCTGGGGGGGAGAGGCGTCGGGATTATGCGCCGGGGCGGGAAGTGCTGGCTTGATTCCGGCCACTTTCGGCACGTGCGGGGCGTTCATGGCTGGCGACTTTCGCCCCTGGACTGCGGCATATCCGGCCACTGGGCCGAATCGGCCGAGAGGGGTGTCCTATTTGTGCGGAAGCGCAGGCTTTTGCCGAGTGGTGTTGTGTGGCCGGTCCGGCGGTGCATTTTTCGCAATAGCATCGCAAACCCCCATGTCATGCTGCGCCGCTATCAATGCCTCCACATCTACACGCAGCCGTGGGGCGTGTCCAGCATGGTGCGGGCAGGCTTGTTGGTGTCTATGGTGGACCCAAGTTGGCTGAAAAAATGCCCGTCGGTCGGCAATTTGCGGTCGACTGAGGGCACTCGACAACGCGTCATATCCACCGAGGTGGGTACGTACTCGGGAAGGGCAGGGGCAGTTGGGGGCGCCCCGGAACCCCGCGGCGGCCTTGAGCGTCCTATCCGGCGATGGCCTCCCGTCCCCGAGGGACGAGGACCGCAGAGGGGCGGCAAACGCCAGGCGATCGCCACCCTTCGCCATGTTCCACGCTCGGCCCGCGACATGATGCGCTGCCTTGAACGAGCAGTGACGCACGATCCACGTGGTGTGAACGGACTGAACGTACTCCCGGAGCCCCACGTACTGCCCAGCAGCATCGCAAGCAGCATCGATCGGTAGACCAGGTTCATCCGGTGAATCCGGTAGCGGTACGCACACCCGGCACAGCGTGCGACGAACGCGATTGGATACAGCCCTCGGCGTCAGGGGTCCTTGCACGATGAGCGCCCGATGAGGTCGCGTGGTCCGGTGCCGTGCATCGCAAGGCGCCGGAGAGTCCCGGTGGCTCCGCTGCCAGGACTGTTCGGCAACGCGGCGAGGTGCGGTGCCGGGCCGCGCGACCCGGGCGGGCATCGTGCAAGGACCCCTCAACGGAAAGGAACGAGCGCTCATGCGCGAGATCCTCGGCAGGCGACGCAGGCTCCTGCTCGGGCGGAGGCGCAGCGGGAAGCGGGCGATGCTCGGCGCGGCGCTGCTGTGCGCCACCGAGTGGCAGTGGCCCGTACTCCCCGGCGTGGGGATCCGGTCCGGCGGCAGCCGCGTGCGCGGCTGCAACTGCCCGCACCCCGACTGCGTGGTGCCCGGTGCGCACCCCTTCGACCCCGGCCTGTTCGCGGCCACGACCGACGCCCGCATGGTCCGCTGGTGGTGGGAGAACCGCCCCGACGCCCCGATCGTGCTGGCCACCGGCGGCAAGGCGCCCTGCGCGGTGAGCCTCCCCGCGACCGCGGCCGCACAGGCCCTGACCGAGCTCGACCGCCGGGGCATCCGGCTCGGCCCGGTGGTCGCGTCGCCCACCCGCTGGTCGATCCTGGTGGCGCCGTACTCGCTCGAGGTGCTGGGCGAGCTGCTGCACAGCCAGGAGTGGGTGCCCAGCTCGCTTCGGTTCCACGGCGAGGGCGGCTATCTGGTGCTGCCGCCGTCCCAGACCGGCGCCGGCCGGGTGGGCTGGGAGCGTGCGCCGCTGCCCGGGTCGGCCGCGCCGTGGCTGCCCGATGTCGAGGCGGTCGTGCACGCACTCGTGGAGGCGAGCACCGGGACCCCGGACGAGAGCAGTCGGCTCGCCTACTGAGACTTGACCGAATTCGTACCCTCACGGCCCGTCTTCACTCCTCCGAGTGCGAGGCGGGCCGCGTTGTCCCCGGTTCGGCCCAGCGCGGTCCGATGAGACCGTCCCCGGCCGGTACGTTCTGCCGATCGGCAGGCGTCATCGGCGAGTTGGAGGGGGATTCCATGGAGCGTGCGGCGGATCCGGGCGGGGCGCACCGTCGCATGACCGCCCTGGTGGGCGCGGTGCTGGTGGCCGCCGTCCTGCCCCAGGCCGCCGCGTCGGCGGGGCCCGCGCCGGCCGCCGGGGCCGGCCGCCCGCCGGCCCGGACCGCCGCGCCGGCCGTACCGGAACCCGAGGTGCCGGGCGTACCGGAATCCGAGGTGCCGGGCGTACCGGAATCCGAGTCGCCGGGCGGGGGCGGGGCCCGCGGCCGGGACCCGGGATCCGCTGTCGCGGGCGCCCTGCCGCTGCCTCCGGCCGATCCGCGGAAGCGCGCCCTCCACGCCGCTGACCAGGGGCGTGTCATCTCCGTGTGCGGACCCGAACTCACCGGCCGCGAGGGCGTCGAGGCGCAGACCTGCGTCCTGCGGGAGGGCCGGGAGCTGTGGGGCCGCACCTACTACCGGAGCGCCGCCGGCCGCGCGCCGAGCGTCGTCCTGACCCTGATGCGGCCGGACGGCCGGACCGTTCGGGTGCATTGCTCCGGGGAAGCCGGGAACGCCGGCGGGGTGTGCCAGACCGGGCGTGCGCCGGTGCGAGGGCCCGTGGACCAGGGCCTGCCGTACGGGGCGGTCGCCGAGCTCGTGTCCGCGGACGGGGAGCGGCTGCTGCTGCGTTCGGGAAGCAATTCCCCGGTGGGAGCGGCCCGTTGGGGGTCCCGCGCGGCGAGCTCCGGGGAGCCGGCCGGCGCCGGGCATGGAAACGCCCGGTCGCTGGCGACGGGGGATGCACCAGCGACCGGGCTTCAAGAACCGTAACAAGAGATCTGCTGTTCGCAAATTCGATCGCGGAAATTCGGACGACGATTTACTGTTCAGTAGGTGGAGTTGTGACCTGAGTCACTCCACGGGTCGTCCGGTGGTTCTCAGCTGAGGGTCACCTGCCGGTTGGTGAGTCCGCCACGGGCCCGGCGCTCCTCGGCGGTCAGGGGCGCCTGCGAGCCGAGCGCCTCGGTGAGCCGCTCCCCGAAGGCCTCGGCGGGCTTCTCGACGTCGTCCGCGCGGACCGAGCCCGGCAGGTCCCACACCGGCACGATGAGGCCGTGCGCCCGGAACGAGCCCACCAGCCGGGTGCCTTCGCCCAGCGAGGAGGCACCGGAGGCGTGCAGCCGCGCCAGGGCGTCGAGCAGCTTCTCCTCGGGGTGGTCCATCACCCAGCGCAGGTGGTTCTTCTCCGGGGTCTCGCACCAGTACGCGGCCTCGACACCGGAGAGCCGGACGGTCGGGATCGCGGCCTCGTTCGCCCGCTCCAGGGAGGCGGCCACCTCAGGGGTGGACTGCTCGGCGCTCTCCAGCCAGAACTCGAAGCCGGTGTGCACGACCGGCTCGAATGCACCGGCCGGGTCGAGCAGGTCCTGCAGCCGCGGGCCGTCGGCGGGGACGCGCTGCGCGGCCACCGGAGTGCCCGGCGCGGCCTCCAGCGCACGCTTCAGCACATCGGCGAGGTCACGGCTGATGTCGCCGGACGCCGTGTCGTTCTGCAGGCCCAGCAGGACGGCGCCGCTGTCCCGGCGCAGCGCGGGCCACGCCATCGGCAGCACGGTCGCCAGGGTGACGGACGGGACGCCCTCCGGCAGGCCGCCCCTGAGGGGCAGTTCCACGGTCGCGGCGGGCACCAGCTCGCGCAGCGCGACCCAGTCGCACTCGGCGGGCAGTCCCTCGAAGGGGCGCTGGACGAGCTCGGTCACGGCCTGTGCGGCGGCTCGTCCGTGACACGCCTTGTAGCGGCGGCCCGAACCGCAGGGGCACGGCTCGCGGGCGCCGACGACCGGAATCTCTCCGGTGGAGACCTGGGCGCCGGACGTCCTGCCGGCCTTTGTCTGAGGGCGCTTCTTGGCCATGGTGGGGGTGTCTCCCGGGTGCGGCGGTGGTCGTGGCCGCGGTCGCGGCCGTGGTTCTCGGCCGCCGAGCCTAGTCCTTCGGGAGCCGGGGGAGTTGCCGCTCGCCGCCGCGCGGCGCTCCGGGCCGGAGCACGGGCCGCCGGGGAGCGCCCCCGCGGGGCGGGGCTCCGGTTCCGTTTCCGGTGGCGGCTCCGCTTCCGGTTCCGTTTCCGCTTCCGGTCGGGGCCGGGCCGGGCCGGGGGACGGCGCCCCGGGGGACGGCGCCCCGGGGGACGGCGCCCCGGGGGACGGTGTGCGGGGCGGATGCGGTCGGCCCCTGTCCGGCGAGCCCCGCTTGTCCGACGCGCCCTGTCCTGCGAGCCGGCCCTGCTTGTCCGGCGAGCCTTGCCCGGGTGCGAGGGGCCGGTCGAGGGCCTAGGCGAGATCCTCCAGCAGCCCGGCGATGTCCAGCGCCGGCACAACCACGCGCGTAGACATGACGTCGGACGGGGCCGCCGGCGGCAACGTGGCCCACACCGTGACCTCCCCGGGCATCTCGTCCCGGACGCCCCAGTCCTGAGCGACGGCCCTGATGATGTTGAGCCCCCGGCCGCCGCGGGCCGTCACCGAGGGAGTGGCCGGAAGTGGCCGGGTGGGCCCCCCGCCATCGGTCACCTCGACGGTCACCCGGCCGAATTCGTCCAACCGCCAGGCCATGCGCACCTCGTCGGACCCGGTCCCGGTGCCGTCGCCGCACAGCGGCCGGCCGTGCCGGCAGGCGTTGCTGAGGAGTTCGGAGAGAACCAGCACCGCATCGTCGACGACCCCATCGGGCACTCCGCTCATCAGGAGTCCCTCACGCATCGCACGTCGCGCCGCACCCACGCCCGCTGGGCCATGAGGTACGGCCATGATCGACGACGTCGGCACCTCGTGTGCCACCAACAACGCCACCCCCGAGACCTCCTTTGCCCCATGCCACGGGATGGATGCCCTCCTACGGGGCGCCGGAAACCGGCCAACTGCGATCCCCTGGGGCACCGGTCGCCGTCGTGGCCGAGGGCGAACGCGCCGGTGCACTCCCCGGCCGGACGAACCGGGCGTCACCGGCGGCCGAGCTGGGACAGCACCTGCCGCGGGCGGTTGGTGATGACGGCGTCCACCCCGAGCCGGGCGCAGAGCTCCACGTCGGCGGGGGAATCGACGGTCCAGACGTGGACGCGGTTGCCCGCCCGGTGCGCCCGGGCCACGTAGTCCGGGTGGTTCCGCAGGATGCGGATGCTGGGCCCGGCGATGAGGGTCCCGGAGGGCAGCCGTCCGTCGCGGTACCGGGGCGCGAGGAACTGCAGGAGGTAGACGGTCGGGATCTCCGGTGCCCAGAAGTGCACGCGCTGCAGGGAGCGCGCCGAGAAGCTCATGACCCGGACGGCCGAGGGCTCGTCCGGGGGCGGTGTGTCGAGGCCGAACCGGCGCAGCAGCTCCAGAAGCCGCTCCTCGACCTGGCCCGCCCAGCGGGTGGGGTGCTTGGTCTCGATGGCCAGTTCCACCCGGCGCCCGGCGTCCGCGACGAGCTCCAGGAGGCGTTCGAGGGTGAGGACGGAGGTGCGCTCCCAGTCGTGGGACTCGTCCCACTCCGGGGACTCGTCCCGGTCCTTCCAGGAGCCGAAGTCCAGCGCGGCGAGGTCCGAGAGCTCCAGGGCGGACACCGCGCCCCGGCCGTTCGAGGTCCGGTTGACCCGCCGGTCGTGCACGCAGACGAGATGGCCGTCCGCGGTGAGCCGTACGTCGCACTCCAGGGCGTCGGCCCCGTCCTCGATGGCCTTGCGGTAGGCGGCCAGGGTGTGCTCCGGGGCATCCTGGGACGCCCCCCGGTGAGCCACCACGGAGATCGTGTGCGGCCCCGGACGGAGGTCGTGGGCCGGGTGCGCATAGGTCACCGCGTTATGGTGCCACCGCCCGGCGGGGTACCGCTCCTACGGTCCCCGGTCCCGCGTTCGGTCCCACGACTGCGGATGCGTCCGTTTCGTCCGGGATAAAGGATGGCGGTCCGTGCCGCTGTCACTGCTTACGGTGGTCTGACGCAAGGTGGGAAATGCTGTTTCCCGAGACTGGCATCCGTGGGCCGTGACCCAAGACTGTCGTGACTGTCGTGCATCTGAGGAGAAAGCTGTGAGCACCGAGAACGAGGGCGCCGCCGTTCCGCCTGTGGCGGGGCCGCCGTCGGCGCCCGAGACGCCGGGCGCGACGCCCGCGTCCGCGACCGGCGCACCGAGCACAGACTCCGTGCCGCCCGCGGAGCCGGCGCAGCCCACGCCGCCCGTTCCGGCGGCGCCGCCGGCCCCTCCCGGCGCCGCGGGCGGCACGGAGCGGACGGCGCAGCTTCCGGTGACGGGCGGCCCGGCCGCGGACCCGGCGTACGGCGACTCCGTCCCCCGGACGGCCGAACACCCCGTGATGTCCTCGGCCGGCGGTCCGCAGGGCCCGCAGCCGCCCGGTGCGATGCCCCCTCCGGGCACGCCGTACGGGCACGGGGCGCCGGGGGCGCCCGGCGGCTCCGGCGGTGAGGCCTGGCCGCCGCCGCCCGGTGGCGGCTGGGGCGGCGGTCCCGTGCCGCCCCCGCCCGGCGGGCCGCGCCGGCGGACCGGCGGGATCGTCGCCGCGGTCCTGGCCGCGGCGCTGGTCGCGGGCGGTGTCGGTGGCGGCATCGGCTACTTCGCGGCGAACCAGGAGGACAGCACGGGGTCGACCACGGTCTCCACCTCCGGGGACCCGCAGGCGCTCAACCGCTCGCCCAAGTCCGTCTCGGGCATAGCGCAACGCGCCCTGCCGAGCGTCGTCACCATCGAGGCCCAGGGCAGCCAGGGCGAGGCCGGCACCGGCACCGGCTTCGTCTACGACAAGCAGGGCCACATCCTCACCAACAACCACGTGGTGGCCTCCGCCGCCGACGGGGGCAAGCTGACCGCGACCTTCTCGGACGGCAAGAAGTACGCCGCCGAGGTGATCGGCCGCGCCAAGGGCTACGACGTCGCGGTGATCAAGCTCAAGAACGCCTCGGACGCGAAGCTCAACCCGCTGCCGCTCGGCGACTCCGACAAGCGGGTCGCGGTGGGCGACGCCACGATCGCCATCGGCGCCCCGTTCGGCCTGGCCGGCACGGTCACCACCGGCATCATCAGCGCCAAGAACCGCCCCGTCGCCTCCAGCGACGGCGGCAGCAACAACGCCTCGTACATGAGCGCGCTGCAGACGGACGCGTCCATCAACCCGGGCAACTCCGGCGGCCCGCTGCTGAACGCCGAGGGCGCCGTGATCGGCATCAACTCGGCGATCCAGTCGGCCGGCAGCGGCGGCGGCTTCGGCGGCGAGACGCAGCAGTCCGGCAGCATCGGCCTCGGCTTCGCGATCCCGATCAACCAGGCCAAGCGCGTCGCCGAGAACCTGATCCGGACCGGCCAGCCGGTCTACCCGGTGATCGGTGTCCAGGTGGACATGCGCGAGCAGAGCGACGACGGCGCCCGGATCTCGCAGAACGGCAACGGCGGCACCGACCCGGTCACCCCGGGCGGCCCGGCCGCCAAGGCGGGACTGAAGCCGGGCGACGTGATCACCAAGCTCGACCAGACGGTGATCGACAGCGGCCCGACGCTGATCAGCACCATCTGGACGCACAAGCCGGGCGACCGGGTCGACCTGACCTACAAGCGCGACGGCAAGGAGCACACGGTGCCGGTCACGCTGGGAGCCCGCAAGGGCGACAGCTGACGGCACGGGACACGGCCGGCCGACGTCACGGGACACGAGCGGCGGTAACACGGGGGGCAGCACACCTCACGGAGGTCGGCTGCCCCCTTCCGCCACCCGAACCGCCCCGGACCGGCTAGGCTGACCTGCGCGTCACCGCTGGTCGGCGACGCGGGGAGGGTTGCCCGAGCGGCCTAAGGGAACGGTCTTGAAAACCGTCGTGGCAGCGATGTCACCGTGGGTTCAAATCCCACACCCTCCGCAGTAGGTCATGAACCTTGCAGGTCAGAAGGGGTGCCTCTCGTCAGAGGTACCCCTTCTGCATGGGTCCTGTCTCACCCTGATCCGGCTCTATCGCGTTGTAGATCACCGCGTGTGGACCAGTAGTGGACCAGGATCTCTCCCTGGCCTCTTACTGTTGACCAGGTGCTCCCGGAGGGGAGGAGTCAGGACGATGGTGCCTTTCCCGCCTGCTGGCGCGCCCAGTGTGGGTGCGTCTCGGTGACCCGGTCGATTGCCCTCCCCAGCCGTTCGGCGTTGGAAGGGTCGAACACCGAGGCCATTAGTTCCTCGCGCGCGTCTGCGGCAGCGCGGACCTTCCGCGCGTTCAGGGCAGCAAACTCAGGGATGCTCATGCGTGCCTCGTAGGCGCCCTTGATGGCAACCTTTACGCACTCGAACAGGTAGTCTTCGCCGCCGCAGAATTCGAGCTGCCCGCGCCGTTCCAGCTCTGCGGCAACTTGTGGTACTCCCACGGGCTTCCCCGCCTCGTGGAGATCCATGATCGCCTGGTGAATCAGTCCGTTACGGCTTGTGAAGGCACTGGGGACAAAGGTCGGGCGAACAGTTTCGGATGGCAACTCATCTTCACTCGCTGACTGCGGCGTGGGACTGTCGGCTGGCTGTGAGCCGCCAGAAAGTGAGGCATGCGCCTCGTCCCACAGAGTCTTGAAGCGGTTGACCTCAGATTCGGCCGCAAGGCGTGGTCTAGCTTGGTGAGCTAACTGCTCCACAACCACTTCGACCACGCCCCACGACGGCAGAGTGGACTTCACGAAGGCATGGTGGATGTTTGTGTGGCTGACGACCTTCCCCACGGCTAGGTAGAGCTTTCGGGCTGATGGGTATCCCGCTTTGCCGTGCAGAGCGTGCAACTCGCGGTTGAAGACCCGGAGCGGTCCCTCAGGAAGCTTTGGCCTAAACCACTGTGGCATGTGTTACCCCCGTTATGTTCTTCGTGGTCCTGCAAGAGGGCCGCTGGCCTCCGGGCCCGGTATGACTGTTGCCCCCTGTCGAAGGGATGACCTGGGGGGTGG
>NZ_JBIASV010000008.1:318671-417969 GCF_042891165.1 Streptomyces sp. NPDC001922 | reverse complement strand
AACAACGCCCGCTCTGACCTGCACGTCAGAGCAGCCTTGAGATGCATTCATCCCCGGCGTGAACGCCGGGGCTTTCTGCAAGAGCCCCGGTAACCCCCGATGGACCGGGGCCGGGACAAGTCGAGGCACCGATGTGCCAGAGTCCGGGTCCCGCGGTGCGGTGGCGGCTCGACGACAGCCCCGGCCGCCAGGTCAGATTCTGGTCGAGCTCGGCGGAGCCGCCGTAGGGGTCGCCGCGGACGGCGTTGCGGTTGCCGCGCGGCCCGGCGCGGGACCCGTGAGGGGGCCAGTACGTGCTGCTGGCCCACCACGACCGGCCGTCGTCTGCAACAAGCTCCTGAACGGCGGTGCCATAGCCAGCTATACGAGGTGTACCGATCATGAACTGAGCAAGGCGCCCACCGCACCCCAGCCCCATCCGCTACCCTGTCTGGGACCGCCGCTCGCGGCGGTCCGCTCCCTTGCCGAAATCCGGATGAATCATCACTCAGAGTATTCATCCACGTTTTACGCAAGGCCCCGCCTCCGTGGGCCTTGCGGATTATTGCGAAACCGCAGGTCAGAGCGCCGTCGCAGTAGGGTCTCGGAACGCCTCTGCATCGAATCGGGAACACTTGGAACGTCATCGCAGGTCAGCTGTGTAGCGCCGCGTGACTGACGCCGCAGCGCCGTTCGAGGCTCCGCACTGAGGCATTGCGAGTGCGGCCGGGCCGCACATCCAGCACCGAGGCTGCGCCGTTCATGCTGTGATCACAGTTGACTGGCCTGCCGCCGAGACAGGCTGGTCGGTGCTCAGCGCGAGGCGTTGCACTGTGCGGTGGCGTCGCTTTCTACAGGGCATCGATTTCCGCCATGAGGACCTCGATGCTGGGCTTGATCTCGTCGCGGATGGGGCGGACGGCGTCGACTCCTGCCCGGCCGGATCCGCCAGCTCCCAGTCACAGCACTTCCTGCGGGGAAGATCGGGCAGGCGTCGCCGCAGCCCATCGATCTCGACTCCGCTGAAGCCGATCCCGCCAAGCTCTTTGACCGTGGCGCGGCCGTCGCCCAGGACTTCTACAGGTAACCATTCCCGGCCCGGATCGACTTGGCCATCGCTACGCAGCGGGTATTCGACCAGATTCGCAGCCGTGCGGCCGAGGGATTATCCATCGCCTCCACAGCGTCCGGCATGCCGACGAGATCTACGTCCTCGATCGCGGCCGCGTCACCGAACACGGCCGCTTCGACGATTTGATGCGCCACGACAACGACAGTCTTGGAAACTTCCGCTGCATGTGCTTGGTGCAGACCGAGCAGTACCGCCTAGACGGGTACGCCCTCCCGGCACAGAACGCTCAGGGAGGGAGAGAGCGCAGCCAAGCTAGGCGAAGCTCACTGAGTCGCGCCAAGAGTTGGTGGCATCGCAGAGCGTCCTACTCACCTGCTCACGTTGCCCAGCCAGACGGTGCAGAAGCCGAAGCTACCTCGTGCTTCGGCCATCTGCGCTCTGATCTTCTCCAGCTCGGTAGCGCCCATCTCCAAGTCCAGCGCCAGCACCACCTCAAGGACGTCGGCAATCTCCTCCGGAGCTGCCTCTGGGGTAGCGCCCAAAAACTCTGATGAGGTCTGGGATTCGATCCCGCACGAATTTGCCGCGCACTGGCACCAACTACCCTTCTTCTTCGGTAGCACTCCCATCTGGGCTGATTCACATACCGACACGCGTGGATCACGAGCGGTTTTCAGTCTGGAGCGAGTGTGCTCAGGTCGAGGCGACTAAGGACCGACAATGTGGGCTCCGTCTTGAGTAGGCACTCATTTCCCAGCCACTCAAGCCCGAAGTTTGCATACTCCATGGCCAGCCCAACGACCCGTCGTGGCTCCGTCAATACATCGTCGCCCTCTTTCGTAAGAGCAAGCAATTCCAGGTGAGTCACCCGCCACGGGTCACTGTTGAAGATAGAGCCGTCCATGAACTTAACGCGCTGAGCGTCTGACTGAAACGGCAGACGCTCACCCTTTCTAACGCCGATGCACAGTCCAAGCCACCATCCGTCAATCTGGCGACTAAATATCTTCCCTTGGCCAGTGCAGTTTCGAATTACTCGATGCGCATCTTCCGGCATGTAGAGATCAATGCTGGCGTACGGTGCAACCGTCACTGTGGAACCCCCTGTTCACGGTACTGAAGATGCTCGACGTCGCCGTGCCGGGCACACACGTCACACATTTCTCGATGTGTGCATGCACAGGTTCGTGATACCGGAGCTTCAACAATCCAGTTGTTCGATAGGTCCCGCGGGTAGTGATGGCTGCACGAGAGCGTTGTGAATGAGCCGGCGCGCTCATCCAGGATGTCTTCGATGCCGGCAATCTCCGACCTTGTAAGCAAGAGGACAACCTGAAAAGGCGTCTCTGATGGACTTGCAGGGCGAGTTATAGCCTCGACCATACGGCGTTTTGTATCGCCGGACACCATCCCAAGAGGCGTGTCAATGAAACGTGGAGCGACGACGCCCGCAACCTCCATGAGTGACCATACGAATGAGAGGGTCAAAGCTCGCTGTGACGCCCCGTTGACTTCGAAGTCGGGATCGAAACTAGCACCCCTTTGGCTCATTACTTTAATGTCGAATGAATCTGTGATCGTTACGCCCGTATAGACCCCTTGCGTAGCAGAGCTATCGGTGCCGATGATTTCCAGAAACATGGCTTGCAGCCGGCCCGAGACGCGATTGACATATTCGCCCTCCAAGCGATGGCGCACGGCAGAAACAAGAGTCTTCAGGTCGTGGGCAATGTCGCGCTTTGTGGCAATATCGGCGCTGATTTGAGCGTCGCGCTGAGCCTTCTCCAGAGCCTTTTGCTTAACGGCGAGGTCCTGCCGCGCGGCCTCGACCTGGTTGCTGAGATTGCCGTGCTCATAGATGGCGTCTTTGATCTTCTCCTCCAGGTCGTTCAAGTCGCCCTGAAGCCAGCGGACCCTTTCGTCATCAATCCGACCTCGCCGCTCCTTTGTAACATTAAGCAAAGCGCCTTTACGTTCAATCTCTTGCGTGATTGTCGTATACTCCGCGAGGAGCTCAGTCCTTCGCTCGGGGAATTTGTCTGACTGCCCCGCAATATCGCGAAGGGCGCGTGCGCGGTACCTCGTATCGGAGAGGCATGCGCCTACTTCGCTCCTTTTCTGTTGCTCAGCGAGAAGGCCCTGCACGTGGTTTCGGTGCGAGGTGCCATGGTCTAGCGACTCCCCACAGATGCACCGGCAGTCGTCAAGACAGTCATGAAGGACCTGGATTGAGTGGCTCGGGATAATTCTCTTGTCTGCGAGTTCATCGAGGCGCTCGAGTCCGGCAGCGAGGGACTCGCTCATCAAAGACCAGGAGGTGATCTCGCTGCGCAACAGCAGGGACATCTCGCGTAGACATTCATTCCTGCGGGAGTCCAGTGCTACACAATCGCGCTCGAGGTCGGAAATCTGGGCATTGAGGACCTCAAGGTCCCCGACATCCTTGATCGCCTCAAGTTCGCGCCGCTTTTGAGCCTGGGTTTCTTCCATGTTCTTCTGACGTGCCGAAAGTACGTCTACCCTGGCGACGAGTTCATCGTACTTCTTCTTTCGCGCATCTCTCTGATCTGCTAGCGCTTCAACCTTAGAGCCCGCGTCTTTCGCGGCGCGTTTCTCGTAGACTTCGTATACAGCGGCGACGTCCTCGACGGCTTTCCGTAGCATGCCGATTCCTAGAAGGCTTTCGATAGCCAGGTGCACTTTCTCCTGGCGCTCGTGGGCATGTTGCCGACCGCTAATGAACCTCTGAACGTCGTCACCATTCGTGAAGAAGACATCGGCCAGGCGTTCGGGGAGCCGGTGCGCTATCCATCGCTCGGGCAACGCCGTCGGCTCACCTCCGGCCTCAGTCAGTCGGGTGAGGCGAACGATTTCATTGCCTCGCTCGAATTCATCTTCCTCCGCAGGAGTCTCGGTCACCGTCCGCTGAAGTCGATAGCGGGCTAGTACACCATCGTCCTCGACTTCGAAGTCAAGGTTGACCTCGACCATGACGGGGATTCCTGCTGGACTGGCCGTAGAAGTTAGGCGGATCTTCTCCATGCCTGTCACTGCTCTGAGGCCGCTTACGCCATAGAGCCCCCACAGGATTGCGTAAAGTAGAGATGTCTTACCTGAGCCGTTCTCGGCTCGGATGACAGTCAGTGGCCGTTCGGGGTCCACTGAGAGGTCAATTCGGACATCTAGCAGCAACTTGAAATTGTGCACTTGGATACGATGCAGCCTCATCAGGCTTCGTTCCTTCCGAGGTTGATCGCCTGCGCCCCGAGTTTCTCAATGACCTTCTGGAGATTGTCCTGGCGTTGTCTTGAGCTCGTGTGGTCCTGTTGCCGCACTAGGACATTGAGAGCTGAAACAAGGTCATCGCGATATCCGCTGTACCGTTCGCTGCGCGCGGCTACTTCCTCGTGTGCAACTTGACTAATTCGCGGCGATGTAGTCATCGATCCCTCCCCGTTAGAGCGTTCGCTCATGCCTGTCGATGACGGCCCGGGGTCCATCCGAGTCGTATTCGTTATCGGCCGCACTCGCGAACTCGCGCGCCCTCTTCAGTTCGCCGATTAGGAGCGCGCGCCCTTCTCTCGTTCCCAGCGTTGGCGGGAGCACTAGGAAATCATGGAGATTGGCGATCTCCTTGCCTTCCGCACGTCGAAGAATCCTGCCTCGCCTCTGAACCCATTCCCGGCGCACGGTGCTCGAAGCCAGCAGATAGGCGGTGTCAGTTTGTGGAATGTCAATTCCTTCGTCCAGGACCGCCATGGCTGTAAGGACCTGATACTCCCCCCGCCCGAAGGCTTCCAGGTATTTCCCTGATCCACGCTTCGCAGTCTCTGCATGAGTGAACTGGTGAAAACTGATGCCCAACTCGTCGAGCATCCGATTAGCGGCATCAATCTGACGCTCGCGGGTGAGCACAGGGGGCTTCGCTGATGTATAGATGAGCGTCTTACTCACATCGCGCGATCCGTGCAGAGCAAGGAGCTGACGTAGGGCTGGGATCTTCGCTTCGGCATGCTCAAGAAGAGCGCGCCGGCGGCGGAGTAGATGCTCGATCTGCGCCTGCAGATCGGAATCTTTACCATCGTCTGCTTGCTGGAACCCTTTCCGTTGCAGCTGTCGAGTCAAGTTCTCATACTCCGCCATCTCGTCTTCGGAGAGATGGATTTCATGGAGATGGTAGTTGTATGGACTGAGGCAACCGGATCGGATGGCGTCTTTGAGCGTGAATTCGAATAGCTCCGGACCGAAGTAGCCGAGCAGGCCTACGGTGCCTTCAGGGTCGTACTGCCGACTCGGAGTTGCTGAGAGGCCCAAGCGGACGTCGAAGCGTTCGGGCTTCTGTGACATGAAGCTCTTTGAGCCTAGGTTGTGGACTTCGTCCCCGATGACCATCGCGAGAACCGATGGGGGGAGGGTGTCGATGACCCCCCGGAACGACGCGTCCGTAGTGAAGAGCTTCTGGGTGCACACGATTACCGATGTGTACGATCCTTGTGTAGCAAGTCCAGCCTTAATTTCCTCGAGACGGGCTTCTCGTTTAGGCCCGGAGCTGTCGCTTGGTAGAAATGGTTCGATCCCGAAACGCCGGACAATATCGGACCATTGCCGTACCAGTGGCGCACTCGGGACGATCACGATGACAACCATTGGCCCTTTGTGACGGTCTTGCGCTTGGACTGCAGCAATCAAGGACGTCTGGGTCTTGCCTCCCCCCGTGGCGATAGCCAGAATCCCCCGAGAGCCGTTGACCGAGAACGCTTCGACTGCTGCCGCTTGGTGTGCGTAGCGGCCATTGCGCCACTCGATATCGGGCGGGATCGAAAGAAGCCTTGGCTGAGCGAGACTCACGCCGGGAGGCAGCGGGGGTTCCAAACCTCGTGCGTGATCGGCGTGCCATGCCCGCCAGAAGTCATCAATAGTCGGCGCCTGTGCCGTATTACGTTGCCGTCCTGCCAGTCGGAGGCCATCGTTGAGATCCACGGCTAGCACGTGTGGACTCTCGTTGTGCCACTGCCTTTCCCAGCCTGCCAGGAGCTTGGACACGCGCTCCGAGGCGATGTGTCCATCACGCCAGGGTTGGTCAACCGTCATCTGCTCGCCGTTTACGAGCAGTCCTCGTGCGGTCGCGTTGCCCGAGCCATGCACCGCGGCCCACTCCGAGTCTGACCTGATGAGCCACTGCTTCTTGTGGTACATGCCGGACTTCATGAGGGCGAAGCGGACCTTTAGGCGTCCGGTTGCGACAAGGTATGAGAGACATTCGAGGGTGTGATGCACAAGAGCATGCTCGGAGAGGGCTGCTTCATCAAGCAGGCGATCGAGGGCAGCTTCAATGACCTGCTCAGGGCTCCGGACCCCTCGCTCCATCGCTGCTAGGTCGGTCGCGTCGACCGCCGGACTAATCAGGAGCTGAAGTGTGCCGGTGTCTCGGCGCAAAAAATCTGCTAGGCCCGGCGCGATCTGCGCGAGGCACTGAGAGCCGAAGAAGCCGGCAGCGATCCGAACGTCATCCGACACCTTGATCGCTGGAATGAGAACTTCCCCAATGAGGTCGTCCTCTGGAATCTCGTAGATCGGATGAGCTCGCCGAAGGGCTGCGATCAGTTGCTCGTTCATCGTGCCTCGCCCCCGTTCGCGGCCACGCTGCCTGCTGTGTTTGGCCGCTACTGAAGACGGTTGCCGAAGGTCAGGGTCGGCGGGCCTGCGTGTTCGCGACACCGGATCAAGCCTAGCCCTGACGGCTAGAGGGTGGGGGTGCTCCGGAAGATCTGTGGCCCGGAGTGGCTGAAAGTCGCGGTTCCGGCGAGCCTGCCTCAAGGGGGTGATGAGTCCGTTAGGATCTCAGGGCACTCCTGGTGGAAGATGAGCTAGCTACGAGAACAGTCACCAGGAGCGATGCAAGGAGCCAATCTCAGCAGGCGGGGGCACTCCATGAACACAGGCTCATACGCCGCGCAGGCGGTGTACCTCGACTACAACGCGACCGCACCCATGCGCCCGGAAGCACTGCGGGCCATGCACAACGCGCTTCAGACGGTGGGCAATGCCTCCAGCATCCATGATCACGGTCGCGATGCCGCGGCAAGGGTGGATCGGGCGCGTCAGCAAGTCGCAGATTTGCTGAACTGCTCTCGCGGCGAACTCATCTTCACGTCGGGCGCGACAGAAGCCAACAACCTTGCGCTGCATGCCACTTACGTAAGCCAAGGGAGCATCGTCACTTCTGCAGTCGAGCACCCGGCAGTTCTGGAGACTGCTCGGGCCCTGACTGCTGAGGCTCCGGGCTCTCTAATGATCTTGCCCGTCGACGGTGAGGGGAAGATCGACTATGGCGCGTTCAGAGTCGAGGTCGAGCAGCGCGGAGCGGCCCTCGTCTCCATCATGCTGGCGAACAACGAGACAGGGGTCGTCACCGATCTCGCCCCCATTGCAGAGGTTGCGCACTCGGTCGGCGCGTTGGTTCACACAGACGCGACACAGTATGTCGGCCGGCTCCCCCTCGACCTAGGGGATCTCGACGTGGACCTGCTCTCTCTGTCTGCCCACAAGTTCGGCGGCCCGCAGGGAGTCGGCGCGCTCTACATCAGACGCGGCACCCCGCTGCCGCAGCGACCGCTCGTGTTCGGAGGGGGGCACGAGCGAGGTTGGCGTGCCGGCACGCTTAACGTTCCTGGGATCGTCGGCCTGGGCGCTGCTGCCGAGGCTGCCCACCGTGAGCTCGATGCCGAGGCATCTCGCATCGGAAAGTTGCGTGATCTTCTGGAGGGCGAGATCCTCGCGCTACTCCCTGGGAGCTACGTCAATGGTGTCGGCTCCACACGTCTGCCCGGTGTCTCCAGTGTCACCTTCCCTGGCTGCCCCGCCGACGCGCTCCTCACGTCGATGCCCGACATCTCTGTGTCCGACGGAAGCGCCTGCTCCGCTGGCGTGCCCACCCCGAGTCACGTCCTGTTGGCCATGGGGCTAGGCCAGGAGGCTGCCGACTCCACCCTCCGTTTTTCGCTGGGCTACGCCACCACGGAGCAGGAGATTCGCAAAGCCATCGACGCCGCCGTACGAGCCGTGACTCACGTACGGGCCGTCATGGATGCGCCTGGCCGTCCTTGATCTCGACTTAAGACTTCGCACTCATACCTTGAATTGAAGGGTTCGACCGTAATGCCAGAAGGCCGCCTCTCCTCCGATCTCGTCGGACTGAAATTCAACAGGCACGAGAGCTTTCCTCCGCGCTTCGGTTGGCTGCACAAGGCATACCTACAGGTGAAAAAGGACGAGATGCTCTTCCACGCCCCTGATGCGCTTGTGCGTCTGGGCGTGGGTAAGAACATGGTTGATTCCATGAGGTATTGGGCGCAGGCGTTCAAACTCACCCACGAATACCGCAGTGCCGATGTGCAGGCGCGCGCGCTCGCGGCCGCCCCAACTTGGCGCGCGCGGTGGCTCCTTGACGAGGATGGCGCTGACCCCTACCTCGAGGACACCGGAAGCCTCTGGCTATTGCACTGGTGGCTCGTCTCTGGCGAAAGGGCAGCCAAGTGCCTGGTGCCGAGCTGGTATGTGATGTTCCACCTCGCGCCGCTTGCTCGCGTCACGGTGGACGAGATGGCGACCCTCATTACACGAGAGGTGCACAGCAGCTTCGATCGTGACAAGTGGCCGGCGCCCGACTCGATCAGCCGGGACGTCCAGTGCTTCGTCAAGATGTACGCCCCGGACATGGACCCGAATCCACTCTCCCCGGGCAGCTTTGAGGACTCGTTGCTCTGTCCCTTCAAGGAGCTCGGCCTGCTCGAGTATCAAGGAGGCCGCGGCAAGGAACGCACTTACCGCTTCACCAGCGGCATCCGCCCGAGCTTGCCTCCGAGCGTGCTCGTGCACACCTGCCTCGACTACGCTGCTCGATTTTCTCGTAGGCCGGACTCCATTTCGTTGGCCCGCCTGGCCAGTGAGCCCGGTGCTCCTGGTCGTGCCTTCCACATGCGTGAGCCCGAACTCGCTAGGTCGATCGAAGCCTTCGTCGAGAACCACCCCCAGTTGGAGATCGTGGAGTCGCTCGGGCAGCGGAGCCTCCGTTTCGCGGACAACCCGGAAACCTTGGCTTGGGACATCCTCGACGAGCAGTACGGCCGCGTGCGTGACCGTGCCGGGTTCCCGACCCCTGAAGAGTGGGCACGGCAGAACCCCGGTCTTAAGAAGAGTACGGACGATGCTGAGGCCACGCAGGGGCAGATCCCCCAGCAGCCCGCCATGATCGAGGAGCTCGCGTGACCACGGCGACCAAGACATCTCCCAGCGCCAAGCTGAAGGGCGCGGTTCTCCAGATCCCTGCTGGAATCAGCTTCGTTGGAACGGAATTCCGTTCCACCAATCTGGAGCGCGACGTCCGCGCGCAGGACTTGCACTCCCCATACGTGGGCGTGCGCGCCCTCGACGTCCTGGACCGGGTGGGTAACGCGCTCGGAGACCTCAAGCGCACTCGCGCCTGGTCGTTTACCGGCCCGTACGGCTCCGGAAAGTCGACGCTCTCCAACCTGATTGACGCCCTTCTCGGCCACGACTCCGCACGTCGAGCCAATGCCTATGAGGCGGTCGCAGCCACCAACCCTGCGCTGGCGCAGGAGATTGCTGAGAATCGCCAGGCACTTGCGGCTGACGGCTTCTTGGGCGCTGTCACAACGGCACGCAGAGAGCCGCTGGCGGCCACCGTCCATCGGGCACTGCAGACCGCGGTGGAGCGGAAGTGGAAGAGGCGTGTCCCGAAGGACGTCTCCACTGTCATGGCGGCTTGTGCCGAGACGGACGTCCCGACTACCGACAGCCTGCTCAACGCGGTTACGACGCTGTGCGACAAGGCGCCGCTCCTCCTCATCATTGATGAGTTCGGCAAGACGCTGGAGTATCTGGTCTCCGTCAGCGAGAGCAATAGCTCCGAGAGTGACGTATTCCTCCTGCAGCTCCTCGCGGAGAAGGGCGCTGGCGCCAAGGGGCTGCCGCTCTTCATGTTCACCCTGCAGCACCTTGCCTTCTCCGACTACGCTTCGCGGTCCAGTTCCGTGCAGACCCAGGAGTGGGCCAAGATCCAGGGCCGATTCGAGGACGTCACCTTCGCCCCCAACCTGGGTGACGCGGTCTACCTTCTCCAGCGGAAGCTGGCCCATTCCGAGGTGCCGGAGCAGGGCCGCAAGCTGGTTGAGTCCCAGGCTCAGGCGGCGTACGGCATCTGGCGCCAGCAGTCGCTGCACTCGGTAGTAGACATCTCGGCAGAGTCATTCGCCCAGCTGTACCCTCTACACCCTCTTACTGCCGTCGCGGCTCCGCTCATGGCGGCGCAGATCGGCCAGAACGATCGAAGCCTCAGCGGCTTCCTGGTCAACGATGAGCCATTCACGGTGCGGCGCAGCCTCGACACCTGCGCGGTCGAAGCAGCGGAGCTCGCCTCGACGATCCGTCTCCCGCAGCTATACGACTTCTTCTTCTCGGCAGGGCGCACCACGATCCTCGCGTCATCGAAAGCAAGCCGGTGGCTGGAGATCAACGCTCGCCTTGAGGAGGCCAACGGGCTCCCCGAAGCGGACCAGGAGCTGCTCAAGGCGATCGGCGTCCTCAATCTCATTGACGCTGATGGGCTGTTGCGCGCTACGCCGGCAATGATCCAGTTCGCGCTGAACGACCCGACTGACGCCACCGACACGAAGCGGTTCGACCAGTTGAGGGAGCAGCTGGACAAATTGGTGGAAGACGGATTGGTCGTCCACCGTACGTACAGCGACGAGTACCGGATCTGGCAGGGCACCGATGTCGACATCGACGCTCGGGTTCGAGAGATCGCCACCCAGCTGCAGCCTGATGACGTGGTGCGCTACTTCAACAAACACCTCGGGACGAATGTCCTCCCGAACGCGGTGGCCGCAGGCGCGCACAGCCAGCTCACCGGTATGCAGCGGCACTTCGTCACCGCGGTCAGCCATCGGACGGAGAAACTGCGCGGCCCGAAGGTCGTTCAGGACGCAGCAGACGGGATGCTCGTCTTCCACTTCGGTGACCTGAACAGCAGCCCTCGTGTGGACTCTCCACTCCCAGTCGTCGTAGGCGTCACCAAGAACCCCCAGGCGGTGCTGGACGTCGGCAACACCCTGGTGGCGCTCCAGGACCTCATCAGCGATGAGGACCTGGACCATGTCGCTCGGCGGGAGATCAACGAGCGAGCTGGTGAGTTCTCCCAGCGCATCACCGCCATGCTCGCCGAGGCGTTCCGCCCGGGAAGCGACGAGTCGAGCTGGTTCCTGTGGAAGAGCGGTGAGGACACCGACGGTGAGCCCGCCCGGCAACTCAAGGCCCGCAGCTACGCAGGGCTCGTATCCGAAGCATGCAACGTGGTCTACGACCAGACCCCGCACGTGCGGAACGAGATGGTGGGACGTCACCAGCTCACCAGTAACGCCGCTCGTACACGCCGTGAAGTCCTCACGTCGATGATCGAGAAGACCGGCTTGCCTCTGCTCGGCTGGCCCCAGGACAGGTTCCCGGCAGAGCGTGCCCTGTACGACGGCGTCGTTGAGCACCTCGGACTGCACCGTGCCGCTGGCGAGATCACTGGCGGACAGAACTCTGAAGGCAGCATTCATACCCACGGGATGTCTCGCCCGACAGTCGCCACGAACGCAAGTGTTGTGCCTGTTTGGGAGGCGCTTGAGGAGGCATTGAGCGATGCAAAGGAGCCGACCAACCTCGTAGAGATCTACGAGCGGCTCATGGCTCCTCCGTACGGCGTCAAGGCCGGTGTCGTCCCGATCCTCGTAGTTGCCGGGCTCGTCATCCGGGGCAACGATGTAGCCCTCTTTGAGGAAGGCAACTACTGTCCGCGCCTCACCGCTCCGATCATGGAGCGCTTGAACGTCAACCCCGAGCGGTTCGCGCTCAAATCGACCCCGATTGATCGCGGCCAGCGGCGACTCGTGCTCGACGGTCTCGTGAAGGCGCTCGGCGTTGATATCCCCCGTAGCCGTGCCAATCGCAACCCAGCGTTGCTTGCGGTAACCCGCGGCATGCTGGAACGGGTCATGGTCCTCGACCAATACTCGCGGAAAACGAAGCGTCTTAGCGACGACACCCTCGTGGTTCGCCGCGTACTGACCGAAGCGACCGACCCCGACCAACTGGTCTTTGAGGAGCTCCCGGAAGCCCTGGGCTTCGAGGAGATCACTCCGGGCGTGCAGAAGGATCCCGAGGCCGCAGAGGCATACGTCGCACGCCTCACCACCGCGCTCAACGAACTTACGGATGCCAGCGCGAACCTGTGCCGGTATGTAGTCGAGACACTGGCACAGGAATTCAGGCTCCCTGCGTCGAGTACCGGCGAACTGCGGACAGGTCTGGCCGAGCGCATGCGTGGCTTCGCCGATGCCTCGCTCGAGGTCAGTCTCCATGGCTTTGTGACCCGGGTGCTAAACGAGATGCTGCCCGACGACGACTGGCTCGGCACAGTCGTGGTCCAGCTCGTCAATCAGGCGCTCGGTGACTGGACTGACCGGAACATGGAGGTCTTCCCCCGTGTCGTACGGGACAGGGCACGTGCACTTGACCGCGTGAGCCATCTGTACGACGTCGCGGAGGAGGAGGTAGTCGATGAGCCCGCCGCGGCGTCCCTCAAGCGCACGAAGCCGAAGCAGCGCCAGATCGACACCCACCTGCTGACGCTCACCACTCCCCAAGGGACGGAGGAGCGCACGCTCATCCACGTCCCGAAGAAGTCGCGGAATGCAGCGGACAAGCTCGTTGTCAGTGTCATCAGGCAAGCTGAGGAAGCACTGGGCCCCGACGGCGCACGCGTCCTGCTCGCCGCCCTGGCCGAGCACCTGTCCAGCCAGGGCAGCGCCACATCCGAGAAGAAGGAGCAGCTGTGACAGACACCGACGGCTCCCAGAGTAAGAAGCGCCACGTACTCGGGATCTCGGGGGGCAAGGACTCCTCATCTCTCGCGATCTACATGCGCGATCGTGTGCCGGAGATGGAGTACTTCTTCTGCGACACCGGGGCCGAGCTGCCAGAGACGTACGAGTACCTCAACCGTCTTGAGGGCGCCTTGGGTAAGCCAATCGAGCGACTGAACTCCTCCCGAGACTTCGATCACTGGCTCGAGGTCTACCAGGGCACGCTGCCGAGCCCTCAAATGCGCTGGTGCACCAAGAACCTGAAGATCAGGCCGCTTGAGGAATGGATCGGCGACGACGAGGCCATCTCGTACGTGGCCATCCGCGCAGACGAGAACCGGCTCGGCTATGTCAGCACCAAGCCGAACATCACTGCGGTCTTCCCCTTCCGCGAGGATGGGATTGACCGCGCGGGCGTGGACCGAATCCTCGACGAAGCCGGCATCGGCCTCCCCGGCTATTACGAGTGGCGCACGCGCTCCGGCTGCTACTTCTGCTTCTTCCAGCGCAAGCACGAGTGGGTCGGCCTCAAGGACCGACACCCGGATCTCTACGAAAAGGCTGTTGAGTACGAGGACAAGGTCAGGCACCAGGGCACGGCCATGCAAGGCCGAAAGTACACCTGGTCGCAGGGCGAGTCGCTGGGAGAGCTGATAGGACGTCGCGACGAGATCGAGGCGAAGCATCAGGCGGCGCTCGATCGGGCAGCCAAGAAGGTGAAGCCGAACAGGCCGCTGCTTGAGATCCTGTCCGACGCGCTCGACGATGACAGCGACGAGGCCGGCTGCACAGTTTGCCACCTCTGATCCACATTTAGCGAGAGGCCCAGTTGACGGAACACTCCGCGAACTGGGCCTCTTGCGTTTCCCGTTGACTGGTTGCCAGGCCCACCTGTCACACTGAGCTCCATCAAGGTCACTCAGCGGGGGAGGGCTCCTGACATATGGCTGGCTCGGGCACGGCGAACTCGAACTCACTCAGCCGAATAGTCCAGAGGTACCGGGAGGAGGACAGCCCCGCCCTCCAGGTGGAGCTGGGGTTGCTCCGTATGCTCGACGCCGACCACTGTGAGCAACTCACCCGAGACCTCGTGGAGTTCGCTGGCCCATGGGAAATCCACCGCGCCACGGAGGATCTGGCTCCGGCGCTCCCGGACGCTCCCGGCCTGTACATGTTCGTCTGGCGGCCGCCGTTCCAGTTTCAGGTCGGCAGCGTGCCGACTCACGGCACGTTCCCTCAGCTCCTGTACATCGGGCAAGCCGGTGCGTCGCAGACCGACTACGGAAACACGATCCGCCAGCGATATAAGGACTACCGGAAGTTCCTTCGCGGCGACCCCGAAAGTCTGTGGACCGACACGGAGCCCACCAACCGCAATCAGCGGCTAGCGCGATACCTCATCCTCCAGCCCATGGAGTTCTGGTGCACCACCGTGCCAGAGCGCAACAGGATCGAAGGGCTGGAGAAGCGCCTCATTCGCCTGCACAATCCACCGCTCAATGACCGGGGGCGCCCCAAGCTCCGTGGGCGCCTCGGTACTCCACGCTCCGCCTGGCAGTCCTGATCAACTCCCTACGAAGCAGAGGAACTCATGCCCTCGAAGACGTTCGTCCCTGCCTTTGAAGCAAAGGTTGGGAACTGGACCTACTACTCATGCCTCATGAGCTACGCCGCCGTCGCGCGGGAGATCAACTTCGCGCACGACCTCGGTGGGAACCAGGACCTAGGGACGATGATCCAGCGCGGTGTTGGTGCCCGCACGGCTGAGATCACCAACTACCTGCTCACGAACGAGAATCGCTTCCTCGGAGCCATCATCGTCGCGGCTTGGGGTGGCGCCCCCGAGTACATCCCCTTGGAGATGGAGAAGAACTCCGAGAACGGCGACGTCTTGTCCGGCATGGACCGCAACTTCGGTGTGTTGACGTTCGATGGCACTCACCAGTTCTTCGCACTCGACGGTCAGCATCGTCTCAAGGCGATCAAGGACGCTGTGAAGCGTGACCCCGAGCTGGGCCGCGAGGACATCAGCGTCATAGTGGTCCCGCACTTCGACAACGAAGCCGGCCGCCGTCGCACCCGTCGACTCTTCACCAACATCAACCGCAACGCAGTAAAGACGACGGCTCAGGAGAACATCGCCCTGGACGAGGACGACGGCTTCGCCATCCTGACCCGTCGACTGCTCGACGACCACGACTTCCTACGCCGTGACGGAGTGGTGCAAGTGTTCAGCAAGGTCGGGACCGATGGTGAACTCAAGCTTGCTACCCGGCAGGTCGGGGTCACCGGTACAGCCTGGACCACGATCGGTGTCCTCTACGACGTTCTCACAGACCTCGGCTTCGGGCTCCACGACAGCATGAACAAGACCTCGCAGCGCGCCGCCGATGACGTCCTCGACGAGAGCTACGAAATTCTTGCCGGGCGCATCGACGAACTCCTCGAAGCCTGCGGCAAGATGCGGGAGCGGTATGAGGCACATGCGGCACCCAAAGACCTGCGTGCTCCTAAGGGACGTGACGGAGAGGGCCACTCGTTCATGCGGCCCGCGGTCCAGGTGCAAGTCGCCCGCGCTGTACGCCACATCATCGAGCAGCGCCTGCTCGACTGGCCCAAGCTGCTTGAGCGGCTGTCCGAGCTGGAATGGCGAATGTCGGCCGCTCCGTTCTCGGCTGTTTGGCAGGAGACACCAGATGGTGCCTCCCGCAAGGGCAAGATGATCCCAGCGAAAGACAACAACCAGGCCCTTTACGAGTTGCTGCTGGTTCATCTCGCACCGAACTCTCGGGCTCAGATCGACAGGGCACTGCGGGCTTACCGCACGGTCAAGAATGATCGCTACCCCGTGACCGCAGACGAGCTGGCAAAGCGGCTGACTGCTCCGGAGACATCCTGAACATCACCGTCCATCCTGGGCAGTGCGCGTATGTCAGAACTTCGTCTCATACCAGCTGCGACCCTTGGTCTTCACGCCCAGGCGGCGGGTGAGGAGGCCTGCGGCCAGGGGGATCCTTAGGAAGATCAGCACGCTGCGGGCGATCTCCCACGCCAAGATATTCAGCCTGGTCTGCTGCAGGCCCCGCCAGCTGGGCAGAACGGAGAGGTAGAACCAGGCCAGCAGGTGAAGGCTAGGACCTGTAAGACGGAGTTCAGGGCGACCAGGGCGGCAGCGGCCTCGCGGTCGCCGCAGGCCAGGTCGTTCCAGATGATGACCATGGCGATTCAGCGGGCCCGCTCGGCGATGATCAGCCTGGGCAGGTGCTCCGGCAGGTCGGGCTGGAAAGATCCACGCGAGCGCGAACATCACGGCGGGGCCGACGATCCAGTTGATCACCAGTGAGGGAATCAGCAGGCGGCGGTCGCGGGTGACGGTGTCCAGACGGTCGTATCGGACCTTGGCCAGCGCCGGATGCATCATCACCAGCAGCCCTTCCCGATCTTGAGGCGTCGGTGGAGTTCTGCTCCAAGCTGTTCGGCGTCGAGGCGGCCAATCACCGCCCGGGATATGCCAACTTCGCCGTCCTCGAGCCGCCGCTGAAGCTCGTCCTCATCGAAGGCGAGGCGGACCAGGAGACCCGCCTGGACCACCTCGGTGTCGAGGTCGACTCCACCTAGCAGGTCAACGCCGCCACCGACCGCCTGGTGGAAGCGGGGCTTGCGATCTTCAAGGAGAACGACACCTCCTGCTGCCACGCACTCCAGGACAAGGTCTGGGCGCACGGCCCCGGCAAGGAGCCCTGGGAGGTCTACGTCCTCAAGGCCGAGGCCGGCCAGATGGGCAAGAGCGAGATCCCGGGCAGCGACGCCCGTGCGGCAGCCAATCCACCACCGGACCCATCTAGCCGGCTTCCGGGTGCGCCTGCGGCATCAGCTGACCGGCTCGCCCGGGCACCCCGCGCGTCGCACGAGCGCTGAGCCGCCGGTGCCTGACGGGCAGCGCTACTGCAGGGTGATCCAGCCGTCTGGGATCCAGCCATCCACGTATCCCTCCAGAAACAGCCCCAAGTCGCCGACTGTCAAGTGCCCAATATGGTCGGTGATTTGGTTGTACGGGAGCCAGACGACCGGTACACCGACGTCGCATAGGGAGCCCGGCGAGGCTGCGTGCCCGGTGAAGATGCGACGCCCGCCCCGCCGCTGCGGCCGGGCGCCAGATGCGGCAGCAGGGATGCGGCCGGTGACCGCCCCGAGGCGGATGGTCCCCGCGGGAGCCATCGCGCGCACAAGGCGCTGCGCGGCCCGCCGGTACGGCTCGGATTCCCTGCGCCGCACAGTCGGCAGGCCCCAGGGGTGACCGGCATTCGGCGGTCCAGGGCGGATCAGGGCGACCCGGTGCCACCGGTCGAAGCAGACAAGGTAAACGTCACCACTCCCAGGTGGTGCATACATGCACATGGCGCGAGCGTAGGGGCGGCGTGTGCGCCGCGCGCGCCCACGCGGGCGGACGGGGGATGCGGCACCCCCGCCCGCACTCCTCCTACCGAGAAGGGGGAGGAGTCGGCAGCGCGCCGGGGCCCGGCCAGACCTGGAAGCCGAAGGCGGCCTCCAACCGGGCCAGGGTGCCAAGGTCGGGCATCACTTTGCCGTGGATGACGCGGCTGATGGTGGAGTGCGTGACCCCCGTCGCCTCTGCGAGAGTCCGCAGGCTGTGCCCGCTGACGGCGAGGGCATTCTCCAGGTTGCGGGCGAGTGCCTGGCCATAGTGGGCGCTGACGGGAGCATCGGGCACGAGAGCGGCGTGCGGCCAGGCTTCGTCGACGACATAGTCGCGCGGCACCTTGTCGTTACTGCTCCGGGGCATGGCCGGATCATCCCACGCACCCGTCATCCGCCGCCCCTCTTCCTCACTCCTTGGCAGCCGCCCATCACTGCCATGGTGCATACATACACCATTTCGCGGACTCTCGCGTAGACACCCTTCGACGCACCGGTACAACCCCATCCACACAGCTCAGCCCTCGCCGCTACGCCTTTCGCTAGCACCGCACCGGCTCACAGGCTTCACTCACTGCCGCCGGACGGCCGGGCTTCCCCGCCACTGCGTAAGCGCCCGTTTCACTACCGTGCGCCCCCTCCTTTTTCAGCGTCCGCCACACTGACAGTGAGTAACTGAGGCAATGGATTGAAAGACCAGGCCAGAGGCCATGTGAGGCGCGAAATGCTGCTTTCTCGCATGGGGCGACCCATTCCATTTCGGATTTCGTTCGATGCGGATTTGCCTCGCCGACTGTGGCGTTGAGGAGGCATTTCCGGGAGAAGATCTACGGGACTGAGAAGTCGCTGGATACGCTCCTCAGTGTTTCGCTGAATTCCGGATACCTGTGGGGAGGTTCTTCCATGCGGTCGCATCGGGCACTGGCCGTCCTCGATCAGCTGAGATCGTTGGCTGCAGACGACGCATCGCTGCTGACGCAGGCGAAGGGCCGACTCGCCCGGGCGGAGAAAGAACTGTCAGCGGCCCGCTCAGCGTTCGACTCGGCGATCACGCGGGCTGAGGTCTCCCAGCGTGTCGTGCGCGGCGCCGAGGAGCTACTGCCGGCGGCGGACCAGAGCTCGGCAACGGACGGGGATCGCACCGCGGGTGTCCCTGAGGGGCGGCCGCGGACGATCGCCCAGGAGATTGTGGCCTTCCTCCGCCCGCGCCTCCACGCCGCCCGGGAAGAGATCACCCACCACATGGAGACCACACGCCCGGACGTCAAGCTCGGCAGCTTGCGCCGGGAGTTGAGCCGGATGGTCACCAACGGGACACTGACCCGGACAGGCGGGGTCTACGCGATGGCATCCGGGGCCGCGGGCGGTGATGCGTAGCGCAAGGACGCCACGTCGAAAACGTCCGCACACGCGTACGTGCCGCCGAGGTCGATTCGGCGGCACGTGGATACGCGGTCTTGGGCTCACGCATCGCCTTGATTCTATGTGCCTTTCGGTGCAGGTGCGAGAGCCTCACAGGAATTCGGCCCCATCGGGCCAGGAATTGGGCTCAACGTGTCTTTTTCTCCCTCTCATCGCGCAGATTCCGGTAGCGACCGGAACGCGGACTCCCGCACATCCGCAAAACACCGCGGCCAACGGCGTGCTGATAAGTCGCCTGCACGTCGCACGCTGCCCAGCTACCGCGCGAATCCCCGCAAGCAGGTCAACGTCTTTCTGGGGCTCGCCGAGCTCGTCATCGGTACCGCCCCGGTGCAGCGGGCGGCGCTGGCGGAGCATGTCGGCATCGGTGCGGCCACCGTCGGCGACTGTATGGCGTTCCTGGCCGACATCGGGCTGGTCGAGGCCGGCCGGGGCCAGTACGCGATCACCGAGCGGGGGCGGGCCTTCGCCGACGCGTGGCGACGGGACCGGGACCAGGCTCGACAGGTACTTCGCCGCTTCTCGCCGCGCACTGGTCGGCCGCCGCGGCGAGTCGCCATCTGGCCCGCGGGCCCGTGCGGCAGGAGGAATTGGCCCGCCTGCTGCGCGCCGGCCTGCCCGGTGTGCCCATGCGCGGCCACTACATGGTCGAGTGGCTGGAGATCGCCTTGATCGTGGAACGCGACGAGGAGCGGCTCGAAGTCCACCTGCCCGGCCGGCACGCCCCTAGGCCACCGCAGTCACAGGACTCGAGCGGTGAACAGGAGGGCAAGGAAGGCCAGGAGGAAGGCGCGGGGCAGGAGGAGGGGGCGGGGGGCAAGGACCGAGACGGCAGCGCTGCGGACGGCACCCGCGCCGACGCCGCTGACTCCCGGAGCATCGCCGGTGCCGCTCTGCTGCTCGGCATGTCCCGCCAGGAGATCCAGGAGCTGCCCGACGCCCGCTACAGCGCCTTCCTCGAAGGCATCCTGCAGACGCTGCGCGGCGCCCTGGCACCGACCGCCTGACCGCCCGGAACCACAAGGGCGCCGGTCCGAGTGGACCGGCGCCCTGAGGGTGGCGGCTGGTGCTCGCGGCCGGCTTCTGGATCCTGCCCGCGGAGGGTTCGATCCCCTCGCCATCCACCACGTAACGATCAGCATGTCAGCCCGCCCCGGAAGGGAACCAGCACCCATGTTCAGCCGCCCAGTTCGCCCAGGTTTCTGACAGCACATCAGGCCGCACCCCGAAAGGGTGCACCCGTCACCGGTACAGCCCGCTCCTGTTGCCGAATCCCTCCAACCTCCCCACGGTGCATGTATGCACCGATCGTGTGGAGGTCACCCCATGCCGGAAACCGCGCATCCGCCCGCCCCGGCACCCCGCTGGCCGGGCCGCTTCGCCGTATCGGCGGCGGCACATGGCCGATGAGGTCCCGCTCGCCGCAGCCGCCACAGCCGTCTTGGCCGCCTGGCAGGAACTCGTCGCGCGCGGCGAGATGTCCCAGCAGACGTTGAGCCGGTTCGGTCAGCTGCTGCGCCGCTTCGAAGCCTTCGCCGCCGTCCGCGGCGCGCCGCTGCTCGCCGATGTCGATGCTGCGGTTGCGGCGCAGTTCATCGACGCGCACGGCCGCACCCGTCACCGGCACGTCGCGCCGGCTTCGCTGTCCACCCGGCATCTGCGCCGCAGCGTGCTGCGGATGTGCTTCGCCACCGCCCGCCGTCTCGCCCTCACCGACACCGACCCGACCCGCGACATCGACCTGCCGGCCCGTCTGTGCGGCGCCACCCGGCCACTGGACGAGGCGGAGGCGGTCGAACTACGCCGCGCGGCCGACTTCACCGACCGCCCCACCCGTCACGCCGCCGCGGCAGCCCTGGCCCTGGCCGGCGGATTCAGCGGCGAGATCGGCCACATCGCGCCCCGCGACATCGACCTGGCCTGTGCGCGGGTGTGGATGCACGGCTCGGCCAAGACGCAGCCGCGCTGGTGCCCGCTGGATGCCTGGAGCGCCCAGGTGCTGGCCGCCCGCGCCCACCACCTCCACGCGACGGCACCACCCGAACAAGCCCCGCACCGGCTACGGCTGGCTGTCTCGGTGCGAGGCGGTACCGACGAGCAGGTCCAGGCCCGGGTCTGCGTCGCCCTGCGCGACGTGCTCAAACGCATCGGCCTGGGCGCCGACCGCTCAGTGCGGCCCGCCTCGATCACCGCATACGCGGGCCGGGCGGTCTTCACCGCCACCGGCCGTATCGAGGCCGCAGCCCGTCACCTGGGCATGGCCTCCCTCGACAGCACCGCAGCCCTCATCGGCTACCAGTGGCGCGCCGAGGCGACACACCACACACCACCGAACGGGGGCGACTTCGATGCCTGATGACCTCTTCGGCGACCGCGTCCCGCGCGCGGCCCGCAAGAAGACCGCACGCCGCGCCGGCGAAGCCGACCTGCGCACCGTCTCCCAGCGCATCACCGACGTGGCCCGCTTCGACGACCTCTACCGCCTCGCCGACACCCTCGCTCCCGCTCCCGGCCCGCGCCGCGGGCGCCCGCCCCACTACCCGCCCTACATCTACCTGCTCTTCCTCACCCTGCGTGGCATCCACGGCTCCGCCCGTTACTGCGCCGGCGACCTGCAAGAACCCAGCATGTGGACGACGATCCGAGGCAGCGTCGCCCGACACCTCGGCCACGACGAAGCCGCCCGCCTGCCCGAGGCCGGGCCCTCCCGCCACCAGTGGCAACACGCCCAGCGCACCCTGCTCATCCCCCGCCTGGAAGAACTGAGCGAAACCTTCGCCGACCTCGCTCTGGCCCAAGCCCTGCGCCAGGGTCTGCTGCCCACCGACGCCAAACGCTCCTGGAGCAGCCCCCAGCGCCACCAACTCATCGCCGGCGACGGCACCGTCGCCAAATCCCCCACCCTGTCCACCATCCCCTTCAGCGTCGACCCCACCACCGGCGAAGTACGCCGCCACCGCGTCGACCCCGCCTCCTCCTGGCAGAAGGAAGGCGGCGCCGACCGCAACGGCAACAACGCACAGAATGCAACGCCGGCCGGAACAGCAGCCGACACCGACATCCACGCCCACACCCGCGAGGGCGCGATGGTGCTGGGCACCAAGTTCGTGGTCTTCTCCACCCGCCACCGCGGCTACTTCCGCCGCGTCTTCCTGCGCTACGCCCACGTCCCCCACAACCAGCCCGGCGGCGAAGCCGCCGTCGCCCTCGACCTCGCCTGCGCCATCCTCGACGCCGCCGAGGGCTGCATGGGCGTCCTCTACGACGGCGCCCTGCGCGGCATGCACCGCGACGTCATCGCCCGCCGCGGCCGCCTACTGGTCAACAAACAGCACAAAGGCGCAAGCCCCCGCTACATCCGCACCCTCGACTTCGGGCGCTGCCGCCACGAGCTGTGGTCCAACCGCGGCCGCGTCCACGAACGTGCCTTCCTCGACGACGGCACCAGCACCCTCATCCCCCTGTCCGTCAGCAAACTCGAACGCCGCGCCAGCACACACACCCACCGCTGGTACCACCTGCTCGCCATCCCCTGTCCCCGCGGCCCCCACCAGCACCGTGAGTCCGTCGGCGTCACCAGCACCATTGGCGAACAGAGCCAAGGCCAAAGCGACACCGAGACCGGCTTCCACCGCGCCGAAAATCTCCTCCAGATCCCCGACAACACCGCCGTCCACCAGACCCTCTACGGCGGCCGCGAAGACACCGAGGCCGGCTTCTCCCAACTCGACCGCTCCCTGTGGAACCGCCGCATGATCGCCTTCGGAGCCGAAGCCCAAAGCCTCGTCGTCCTCGGCTTCCTCCTCGCCCAGAACGCCACCAGCGCAGCCCGCTACCAAGAAGACCCCACCTACTCCGACGCCCACACCGAGACAGAAGACCTCAGCAGCGACCGACGAACAGCCTCACGATCATGAACTGAGCCGAGGCGCCAACCACACACCAGCCCCATCCGCTACCCTGTCTGGGACCGCCGCTCGCGGCGGTCCGCTCCCTTGCCAGGAACCGGATGAACATCACTCAGAGTATTCATCCACGTTTTACGCAAGGCCCCGCCTCCGTAGCTCAGGGGATAGAGCACCGCTCTCCTAAAGCGGGTGTCGCAGGTTCGAATCCTGCCGGGGGCACAGACAGAAGCGGCCGGTCCAGGAGGGTTTCCTCCCGGGTCGGCCCTTGGTCGTTTCAGGGCTCTGCCCTACGCCTGCCACTACGTCCGCTACGTCGACGTGGAGTCGACTGCCGCCGGCAGGCACCCCCACCGCATTGGCGTCCAACGGGTGAATCAGGCCATTCGGTGCGTGGCGGTCGGTGTGACAGCGGGAAGGCCATCTGCACACCGGACATGCGATGGGCAGGGAGCGTCCCGATGCCGAAGTTTCTGATCCAGGCCACCTATACGTCCGAGGGCACGAAGGGGCTGCTCAGGGAAGGCGCGAGTGGGCGGCGCGCTGCCGTCGACCAGGTCGTCACGGCCCTCGGCGGGACGGTCGAGTCCGTGTATTTCGCCTTCGGGGAGGACGACGTCGTGCTCATCATCGACCTCCCCGACCCGGTCTCCATGGCCGCCATCAGCCTCACCGTGAAGGCCAGCGGGGCCCTGCACACCCGAGCCACTCCCCTCCTCACCGTCGAGGAGATCGACGAGGCCACCCGTCGGCAAGTCCCCTTCCGCGCCCCCAGCGTGTAGGGGGAGAGTGCCACTGGGCCTGCCGCGGTCGTCGAGCGTCGAGCAGCGGCCCCACCCGCCCGCTGCACGGCCTCGAGCAATCCCGGCCCGGGCTACCGTCCCGTCGCCAGTGCCGCAGTGACGGCGGCCTCGGCGTGCAGGCGGGTGGTGGCGAAGACGGGGACGGGGCTGTGCTCCGGCCGGATGAGGAGCTCGATTTCCGTGCAGCCGAGGATGATGCCCTCCGCGCCGGAGGCCACCAGCCTGCCGATGACCTCGCCGTAGGCCGCTCGCGACTCCTCGCGGACGATGCCGAGGACCAGCTCCTCGTAGATCACCCGGTGGACGACGGCCCGGTCCTCCGCGTCGGGGACCAGGACCTTCAGATCGTGACCGGCCAGTCGGTCGCGGTAGAAGTCCTGCTCCATGGTGAACGCGGTGCCCAGCAGTCCCACTCGGCTCAGGCCGGCGGCTTGTACGGCAGCCGCTGTGGCGTCGGCCAGATGCAGGAGCGGAATGTCCACCGCCGCGGCCACCTGGTCGGCGACCTTGTGCATGGTGTTGGTGCAGATCAGCAGCATGTCCGCCCCGGCGTTCCGGAGGGAGCGGGCGGCGTCGGCCAGCACTTCGCCCGCCTCGTCCCAGCGCCCGGCGACCTGCAGCCGCTCGATCTCGGCGAAGTCGACCGAGTACAGCACGCACTTGGCCGAGTGGAAGCCACCCAGCTGCTCCCTGACCTGCTCATTCAACAGCCGGTAGTACTCGGCCGTGGATTCCCAGCTCATGCCGCCGATCAACCCAATGGTCTTCATCTGTCCACTCTTGCACGCGCTTTGCTGTTGCTGCCGTGGAATTCTCCGGCGCACATGCATGGTCCGGGGGATGGAGAGGAAGCCGTGCCCGGCATCTGGCCTTGCATCCATGGGGGCGGTTTTCGGCAGCGGCCGTCGAGGCGAACGACACCTGCCGGATCGGCCTCGGGTGTGGGGTGTTGCGGGCCGCCGGCGTCAGGGGGGCGCCGCCGACGGCCCTGTCTCAGGTGCGGCGCCGCTGGTAGACGGGGCCGCCGCTCGTGGCCGGGTCGAAGGGCCGGAGCCGGTAGATGCGCATGCAGTCGAAGCAGGCGTAGAGGATCGCGCCGGGGCCGCTGCCGGTCTCGATGAGGGCGATCAGGGTGGGGCGGTCGGTGTAGTCCTGGTGCCAGTTGCACAGCCGGGGCGTCACGGGCGCTCCTCCCGGTGCTGGGTGAGCAGCCACTGGCAGTCCCGCGCGAGGGTCGTGACCTGGATGTGCGCGGCGAGCGGGCCCTCACCCAGCCCCTCCGCGGTCTGCCACCGGATCCGGTCCAGACCGGCGCGCCGCTGGTACCAGGCGACACTGCCACGCCAGAGACGGTCCGTCGACGCCTCCACCTCGGGAAACAGCAGCGCGATGTGCCCACGCAGCAGCTCGTCGAGGTGCATCAACTCGGCCATGTCGATACGACCGGAGGCAGTCCGTAAGGACCGGACGATGGTGTCCTGGATGGTTGCTTCGTCGATGGGCCCGGGGCCCTGGTGAATGCTGTCCTCGCCGGTTTCCAACAACGGTGTCCTCCCGCTCGATCCCTGCGTCTCGCGCTGTACAAGGACGCTAGGGGCCGAGCGGTGACGGAAGTGCTACAGGCTGTAGCACCTCGTGGTCAGACGACGCCGAGCCGAATGCCCAACTCGACACAAGGGCCTTTCCTCTGGGTGCGAATCATGGTGCCGACTGTCTCTCGCACACCGGCGTGCATCCGTGTTGCCTGTGGGGCCAGCCGCTCCGCTGTCAGGAACGCCTCCAGAGCGCGTTCGCGGTTGCCGTTGTAGAAGTGGGCACGGCCTACGTCGATGTGGTGATGGCTGCGGCGCTCCGGGCTGTAATCGACCGGCAGCTTCACGCGGGAGGCACGGTCCACGGCCTCCCTGCCCCGGCCCAGCTCGACGGGCAGGCTGACTCCCCAGATGGCCACGTTCGTCGGGCCGAACTGCAGTTGCCAATCGTTCCGGTCCTCACCCAGCTCCTCGGCAACGCCTCGCGCCCGGCTCCAGTGCCCCTCTGCCGCCCGGCCGTCCCCCGCGCGGGCGTGGTTCAGCGAGGCTTTCAGCTCGAAGGCTCCCCTCAAGGACACGGCCTCGGGTCCCGGGTCCCGAACGGTCCCGAGCCAGGACAGCGCATGGTCGATGATGGCACCGGCTTCGTCGTGCTCGCCGATGCTCAGGAACTCTCCGGCGTCGTACCAGTGGGAAGCCAGCACCCTCAAGGGGTCACCGGTCTCCCGGGCGGACCACACCACCCGCTCGGTCGCGAGTGTGGCATCCGAGACGTGGCCCAGCTTGTACAAGTACTGCATCGCGCATTCGTACGCCGATGCCAGCAGGCCGTACACCGTGCGCCGGTCGCCGCCCTCACACACTTCGGCGGCCACCTGCAGATCTCGGAGCAGGGAGGGAAGTTCGCCTCCGGTGTGGGCGAACGCCGCAGCGTGTCGGTGGCGGTTGGCCACGACGGTGCGCTTTCTCAGCTCAGCGAGGTCGACCTCGCTGACCTCCTGCTCGGTGGGCCGCGTAGGGCGACCATGCCGCAGCAGGGCGCGGCGCACGGCTGCGACCGCGGCGACTGCGGCTTGCCCGTCCCGATCGGACCCCTGCGGGACGGGCGGACCTCCGGTGATCTCCGTGGGGTGGCAGTCGAGGGCCCGGCACATCGCGAGGACGACGGCGGGCCGGTCGAGGGCCCGGCGGCCCTGCTCGAAGGCGCGGACTGCGGCGAGGGAGTAGCCGGATTCGGTGGCGAGTCGCTGCTGTGTCCAACGGCGCCGCATCCGCAGCCGGGCCAGCCTCTGGCCGTTGCTCTCCCCGGCCCCCTGAGTGTCGCTGTAGTGGGGCATAGTGGCTCCATTCCTAGCGTCACGGGGAAATGTACCCCTCACTCGCAACTGGGCTACGGGGAACGGGCTTACGAGACGGTGACGCTGCGGAGGGCGCAGTTCACGGCGCAAGCTTGTGCTACGGGGAACTGGTTGCAGTCCACCGCCGCTCTCGGCTTGTACAAGGTCTCGCATGACCGGCACAGAGCCGCGCGTGCAGGAACGAGAGAGACGTTGACCGCCTCGACTGCCGGAACCGAGCGCCGTACGCGCTGGGCGACACCGACAAGGATGGGAGCACCTCCATGAGCCCTCACGATGGGCTGAGGTTCGGACAGTTCATCGGGGATGACGGCGGCGTCCACAGCACGGTCGCTTCGTCGGTGATCGCCGCCGTGCCCGAGGCCAGGGCGGCGGCGGAGCGGTACGGACGCGAGCTGAGGTTCGACTTCCTCGATGACAGGGCCGTGCACGGGATGCTGTTCCACCGCTGGGAGGACAACCGGCGGGCCCGCGGGATGGGATGCCTGGCCAGCATTCCGCTCTCGGTGCTCTTGCTCGGCGCCTGGCCGTTCTGGGACCTGGTGGCCTCGCAGAAGGCCCAGTCCTTTCAGATCGCCTTCATCTGCGGCGATACTGGCTTGGTGGTCGGGCTGCTTCTGGGGCTGTATCTCTGGCGGCGTCCCAGTCTGCGGAATCCTTCCCTGCGCAACGTACGGATCCGGGCTCGCCGATACCGCGAAATCGTCGGCATCGCCCGGCGGCGCGGGGCGGCCATACCTGCGACGTATCCCTATTACGGGATGTACGCCTCGTCTCGGAAGTTCTTCCCTGACGCCCCGGAACTGCCGGTCCCCGAAAGCGACCTTCAGAGGTGAGTACCAGGTCGGGCACCGAAGCGACCGTGGGGCCGCCTCGCCGAACGGTGTGAGATGCATCGGCGAGGCGCCCGCTGACGGAGGGGGCAGCGGCCGCTGCATCCGTCCGGCGGTCCTATTCCCAGTGCAGCGTCCCGGCCACGGTGTCGAAGAGTTCGACCATCTTCGGTGCCAGGGACTCCATGGGGGTGGAGAAGGTGAGCGTCAGCCACTTCCGGCTCGCCGGCACCGGGACGTTGTAGATCACGGTTGTCGTGGCGAGGGTGCTCCCCATCTGCCGTTCAGGATCAGCAGCTTCCGTGTGCTGCTCACGAACGGCGTCGCCTGCGGCCTCCAGCCGGGTCACTTCCGCCCGTCGGCCGATCTCCCCGAACCGGCGCACGAGGTCGTGCGCGGTACGGCATCCGGGCCAGCCCTCCGGCAGCAGACTGACCAGCAGCGAGGAGGCCAGCGGCAGTCCGCGGACGGTCAGCAGGGAGATGTACAGCTCGACACCGCCTGCTCGAAACGCCGCCTTCGCCTGCTTCTGGAGGTCCCGCATCAAGCGTTCCTTGAGCACCGGCGCGTGATCGACTCCGGCGAACTGCCGGTCGGCCAGGGCGATGATGCCCCGGTCCCGCTCCTTGGGGTCCAGAGGGAGTTGGAACCACCCGGCGGGAACGAAGATCGTGTAGTCACTCGGCGGTGTGGTCCACTCTGTCTTCAATGCCATGTCAGGGCTTTTCCTGCTCGGTACCGGTGCCGTCATCCGCTCCTGGCGGAACGGGCACCAGATGCATGGTGGGCATCAGCTCGTCGACGAGAGAGGTCAGCTCGTCGGAGCGGTGCATGGCCAGCCAGTCGACATCGACGAGGATGATTTCCTCCTGCCCCTTGGGCCAGACCGCGTAGCGCAGCGTCTCGGAGAGCCGGCGGCCGAGACCGAAGAGACGCTTCTCCTCCAGGACGGCCTGCACACGCACCGCATGGCCGACAGGCAACTGGATTTCGGTCACGTCCGGCGTGCTCTTCGGCTTCGCGTCACCCCAGTCCAGCAGGTGCGAGCGCCACTCGTCGGGCGACGGCCGCTGCACTTCGTCCTCCCCATACGCCCTCCCCACCATCTCAGCGAGAAATTCACCACCCACCGTGTAGACAGCACCCGTAAAGATGGGGTCGTCCTTGTGGAGCCTCAACGCCAGCTCAGCCAAATCCTGCTGCAGCTTAGCTTTGCTCACCATCATTTCCAGAGGGTTGAACTGTTCCACGAGGTTCGCGGCGACCTTCTCCGCTTCCCGCCTGGTCCCTTCATGGAGGGTCAGCGCCAACCAATTTCCGTCGAAAGCGAAGTCAACAAGATAGTCCTCTTCCGGACCGGGCGCCCTCTCGACCATCTTTTCCATGGATTCCCACCCTAACTTCTCAGTGAACCTCATCAATGAACAAACCCCCGGCCGTGATTCCCGAGCCCACCGCAGTCATTCCCGCCGCTCTGCGCGTCAGCTTGTTCACGGCGTCATACTGCCCCAGATCCCTACCCAAGTGCTTCACCTCCTTGAGGTCGGAGGCAACCGATGCATCGGCAAGCGAGAAGGACTTGATGCCACCCTTGAGTGCGCTTCCATCCCCGCGATTCTTGAGTTCACGCCACGACTGACGATAGCCGCCCTTGAATCCGTTCTTCCAGGTAGCGACCTTGAAGGGTTCTGTCACCGGCTCCCGGAGCGACCTGGAAATGTCCTCCCGGTCCAGTCGATCGGATCGCCCAGCCTGACGATTCAATGCCTGACGATTACGCTTCACCTGTCGCGGAGTGGCGCTGCCATTCTTTTTGGCTATGCGCATCCTCCGCAGAGCCGTCTTCACATACCGCCCCGCCACCTTGGAGAACGCCTTACCGGCCCCCATCGCCAGCAGGCCGACGGCCGACCACGCCAGTTCCGTCCACGACTCGTCCCCCATGCCGACCTGGATCGCCGTGCAGGCGATGTTCACCAGCGTGGCAATCATGGAGATCGCCCCCAGCAGCCCCGCCAAGCCCTGACCGACGACGGGGATCCAACCGACTGCGAGGGCAGCAATTCCGGCCCACTTGGAAATGTTCTCGGTCCAGTCCGCCAGCCCGTCGACGAAGGCTGCGAAGTCATCCCAGAAGCCATCCTTCAGGGAGTCGTCCGAGATGACGTCGTCAATGGCGTCGCGGGCCTTCTTCGCGGCGGCGTCGCGGATCTCCTTCGCCCTGCGGAGCTTCCCCTCGGCCGCCTCCAGGGACTTTCCGGCGCTCTTCTCCCGCTCCTCCAGAGCGGACTTCCGGTCCTTGTCGTCCTTCCCGGAGAGCCCGTCCAAGCCCTTGGTCGCGGACTTCTTGTCCGCTTCGGCGTCCTGGGCGTCACGGCGGGCGATCTCGGCGATCCGCTGCGCCCGCCGGAGTTCGGTGACGTACGCCCCGGCAGGCGCGGTCGCGTTCGCTTCGTAGTCGTTGCCGTGATCCACGATGCGGTCGCCGATGGCGTCAGCCGCCGTCTCGTACCGCTTGTGTGCGTCTTCGAGCCTGCCCCTGCACTTCTTGGCCTTCTCGCGGAACTCCTTGCCCGCGTCGCTGTCCCAGGAATCCACTTCGGCCGCCGCCTTGAGGTGACGGACCTGCCGTTCCAGCTCGTCGGCCGTCCTGCGTAATTTGCGCCCGAGCTCCTCCAGCCGGTCCGGGTCACCGGGGATCGGGTCGGTGTCCGCCAGGGGCTGCCAGTCACGCGGTCGCGCCGAGCCCATCAGGACTTCTTCTGCTTGTCGGAGTCGCGAAGGGCTTTGGCCAAGGCGCTGTCCACGCCGTCATAGGCCTTGGCAGCACCCTTGGCGATGTCGGCTAAGCCCTTGATCTCATCAGCGAGCTCTTCGCGATGGTGTTCCCAGTTCCCCACGAAGTCACCGAACTGCCAGGCGAGATCGTGCTCGCCGAAGTCGTCCTCGTACTGCCCCTTCAACTTGGACAGGCCGTCGAACGCACTCTTGATTCTGCCGAGTCCCACACCCATCTCGCGGATCACATTCAGATCGTCGATCCTCGTGTTCTCGCCCACTGTCCGGTTTCCCCCTACGCGTCGTGAGTGCCTCGGCGTGACTGCCCCTCGGACACACTTCCGCCGACCCCGTCGCACACTGCGTTGCGCTGCGAGGCCCCCTGCGCCCGCTCGCGGAATCCGCCGCTCGACTGTCAATGCCGTTCCACAGCGTACAGAGCATGACTCAACTGCCAATGCAATAAGGCGAGTTGTGAATATGCCCCAGGCTCGTTACAGCTCTCGCTGCAGGATTCAGGCAGGCATGCCGGCTCCCGGGGCCGGTCCTCGGACCACCCGGACGAGTCGCCGCCCCCTACCTCGCGCGCAGCTGCCTAAAGTCCTCCAGCTCCCCCCGCGTCGGCGGGTTCGCGCCCGGGCGGGTGCAGGTGAGGGCGGCTGTGGTGGCGGCCAGGTCCAGGAGGTCCGCGAGCTCGTCCGGGCCGAGGGCACGCAACCCGGCCGACGGGCCGGCGGCCTGGCCTTCGTCGGTCCCCCCGCCCAGCAGTCCCGCCCCGTCGAGCCAGTGCAGCATGCCGGCCGTGAAGGCGTCCCCCGCCCCCACGGTGTCCGCCACCGTGATCGACGGGGCCGGGCTGCGGACCGTGTGGGTCGCCGTGACTGCCAGGCTGCCCGCGCCGCCCAGGGTGACCACGACCAGCGCCGGGCCGGTGTGCTGCCAGCGGTGGGCGACGGCTGTGACGTCCTGTTCCGGGTAGAGCCAGGCCACGTCCTCCTCGCTGACCTTGACGATGTCGGCGAGCGCCACCTGGCGTTCGATGCGCGCGCGGGCCGTGTCGCGGGCGGGCAGCAGTGCCGGGCGGACGTTGGGGTCCAGGCTGATGGTGATGCCGCGGGCCTCGGCGCGGATGCGGGTGAGGAGCTCCTCGATCACCTCGGCCCCGGGGTCGAGGGCGGTGGCGAGCGAACCGGTGTGCAGACAGCGGGTGCCGGCGGGGAGGTCCGGTGGGGCGGGGAGGTCCCAGGTGACGCGGAAGTCGTAGCGTGCCGCGCCCTGCGCGTCGAGGAAGGCGGTGGCCGTGCTGGTGGCGGTGGCCGGTCCCGGCGCCAGCGTCACCGGGACCGCGGAGGCCGCCAGGTGGTCGCGGAGCAGCCGGCCGTTCGCATCCTCGCCCAGCTGGGTGATCAGGGTGACGGGCGCGCCGAGACGGGCGAGGCCGACGGCGACGTTGGCCGGGGAGCCTCCGGGGTGGTCCACCGCGGCTGCCCGTTCTCCGGCGGCGGGGTCGTCGGCAGCGGTCGGACCGTCTTCGGCCACCGGGCCACCGGCCGCGGCCCGGCCACCGACGGCACCCTCGTCCCCGACCGCCGAAGAGAGCGGCTCCGGCAGCGGGGCGGCGGCGTACACCCGGTCGACGAGGCTCTCGCCGATGACAGTGATCATCTGGTCTCCGTGGCTGGGGAGGGAGTGGGCGGCTGCGAGTGGTGCCCTATGACGGTTGTGATGCCTGTGACGGTTGTGATGCCTGAGCGGTGGCCGGGCGCCGAGCCCCATGGCCGGTGGAGCACGGTCCTCGGGCGGCCGGCGCGGCGCCCCCGGCAGGGAGGCGCTCCGGCCACCCCATCGCACCCTGGCGGATGTCCCCGTCCCAGGGAACCCCGCCACCCCGACGAACACGCCCGACGAGCACGTCCGACGAGCACCCCGACCGGCCTCCCGGCCCCGGGCGCCGTCGGGGAAACGGACGGAGCCCGGCCCAGGGGCGCCCGGGCGGAGGGACTGCCCGCACGCAGCGGAGGGGACTGCCGGCACACAAAGGTGCCCCCGCTCCCCTGGAACGATAGGCACACCCGAAACTTCTCGCAAGATGCGTTAACAGCGGCGCGATTTTCTGCTAAAAATGTCGCCCGTCAGAGTTCGCCCCCGCCGACTCCCCCGGGACGCAACCACATGGTCTCTCCCCCTCCCTCCCCTCCATCCCGCCCTCCGGTGGCGGCGCCCAGCCGCCGTGCCCTGCTCCGCGGCGGCGCCGCTGCCGGGGCGGCCGGGCTGCTGTCCGCCTGCGGCGGCCGGCGCGACGCCGTCGTCCACGCCGACGCCGGAGCCTGGCGGCGGTACGCCGGCACCACCCTGAACTTCGTCTCCGAGAACACCGCCCCCACCGCGGCCATCGTGGCCGGGCTGCGGCCGTTCACCGAGCTCACCGGGATCCGCGTCAACATCGTCACGCTGGAGCTGTCCGCGCTCGCCCAGAAGGTCGCGCTGGACTTCGCCTCCGGCAACGGCGAGTACGACGTGGTGTACGCGGACCCGTACCTGGTGCTGGCCCCGTACGCGCCCGCCTTCGCCGACCTCCGGGAGTTCCAGGAGGATCCGGCGCTCCCGCGGCTCACCGGGGGCTTCGAGGACTTCGTCCCCAGCCATCTGGAGGCGGCCGGGCGCTTCGAGGACCCCGGGAAGGTGCTCGCGCTGCCGTACGACTGCCCGACGATGGTCTGGCAGTACCGGGCCGACCTGTTCGCCCGGCACCGCGACCGGATGGCGGACGACCTGGGCTTCGACCCCATGCCCTCGGACGACACGACGTGGGAGCAGTACTACGCGATCGCCGCGTGGTTCAACGACCGCACCGACGACGTGCGCTACGGCACCGGGCACCAGGCCAAGCAGCACGACGCCCTGATGTGCGACTTCTCCAACCTCCTCTGGTCCTGGGGCGGTGACTATTTCGACGACGGGGAGCGGGTTGGCCGGCTCGGCACCACCGACCCCGGGCCCTGCCGGCTGCGGTCGGACGCGGCCGTGGCCGGCGCCGAGTTCTACGAGCGGCTGCTGCGGATCGCCGACCCCGCGTCCCGCACCTGGGACTGGGACGGCGTCGGGGCCGGATTCCGGGCGGGCCGGTTCGCGATGTGCCCCAACTGGCACGAGTACGCGGCCGCCAACGAGGCCGCCGTACCCGGCAAGGTCGGCTACGCGCGGCTGCCGAAGGGACCGGCCCGCTCCGCCGGGATGTACGGCGGCACCGGGATCGCGGTCTCGAACATCGTCCCGGCGGAACGGCGCCGGGCGGCCTGGCTGTTCCTCGCCTGGGCCACGGCGCCCCGCACCCAGCGGGCGGGCCTGGCCAGCGAGGCCGGCGGCGGCACCCCCACCCGTACCTCGGTCTACCGCCACCCGCGGGTCGCCGCCGCCGAGCACCGGCCCTCCGCGATGCCCAACATGCTCTCCTCCCGGGCGGTGCGCACCACCTGGCAGCCGGAGAACATCGGGCTGCGCCCCAAGATCCCCATGTGGGGCGAGTGCGACACCGCCCTCTACACCGAGGTCTCCCGGATGCTCGCCGGAGACGCCTCACCGGCCGCGGCGATGCGGTCGGCCGCCGACCGGATCGACCGGATCGTCTCCCGAGGGTGGGTGGGCTGACATGGGTCTGTCCCTGAACTCCCCCGCCCGTACGGGAAGCCGTCCCGCCCGGGCCCGCCGCCTGCGGCTTCCCGGGTTCGCCGGGCGGATGATGGCGCCCGGACTGCTGGTGCTGGCCGCCGTGTCGATCCTGCCGTTCGTGGCCGTGGTGGCGATGAGCTTCTCCCGGGTGCACATCCTCGGCGGGCTGCGGCTGGAGGGGGTCGGCGCGGCCAACTGGGCGCGGCTGTTCACCGATCCGGACACCGCCTGGGCCTGGGGCCGCGCCATCGCGTACTTCACGCTCACCGTGGGCGGCGAGATGGTGCTCGGCACCGCGCTCGCCATCTGCCTCTGGCGGCTGCGACGCGGCCGGAACGCGCTGCTGGGGCTGCTGCTGCTCCCGATGTTCGTGGCCCCGGTCATCGTCGGACTGCTCGGCCGGTTCCTGACCGACTCCACGTTCGGGCTGGTCACCTGGCTGCTGCGGCTCGTCGGCCACCAGGGCGACGTGATGGCGGAGCGAGGAACCGCGTTCGCCGCCGTGACCCTGCTGGACATCTGGGAGTGGACCCCGCTGGTGGCGATGATCGCCCTGGCCGGACTCACCTCGGTGCCCGCCGCGGTGCTGGAGGCGGCGGCGCTCGACGGCGCGGGCCTGCTGCGGACCCTGCGCCACATCGTGCTGCCCGCCATCGCCCCCGTCCTGCTGGTGGCGCTGCTCATCCGGTCCATGGACGCGCTGCGCTACTTCGACATCATCTGGAACACCACCGGCGGCGGCCCCGCCGACGCCACCCGGACCGCGTCCGTGCAGCTGTACCAGACCGCGTTCCGCTTCTTCGACTTCGGCTACGCGGCCGTGGCGGGCCTGCTGATGCTGGCCGTGACCACGGTGGCCGCCCGCTGGTTCGTCCGTCTCCTCGACCGGAAGGGGCCGGCCCGATGACCGCCTCCGCCGCGGGACCGCTGGAACGCGGCACCCGCACCTCGCGCACCACCGTCCGGATCGTCGTCGCCGTCGCCCTGGTGTGGACGCTGGTCCCGCTGGGCTGGATGTTCCTGTCCTCGGTCAAGCCGACGGCCGCCGTCACCTCCGCGACCCCGGACGTGTGGTTCGCCCCGACCCTGGACAACTACCGGCAGCTGTTCAGCGGGGCCAACAACCTCTGGCCGTACCTGAACAACAGCCTGGTCGCGGCCGGTACGTCCGCGCTGCTGGCCACCGCCCTCGGGGCACTCGGCGGCTACGGGCTGTCCCGCACCCGGATGCGCGGCAAGCACCATCTGTCGTTCTGGATCATCTCGACCCGGATGGCACCGGCCGCGGTCGTGGTGCTGCCGCTCTTCCTGATCTTCCGGTACGCCGGGCTGATCGACACCCTGCCCGGCCTGGTGCTGGCGTATCTGAGCTTCGATCTGCCGTTCGCCATCTGGCTGTTGCACGCGTTCTTCGCCCAGGTCCCGCCCGCGCTGGAGGAGTCCGCGCAGGTCGCGGGCTGCACCCCGTGGCAGGCGTTCCGGCACGTGATCCTGCCGCTGACCCGGCCCGGCCTGGTCACCACGTTCGTGCTGTGCCTGGTCTTCTCCTGGAACGACTACGCCTTCGCGCTGGTGCTCAGCGGACCGCACACCCAGACGCTGCCCCTCGCCGCCGGCCAGCTGGTCACCCAGACCGGCATCGACTGGGGGCAGCTGACCGCCATCGGAACCGTCGTGGTGGTCCCGATGATGCTCGTCGGCCTCGCCGTACGCCGGTGGCTCGTCACCGGCCTGACCATGGGAGCAGTGACCGGAGAATGAGCACCCGACCGAAGAACGCCCTGCCCCCGGGCCTCCCCGACGGCATGCGCGCCGCGGTCCTCCGGGCGCCGCGGGAGCTGGTGGTGGAGGAGCGCCCGGTGCCGCGCCCGGGGCCGGGCCAGGTCCTGGTGCGGGTGGAGGCGGTGGGCATCTGTGGCTCCGACGTGCACTACTACGAGCAGGGCCGGATCGGGGACTTCGTGGTCCGCGCCCCGCTGGTGCTGGGCCACGAGCCGAGCGGGACGGTGGTCGCGCTCGGCCCCGGCGCCGCCCGCCACCGGCCCGGACAGCTGGTGTCGATCGAACCCGGGGTGCCGTGCGGGGGCTGCCGGCAGTGCCGGCACGGCCGCTACAACCTCTGCCCCGGGGTGTCCTTCTACGCGACGCCGCCGGTCGACGGGGCGCTGTGCGAGTACGTCGCCGTCGACGAGGACTTCGCCCACCCCGTCCCCGCCGGGCTCGGCGCCGACGCGGCCGCGCTGCTGGAGCCGCTGTCCGTCGGGGTGTGGGCCTGCCGCAAGGGCCGGGTCACCGCCGGATCGCGGGTGCTGGTCACCGGCGCCGGGCCGATCGGCCTGGTCGCGGCCCAGACGGCGCGCGCCTTCGGCGCCACCGAGGTGGTGGTCACCGACATCGCACCGCACCGGCTGGACCTGGCCCGGGAGCTGGGAGCCACCGGCACCGTGGACGTCCGGGGCACCCGGCTCGCCGACACCGGCTACGAACCGGACGTGCTGCTGGAGTGCTCCGGGGTGCCCGCCGTCGCCGACGAGGGCATCCGCGCCGTCGGCCGGGCCGGGCGGGCGGTGCTGGTCGGCATGGGCGGTGACGCGATCCCGCTGCCGCTGGCGCATGTGCAAAACTTCGAGATCGAGGTCACGGGCACCTTCCGGTACGCCAACACCTGGCCGACGGCGATCGCGCTGGCCGCCTCCGGCGAGGTGCGGCTCGACCGGCTGGCGACCCACCGGTACGGCCTGGAGGAGGCCGAGCGGGCGCTCACCGCCGGCGCCCGCGACCGCACCGCGATCAAGGCCCTGGTCTGTCCGCAGCCGAGCTGACGGCCGGGGATCACGAGGAGGGGAGGGGCCCGTTGCCCGCCAAGGCACGGCTGTCGCAGGCCGCCGTCGAGGAGCGGCGGCAGGCCGTCCTGCGCCAGGTCGTCGACGAGGGCGAGGCCCGCATCGACGACCTCGCCGCCCGCTTCGACGTCAGCCTGATGACGATGCACCGCGACCTCGACGACCTCGCCGGGCGGGATCTGCTGCGCAAGGAGCGCGGCCGGGCCGTCGCGTTCCCCGCGCTCACCATGGAGACCGCCACCCGGTTCCGGGAGGGCGCGGGCCTGGCCGCCAAGAACGCGCTGTGCGCCGCCGCGGCCGGCCGCATCGCGCCGGGCAGCACGGTGCTGATGGACGACTCGACCACGCTCTATCCGCTGGCCGGCACCCTGGCCCGGCTCGAGGGGCTGACGGTGATCACCAACTCGGTCGGTGTGGCCCAGCGGGTGGGCTCCGCGCCGGGCGTCGACGTCACCCTGCTCGGCGGCCGCTACAACGGCGAGTTCAACTCCTGCACCGGTCCGGACGTCACCCGCGCCCTCTCCCGCATCCGCGCCGATGTGGCCCTGATGTCGGCCACGGCCGTGCTGGAGGGCCGGCTCTTCCACCCGCTGCGGGAGTACGTCGAGGTCAAGGAGGCGATGCTGGCCTCCGCGGACGGGGCGCTGCTCCTCGTCGACCACTCGAAGTTCGGCAAGACGGCGACCCACGAGTACGGCACCGCCGCCGCGTACCGGGCGGTCATCACCGACACCGGCACCCCGGCCGACGAGGTCGCGGCGCTCCGGGAGTTCGGCGTCCCGGTGGAGACCGTGGAGCCGGCGGACGCGGGCTGACCCCGGTACGGCGCGGACCGCCGGGTCCTCTGCCGCCACCGGGAACGGCAGGGGCCCGGCGGTGCCACAGGGACGGGTGCCGGTCGGCCCGCATCCGGCCCGCACCCGCGTGCCCCCGAGGAGCGGGGCAGGTCAGGGCGTCCCCGGGACGATGCCGGTGCTGATGGCCCCCGGGTCCCAGTGGGTGTTCCCGGGGACGTGGCAGTGGCCGAAGTGCCCGCCCTGCCCCTGCCAGACGGCGCGCGGGCGGGGCATCGGCGAGGTCTCGGTGGGCACCGGCTCACCGGCGGGCCAGTTGTCCGGGATGCCGTGCGCCCGCATCGCGGCGAGCAGCTTCCGGAAGTTCGGCTTCGAGGCCGGGTCGAAGTTGTCGGTGAAGGGCTCCGCGGCGTGGCCGAGCACCTCGACCTGGATGCACACCAGCCCTTCGCGGTTGGTGCGGCGCGTGCCGTCGTTCCGCAGCGCCCGCGCACTCTGGCGCATCGGGCCGAACTGGCCGACCTTGTCGGTCACCGGGTCGTAGATGACCTGCGGCTCGGAGGCCACGCTGATCAGGAAGTTCGCCATCGAGGTGAAGAAATTGGCGCCCGCCGGTGACTCGGTGGTGTGCCAGACCGCGCGGGGCGGGTTCTCCGGGTGGTCCATGGCGCCGCCGATGACCTGGCCTCCGAACCGGACCGCGCCGTCCACGTAGTCGGGCCCGGTGGCCGCGCGGGGCGCCGGGTACGCGCCCTCTTCCGCATCCGTGCGCTCCCGGTGGGTCGTCCGCTCGGCCCCCGCCTGCCGCCCGGCCGCGGATCCCCCGGAGGCGGCCGGCCGGTCGACCGGGACGTACCAGTCGAGGTTGCCGTCGTCGCGCAGCACGAACATCACGCCGGGCTGCTCGGGGTGGTCCCGGACGTGCCGCGGCGCGCCCGCGAGCTCGGCGTGGGCGCGGACCGCGTCGACGTGGTCCTCGTCGACGGTGCCGCAGTAGGTGACGGTCCGGTCCGCGTGGACGACGGCCGCGTGGAACGTGGTCATGGACGGGTCCCATCGGTGCAGGGCCAACCGGAGGCGAGTAACGGGGGTCTCTGTAGTCGTCACCGCCGGTGCGCGGCGGCAACCCGGAGCGGACCCGACACCGCCCGTTCGGGCGAGCGGCCCGGCGGCGCACGGGGGCCCGCACGCGGGGCCCGACCGGCGGCCACGGGGCGCATATCACAGTGCACGATGCGCACGATTGTCCGACCGTGCCCCTACTCTGGATACATGTCCGACTCACCGAGCCCTGGTTCCGTGCTGCCTTCTGCCGCCGAGGCGAACGCCGCGATCCGCGCGTTCCTCGCTCAGCGCTCGGGCCGTCCGCTGTGGCCCGAGGAGCGCGAGCGGTACGAGCGGCTGCGCGCCGAGTGGAACGCCGCGGTGCGCCGCGAGATCGAGCGGGCCGCCTGACGGCCGCCCGCCGGGCCCCGGGCGCCGTTCCGGGGCCTGCCGCCGGGCACCGCGGCCTCCGCCGTACCGGGCCCGCGGCCCGTTGTCCACAGGGCGCCGGACCACCCGGGCCGCCCTCCTAGACTGAACCGATGACCAGCCCCGAGCACCGTCCCGAGATGAGCGACGCGACCCAGGTACTGCAGCGCGTCTTCGGCTACGACTCGTTCCGGGGAGGGCAGCAGGAGATCATCGAGCATGTCGCCGCCGGCGGCGACGCCCTCGTGCTCATGCCGACCGGCGGCGGCAAGTCGCTCTGCTACCAGATCCCCGCCCTCGTCCGGGACGGCGTGGGCGTGGTCGTCTCACCGCTGATCGCGCTCATGCAGGACCAGGTCGACGCGCTGCGGGCGCTCGGCGTGCGGGCGGGGTTCCTCAACTCCACGCAGGACCTGGAGGAGCGGCAGCTGGTCGAGGCCGAGTTCCTCGCCGGCGAGCTGGACCTGCTCTATCTCGCGCCGGAGCGGCTCCGGGTGGAGTCCACCCTGCGGCTGCTCGACCGCGGCCGGATCTCGCTGTTCGCGATCGACGAGGCGCACTGCGTGGCGCAGTGGGGGCACGACTTCCGGCCCGACTACCTGGCCCTGTCCGCGCTGCACGAGCGCTGGCCCACGGTGCCCCGGATCGCGCTGACGGCGACCGCCACCGAGGCCACCCACGCGGAGATCACCTCCCGGCTCGGCCTCCAGGACGCCCGGCACTTCGTGGCGAGCTTCGACCGGCCCAACATCCAGTACCGCATCGTGCCCAAGGACGAGCCGAAGCGGCAGCTGCTGGCGCTGCTGCGCACCGAGCACCCGGGCGACGCCGGCATCGTCTACTGCCTGTCCCGGTCCTCCGTGGAGAAGACCGCGGAGTTCCTGGTGAAGAACGGCATCGAGGCCCTGCCGTACCACGCCGGGCTGGACGCGCGGACCCGCGCCGAGAACCAGGCGCGCTTCCTGCGCGAGGACGGTGTGGTCGTGGTCGCGACCATCGCGTTCGGCATGGGCATCGACAAGCCGGACGTGCGGTTCGTCGCCCACCTCGACCTGCCCAAGTCCGTCGAGGGCTACTACCAGGAGACGGGCCGGGCCGGGCGGGACGGCCTGCCGTCGACGGCCTGGCTGGCGTACGGCCTGCAGGACGTGGTGCAGCAGCGGAGGATGATCGACACCTCCGAGGGCGACGCCGCGCACCGCCGCCGGCTCGCGGACCACCTGGACGCCATGCTGGCGCTCTGCGAGACCGTCGAGTGCCGCCGCATCCGGCTGCTCGACTACTTCGGCGAGAAGAGCGAGGCCTGCGGCAACTGCGACACCTGTCTGACCCCGCCGACGACCTGGGACGGCACGATCCCGGCGCAGAAGCTGCTGTCCACGGTGGTCCGGCTGGACCGCGAGCGGCGGGGCCAGAAGTTCGGCTCGGGCCAGATCATCGACATCCTGCTGGGCAAGAAGACCGCCAAGGTCATCCAGCACGACCACGACTCGCTGAAGACCTTCGGCATCGGCGCCGACCTCGGCACCGCGGGATGGCGCGCGGTGGTGCGCCAGCTGCTGGCCCAGGGGCTGCTCACGGTGGAGGGCGAGTACAACACCCTGGCGCTCACCGAGGCCAGCGCCGAGGTGCTGGGCGGCCGGCGGGAGGTGCCGATGCGGCGCGACCCCGAGCGGGCCCCGCGGGCGGCCAAGTCCGGTGCGTCCTCCTCCCGGCGGGCCGCACCGGTCGATCTGCCCGAGGAGGCCGTGCCGGTCTTCGAGCTGCTGCGCGCCTGGCGGGCGGCGACCGCGAAGGAGCAGGGCGTCCCCGCGTATGTGATCTTCCACGACGCCACGCTGCGCGAGATCGCGACCGCGCTGCCGACGACGCTCGCGGAGCTCGGAGGGATCAGCGGCGTCGGCGACAACAAGCTGGCCAAGTACGGGCAGTCGGTCCTCGACACGCTGGCCGGCGACGGGGGCGGGGCCCCGGTGGGCGCCGGGCCGGCCCCGGACACCCTGCCCGGGGCACCGGACGGCGCACCGGCCGGGTGAGCCCCGGCACCGGGCGCCCCTGACTACTCCCGGCAGGTGACCTTCATCTGGGCCGCCGCGTGGTGGGCGTAGGTGGTGCCGTAGTCGTTCCAGTCCTCGCCGCGGTCGACCAGTTCGACGCCCAGCCGGCCGTCCTTCACCTCGTAGGTGCCGGCATCGACGCGGTGTCCGCGGTTGAGGGTCTGGTCGATCAGGAAGCTGTCGTACGCGGAGTCCGGTTCGTTGGCGTCGGCGAGCACGTTGTACAGCGTGGGGTCGCCCGCCACGTCGCGGCCTTCGGCGCTGGTGGGGACGTACACCTCGATCGCGCAGGCATCGGAGTCCTCGCCCACCGTCCACCACCACAGCGCCCGGTTGCCGCTGTCCTCGGTCGAACTGCCCGACATGGGGACGGCGGAGAACGAACCGTCGCACGCACCGCCTTCGTAGCCACCGGAGCTGACGGTGTACCAGCCCTCGATGCCGTCGACGTGCCGGCCGTACTCGGCGTAGCCGCCGCCCTCGGGCGCGGTGCAGCCGTGGCCGGCCCAGGCGGAGTAGGTGACCTGGCCCTGCTCCCCCGGCTCGTCCGGCTTCCCCGGTGCCTCCTCGCCGGCGTCCGTCGTCGAGGGGCCGGACTCCTCCCCGGCCGGCTCCTCGTCCGCCGATGCGCCCGCCGACTCGTCCGACGGGCCGGAGGACGGCAGGATCAGCGTCGGCTTCGGCGGCTCGCGCAGCTCCGGATCGGCGGCCGCGGCGGTGCGCGGCTCGGCGGGGCCGGCGAAGAGCGTCGAGGACACCACCAGCGCGGTCAGTCCGACGACCCCGGCGAACGTGAGCACGGCACCCGCTCCGAGGCCTGCCCGGCGCCCCGCTGACAGCGTTGTCCAACGCCCGCGGAGCGTCTCGCGGACGATCCAGGGGTCCGGATTCCGCCGCCCGCCCGCCGCGTGGCGCCGCGGCCGCACATAGCGGCACGCACAGGGCTTTCCCGACAACGTGTCCTCATGTCCGCCGCATTGCTCACACGCCATCGTTCAGATCCCCGGGATGTTACTGGTCGTTAATGCGGACCCACTATGCATGAGGCATGTGCCCAGAGATAGGGGTGCGGCGCATCGAATTCCGATCGTCCGGTCAGCCCCCTTCCATCACGGTCCTCAGGTCCTTGTCCAGGTCTTCGGCCAGGTCCTCCTCGTCCCCGCCGTTCTCCAGCCGGCCGTGCACCAGGGTCTGCACCAGCTCGGTGAAGGCCGCGTAGTACGGGGTCACCGGCCGCGGCCGGGCCCGGCCGAGCGCCTTGCGCAACGCCTCGGTCCAGGGCGGGAGTTTCCGGCTCCCGGCCTCCTCGCCGCCGGCCTCCGGGGCCGCGCTCGCCCGCTCCCCGTCGGCGCCGCCGGTCCGGTCGCCACCGCTCCCGGCACCCCCTTCGTCCGAGGCCGTCCCCTCCTCGCCGGAGGCCTCCTCCCCGGACGTCGCCTCGCCGCCGCTCGCCCCGCCGCCTCCGGACAGCGAACAGCGCGGGCCGGCCGCCTCGTAGGTCGCCTTCAGCACCGGGGCGAAACCGGCCTCCAGCAGGCAGCGCTGCTGCGCCGGCCGCACCAGGAAGTCCAGCAGCCGGCGGGCGTCGTCCGGGTGCGCGCTGTCCCGGGTGACGGCGAGGTTCTGGCCGCCGAGCACCGACGACCCGTTGGCTCCGCGGCCCGGCAGCGGCACGACGCCGAACTTCCCCGCGACCTTCGACCCCTTCGCCGCCAGCACGTTGTACACGTAAGGCCAGTTCCGCATGAAGGGGACCTTCTCGTCGCGGAACATCTCCAGGCTGTCGCGCTCGTCGGCGGTGCTGGTCTCCGGCGGCATCAGGCCGTGGAACCGCTGGAACAGATCGGTCAGCCCCTCCTGGGTGTCCACGCTGGCCGCCACCACCTTGCCCGTGGTGTCGACGAGTTCGCCGTCGGCGGCCCAGACCGCCTCCTGGGCGTTCACCGTCAGCCCCTCGTAGGAGTCGAGCTGGGTCGCGTAGCCGTACGGGAAGGTCTGCCTGACCTGCCGGGGGTCCTTGGCGTTGCCCGCGGCGGTGTCCAGTTCGCCCCAGGTGGCGGGCGGCCGCCACGCGGCGTCCTTCCAGATGTCTTTGCGGTAGTAGAGCAGCGCGGCATCGGTGTTGAACGGCACCGCCCAGATCCGCTTCCGGAAACGGGCGGTGTCCGCCACCTGCCCCCACATGCCGTGCAGCGGGTCGCCGTCGAGCGGGCGGATCAGGTCGCCCGCGGCGAACTCGGCGGTCCAGGGCACATCCAGGTTGACCACGTCGTAGTCGGCGCCGCCGGACTGCAGGGCGGCCACCAGCTGGCTGCGCGCGTCGTCCGCCGCGGCCGGCAGCCGGACGATCTCCACCCGGACGTCCGGCTGGGACCGGTCCCAGGCCTCGATCAGCCGCTGCCGCACCGGGCCCTGCGAGACGTCCGAGGCGGTCGCCACCCGCAGCACCCGCTCCTCCCCCGGCGACGGCTTCGGGTCCGGTGCCGCCCGGTCCCCGCCGTCGCAGCCGGCGCACAGCGTCAGCAGCACCGCCCCCGCCAGCGCGGCGCCACGGCTACGGCTACGGCTACGGCTACGGCTACGGCTACGGCTACGGCTACGGCTACGGCTACGGCTACGGCCCATCGTCGCTCGCTCCTCCCTGCACCTGGTTGGCCACCTGCTCGGCCAGTGCCTCGGCGGCCTTCTCCGGCCGGCCCGCGTAACAGCCCGCCGAGGCCGGGTTCTCGAACCGGCGGATCCCGGCGGTGCAGCCGTCCAGCCGGACCGACAGCACCAGCACACCCGTGCTGCCGTCGCGCCCCTGCTCCCGGCCCAGGGCCTGGGCCGCCGCCCCGCCGCCGTCGCCCAGCGGCCGGTCGTCCCCGTCGGTGATGAGCACGATCAGCGGCCGCCGGTCCCCGCGGGTGTCGCGCAGCGCCCGCTCCAGCACCTCGTGGACCGCCGCCCCCTTGGTGACCAGCCGTTTCCTCGGCGACGAGGCCAGCCAGGCCAGGGCCTCGGCCCGGGAGTCCCCCGGGGTGCCGCGCGGGACCGCGGTACGGGCGCGGTCCGGATGCCGCGCCGACCCCGGATAGGTCCGGATCCCGTAACTGTCCCGCGGGCCCAGGCGTTGCAGGGAGCTGCGCAGCGCGGCGTCGGCCATCGCCAGCTTGTCGCCCTCGCCCATCGACCACGAGACGTCGACGAGGAAGAGAACCTGGCCCGGTTCGCGGGTCTGGGTGTACTCCTCGACGACGGTGTCCGCGGTGCCTCCGTCGGCGGTGCCGGTCACCACCGGTACGTCGGCCAGCACCCCGCTGATCCCCGGGTCCTTCCAGGCGTCGCCGCGCGGCGGGGCGGGGCTGCCGTCGGCGCGGGTGCCACGGACCAGTCCGCGCAGGAACCGGCCGCTGCCCGTGCCCGTGAGCCAGGTGCGGAAGTTCCGGACGGCGGCCTTGCGCCGGGCCGCGTCCCGGGCGCCCTTCCAGCGGACCTCGGCCAGCGGCAGGTCGAGGGCGGGCACCCCCGCCGGGTAGTAGGCGACCAGCCGGGAGTGCTCGTCGGCGGGCCGGCTGTTGTCGCACGCCGAACCCGGGCGGCTGCCGAGGTTGAAGTCGGCGACCGCCTTCTCCGAGACCAGGGCGGCGGCCTTGCCCAGCCGGGGTTCCCCGGGCTCCGGGTCGTCGAGGCCGCACAGCAGGCCGTCGGCGTCCGACGCGGGTGCCGTCCGCTGCCGCAGCCGCCGCTCCACGCCCTCGGCGTCGCGGTCCGCGCCGCCGGTGAGCCGTCCGTCGCGCGCCTCGTACAGGCCGACGGTGTGCTGGAGTCCGGTGCCCGAGGTGTCCGGGTCGGGGCGGAGCAGCGGCATACCGGGCGCGACCTCCGCCATGGCGTCGAGCAGGTCGTCCCAGCTGCTGCCGGTCCGGAAGACGCCCGCTGCCGTCAGCTTCTTCTCCAGCGCCGCCGGTACCGCGAGGACCAGCGGGGAGTACCCGGCCGAGCCCAGCGGAACCACCCGCGCGGGACCGGGGTTGCGGGCGATCTGCCGCTGGATGCGGCCGAGTTCGGTGCTCGATCCGGAGATGACGAGATCCGGCTGCGGACCGACGTCCTGCAACGGGTCGGCACACAGGGCGGACTCCTCGTTCCCCCCGGTCCCGTCCTGTGCGGCCCCGTCCGGGCCGGCGCTCTGCGGCGCCGGGGAGGCGGAGGGGCAGGCTCCGCCGGAGGCGGCGGGGGCCGGTGCCCCGGTGCCCGCGTCCGCGCGCTGCCCGGCCCAGGCGCCGGTCGCTCCGAAGGCGTCGACGGTCTCGCCCGTCCCGGCCCCGTAGACGGTGATGTTGGTCCGGCGGCAGTCGCCCCGTGCGCCGTCGTCCGGGCCGAGCGGCACCCGGTTGGCGGGGCTGCCCAGATAGGCGGCGACGGCGTGCCCCACCGCGGCGCGGGTCTCCGGACCGGCCATCAGCCGCAGTTCCAGGGGCGGCAGGCAGCCCCCGCCGCCGGGCTCCGGGGCCGGCCAGACGAGATACACCCCGGTCCCGACGGTCAGCAGCAGGGCCAGCGCGCCCGCGACCGCGGCCCGCCGCCCCTCGCCCAGCCACCGGAGCAGCCGCGGCCGGCCGGGCTCGTCCCCGCCGTCGGGCTCCGTAGCGGGAGAGGGAGGCCACGGCGGTGGCGTGGGCAGCTCCGGGGGCAGCCCGCCGGGCGGCGCAAGGTGCGGGACGAAGCGGGAGATGACGATGTCGGGGCCGACGCCGCTGCTGCCGCCCTTGGGTCCCCAGCCGTCGCCGAAGTTCACCGGCCAGTCCTTGGTCGCCCGGTACAGCCGGTCGTACAGCCCCTGCATCGTCAGCACGCGGCTGTCCCGCCCGGTCTCCTCCATCGCCCGGATGACGGCGTCGGTGAAACGGCTGCGCGGGCCGCCCTCCCCCGCGTCCACCCCCTTCGTGGGCTGGGTTTTGGTGGGCAGCGAGGAGGCCAGGGTGTAGTGCCCGTTCTGCCCGACCGCCCGACCGTCGATGGCCACCCCGGAGTTGCAGCAGTCGAGGATGAACACCGCGTGCCGGAAGTGCATCCGGTTCAGCGTCTTCAGCACGTGGGACCAGGACACCGCGGTGCCCTCCAGGTTGACGTCGAGGTCGGCGTCCGGCGTCATCAGATAGAGCTGGTTGTCGAACGGGTCGCGGTAGCCGTGTCCGGCGAAGTAGACGAAGAGCAGATCGGTGGTGGCCTCCGCGACCTGCTTCAGCTCCCGCAGCCACTCGCCCTGGCTGGGCGAGGTGAGGACCTTGATCGCGTCCTCCGGCAGGATTCCGCGGGTCCCGTCCGGCAGCACGGTCTCGGACAGCGCCGACGCCAGGTCCTTCAGATTGCGATCGACGTAGTCCAGCGGCTCGAATCCGCCGTCCGCCACGTGGGGCACCCCGACGAGGAATGCCCGCGAGCCCTTACGGTCGGGGACGTGCGCGGCCACGGCTCATGCACCACCGGTCGCACCGGACTCCAGCTCCGCGCCGACCCGCGCCACGATCTCCGGGATCCGGTCGGCCGTGAGGTCGTCCTCGGTGATCCGCACCGGCGGGCGGCCCGCCACCCGTACCGTCACCACGGTCCGGTTGCCGTGGCTCAGCCGCACCCGGCTGCGCAGCCAGCCCATCAGGGCGCCGACCATCGCCCGCACCGGATCGTCCAGGGTCGACACCGCGACATGCGCCGCCAGCGCGACCATCAGGTCCTCCAGCGCGCCCGCCCGGCCCGGCGCCGACTCCGACTTGAATCTCCAGTACTGAGTGAAGGACTCGTCGTCCTTCAGCCAGCCGGCGATGCCCTGCAGCTCTCTGCCCGGGTCCGCACTGCCCTCGACACTGATCCGTAAGTCCACTCCGCCGCCCCGTCCGTCTCCCCCGCGCCCCCACCGGACGCACACTGTCCGTTGCCCTTGCCTGACGCTCCGCCAAGTCTGTGGGTTCCCGGGCCGGATGGCCAGTACCGCAGGCAGAACCCACGGCACCGGGAGTGCGCGGCCGGGCGACGGGGGCGCACGGAGGCGCGCGACGGGGCGAGGGCCGGGGCCGCGCCCCTGCGGACCGGCCGCCCGGTGCCCGGACCGCCCGCCCGTGGCCGCCGGCGGGCGGAGACCTCAGCCGGCGTCCGGGCAGGGTGTCCCGCGCGGCAGCTGGTAGGGCGAGGCGATCCGGTAGGTACCGGCGCGCGGCGCGTGGAGCTCGGTCCACTCGTCCTCCGGCGCGCCGCCCGGGGCCGGCCGGACCGTCCTGGTGAGGCAGCCGTGCAGGTTCGTGAAGCCCCGGCCGTCCGCGTCGGGTTCCGGCGACTCGACCCGGTTGCCCTGCCGGTCGACCAGCCCCAGCCACGGCGAGTACGGGACCCGGATGAGGACCGGGCCCGCGGAGCGGACGGTGACGGTCAGCTCTCCGGCGTCGGAGTGCCGGACGACGGCGGGCGGGTCGGCCAGCGGCGTCGGGTCCGCCACCCGGTAGATCTTCCAGTTGCGGTCCGACCAGACCTCGGTCAGATAGGGCACGCCCGCCCCGACGAGCTTCGCCTCCTCCTGCCCCGCGAAGTCCGGCTCGTCGTGCGACAGCACCACGTACCGCACGGCCCACCGCTTCAGCCAGGCCCGGTAGCTGTCCCGGGTGAGCATGCCCTCCTCGTAGAAGAGCGGATTGCGCTCCCGGTCCGCCTGCCGGTTCCAGCCGCGGGCCAGATTGACGTACGGGGCGAGCGCGGACGCCTCGCGGTGGCTGCGGGCGGGGACCACCTCGACCCGGCCGCGGTCGGCGTCGGACCGGTCCAGCCGGTCGATCAGCGGTGCGACCTCCCGCGCCCAGGACGCCGCGGGCCTGGTGTTGACGACGTCGCTGACGGTCTTGACGGTCTGCCAGACCGTCACCCCCACGACAGCGACGCAGAGCGCGATCCAGCGGCGGGAGCGGTGCGGGGTCCGGGGCATCGCCGCCAGGAACACCACCCCCGCGAAGAGCAGCGCGAGGCGGGTGACGTTGCTGCCGATCTGCGAGTCCACGATCCAGCTGAGCAGTATCCCCAGCGCGTACACGGCCGAACAGAGCCGCACCGTCCGCCAGCCCGCGGGGACCAGCAGCACCCCGAGGACGGCGAAGGCGAGCGGCAGCACCACGCTGCCGAAGGTCATCGGCTGGGTTCCGGAGAACGGGAACAGCAGCGCGGACACGCCGACGACCAGCGTCGGCGTCACGCCGAGGGCGTAGGCGGCGGCGCGGCGCCGGTCCAGGAACAGGGCAGCGGCCACCATGCCGAGGAAGAGCCCCGCCACCGGACTCGCCGCGGTCGCCAGCGCCGCCAGCACGGCGGCCGCACCGGCCCGGGTGTACAGCTGCGCACGGGAGCGCCAGGTCCGCGGCCAGGAGAAGACCACGGCGACCGCGCCCAGGGCGAACATCAGGCCGAGGCCGAAGGTCACCCGGCCCGATATGGCGTTGCACACCAGGGCGAACGCGCCGGCGAGGGCGGTGGGCAGGGGATGCTTCACCGCGCCGCAGCGGGTGAGGATCAGCGCCAGCAGCCCGCAGGAGAGGGTCCCGGCGATCATCATCGTGGTGCGCACACCGAGCACATGCATCAGGTACGGCGAGATCACGCTGTACGAGACCGGGTGCATCCCGCCGTACCAGGCCAGGTTGTAGGCCGAGTCGGGGTGCCGTCCGGCGAACTCCGCCCAGGCGTCCTGGGCGGCGAGGTCGCCCCCGCTGTTGGCGAACAGCAGCAGCCAGGCGACGTGCAGGAGCGTGCCGGCGAGCAGGGTGAGGACGACGGTGCGCGGAAAGAGGCGGCGCAGCAGGGCACCGCGGGGTGCCGCGCCCGGCGTTCCGGCCGGCCGTCCGGCGGGCTCCGGCGCACCGACCGGTCCGGGGTGACTCCCCCGGTCCGACGGCTCGTCGTGGGCGCGCGGCAGCTCCCGGCCGCCCGGTGCGTCCGCGGTCCGGGGGCCGTTCTCGGCCCTGGGTCCGTCCGCGGTCCGCCCGGCGACCGGGCTCCCGTCGTGGTGCGCGCCTTCGGTCCGGTCGGCGCCCGGTGCGGCGTCCTCCCCCCGGCGCATGCCGGGCACGGATATCCGCCCCTTCACGGAGCCGTCGTCATCAGCCCGTGAGGGCCGCGCGGTCGTCACTGAGACTCTCCCCGTCTTCCCGGCGTCCCGCCCCCGCGATCACGCCACCCGGCTCGGGCGGGTGCTCCCGGCTGGTCGGGCGGGGACCGCACACGGGTCGGCGATCGTGACGCTAACACGCGGTGCCCGCCGTGCCGGGGACGGCACGGCGGCGGGCGCGCGCTCGGCGGCGGGCGCCCGACACCCCGGGGGACGCCGTCGGGGACGGGGAGGTTGCTCTCAGGTCCCGGGCTTCCGGCCGTAGACGAAGACGTCGTCGCCCTTCTTCAGCAGGCTCCAGTACTTCTTGGCCTCGCCCTTGCGCATGTTCACGCAGCCGTGGGAGCCCGGCGGGGACCAGACGCTGCCGCTGATCGAGTGGAACGCCTGGCCGCCGTCGAAGAACTGGCTGTACGGCATGGCCACGTTGTAGAGCGTCGACCAGTGGTTGATGCTGCGGTAATAGATCTTCTTCGCGCCGGTCCGCGTCTCGTACCCGTTGCGTCCGGTGCGCACCGGCACCGGGCCGTACTTCAGCTTCCGGCCGTCCTGGATCCAGCTGAGCTGCCGGGTCAGGTCGACGCAGGCGATGCGGCCCTTGTTCGTGGGGCACTTCCCGGCGGCGTTCGGGTTGCTGCCCGCGGCCTTCTGCTTGTTCATCAGGTCCATCACGCCCCAGGTGACGGGCCCGGCGTAACCGATGTTGGGGTAGATGCCGTGCTTGGTCTGGAAGGCGCGTATGGCGGCGCAGTCCGCGGCGGACTGCCGGCCGTCCACCGGGCGCCCGAGGAACTTCTCCACCTGCTTCTGGTGCGGACCGGACTGTGTCGAACACGCCGCCGCCTGCGCCGGCGCACTGCCGAGGCCCACCGCCAGCGGCACGACCATGCCCGCCACGCCGAGCGCCGCCCCCACGCGACGCCGTACCGCTCCCACTGCTGATCTCATTTCCGCCCCTCCCCGGGTGAAGTCCTGACTGCTGACTTGGACAACGCAGGGCGCCCGCCGGTTGCGGTGGGCCGTGTCGCAGAAACGTCACAACGCCCCGGCGACCGCTCGCGGCGGAGCGCTCACCGGGGTCCGGAACGGCCACCGGGGCCGGCGCCTTGCACGGCGCCGGCCCCGGTGGGGTGGGACGGATCAGCTGATACGGATCAGCCGGTACGGGTCAGGTGATGCGGGTCAGCTTGCTCCCGAAGCCCGGTTCCGCCAGGTCGTCCTGGAGGGCGATCGGCACCTGCACCTGGCCGAGCCCGCTGCCCACGGTCATCGTGCCGACCTCGGTACCGGCCTTCGCGGTGTGCGGGACGACCTTGCCGTTGTCCGTGAGCTCGATGTCCACGGTCAGCCCGGCCCAGCCGACGGCCGTGACGTCCTTGGTCGCGACGACGGGGGTGGTGCCCCCGAGGCCGTCGTCGACCCGGCCGACGACATCGCCCTTCTTGACCACCTTGCGGGTCGTCAGGGTGTCGCCCGCGGCGGTGATCAGGGCCTTACTCGCGTCGACGGCGCCGGTCAGGATGGAGTTGTCGGTCGGGGACGGGGGCTGGTTCAGCACGGCGCCGATGATCAGCTGGTTGGTGCCGCCGACCTGCTTCCGCGCCGCGAACAGCAGGTTGCCCTGTGCGGCGGTGCTGGTGCCCGTCTTGATGCCGACACCGCTGAACGGGACCAGCCGGTTCCAGTTGTCCTGCTTCTTGCCGTTGCGGTCCATGTAGGACGGCTTGCCGACGACCTCCCGGAAGACCGGGTCCTGCATCGCCTTGCGGCCCAGCTTGACCTGGTCCTCGGCGGTGCTGACGGTGGTGGCCTGGAGACCGCTCGGGTCGGTGTACGTGGTGTTCTTCATGCCGAGGTCCTTGGCGGCCGCGTTCATCTTCTTGACGAACGCCTGCTCGGAACCGGCGTCCCAGCGGGCCAGCAGCCGCGCCACGTTGTTCGCGGACGCGATCATGATGGCGTTGAGCGCCTCGCACTCGGTGAGCTTCTCGCCCTCCTTGGTGTCCACCACGGACTCGTTCTGGGCGCTGAGCCCCGCGTCGTCCTCGGCCTTCTTGTCGACCGGGATGCGGGCTCCCTGCTTGCCCGGCTTGAGCGGGTGCTCCTTGAGGATGACGTAGGCCGTCATCGTCTTGGCCACACTCGCGATCGGCACCGGCTTCTGCTCGCCGAACGTGCCGAAGCTGCCCAGCCCGTCGATCCCCACGGCCGCCTGGCCCTTGGCGGGCCAGGGCATCGTCGGCTTCTTGCCGTCGAAGGCGTAGCTCTCCTGCGCGGTGAGGTCGAGCGTCGGCTCCGGCAGCGGCCGCAGCGCCTGCACGGTCGCAAAGACGACCGCGAGCAGGATGGCCAGCGGCGTCCAGATCTTGAACCGCCGGACGATGGTGCGCACCGGGGTCTCCGGCGGCGGCGGGGTGTTCGTCAGCTGCGCGAGCAGGTCTATCGGCGCGGGCTCGCCCGGTGCCGGCTCGGGCGGCAGCGGCTGCTGCTTGGTCCGCTCGGCCTCGGACAGCGAGGGCGCCGCGGTGGACTGCGCGGGCACGGCGGGCTCGTCGGCGGTCTTCACCGGCGACTTCGGCTTGCGCGGGGCCGTGTCGGAGTCCTTGAGGGGGACGAAGCGGCTGGTCCGCTCCGAGTCCGACTCGGGCTTGGCGCCGGGCTTCAGCGCCTTGAACGCCGTCGTCGGCTGGTCGACGCCCTTCTTCTCCGCGGGCTCCGCGTCCGGCTTCGCACCGGCCTTCCCGTCCGCCTTCGTACCGGGCTCACCGTCCGGCTTCGCACCGGCCTCGGCCCGCGTCCCGGCCTTGCCGTCGGTGCCGGGCTTCTCCCCGCCGTCGGACTTCTTGCCGTCGGCGGACTTCTTGGCGTCGCCGGGCTTGGCGTCGCTGCCGGGCTCGCCCTCGGTTCCGGGCTTGCCCTTCGCGCCGGCCCCGGTCCCTGCCGCGGCGCCGGACTTCTGCCCGGCACCGGACGTGCTCCCGGCGTCGGCCTTGCGGCCCGCGGGGCGCGTGACCGTGAAGGCCGTGGTGGGCTGGTCGACGGCCGTACCGTCGTCGTCCGCCTTCTCCCCGGTCTTGCCGCCGGTCTTGCCGCCTGCCTTGCCGCCGGTCTTGCCGTTCCCGGCCGGAGCGTCGTCCGGGGAACCGCCCGCGGCCGCGCCGCCGGACTCGTCGTCCCCGTCGTCGCCCTTGGCCCAGCTCGGCTTCCGGTCCCGGCCCTCGGCCTTGGCGGAGGAGGCGTCGCCGCCCTTGCCCCCGGCCTTCGCCTCGCTCTTGCCGGCCGGCTCGGTCCCGCCCTTGCCGGCGGCCTCGCCCGCGTCCTTGCCGGACGGCTGGTCACCGGCCTCGGCCCGGTCCGCCGCGTCGGAAGCTGCACCGGTCGCGGCCGCGCCGGCCGCCGAGGCGCCCCGGGCCGGCTTCTTCCGGTCCTTGCCCAGGGTGCCGAAGGTGGCCGTCGCCCGGTCCTCGGTGACGTCGTCCCGGGCCGCCTTCGTACGGTCCTTCGGCTCCTCGTCCGAGGAACCGCCCGCACCGGCGTCCGCCGCCGCGCCGCCCGCGGGCTTGTCGCCCGCCACGGAACGCTTCTTCCCGGCCGCCTTCCGCGGCTTGCCTCCGGCGGCCTTCCGGTCCGTCGTCGAACCGTCGGCCCCGGAGGTCCGGTCGCCGGTCACCGCGCGGGGCGCCTTGAACATCGTCGTGGGCTGGTCCACTGCCGCCGCGCCGTCGCCGTCGCCCGGCTTCCCGGTGTCCTGGGACTTCCCGGCGTCCTGGGGCTTCCCGGAGCCTTCGGGGCTGCCGGGGCCGTCGGACTTCCCGGACGCGCCCGACGCGGCGTCACCGCCCGGCGTCACGCCGTTCCTGCCCTTCTCGGCCTTGCTCCTGCCGGCCTTGCCCTTGCCGGTCCCGCTCCTGCCGGCCCGCCCGGCCGCGGACGCGTCGGCTCCGTCGGCCTCGCCGTCCGCGTCGCCGTCCGCCGCGCTCTGCGCACCGTGCCCGGCCGCGGGCCGCTTCGGCAGGTCGCTGTCGGCGCCGTCCTCCGCCGTCCCGGCGTCGGCACCGGACGGGGTGCCCCCCTCGGAGCCGTTCGAGCCCTCCGAGTTCCCCGAGTCCGCGGCGTCTTCGGAGTCCGAGCCCACGGCCGCTTCCGCGTCCGCGTCGGTACCGGCCACCCAGGCGGCGACCGCGGCACGGAGCCGGGCGTCACCCTTGTCGTTGCCCGCGGGCGCGTCCGCGCCCGCCGGCTCGTCCGCGTCGGCGCCCTCGTCCGAGCCACCGTCCTTGCCCGTTCCCGCGTTCGCATCCGCGTCGTTGCCCGCGTCCGGCCCGGCGGCGGCATCGGCGTCCGCCCCGGCATCGCCGTCCGCGGCCGAACCCGCGTCCGGCCCGCCGTCCGCCTCCGCGGCACCGGCGGTGCCCCCAACGGCCTTGCCGGCAGGGGGTTCCGTGGTTTCGGACGTGTCGTCCGCGGCCTCGGCGGGCCGGTCGGGGGAGTCCTGAATGACCGAGAGACGCGGATCGCCCTCGCCCCGAGTCGTCTCCCCCGACGACTTCTGCTGCTCCGACTTCTCGGGGGACTCGCCCGCCACCGATGCCTCCTCCACACACGTGCGGGACGCCCGACGCCGCGCCGGCGTCACGTCCCGCTGCTGAACCGCACTTACCAGTTTCCAGCCCGGATACGAGTGCCCCTCGCAGCCACGCTGTTCCGACCGGGTCCGACACCCCCCGAAGGACCTCGCCCACCTGCTAGACGAGAACGACATACCTACTGGTTCCCGTACGAAACACCCAGGCACTCTCGACAGACAAGTGTGAGAGGGGTCACCCTGTCAGACATCCACGCGGGGAGGCATGGATGGGCAGGAGCCGCAGAACAATTCCGGAGGAGCTTCTGCTGCTGGCCCTGGACCCGACCACGGGTACCACGGCGCAGCCGCAGTCGCTCGACCTCGGCCTGGCCGGGGCCCAGCTAGTGGAGCTGGCTCTGGCAGGACGGATAGCCCCTGACGGGGATCGTATCGCCGTGGTGATGCCACGGCCGACAGGAGATCCGACACTGGACTCCGCACTGGAGCTGTTGCGCCGTCGCGGCAGCCCGGTCCGGGCGGTCCACTGGATCGGCGGGCCCCGGCTGGGGCTGCGTCAGACCTACCTCACGCATCTGGAACGCTGCGGCATGGTGCACGCCGTGGAGGGCCAGATGTGCGGAGTGCTGCCGACGACCCGCTACCAGGCGTCGGAGACGGCCATCAGCCGGGAGATCAGGGCCCGGCTGGACAACGCGATCCGCACCGGTGTGCCGCCGGACCCGCGGACCGCGGCGCTCGCGGCGCTGGCCCACGCGGTCGGACTGGGCAAGCACCTCTACCCCGGCAACGAGGGGCGGTCGTCCCGCTCCCGGCTGCGGGACCTGATCCGGCACGACCCGATGGGCGGGCTCGTCGCACACGCCGTGATGGACGTGCAGAACGGCGTCGCGGCACAGCCCCGGCGCGCACCGGCCCGGACCGCCGCGAGTGAACCCACCGGCGTCCCGGTGCAGTCCCGGCGCGGCAGCATGGCCCGCGCCGTGGCCCACTGACCGCACACCCCCACGAGGAAGCAGCGCATACGCGGTGCACCCGCACCGCCGACGAGTCATCCGCAGCACCGGGCGCTCCGCACGACCGCCCTCCGGAACGTCGCGCACCACGTCAGCAGACCGCTGTCACCCACCGCACCACCGACCGCCCGACCCGGTTAGGGAGCCGCAAGGCGCCGCCGGCGCGGGGACGTGGACGAGGACGCGGTGTCCGTGCCCGGCCGGGCACGGACACCGCCTCGCCGCGATCCCCGGAGCGCCGGGGCGCGCAGCGCACGGGGTGGCGGTCCGGCCGCCCGGACGACGGCCGGACCGCCACCCCGTGTGTGCGTCCGCGAACGTTCCCGCGGGACCGCGCCCCGCCGCGTCCGCCCCGACGGGGACGCCACCACCCCTCCGGCACCGGTTCCGACGGACGACGGGCCCCGGCCGGACGGGACGCGGATCCGGCAGGCCGTGGAGCCGGGGAACCGGGAAACCGGGGCCGCCCGCACGGCACCGGCCCCGCCGCAGCCCGCGGGGCGCGGCGCCCGCGCCCGGGCCGCCCCGCCGCCGCCCCGGGACACGGCCGGGTGGCTTCATGTGCCCGGACGGGGACCCTCTGTCGCCATTTCCCAGCGCCGCCGCTGCCCGGAGTGGCAGTCTGCTGAAACAAACAGCGGTACAAGTCGGAGGTGCAGCCTCGTGGCGTCCCATGTCAATCCAACGGTCAGACGACGCCGGTTGGGCCAGGAGCTGCGCAGGCTCCGCGAGCTCAAAGGGATGACGGCCGAAGAAGTCGCGGACCGGCTGCTGGTCTCCCAGTCGAAGATCAGCAGGCTGGAGAACGGCCGGCGCAGTATCAGTCAGCGCGACGTCCGCGATCTGTGCGGTGTCTACGAGGTCGAGGACCACCGGATCGTCGACTCGCTGATGCAGATGGCCAAGGACTCCCGCCAGCAGGGCTGGTGGCACGCGTTCGGCGACATCCCGTACAGCGTCTACATCGGTCTGGAGACCGACGCCGCCTCGCTGCGGGTGTACGAGCCGCAGGTGATGCCCGGCCTGCTGCAGACCCGGGCGTACGCGGAGGCGGTGATCACCGGGGCGCTCCCGGAGGCGTCCCAGACGGACATCGAGAAGCGGGTGCAGGTCCGGCTCCGGCGGCAGGAGCGGATCGCCTCCGAGGAGAACCCGCTGCGGCTGTGGGCGGTGCTCGACGAGTCGACGGTCCGCCGCATGGTGGGCGGCCGGCAGATCATGCGCGACCAGCTGGACCATCTCATCGAGCTGTCCCAACTGCCGCACGTGACCGTGCAGATCATGCCGCACACCATGGGGGCGCATCCGGGGGTCACCGGGCAGTACACGATCCTCGAGTTCCCGGACGCCGCGGACTCCAGCGTGGTCTACCTCGAGGGCGTGACGAGCGACCTCTACCTGGAGAAGGCGAACGACGTGCAGAGCTACAGCGTGATGTACGAGCATCTGCGCGCGCAGGCGCTGAACGTGGAGCAGACACGGCAGTTCATCACGGATGTCGCCAAGAGCTACACGCTCTGAGCCGGAGCCGACACGGGCCGAGGAAGCACCCGTCCACCGAGGAGGCGCCGGTACGGTACACCCCTCAGCGACACCAGGGAAGCGTCACGGGAATATGCCATCCGGTCGAGTGAACAGCCCCTTCTGGCAGGCAGGTTGGCGAGTAGCGTCGATCACGCCACCGAGCAAGGACCGCTGGCGAACCCCACCCCCTGGCACAAACCGGAGCAGAGCAATGGCCATTCAGCAAGGCGCCACGGACATCTGGACCAAGTCCTCGTACTCCGCCGGGAACGGCGCGTGTGTCGAGGTCAAGTCCCCCGCCCCGCGCACGGTCGCCGTGCGGGACTCCAAGGACCCGGAGGGGCCCTCGCTCGCCTTCGCTCCCGAGGCGTGGACCGCGTTCGTGGCGGAGGCCGGCCGAGGCGCCTTCGACCTCGACTGACCGGCCCCGGGCGGCCCCGCCGCCCGTCGCCCCACCTGGAGCCCTCTCGACTGGTCCGCCGTCCCGGCCGAGGGGGCTCAGCCATGTCCTCCGCGCCCCGGCCGGGCGGGTTCCGGCGGCACGGCTCCGCGGCCGAGGATTCCTGGCGCCGTGCCCGCTCGGGTCGCGCGCTCCCGCGCAAGGCCCTTCAGCGCAGCTCGTCCACGTAGCGGTCGGTCCCGGGGACGGTCGGGATGAAGGGGGCGACCAGCTCCACCCGGCCCCGGCCGGAGGCGGTGAGGTCGCCGTCCAGGCCGGCGAAGTGCTCCCCGAAGCACGCCCGTGGGTCCTGCTCCAGGAACCACAGCAGGGTGAGCCGGGTGTCGACGCCCGCCACCTGCGCCACGTACGACATCCGGTCCGCCGGCAGCGGCGTGGGGCGGAAGACGGTCACCATGGCGGCCGGGGAGCCCTGCAGGCGCTGCGGGAGATGGCGGCGGCGCAGCCACTCCAGGAGTTCCGCCCGCTGCCGCGGCCCGTCGGTGTCGATCACCTGGAGGAGCAGGCCGGCGTAGGGGTGGTCGAGGGCGTGGAAGTCGCGGGGGCCTGCCGCGCCGTCGCGGTAGACGGTGGCCTCGTGGTCCTGGAACGCGGTGAAGACGTGGGTGCGGTCGCGGTGGACCCGCTCGTCCCGGTTGAGCCGCTTGTTGACGGCGACGGTCCAGGCCATGTGGTCGTCGTAGCGGCCGTCGGTGATCCAGTAGACCGAGAGATAGCAGCCGGCGGTGACCGGCCGGGCCACGGCGGACCTGTCCGGGTAGCGCAGCAGTTGGAGCTCCCGGGTGGCGACCCAGCGGCGGCCCGCGTACATCCAGGGCATCGCCATGGCACCGGCGATGAAGTGGTCGTCCTCGTACCAGCGGTTGTACGCGTGCTCACGGCCAGGGTGGGGCTCGACCATGGTGATGAGGGCGTGCCCCGGGTGCACTCCGTACGGGCCGACGGAGGCCAGCTCCCCGTAGACCGTGCTGCGCGTCCCGTCAGCGCCGTGCTTCTCGCCCGTCCCGTGCGTCCCGTCCGTGCTGGGCATCCCGTCCGTGCTGTGCGTCTCGTCCGTCATGGCACCGGTGTAGCTGACATGACGTCAGATGAGGAGAGGCATCGCACGACCGGGCCGCAACGGCCCCACTCCGGACTCGCCGCTCACCTCAGGGGGCCGCGGCAGGGCTCTGGTCTTCGCCGGGGCACCGCCGTAACCTGACCGCCGTGATCTGACGAACCGTCAGCAAATCTGAGCCGATGCGCCGGAGGTCGTCATGCTGCGAGGCAGGACCGTGCTCGTGTCCGGAGTCGGGGCGGGGCTGGGGCATCAGGTGGTGTCCGCGGTGCTGCGGGAGGGCGGCAACGCCGTGCTGGGCGCGAGGACCCCGGAGAAGCTCGCCGACGCCGCGGAGCGCCTCGACCCCGGGGGCGCGCGGACCGCGTGGCGGGCCACCGACATCGCCGACGAGGGCGCGTGCGCGGCCCTCGCGGAACTCGCCGTGGAGCGGTTCGGGCGGATCGACGCCGTGGTCCACGTCGCCGCACTCGACTCCTGCTTCGGCGGCCTGGCGGATGCCGACTTCCCCACCTGGACCACGGTGCTGGATGTGAACCTGCTGGGCACGCTGCGGATGACCCGGGCCTGCCTGCCCGCCCTGACGGCACACGGCGGCTCGGTGGTCGTGATCGGCACCCAGTCCTCGGTGGTGGCCCCGTCCCAGGTCCAGCAGGCGGCGTACGCGGCCTCGAAGGGGGCGCTCGTCTCCGCGATGTACTCCCTCGCCCGGGAGCTGGGCCCGCGCCGCATCCGCGTCAACACCGTGCAGCCCGGCTGGATGTGGGGCCCGCCGGTGCAGGCCTTCGTCCACCTGACGGCCCAGGCCGAGGGCGTACCCGAGGAGGAGGTCCTGGGCAGGCTGGCGGAGCGGATGGCGCTGCCGGAGCTGGCGACGGACGGGGACGTGGCGGAGGCCGTCGTCTTCCTGGCCTCCGACCGCGCCCGGGCGATCACCGGGCAGTCGCTGCTGGTCAACGCCGGTGAGGTGATGCGCTGAGTGGTGGTCCGGCAGGTGCGGGGCGGCGGCACGGGGAACGCCCGGCGGCCCGGAAACGGTTCGGTGACGCGAGCATGATCACGCTAAGGTGCGGGGGCCTGCTCGGCCACGGGGGCCGAGAGCCTTTCCGTGGAGCCACGTTGAGCAGCCAGCAGCGCCTGAGCGCCGTGACCCGGTCGATACCGAATCCGGTCTCCTCGGCCACCGCACTCACCCGCCCCTCCCGCCCCGGGATGATCGAGGACCCCGTCATCAGCGGGCTCCACCGCGGACGCACCGCGCTGGGCCTGGTGGCCACGGCGTGGCTGCTGCTGTCGTACCCGCTGCGCGAGGACGGCGAGGCCTTCGTGCTGGGCAAGCTGGAGGAGCTGGTGATCGGCTGCGGCGTCCTGCTGGTGGGTGGGATCGTCGGCGTCGGCTTCTTCGTCCTCGCGGCCCGGCCGCCGCTCGGTGGCCGCTACGCCGGCCGGCTGGGCGGCCCGCTGCGCGCCGTGGCGGCGCCGCTGCTGGGGGCGTTCACGGTCTGGCTGATGGCGCGGGCGGTGGCGGGCGACATCATCTCGATGTCCGACATCGGCGCGCACGACTTCTTCATGGGCCTGCTGGGCGGGTTCCTCGGCACGCTCATCAGCGGCATCGTCATCGGCCTGGCGTTCGTGGCGGGGGCCCTGGCCTGTGTGGCCGTGCTCGTCGGAGCCGCCCTCTTCACCCTGATCGCGCTCGTGATGGGGCTGAATTCCTGCTTCCGCACCGCCGAGGTGCACGAGCTGCTGCCGGCGCTGCTCTCCCCGCTGCTGGTCTGGTCGCTCTTCGTGCTCAATCTCGTCGGCGACGCCGATGTCAACGCCCCGCCCGAGGTGCTGTACACCTTCCTGCTCGGCGGGCCGCTGTCGGTGACCGCGCTGTCCGTGTGGGAGGTGCGCCGCCTGCGCAGCCGGTACGGCGTGTCGCTGCGGTCGGCGCTGGAGCGTGGCCCCGAACGGTGAGGGACGCTCCGGGGCCGCCCTTGCGAGCGCCTCAGGGCCGGGGCCGGGCCGCGGGCCGGCGTCCGGGCTCCGGCCGGCGGCGGGCACCGGAGAGCCGGCCGCCCGGCGGTTCAGGCCCGGGGGTAGCGGGCGAGCCAGCCCGGCACGGACTCCGCCGGGCTGTGCAGCGCGGGGCCCTGGGTCATCTCCATCGCGAAGTCGTCGGCGAGTTCGAGGATGGTGGGACGGCCCTCGACCTCGGCCAGCCACCCGGGCGGCAGCGCCGTCTCGCCGTGCAGAGTGCCGAGCAGATTGCCGCAGACCGAGCCGGTGGAGTCGGAGTCCCCGCCGTGGTTGACGGAGAGCAGCAGGCCGTGCCGGACGTCCTCGGCGACCAGTGCGCAGTAGACCCCGATGGCGAGGGCCTCGTCGGCGGTCCGGCCCCCGCCGAGGGCCTCGACCCGGGAGGCGGTCGGCATGCCCTGGCGCACGGCTCCCAGTGCCTGCCGCAGGGCGTCCGTGGTCTCCTCGTGGCCGGGGCGGGCGGCCAGCTGGCGCAGCGCGTGCTGGACCGCGTTGTCGAGGCCGTCCCCGCGCGCGAGCCCGTGCACGATGACGGCGAAGGCACCGGCCGCGAGGTAGCCGGTGGGATGCCCGTGGGTGTGCACGGCGCACTCGATGGCGAGCTGGAAGACGAGTTCCGGTTCCCAGCCGACGAGCAGCCCGAAGGGGGCGGACCGCATCACGGCGCCGCAGCCCTTGGAGTCCGGGTTCCGGGGCTGGTCGAGGGTGCCCATCACGCCGTCGGCCAGACCGCTCAGACAGGCCCGGCCGGGCTCCCGGCGGGCGTACAGCCACTCCTCGCGGGCGAGCCAGCCGTCGTCCTCGCGGCGTTCGTCGGGCCCCCAGTCGCTCTGGGTGACCGACCAGCGCCGGTGGGCCCGGAAGACGTCGGTGGGCGGGTGCCAGGCCCCGGTGTCCCGGCGGACCTGGGCCCGTATGAGCCCGTCGAGGGTGAAGAGGGTCATCTGGGTGTCGTCGGTGACGGCACCGCGCCGCCCGTGTGCGGGGACGTAGTCGGTGATGCCGTTCGGGCCGTGCTCCTTGCGGATCCCCTCGAGGGACTCGAACGCGACCGGGGCGCCGAGGGCGTCTCCGATCGCGCCGCCGAGCAGGCAGCCACGGACGCGGCTGCGGAAGTCCTGCTGCTCGGCACGGCCCCAGACGGCTGTGCCTGCTGCGCTCACTCGCGTCCCTCCCGCTCCCGTTCCGGTTCCGACGCCCCAGGACATCCCGTCGCCGCTCGCGCAGCACTGTAATGGACCGGGAATGGTCGGCTCCGAGTCGAGAACGGAATGTGAGCAGTCGCCCCTGAGGTCGGGTTTGATCGAGTACGCCACGGGGTGGACGGCGCCCGCGGCCGGACGGAGCCCGGACCGGGACGAGCCGTGCGCGGGAATCCGGTGCCCCGGAGTCCGGCCTGCGGGAAGCCGACGCGCGGGAATCCGGTGTGCGGGGCTCCCGGACACGCCCGGCGCCGGGCCGTGGAGGTCACGGCCCGGCGCCGCCGGGAGCCACGCCGGCTCAGTCGGCCGCGGGCCGCACGGTCTTCATGATCTTCTGGATCTGCGCGGGGGTCAGGGCGTTCTTGATCCCCTGGTCCGCGTAGAGCACCCAGCCGTGCATGGTCCCGTCCGGGAACTTCTGGGCGATGCTGACCGCGACGGCGGACGGCGGCACGCACTTGCTGGGACGGTTGGTGACCTTGACCTTGGCGGTGGCGGTGTACCCCTCGATGCCGTTGTGCTTCCACGGCTTGGCCTGGCCGACCTCCATCTTCGGCTTGTGTTCGTCGCCGCCGTAGGCGATGTAGCCCCAGTTCCCGGCCCAGTTGCGGGCGTTCTCCTGGAGGGTGCCGTCCTTGCCGCCGCCCGTGGTGCCGACCGTGGCGAGCTGTCCCTTGCCCGCCTCCCCGACGCCGTCGGGGTTGGGCTGCGAGGAGCAGCCGCCCTCGCGGTAGTTGCCCGCGCCGGTCATCACGACGATCGGCTTGCCCTTGGCGTCGTTGTAGGACAGGGCGGTGTCGTCGTCGAAGACCTGCCACTTCTCGGCCTTGCCCGGGACGTCGTAGCTGAAGTCGTGCTCCTCCCGGGTCTGCGTCTGCCAGCCCTTCACCATCGGCCCGTCCGCCGTCGGGCCCGCGTTCGGGGCTTCGGGGCCCTCCTTGCCGCCGCCGGCCGGGGCGGAGACCGGCGGGGAGGAACGGACCTTCTTGCGGGCGCCGTTGGGCTTGTCGTCGCCGCCCGAGGTGAGGGCTATCGCGCCGCCGACGGCGCAGAGCACCACCACGGCTCCGGCAGCGATCAGCACCGTCCGGTTGGTGTTGCGGCGCGGCGGCTGGGGCGTGGGCGGCGGAGTCGGCTGCCAGGAGGGCGCCGGGCCGAAACCGGGCTGCTGGGCCGGCTGCTGGTACTGGGGCGGCTGCCCGGGCTGCTGGGGCTGGTGTGGTTGCTGGGGCTGCTGTTGCCAAGACATGACGGCCACCTTATGCAGGCGGCTGTCGCCGCCCTGTCCGTGTGCGGTGACAGGGCGGCGACAGGCCCCTACCCGTGTGCGCGGCCCGACTGCGCCGGGCCCGCCCCGTCCGGACCGGGCGGGGCCCCGAGGTGGCGCCCCGCCGGCCCCCGGGTGGAACCCGGGGGCCGGCGCCGGAGCGTGGAGCCGATGTCGCCGACGGCTTCCCCGCGTTCGGCCGGCCGTCCGTTCCGCGCCCTCCCTGCGGAGGTCAGATGAGGAGTTCCCCCTCCTGCCAGCCGTGGCCGATCCTGGCGCGGGGCTGGTACCCGCCGGCACCGTTGCCCTTGTACAGCCAGAGATCACCGGCACTGTCACGGCCGATCAGATCCGCCTTGCCGTCACCCGAGAAATCCCCGGGAGCGGCCAGCGCGTCATACACCTGCCAGCCGTGGCCGATCTTGGCACGAGGCTGGTACCCGCCGGCACCGTTGCCCTTGTACAGCCAGAGATCACCGGCACTGTCACGGCCGATCAGATCCGCCTTGCCGTCACCCGAGAAGTCACCGGGGGCGAGCAGGGTGTTCATCGGCTGCCAGCCCTCGCCCACCGACACGCGGGTGGAGCCGGAGTACGAACCGGAGGCGGCGTCGGCCGGGTAGCGCCAGAGCTTCCCGTCCGGGTCGACGGCGATCAGGTCCTTGCCGTTGCGGGCGACCATCCGCATGGGGTTCCAGCCCGTACCGACCTTGCACCCTCCGGACACGGTGCCGTCGGCGCTGCGCGAGTGGGTGAACAGCGCCCCGTCCGCGTCCCGCCGGACGATCGGCCCCGAGCCGGATGCCGACGGTCCGCAGTCGGCCCAGGTGGCCGCGGCGCGGAGCATCCGGTGGTCGGAGACCTTGGGGTCGAGGGGCAGCGCATCGCCCTTGAGGCCCTTGACGTAGCGGGAGCTGAGGAAGACATAGTCGATCTTCCTCTCGCCGAACGTGGGCTCACCGGACCGGCAGCGGCGCGTCGCCGCGGTGCAGGCGGCCGGGTCGAAGTGGTCCTTGTCGGTCTCGTCGGCCTCGGTGAAGGTGCCCTGCCCGCCGTCGTTGATGCCCCTGTCGTAGAAGCTGGACAGCGCAGTCGCACGGGGACGGTTGTTGAAGTCGCCGGCGAGCACCACCGGAACTCCGGAGTCCTCCCATTGCTTCGCCTGCGCGGCCAAGGCGCGCGCTTCGGCGTTGCGGTACTCCTCCTCCCCCCAGTAGAGGTGGACCGAGCAGGCCCAGTTCGCCCTGCCCTGCAGGGAACTCTTGACGCAGGGGACCTTGATGGGCTCGCTTTCGCCGCCCACCGTCAGGTCGAGCACCTTGGTATCCGAGAGCGGCCCCTTGACGAGCACGGCCACGCCGTAGTCGCTGCCGCCGCAGATATTCGCGTCCCCGGACAGCGTCTCGGTGAACAGCCCCTGGAAGCCCTTAGGGGCGAGGCGGCTGCGGATGGCGTCGTACTGGGTCCGGCACACCTCCTGGAGGTGAATCTGGTCGGCCTTCCAGCCGGAGCCGGATGCCTCCGCGACGACGGTGTCGATCCGTCGCTGGTTGTCGTACCCGGCACCGCACTTGTTGCCGCAGATGTTGTAGCTGACGAACCGCAGCGGCGGCGCGCTGCCGGACGGCACGCTGTCCGCCTGGGCGGACAGCGTCAGGGCCATGGATCCGGCGAGCACCAGAGCCGCCGTACTCAGGGTGGCCCAGAGGGTCCTGATGTGTCGCACAAGAATCTCCCGGGTGAGGAGTCGGAAAGTTCGGTCGGGCTCCCGCGCCTACCAGTGGGTGCCGATCTGGACGCGGCTGCCGCCCTTGAAGTCGGGACCGGAGTAACGGAACAGCTTGCCGGTGGACTTCTCCACCGCGAGCAGGTCCGGGACCTTGTCCCCGGTGATGTCACCGACACCCGCGAGGTTGGCCATCGCCCCCCACTTCGTACCGATCTTCACCTTCGTGGCGCCGCTGAAGTTCGGGCCCGAGTAGCGGTACAGGCTGCCGGTGGACTTCTCCACCGCGACGAGGTCCGCCTTCCCGTCACCGGTCAGATCGCTGGCGCCCACGACGGTGGACATCGCGTTCCAGCCGGTGCCGATCTGGACGCGGCTGCCGCCCTGGAAATCGGGACCGGAGTAACGGAACAGCTTGCCGGTGGACTTCTCCACCGCGACGAGGTCCGCCTTCCCGTCACCGGTCAGGTCACCGACCGCCGCGATGTTGGTCATCGAGTCCCACTTGGTGCCGATCTTCACCTTGGTACGGCCGTTGTAGTGGGGTCCGGAGTAGCGGTACAGATCACCGGAGTGCTTGTCGACGGCGATGATGTCCGCCACACCGTCACCGGTCAGATCGCCGGTGCCCACGATGTCGCTCATGGCGTTCCAGCCGTAGCCGAGTTTCACCCGGGCACCGCCTCCGTAGCCCGGCCCGGCGTAGCGGTACAGATCTCCGGTCGAGACCTCGACGGCGAGCATGTCGGGCTTCCCGTCCCCGGTGAGGTCGCCGACCGGGGTGAGGTTCGCCATCTCGGACTGCGGAGTGGGCGGTTCGGCCGGGTACGGATCGGTGTGATCGTTCCCGAGGCCGGCGCGGGGGCCGCAGACGGGCCAGGCACCCTCCCCCTGGGTGGCCAGGACCTTCTCAGCGATGCGTATCTGCTGTTCCTTGCCGGCCTCGTGCGGGTAGGACGCGTACCGCTTGCCGCCGAAGGCGTCCCAGGTGGACTTGGCGAACTGGAGTCCGCCGTAGTAGCCGTTGCCGGTGTTGATGCTCCAGTTGCCGCCGGATTCGCACTGCGCCACCTTGTCCCAGGTACTGACGGAGGCCGCCTGCGCCGCGGGGGCGGTGAGCAGGGAGAGAGTGAGTGCGGCGAGGGGGGCGGTGAGCAGCGCCGACAGGACGGGCTTGGTGAGCCGGTGCTGCGGGTGAGTGGGTCTGGACATGCGGGTTCTTCCTCCGGTCGTGTGGTGACGGACTTCGAGGGGCGCTCGTGGTGCGGCCGCGGACGGCCGCACCACGAGCGCGAGGGACTTCAGTGCCTCGCCGGGGCTACCAGTGGGTGCCGATCTGGACGCGGCTGCCGCCCTTGAAGTCGGGCCCGGAGTAACGGAAGAGCTTGCCGGTGGCCTGCTCGACCGCGAGCAGGTCCGGGACCTTGTCCCCGGTGATGTCACCGACACCCGTGAGGTTGATCATCGATCCCCACTTGGTGCCGATCTTGACGCGGGATCCGCCGTTGTACTTCGGACCGGAGTAGCGGTACAGATCCCCGTTCGCCGCATCGACCGCGATGATGTCGGCCACGCCATCACCCGTCAGATCGCCGACGCCCACGATGGTCGACATCGCGTTCCAGCCGTTGCCGATCTTGACCCGGGAACCACCGCTGTAGTCCGGGCCGGAGTAGCGGTACAGGTTGCCGGTGGACTTCTCCACCGCGATGATGTCCGGCTTCCCGTCACCGGTCAGATCGCCGACCGCCGCGATGTCGGTCATCGAGTCCCACTTGGTGCCGATCTTGACGCGGGATCCGCCGTTGTACTTCGGGCCGGAGTAGCGGTACAGGTTCCCGTTCTCCGCGTCGACCGCGATGATGTCGGCCACGCCGTCACCCGTCAGATCGCCGACGCCCACGATGTTGCTGATCGAGTTCCAGCCGTTGCCGATCTTCACCCGTGCGCTGGAGCCCACGTAATCGGGGCCGGAGTAGCGGTACAGGTCGCCGGTCGCGGTCTCCACCGCGATGACGTCGTTCTTTCCGTCACCCGTCAGGTCCCCGACCGCGGTGACGTTGGTCATGCCCTTGTCCGGATCGGGCACCGGGGCATCGGTGACCTTGTTGTAGCGGTAGGGCTTGAAGCCGTTGCTGTTGATGTAGTTGCGGCTGTACGTGGACTTCCGGGCGTTGGTGCCGGGGCGGGCCTCTTCCATGATGTTCGCCGTCGTGTGACCGGCGTCGGCCCAGCTCGCGAAGATCACCACATGCTGGTCGATGTTGTTGAGGATGTCGCCCGGCTTCAGATCGTCGAGGCTGCCGAGACGCGTGGAGTAGTTGGGCAGCGTCCAGGTGGTGGCGCTCGTGGGCAGATGCCAGGCCATGGACACCATGCCGGAGCAGTCCGTGCGGTAGGTACGCCCCTGGGGATCGCGGTAGTAGCGGGACTGGCTGTAGGGAACGCCCTCGTCGACCCAGTACTGCGCCCGCTGGATCATCTCGGTGCGGGATATGGCGCCGCCCACGCTCGAGGCGCTCGGCGCGGCGACCGACGCCTTCGGTGCCCTGGAGACGGGCTCCGCCTGGGAGGGCGCGGTCACACCGAGGACGACGGCGGCGAGGGAGGCCGCGACAACCGCGGTCCGGACGGCAGGGCGTGCGGGTCTGTGGGACATGCGGAATCTCCTGTGATGAGTGGTGCAGGGATGAGATGAGTGGTGCGGGGATGAGCAGGCCGGGCCGGTCCGGTGGTCCGGAGCCGGCTTCGGCGCCACGAGCGCTTGTCGCTCATGGGCGGGGAGGCGGTCCGGGACGCCGCCGGGTGCGGCGGAACCGAGGTCGGTCCCGCCGGACGCCGGCGCCCGGGCCTCGCCCTCTGTGGTGGTCGAGAGGTTCTCCGGGGACGGCTCGGGCAGCTGCTGCCGGCGCGAGTTCCGGTCAGGCACCGCTGCGTCTGCCGTCCTCCGGACGGTGGTGAAACGTTTGGCCGGTGCTACGAGGCCGGTTCGCGCGTCCGGCGCGGGGCGACCCGGTGCCCGGGGCGCCCCTGGCGGGTGTCCTCCACACCGGCCGGGTGCCGCCGAGACGGACGAACGGCAGCCCGTGCGCCCCACCACCAGATCAGGACGGTCAGGACCGCAACTCCTCCTGCTGCGACGGCGAGAACGTCACCCGACAGCCCCACGCCGTCACCGGCCGCTTCCCGGGGAGCAGCCAGCCAGCCGGCTGCGACCGCCCCCATGACGAACGCTGCCGACAGCGGTGCGGCCAGGGCCCAAGCCGCCGACGCGTACGCAGCGGACCGCCTGCCGGCGAGCACGCCGGGCCGCGTACTGCCGCGACCGAAGTCGAGGAATGAGGAGAGACCTGCGAGGGCGAGGGCCAGGGCAACGGTCAGCAGGCCCGGCAGGCCGAGGAGGACGATCCACCTCCCGCGGGTGTCGGCGTCCCTCGCGCCTCCGAGCCATTCGGCGCCCGGCGCGCCGACGCCCGCGGAGGCCACCGGAGTTGAGTCCCTCAGCGTCTGTTCGATCCTCGCCCGGGGCAGGACCCCGCCGTCGGAGGCGACGAGCACCAGCCTCTCCGGGCGGACCGCGGAGCGGCCGGGAAGCGGCGCCCCTTGCCGCACCTCGAAGCGGTCCACCACAGGGCTGATCCAGCGGAGCGTTTCCACGAGACGCGGGTCGGCCATGCGTGAGGAGACGAGCGTGGGCCGTTCCGGACAGCGCAGTTGCAGGGACCGCAGGAGCGGGCAGGCGCCCTGGATCCGTGCGGGCGCGCGGGAACCCGGATCGCTCGGCGGGTACACCGCGAGTGTCCCGACACCTGCCGGGAGGCCGCGGAGCACCGTGTTCACCCGGTCCCGGGGGAGGTGACCGGAGAGTTTCAGGAGCAGAACACGGTCGCCGACACGGCTCGCCGTGACCTGGGCGGCCCGTGCGTTCTCCCCCACCCGCGTGACCTCGAGGTGCAGATGGCTGACGAGTGCGAGAGCGATGGCGACCCCGGCGGCCAGGCGCACCGTCACCCCCCGGTGTGCGGCGAGGTACCGGCCGGCGACCGGGGCACCCTCGCGGCGCGCCCTCCGGGCGAGCTGTGAGCCGAGCGCCGCGACACCGACCGCGACCGCGCAGGGCAGGGTCGCCAGCACGGCCACGACGCCTGCGGTGTAGAGCACATCCCGGAGGACGCCAGGGCGCGCGGGGTCCAGCTGCGCCGGTCCCCAGACGGTCGCGAAGAGCAGCAGAGGGCAGGCGAACGCCGCCCGCTCCGTCACCCGGTACCGGCGCAGGGGGCGTCGCGTCGAACGCGATGTCCGCTGCCTCGCCGGACGGAGGAACACGGCGAGGAGGAGCGCCATGACCGCCGCCCCGCCGCATCCGGCGAGAGCCGACGCCGGCCACCTGTTCCGCAGATCCGCCGACGACAGCCAGTAGTCGACCCAGGGAAGCGGCACGTTGCCGACGGCCGTCACCCACAGCGCGGGAAGCGTCCCCACCACGGCGCCGGCCGCCACGGGCACCGCGGCCTCCGCGAGGGTGAACAGCGCCTGCTGGGCTCTGCCGACACCCAGCACGCCGAGCAGTGCCCTGCGCCGGTCCCGGCCCGGGGAGCCCAGCCGGACCGCGACGAACGCCAGCACCGCGCCCGGCACGAGGAGGAGCAGGAGGACCGGGAGGAACGTTGCACGGTCGGGGATGAACCGGATGTCACCGGTGGGCATACCGCGGTCGCCGAAGCCGACGACCGGATGCGAACGCCGGGTGTCCAGCTGTCGGTCCGTGGGATTGACATAGGCGTACCGCTCGCCGGGATGTGCCAGGCCCTCGTCACGGATCGTCCCCGCGATCCGGCCGTACCGCTCCGACGCTCCTTCGGACCGCAGGTCCCGGGCCAGTGCCGGGGACAGCACGGCTTCCCCCGGTGCGGGCCATCGGTCGACGCCCGGTGGCGGCGCCGATCGCGGGGACAGCGGACGCAGATGGACCAGAGCGAACTGCCGTCCCTCGACCTTGTCGAAGTGGGGCACAGCCATGGCCGTCACCGGGCGCGAGGGAAAGGCGTCACGGAACTGCAGTGCGCGGTTCTGTGTCCGCTGCTCGATCCCGTCGTACACGGCGTAGGTCGCCGCGACCGCTGACAGGCCGAGGCTCAGGACGGCGGTGGCCAGCAGCAGGGCGACGAACCGTACTCGGCCGGGGTCTGCGCCCTTGGCCGACGCCCGGCCCATCCGCAGCAGCCGCCGCAGCGGCGAGGTCCGCTTCATGGGCCCGTCACCGCCCGGGCCCGCACCCGGAGGGCCACGCCGTCCGGCAGGGCACGGTCGGCCGGTGCGTCGGGCAGCCCTGTGCCGTTCAACGGGATCCGGTCCTCCCCCGCTTCGTTCCTGTTCCGGCCCACTGGGTCCCTCTCTGCCTGCCGCCGTCCCGCAGAGCCGGGCGGGAAGGCCGGTCGTCGAACCGCCCCTCCCGCCCCGCCTCACTCAGTCACTGCGTCCGGGCGGCAGGCGCCGCGCGCCGCCCGGAGTGCCGTCAACCGGCGATTTCCCAGTCGCTGCAGGGGTCCCAACCCTGCTGCGAGTTGCACGTCCGCAGGTCGGTCACCTTGCCGCCGATGCCGCTGTACGTGGTGTTGCCCTTGATCCCCGACTTGTTCCACAGCGTGTAGTAGTCATTGCTGTCCGTCGTGCGGTAGTAATTCGCATAGGCCTTCGTGCCCCTGCTGTGAATCTTCACCGCGACCTGGGTGTCGTTCTTCTGACTCCACGAACCGGCCTTGCCTTCGGGGGAGTAGCTCTCGAAAGCAGCCGACGCCGGCGACGCCCCCAGAAGCGCCGCACCCGCAATGACGAGTCCCACAACCGTCTTCTTCATCATGGTGTGTTTCCTTCCGAGGAAGACCGGCGCGACGAGCGGGCCTTCCCGATTCCAAAACCGCCGCTGTCGGCGGATGTTCACCAGAATCCCCGGAAAGGCACCACAGCGTCGTTAGCGTCGGGTGAACAGAACCGTTGACAATGAGCGCACACAAGAGCGGTCACGGCGCGTCGATTTGACAGCGCCCCCTCCTGAAGCCCCGGCCGCCATTCGCTGCAGGCGCCGGACCACGACCACAAGAACTGAAGTACAGCATTCCGGAAGCGCGGGCACCAGTACCGGCCTTCGATTCCCCGCTGCGCGAACTGCAGGAGAATGGGCAGCGGTTCGGTCGCCTGTACGCGAACGGGGAGAGAATTGTTGAACGAGACAGTGTTCCGGAGTGACACCGTGCCCGCGGCGGAGCGGTTCGACTACTGGCAGGAACGTCTCGGGCAAACCCATGCGCCCATGCATCTCAGCAGCGAGCACGCCCATGACTACCGGGCCGTCCAGCGGATACTGGATCTGGGCGCGGTATCCGTGTGGCCGGCGACCTACCATCCCCTCGTCTTCCGCCGCACGGCGAAACAGATCCGCCAGTCCGACCCGGAGGTATTCCACCTCTCACTGGTGCTCAACGGATGCGCCACGGCGGCCTGGAAAAAGCGGAATACCCAGTACCGACCCTACGACCTCCACTGCAACGACTCCTCCGTGCCGTATGAGATCCACACGCACGGAGAGATGATCAGGAGCATCGGACTCGAAATTCCCAAGGCCCTTCTGCCCCTGCCCCGCGGTGCTGCCGACCGGGTGGTCGGCGCCCGGCTGCCCGGCCGGACCGGTATGGGTCTCCTGCTGGCCCAGTTCCTCACCCGGCTGGCGGACGACACCAGCAGCTACCTGCCGAGCGACGGCCCCCGCCTGGGAACGGTCGTGACGGACCTGGTCGCCGTGCTCTTCGCGCACACTCTCGAGACGGCGGACGACCTGCCTCCCGAAACCCACCAGCGGATTCTCCTGCTGCGCATCCAGGACTTCATCCGGCAGAACCTGCACGACGCTCAGCTCACCCCGGCCGGAATCGCCGCCGCGCACCACATTTCCGTCAGGTACCTTCACCGCCTCTTCTGCGGCGAAGGCACCACCGTCGCTGCCCGGATACGCCGGCTGCGCCTGGAAGCAGCCCACCACGACCTCACCGATCCTGCGCTGCGCAGCACGCCGATCCACGCGATAGCCCACCGCTGGGGCTATTCCCGGGCATCCGAATTCAGCCGCGCCTTCCGCGCCGCATACGGCATTGCCCCCAAGGACTACCGGCAACGGCACTTGGGCTGAGCACCCGGGGGAGCGTGGCCGAGAGGACTGGGGGTCGTGCGTCTGGGTGCGGACTTAGTCGCCCACCACCGGCAGCAGTTCGGGGAGGTGCCCGTCGGAGGCGAGGGCCGCCTCCCGGCGTTCGGCCGGGACCTCGCCGTAGGTGGTGGTCCGCTGCCGGGCCGGGCGTCCGGCGGCCTCGGCGATCGCCACCAGGTCCCTGATCGAGCGGTACGAGCCGTAACTCGACCCCGCCATCCGGGAGATGGTCTCCTCCATCAGCGTGCCGCCCAGGTCGTTGGCGCCGGACCGCAGCATCTCCGCCGCACCCTCGGTGCCCAGCTTCACCCAGCTGGTCTGGATGTTGGGGATGTGCGGGTGCAGCAGCAGCCGGGCCATCGCGATGACCGCGCGGTTGTCCCGGTCGGTGGGGCCGGGCCGGGCGATACCGGCCAGATAGACGGGCGCGTTGGTGTGGATGAACGGCAGCGTCACGAACTCGGTGAAGCCCTGGTGCCCCCCGGCGAGCGCCGCCTGCTGGATCTCGGCGAGCAGCCGGAAGTGGCCGAGCCAGTGCCGCGGCTGGTCCACGTGGCCGTACATCATGGTGGAGGACGAGCGGATGCCGAGCGCGTGCGCCGCCTTGATGACCTCGACCCAGGTGGCGGTGGGCAGCTTGCCCTTGGTCAGGACCCAGCGGACCTCGTCGTCCAGGATCTCGGCGGCGGTGCCGGGGATGCTGTCCAGGCCGGCTTCCTTGGCCGCCTCCAGCCACGCGGGGATGGACATGCCCGTGCGGGTGGCCCCGTTGACGACCTCCATCGGGGAGAAGGCGTGCACGTGCATGCCGGGGACGCGCTCCTTCACCGCCCGCGCGATGTCGAAGTACGCGGTGCCCGGCAGGTCGGGGTGGATGCCGCCCTGCATGCAGACCTCGGTCGCGCCGACGTCCCACGCCTGCTCGGCCCGGTCGGCGACCTGGGACAGCGACAGGGTGTAGGCGTCGGCGTCGGTGCGGCGCTGGGCGAAGGCGCAGAACCGGCAGCCGGTGTAACAGACGTTGGTGAAGTTGATGTTGCGGGTGACGATGTAGGTGACGTCGTCGCCGACGGTCGACCGGCGCAGGTCGTCGGCGATCCGGCAGAGGGCGTCCAGCGCGGGACCGTCGGCGTGCAGCAGTGCCAGGGCCTCGGCGTCGGTGAGCTGCGTCGGGTCGTCGGCGGCGGTGGCGAGCGCGGCGCGGACGTCGCCGTCCAGCCGGGACGGCGCCATACCGGGGGCCGCGGCCTCGCGCAGCACCTCCCAGTCGCCGTAGACCTCGTCGAAGTCCTCCCGGCGGTCGGCGGTGCGGCCGTCGGTGTCGATGGTGCGGTGCAGTTCGGTGCGGCCGGAGGCGGCGAAGCCCTCGTCGGGCTCCTGCCAGGGCAGCCCGACGGGCAGCGCGTCCTCCTTGGCCAGCCCGGTCTCCGGGTCGGCCAGCGCGCGGACGTGCGGCAGCAGCCGCGGGTCCAGCCAGGGCTCGCCCTTCAGGACGTACTCGGGGTAGACGGACAGCCGCTCCCGCAGCCGGAAGCCGGCGGCGGCGGAGCGCTCGGTGAGTTCGTCGATCTGCGGCCAGGGGCGCTCGGGGTTGACGTGGTCCGGGGTGAGCGGCGAGACGCCGCCCCAGTCGTCGATCCCGGCACCGATGAGCATCGCGTACTCCGCGTCGACCAGGTTCGGCGGTGCCTGGATGCAGCCGGAGGGGCCGAGGATGTGGCGGGCGACGGCGACGGTGGCGGCCAGTTCCTCCAGCTCGGCGTCCGGCATGCCGCGCATGGCCGTGTCCGGCTTGGCCCGGAAGTTCTGCACGATGACTTCCTGGAGGCCGTGGTAGGCGCGGGAGACGCGGCGCAGCGCGAACAGCGACTCGGCCCGCTCCTCGTACGTCTCACCGATCCCGATCAGCAGTCCGCTGGTGAAGGGGACGTTGGAGCGGCCCGCGTCCTCCAGGACCCGCAGCCGGACGGCCGGCTCCTTGTCCGGGGAGCCGTGGTGCGGGCCACCCGGTTCGCTCCACAGCCGCTCGGCCGTGGTCTCCAGCATCATGCCCATCGAGGGGGCCACCGGCTTGAGCCGCTGGAAGTCCGTCCAGGACATGACGCCCGGGTTGAGGTGCGGCAGCAGCCCGGTCTCCTCCAGGACGCGGATCGCCATCGCCCGCACGTAGGCGATGGTGTCGTCGTAGCCCTCGGCCTCCAGCCACTCGCGTGCCTCGGGCCAGCGGTCCTCGGGACGGTCCCCGAGCGTGAAGAGGGCCTCCTTGCAGCCCATTTCGGCGCCGCGGCGGGCGATGTCCAGCACCTCGTCCGGAGACATGAACATCCCGTGGCCCGCCCGGCGGAGCTTGCCGGGCACCGTGGCGAACGTGCAGTAGTGGCAGCGGTCGCGGCAGAGCCGGGTCAGCGGGATGAAGACACTGCGGGAGTAGGTGATCACTCCGGGGCGGCCGGCGGCCTCCAGCCCGGCGTCGCGCACCCGGGCCGCGGACGCCATCAGGTCCTCCAGATCGGTCCCCCGGGCCCGGAGCAGGACGGCGGCCTCGGCCGTGTCCAGGGCCACGCCGTCGCGGGCCCGGCGCAACGCCCGGCGCATGGCGTTCGCGGTCGGTCCGGGCTGGTCGGTCCCCTGCGCGCTGGTCGTCATCCCCCGAGCATACGAGCGCTCACCAGCAGCGAAAGGCCCCGCGGGGGCCGGGGATGTGTGCGGCTGATCACGGCGCCGCGGCCCGGCCGCCGGGACGGGCCGGAGCTCGGGGCCGGCTCCGCGCCACCCGGCCTCGGAGGTACGGGTCGGCCCGGCCTCAGAGGTACTGGCCCGCCCGCCCTCAGAGGTACTGCGCGTAGGCGTCGAGGGTCCGCAGGACCTCCGCCTCGTCCGCGGGCGGCAGTTGCAGCACGACCTCCTCGATGCCCAGCTCGGCGTAGTGGGCGAGCTTCCCCGGGGACGGGAGGACGGCGTAGGGCACGACCTCCGGGCCGTCCCCGGGCCGCCCCGCCTCCTGCCAGACCCGGCGCAGCTCCGGCAGCGCCTCGGCCAGTCCCCGGCCGCCGACCGGAAGCCAGCCGTCCGCGTACTCCGCGATGTGCGCGAGCAGCGTGGGCCCGGCACGGCCGCCGAGCAGCGTGCGGGGGCCGGTGAGCGGCGGTGCGCCCGCCCGCTCCCGGGGCGCGCGCACCGGCTTGGGGTGCGCCTGGCTGGCGCTCACCGAACCGAACTCCCCCTCGTACGCCGTCGGCTCCGCCGCCCACAGGGCCCGCATCAGCGCCATCCGGTCCCGGACGATCGCGCGCCGGCGGCGCCAGTCCACACCGTGGTCGGCGGCCTCCTCCGCGTTCCACCCGAAGCCGACGCCGAGGGTGAACCGGCCGCCGGAGAGGAAGTCCAGGGTGGCGGCCTGTTTGGCGAGGCCGATCGGGTCGTGCTGGGCGACGAGGGTGATGCCGGTGCCCAGGCCGAGCCGCTCGGTGACGGCCGCGGCCTGGCCGAGGGCGACGAACGGGTCGAGGGTGCGGCCGTACTCGGGCGGCAGCGGGCCGCCGGCAGGGTACGGGCTCTCCCGGCTGACCGGGATGTGCGTGTGCTCCGGCAGATAGAGCCCGTGGAAGCCGCGCTGCTCCAGCTCCTGGGCGAGCCGCACGGGCGTGATCGTCTCATCGGTCAGAAAGATCGTGGTCGCGATGCGCACGAGCACCTCCGGTGACGGCAACGGGCCGGGCTCTTGATCCTGCCCGTTTCCCCAGACGGGCGCACCCGGCTCCCGGCACACGTCACCGGCCGTTCACAGACGGGGCCGCCGCCGGCCGCCCCGGGCACCCACGTCGCGGACCGGCGGTGCCGGTGCGGGACCCGTGGTGCCGGCGCGGGACCCGTGGTGCCGGCGCGGGACCGCGGAGACCGGCCGCACCGGTAGCCGGAGCGGCGCGGACGGGGCGGCTCGGCAGCGCGCGGGCGCAGCACGGCACCGGAAGCCGCCGTCACCGGCGGGAAAGCGGCGTCACCTCTTCCCATGTCGCCGCGTTCACGGCTCAATACGAGGGCACGGCGCACCACCGAAGGTCCCTCGTCCGTCCTTCTCGACCCTGGGGAGTCAGTGCGATGTGCGAAGACCACGAGTCCGGCCGCTGGAACCGCCGCGGGCTGCTGCGCGCGTCCGCGGTGACGGGCGCGGCGACCGCGCTTACGGTGAGCGGTGTGAGTGCCGCCGGCGGCGCCGAGCCGCGCGAGCCCGCCCGGGACGGGAGCGGCCGGGAGAGGACCCGGACGCTCACCGGACACCTGCCGCCCGGGGCGCCGGACTTCGTCTACCTCCCGGTCGACGTGGACCGCGGGGTCCGCGAGATCGCCGTCTCCTACCGCTACGACAAGCCTGCCGTCCCGCCCGGCACCCAGACGAACGCCTGCGACATCGGGATCTTCGACGAGCGCGGCACCGAGCTGGGCGGCCGGGGCTTCCGCGGCTGGTCGGGCGGGGCCCGCACGGAGTTCACGATCAGCGCGGAACGCGCGACGCCCGGCTATCTGGCGGGCCCGGTGCGGCCCGGCACCTGGCAGGTGGTCCTCGGCCCGTACACCGTCGCGCCGCAGGGCATGGACTACACCGTGACCGTCACCCAGTGGTACGGCGCACCGGGCACGACGCCGGAGCCGGTGTACCCGCCGCAGCGGGCCAAGGGGCGGGGCCGGGCCTGGTACCGCGGCGACTGCCATCTGCACACCGTCCACTCCGACGGGCTGCGCACCCCGGCCGAGACCGCCGCCGCGGCCCGCGCGGCGGGGCTGGACTTCATCACCACGACGGAGCACAACACCGTCTCGGGGCACGGCGCCTGGGAGGGGCTGTGGGGTGACGACCTGCTGGTGCTGCCCGGCGAGGAGGTCACCACCCGCAACGGCCATGTGATCGCCCTGGGCATCGACGGGGGCGCCTTCATCGACTGGCGCTACCGCGCCCGCGACGGCGTGTTCGGCCGGTTCGCCCGGCGGATCCGGCAGGCCGGCGGCCTGGTCGTCCCGGCCCATCCGCACGGCACCTGCGTCGGCTGCAACTGGAAGTTCGGCTTCGACGATGCGGACGCGGTGGAGGTGTGGAACGGCGCGTTCACCCCGGACGACGAGGCCGCCGTCGCCGGGTGGGACAACACCCTGGTGGCGGCCGTCCGGTCCGGCCGCTCCGGGGCGGGGGCCGGGCGCCACGGCTGGCTGCCCGCGATGGGCAACAGCGACGCCCACCGCGAACCGCAGCCGGTCGGCCATCCGCAGACCGTGGTCCTCGCCGACGACCTGTCGCGGGCGGCGGTCCTGGAGGGCATCCGGGCCGGCCGGAGCTGGATCGCCGAGTCCTCGGCGGTGGAGCTGACGTTCGGAGCCACCGGCGGGCGCGGGAAGCACGCGGGCATCGGCGGGCGGCTGGACGTGGACCGGGACACGCCGGTGACGGTACGGCTGGAGGTGTCCGGTGTCCCCGGCTGCTCGGTCCGCCTGGTGACCGACCAGGGCCAGCTGCACGCCGCGCAGCTCCCCGCCTCCGGCTCCGGGACGGTCGAGTGGCGGACGACGCCGCAGTACGCGGCCTATGTCCGGGCGGAGGTGCGGCACGCACCGGCGGACGGCGGGTCCTCCGGGCTGCCCGGCACGATGGCGGCGATGACCAACCCGGTGTTCCTGGGGCGGGACTGACGGGACCGACGGAGCGGGGCTGCCGGAGCAGGGGCTGACGAGGCGGGGGGCTGAGGGGGGCGGGGCTGACGGGGCGGGGCTCCGGCCGGGCCCGGCCGAACGGACCCGACGCGGCACGACACCCCAAAGGCACGACACCGGCCGACGGTCCCGGACCGTGCCCCATTAGCCCGTACCCCCGCACCGCGCCAACCGGGGAGGCCCGGTCGGGGGATCCGGCACGGCAGCGGAGCGTACTGCGCCCGCACCCGGTGCCCGTGGGACGGCGCCCGGGTACCGCTGAGGATCGTCGGGCCTCACCTCGGCCCGCGTCCAGCACTGCTGCCCCAGTGCGCGGCCACGCCCCGAGTGGCTGCCTCCGGCCGGGTCCGACGGCTGATGGGGCACGCCCGAACAGCAAGGACTGCATCGATGACACGGAATGCTGCACGCCTCCGTCGCGGAGCGCGCGTCCTCGTCCCCCTTCTGGGTGCTGTCACCCTGACAGCGGCCATCACCACCTCGGCCGCCGCGAACCCCGCGGCCGTCGTCCGGGTCGGCGCCCAGGTCCGTCTCGCGGCCCTGCCCGGCGAGACCAACGCGGTGACCTTCTCCGCCACCACGGGGAACCTGATCGTCACCGACTCCACCAGCCTCACCGCCGGCCCGGGCTGCACCGCGGTCACCGCCAACTCGGCGGACTGCGGCCCGGCCGGCACGCTGACCTCGGTCCGCGCCGCCCTGGGTGACGGCAACGACTCGGCCGTCACCACGGACGACGTGCTCGCCTCGGTCCTGATCGACGGCGGCCGCGGGCAGGACTCGATCGACGGCGGCGGCGGCAGCGACCGGCTCTACGACAGCGACGGCTGGCCGAGCGCGCCCACCCAGCCCTCGTTCAGCGGCGGCCCGGGCAACGACGTGATCGTCGCCCTCAACGGCGGCTACGACAACGTGGACTGCGGCCCGGGCGTGGACACCGTGCTGGCCGACTCGGCGAGCATGGACGTTCTGACGAACTGCGAGGTCGTCCAGCGCCTCTGACCAGGTGCTCGGCCTCCCCGTGCGGCCGGGTGCCTGACGACCCGGCACTTCCCCCTCGGACTCGTCGCGGGCCCGAGGGGGAAGGCACGTCCGGGCCTGTGCCGGGACCCTCGCCGGAGCCCACGTTCGGACCTGCTTCCCGACCCGCCGGCCGTCCCACGGCCAGGCTCACCGCTTCCCGACCCGCCGGCCGCCCCACTGCCGGGCTCACCGCTTCCGGACCCGCTTCCGAGCCCCCGTCCCGGCTCACCCGTCCCGGGACCGCCGTCGCCCCACGGCCGTTGCCGGCCCCGCCCCGCTCAGTCCGCGGTGCTCACCGTCCGGGTGTCCCGGCCGGAGCGCAGCACCGTCCCCGGCACGGCGCCAGTGACCTCGCCGCCCCGGACCGTCTCCACCCCGCCGACCCGGACGCTCACCACGCCGATCGCGCGGGAGTCCAGCCGCGGGCTGTTCCCGGGCAGGTCGTGCACCAGCCGCGCCGGGCCGGCGTCGATCCGCTCCGGATCGAGCAGGACCAGGTCCGCGTGGCCGCCCTCGGTGATCCGTCCCCGGTCCCGCAGGCCGAACAGCCGCGCGGGCTCGTCGGTGAGCATCTGCACCGCCCGCTCCAGCCCGACCAGCCGACGCCCGCGCAGACAGTCGCCGAGGAACCGGGTGGTGTACGGCGCGCCGCACATCCGGTCCAGATGGGCGCCCGCGTCCGAACCGCCGAGCAGGACGTCCTCGTGCTTCCAGGCCTGCCGCCGCAGCTCCCAGCTGGCCGGGTCGTTGTCGGTCGGCATCGGCCACAGCACGGTGCGCAGTTCGTCGGCGGCGCAGATCTCGACCATGGCCTGGAGCGGGTCCTGGCCCCGTTCGGCGGCGATGTCGCCGACGACCCGGCCGGTGAGCCCGTCGTTGGCGGCGGAGTAGGTGTCCCCGATGACGTACCGGGCGAAGTCGGTGAGCCGCCGGAAGACCCCGGCCTCCTCGCTCTCCGCGGAGCGCCGCAGCCGGGCGCGGACCTCCGCGTCGCGCAGGGCGGCGATCCGCTCCGGCACCGGGAGGCCGAGGATCTCGCCCCAGCCGCCGGGGAGGAGGTTGAGGGCGCAGAAGGTGCCGAGCGACATGTTCATCGGGGTGAGGATCGGCATGGTCAGCGCGACGATCCGGCCGCCCGCCGCCCGCGCCCGCTCGGAGGCCAGCAGCTGGCGGGGGACGCGGTCCGGCACGGCCGAGTCGATGGTGAGCACGTTCCAGTTCAGCGGGCGTCCGGCCGCGGCCGTCATCGCCACGAAGAGGTCGATCTCCTCGTCGCTGAACCGGTCGAGGCAGCCTCCGACGATGGCCTCCAGCTGGGTGCCCTCGTGCTCGGCCACCGCCCGGGAGAGGGCCAGCAGCTCGTCCGGCCGGGCGTGCCGCGAGGCCACCGGCTCGCCGTCGCCGTCGGAGTGGGTGGCGGACTGGGTGGTGGACAGCCCCCAGGCCCCGGCGTCCATGGCGTCGTGGAACAGCCGCAGCATCCGGTCCAGCTGTTCCGGCGTGGGCTGTCCGCCGATGGCGTCCGGGCCCATCACATGCCGGCGCAGCGCGCAGTGCCCCACCATGAAGCCGGCGTTGACGGCGATCCGCCCCTCCAGGGCGTCCAGGTAGTCGCCGAAGGACGACCAGTTCCAGGGCGCCCCCTCCTCCAGGGCGACCAGGGACATCCCCTCGACCTTGCTCATCATCCGGCGGGTGTAGTCGGCGTCCCCGGGCCGCTCCGGGTTGAGCGGCGCGAGCGTGAAGCCGCAGTTGCCGCCGACGACGGTGGTCACGCCGTGGTGCATGGACGGGGTGGCGTACGGGTCCCAGAAGAGCTGCGCGTCGTAGTGGGTGTGCGGGTCGACGAAGCCGGGGGTGAGCACCAGCCCGGTCGCGTCCTCGGTGCCGCGCGCCTCCTCCGTGACGGTCCCGGGCGCGGCGACGACCGCGATCCGGCCCTGCCGGAGGCCGACATCGGCGACGTACCCGGGTGTGCCCGTGCCGTCCACGACGGTCGCGCCCCGGATGAGGTGGTCGAGCATGGCGGGATTCCCCTCTCGGCTGGTCGTCGTCCCGGTCCTGGCCCCCGGGTCCGGCCCGGGGCCGTCGGGGCCCTGTCCCGGCCGCCTGCCGGTACCGGCCCCGGCCGGGGGCCCCGCGCGGCGGGCCGCCGCCGCGGAAGCCGTCCGGCCGGGGCCGCCACCGGGACGGCGGACCGGGATTCCGCCGTCCCGTCCGGGACGTCCCCTGCCGGACAGGGGGCGTCCCGGGTTCCCGGGGAGGGAGCACGTCGGGTGGCGGACGGCCACCGCGCTCCCCCGACTGGGCCCGGCGCACCGGAGCGGACCGGCTCGGCGTACCCCCTCGGCCCGGCGCGCCGGACCGGCTCGGCGCACCGGGCCTCGGCACACCGGATCGAGTCGGTGCCCCGGACCGGCTCCGGCACACGGGCTCCCGCGCGCTCAGCCGCTCGCGGCGGCCCGGCGGAAGCGCGTGGTGCGGTGCACCGGATCGGTGTCGATCTTCGGGATCACATGCTCACCGATCAGCTTGATCGTGTTCATCGTGTCCTCGTACGGGATCCCGATCGGCAGGCCGAAGGAGAGCTGGTCGGCGCCCGCCTGCTCCCACCGCTTGCACTGCCGCAGCACCTCGTCCGGGTCGCCGCAGATCATCAGCTCCTCGCCGATGAGCAGGTCGACGATCTCCTCGGTGTACTCGGGCAGCAGCTCCGGCCACTCGGGGATGCCCTCGGGCCGGGGGAAGGTGTCGTGGTAGCGGAAGAGCAGCGACTGGAGGTAGTTCAGCCCGCCGTCGACCGCGATCCGGCGGGCCTTCTCGGAGGTCTCCGCGCAGATCGCGGTGGAGGTCACCATCACGTTGTCGTTGACGAAGCCGCCGACCGGCTCGGCCTGTTCGATCGCGGTCTTGTAGGAGTCGACGACCCACTCCATGTCGGCGACCTTCTGCACACTGAAGCCGAGGACCCCCAGGCCCTTCCGGGCGGCCATGGCGTAGGAGGAGGGAGAGCCGGCGGCGTACCACATGGCCGGGTGCGAGGCCCCGTACGGCTTGGGCAGGATCTTCCGCGGCGGCAGCGACCAGTGCTTGCCCCGGAAGCCCGGGTACTCGTCCTGGAGCCACATCCTGGGGAACTCGGCGATGGTCTCTTCCCAGATCTCCTTGGTGTGGTTCATGTCGGTCACACCCGGCAGGAATCCCAGGATCTCGTGGCTGCCCGCGCCGCGCCCCGACCCGAACTCGAACCGTCCGCCCGAGAGGTGGTCGAGCATCGCGACCTTCTCGGCGACCTTGACCGGGTGGTTGACCTGCGGCAGCGGGTTGAAGATCCCGGAGCCGAGGTGGATGCGCTCGGTCGCGTGGGCCAGGTAGCCGAGGAAGACGTCGTTGGCCGAGAGATGCGAGTACTCCTCCAGGAAGTGGTGCTCCGAGGCCCAGGCGTACTTGAAGCCCGAGCGGTCGGCCTGGATGACGTACTCGGTCTCCTCGATCAGCGCGTGGTGCTCGGCCTCGGGGTCGGTCCGCGTCCGCGCTGCGGGCACATACCCCTGCACAAAGAGTCCGAATTCCAAGGAGGTTCACCGCCCCTCTGTTTCTGACGCTCCGTCAGATCATGGCTCGACTCTCGCACCGCGGCCCCGGACCGTCAAGAGACGACGATGCGTCACATCGGCCGGGGCCGGGGCGGGCGCGGCGGCGCCGGCAGGACTCCGCAGGGGCGTACGGGGCGGGTCCGCAGGGGCCCTGCCGGGCCGGGCGGAGCCGGTCAGCGGCGCGTGGTGGAGCGCTCGGGCGGCGCGATGCGCACCCGCTGCTCGACGGGCGCGCTCTCCAGGTCGTCGAGCTGCGCGACGATCGTGCTGCGCAGGTCGTCGTAGTCCTCGAAGCAGTGGTCCTGGAACAGGGTGTGCCCGGTCCACATCAGGTTGGCGCAGACCCGGGCCGGCACCCGGCCGGTCCGGGCCCCCATCCCGACCAGGGCCACCGACGTGATGCTGCCCGGCGCCTCCCGGTTCTGCTGGTGGATCGCCTGGAACGCGGCGGCGCACGCCAGGGCCACGTTCAGGGTCTCGCTCACGTTCTGCGAGGACGACTCCATGGTCGGCGTCGAGATGAGGAACTTCGGGCTGACCGCCCCGGACGGAACGCACACCGCGCCGCCCACCGGGAGGCTCCCGGCGAACCGGTCGCGGATCGCCCGCTGCACGCGCAGCTGTATACCCGCCCCGAGATGCCGCTTGACGGCCGCGTCGACCCCGCCGTCCATCCGGCCCCGGGAGTTGGTCGGGCTGACCCAGGCGTCGACGTCCTCGTCGAGGATCGAGCCCTTGCGGATCTCGATTCCGGGGGTGTCGGCGAACGCCGCCCGCCACGCCTCCACCACGTCGGCGTTGAGGTCGGTCAGGACCACCTTGAGCGGCGACTGCGGGCGGTTCACGGTCATCGTGCACTCCGATCGGGATACGGCTCTTCCGTCACTCAGGAAGCTATCGCGCCCCACTGACAACGCCCCTGTGCACAGCGGCCAGTGATATGCCGTCACCCCCGCGAGCCGGGGGGTGACCCGTGTTAGCCTTCCGCCAGTTTTCCGCGGAGCACCCCCCTGAAATGGGGCGCAGCGCAGGAATGTCAGCCCCCTCCGGTACACATGCCATTCCGGAGCCCTTTCCGTCACCTTCAGGGTTTCGCCCGGAATCGACCATCTCGCCAACCGCGCCTCCCAGCAGGCGTGGTTCGACCCTGCGGAGCTTCTTCATCATGACCGATGCCACCACCCCGGCCGAGCCCGACCCGAATGACCCGCTGGCCCTCACCGAGCTCTTCACCGGTGGCGGCGAGCCGTGGCTTCCGCTGCTGAAGCCGGTCATCGAGGCACAGCCGGGCGCGGCCGGATTCATCGGTTCCGGCCGGGCCCCGGAGGTCGTTCCGGCCCGGGAACTGACCTTTCAGGCGCTCAAGCCCCATCCGCCGCACAAGTGGAAGGTCGTCGTCTTCGGCCAGAATCCTTACCCGCGGCCGGAGAGCGCGACCGGCATCGCCATGTTCGACAACACCTTTCACGACTGGACGGACAGCCAGTTCGGGAGGGTCGTCAGCATTCGCTGCATCATCAAGGCAGCGGCGATGTGGAAGTACGGCATTCCCAAGAAGACCCCGATCGCCGATATTCGCGCACTGCTGAAGAAGCAGGAGACCGTTCAGCCGCCGGAATGGTTCCAGGCCATGCTGACGCAGGGCGTGCTGCTGTTGAACGCGGCGCTCACCGCGAGCACCGCCGAGGCGCGGGGAAGCGACCGGCACACCGCATTCTGGCGTCCGGTCGCCGAGCGGATCGTCGAGGAAATCCTCAAGGCGAAGCAGAATGCCGACGAGGAGGACCGCGGTGTCGTCTTCGCGTGGTGGGGAGCGCATGCGCGCCATCTGAAGAAGGTCGTCCTCCAGCTCCAGGAGAAGTACCCCGACGTCGATGTCCGGCACATCGACCACCCGAATCCCGCGGCGCAGGGCGACATATTCTGCGACGGCGACCACTTCGCCACGGTGAACGACGCCCTCGCGTCACTGGGCACCGATCCGGTCGACTGGCTGCCGAGCAAGGGGTGGAACGAGAACGGGGCCGAGGACGGCGGTGCGGACGCCGGGACCGCCGAGCGCATGGGCGCGTTCATCACGTCCACCATGGAGCTGCACCAGCTCTATCTGGAACGGCTCGCGAGCGTCAAGGACGAGGGCCTCGCCCTCCCCGCGATCACCGGCGTGTTCGACACCCCGCTGATGGATTTCCGGAATGCCGTCGCCCCGGTCGTCGCCCTGATGCCGAACCTCGACCGGCATGTCGGGGAGTCGTACGAATTCGGCAAGCGGAGGGCGGACGAAGCGGCCGGGGGCCTGTCCGCCGACGCGATTGCCGCGCTCTATCTCTACACCTGTCCGTCCGCCTTCTACCGGAAGATCAACGCCGTACTGCGCGACCCGGACCGGGACCACGTCCTTCCCTATCTCCCGTATCTGCGGCTGCTGTTCTCCGCGGTGGGGGAGCTTCCGGTCCGCACGGATCCGTTGTGGCGCGGGGTCTCGCTGGACCTGCGGTCGCAGTACCCGGTCGGGCGGACGGTGACCTGGTGGGGCGTCTCCTCCTGCACCCCCGAGATCGGCGTGGCCCGGGCGTTCCTCGGCCGCAGCGGCAAGCGGACGCTCTTCGAGGTGACCCCCGCCCGGGCGGTGGGCATCCGCAATTTCTCCGCGTTCACCCACGAAGAGGAATTCATCCTCTCGCCGGGCACCCAGCTCAAGGTCACGCAGGTCAAGTCCGAGCGCGGCGGCTTGTGCACGGTGCGGCTGACCGAGCTGGAGGAGCAGCCGCTGGTGTCCTGAGCGGGTACCGGCGCGACGGGCCGCGGGCCGGCCGCCGGCCGGCAGGGGCCCCGCGCCGCCGATGAGCCGGGAAGCCGAGGAGCCGGGAAGCCGAGGACAGGGCTCCCGGCGCACCGGCGTCCGCAGCACGCTTCCGGCGCTGCGGACGCCGGGCCGCCGCCCCTGCGGCGAGCCGGCCGGCCCTGCTACGAACGGCACCCGTTCACAGCACGGAGACCCCGGACAGCCACCCGCCGTCGATGACGAAGGGCTGACCGGTGACGTAGGAGGAGTCCTCGCAGGAGAGGAAGAGCGCCAGCCGGGCGATCTCCTCGGGGCGCCCGATCCGGCCCAGCGGCACGGCCTTGGCGCAGTAGTCGTACATCGCCTTGCTGTCGTCCCTCGCGCTGCTGTCGTCCGTCACCCCGCTGTCCTCGTCGGACGTCCCGCTCCCGCCCTCCGGCCCGTGTCCCTGCCCCGCGGCCTTCCCGGGGTTGACCATCGGGGTGTCGACGGCCCCCGGGCACATCGCGTTCACCCGGATCCCCTTCCCCGCCAGCTCCAGCGCCGCGACCCGGGTCATCCCGAGGACCGCCGCCTTCGTCGCGGCGTACGCGGTGAGGAAGGCCATGCCGGTCAGCGCGGTGTACGAGGCGGTGTTGACGATGGTTCCGCCGCCCGTCGCCTCCAGCTCCGGGATCACCGCCTTCATCCCGAGGAACACCCCGGTCTGGTTGACCCGGACCACCTCCTCGTACTCCTCCAGCGGGGTGTTCACCAGCTCGTTGAACCGCAGGATCCCGGCGTTGTTGACCAGCCCGTCGAGCCTCCCGAACTGCGACCGGGCGACGGCCACCGCGGCGCTCCAGTCGTCCTCCCGGCCGACGTCGAGGTGCACGTAGCGGGCGCAGTACCCCAGCTCCTGGGCCAGGTCCTTGCCGCGGTCGTCGAGGACGTCGCCGAGGATCACCCACGCCCCCTCCGCGGCGAACAGCCGCGCCTCCTGCTCGCCCTGTCCGCGCGCCGCACCGGTGATGATGACGACGCGCCCGTCCAGCTTGCCCATGCCTGCCTCCCCGGCCGTGGTGGTCCCTCCTCGGCCGCCGGCCCGCACTCCCGAGCGGCCGGCGGTCGTCCCTCAGTCCTCGGTGCTCGGTGCTCGGTCCTCGGTGCCCCGTCCTCGGTGCCCCGTCCTCGGTGCTCAGTCCTCGGTGCCCAGTCCTCGGTACTCGGTGCTCGGTCCCCGGCCCTCAGTCCTCGAGGTGCGGGCCGACCCCGGTGGCGAACGCCTCCATCTGCTCGGTCAGTTCGGTCCGGCTCCGGCTCCGGAAGCGGACCTGGAGCTGCCGCACCCCCATGGCCGGATAGGCGCGCAGCGACTCCGCGATCCGGTCGGGCTTGCCGCACAGCGTCCGCCGGCCGACGTCCCAGCCCGGCTCACCGACGTACAGCGGCTCGGCGATGGCCCCGATCACGATCGGAGCGCGCACCCCGGCCCGCTCCCGCAGTTCCCGGATCCGGGCGATCTGCCCCGGCAGCCGGTCGCGCGGGTCGCCCTGCGGCAGCCAGCCGTCGCCGCGGACCGCGGCCCGGCGGACCGCAGCGGGCGACGACCCGCCCACCCAGACCGGCGGACCGGCGGGCTGCGCGGGCCGGGGCGCCTGCCCCAGCCCGCTGAACGCGAAGTGCTCACCGGCGAACTCCGGGAACTCCTCCGGGCCGAGCGCGGCCCGCAGCGCGTCGATCGCCTCGTCCAGCACCGGCCCGCGCCCGTCGAACTCCGCCCCGAGCGCCTCGAACTCCTCCCGCACATGCCCGGCGCCGACCCCCAGCAGCAGCCGCCCGCCGGAGAGCCGGTCGAGCGTGGCGTACTGCTTGGCGGTGGCCAGCGGGTGCCGCAGCCCGACGACCGCCACATGGCTCAGCAGCCGCACCCGCTCGGTGACACCGGCCAGGAAGGAGAGCGTGGCCACCGGGTCGTACCAGGTGGTCCCCATGGCGGCGGCCAGCCGCCGGGGAATCGCCACATGGTCGCAACAGCCGATGTAGTCGAAGCCGAGCCGGTCGGCGGCCCGGGCGACGGCGGCGAGGTCCGCGGGGCCGCCGCCGGCCTCCCACGGCTCGGCGAACAGGGTGCTGAGCGACTGGACGGGAAGCTGCATCCCGTACCCGAGGCGCTCCGGGGACGGAGTCGGATCCATACGACCTCCTCGGCCTCGCGCCGTCCGCCGGGCGCACGGCAGCCCCCGGCACGCAGGCCCATGGTTGTGTCTGACGTCGTGCCGGACAAGACCACCGGCAGCGGGCTACCGGCCCGGCCAGAGGCCGTCCCCGGTCAGTCCCAGCAGGTCGATCGCGTTGCCCCGGACGATCCGCTCGACGGCCTCGGGCGCCAGATGCCCCATCTGCTCCTCGCCGACCTCCCGGGACTTCGGCCAGGTGGAGTCCGAGTGCGGGTAGTCCGTCTCGTACAGGACGTTGCCCACGCCGATCGCGTCGAGGTTCCGCAGGCCGAACGCGTCGTCGAAGAAGCAGCCGTACACATGCTCGGCGAACAGCTCGGACGGCGGGCGCAGCACCTTGTCGGCCACCCCGCCCCAGCCGCGGTTCTCCTCCCACACCACGTCGGCGCGCTCCAGGATGTAGGGGATCCAGCCGATCTGGCCCTCCGCGTACATGATCCGCAGGTTGGGGAACCGGTCGAACACGCCGGACATCAGCCAGTCGGTCATCGAGAAGCAGCAGTTGGCGAAGGTGATGGTGGAGCCGACCGCCGCCGGGGCGTCGGCCGAGGTCGACGGCATCCGGGACGAGGACCCGATGTGCATGGCGACGACCGTGCCGGTCTCGTCGCAGGCCCGCAGGAAGGGGTCCCAGGCGTCGGTGTGGATGGACGGCAGCCCCAGGTGCGGCGGGATCTCGCTGAAGCACACGGCGCGGACGCCCCGGGCGGCGTTCCGGCGCACCTCGGCCGCCGCCAGCTCCGCGTCCCACAGCGGCACGATGATCAGCGGGATGAGCCGGCCCTGCGCCTCGGGGCCGCACCACTCCTCCACCATCCAGTCGTTGTAGGCGCGGACGCCGAGCAGGCCCAGCTCGCGGTCCTTCGCCTCGGTGAAGGTCTGCCCGCAGAAGCGGGGGAAGGTGGGGAAGCAGAGGGCGGACTGCACGTGGTTGACGTCCATGTCCGCCAGCCGCTCCGGCACGCTGAACGATCCGGGGCGCATCTGCTCGTAGGTGATTCCTTCGAGTCTCACCTCGTCGCGGGAGCAGCCGACGGCCGTGTCGAGACGCGTCAGCGGCCTGCGGAGGTCCTCGTACAGCCACCAGTCCGCGAGCGGTCCGTCGTCCCCGGGGGCGCCCATCACCGGCGCGAACCGCCCGCCGACGAAGGTCATTTCCTTCAGCGGCGCACGGACGACACGCGGTCCGACGTCGTGATACTTCGACGGGAGCCGGTCCCGCCAGACATGCGCCGGCTCCACCGTGTGGTCGTCCACCGAGATTATCTTCGGGAAGCTCTCCATGGCTGCCACGGTAGCGCCGAACTGACGAACCGTCAGCTACGCGCCACCGGTCCGAACCCCCACACGGTGTACGGGCCTTGTGCAGACCGGCCGCCCCTACTGACGCAGCCGTCATGAACAAGGCAAACTGGCTGGGGGCACCTCCCGGACGGGTCCGGGAGAGCGACAGGACTCCGAAATCATCTGGGGGCATCGATGGGCCAGGAACCGGCGCCCGGGCCACGCCTGCGTTTCGCCGTACTCGGTCCCGTACGGGCCTGGCGCGGCGAGCAGCCGCTCCCGACCGGTTCACCGCAGCAGCGCGCCCTCCTGGCCGCCCTGCTGCTCCGCGGCGGACGGACCGCCACCGCGTCCGAACTGGTGGACGCGCTGTGGGGCGAGGAACCGCCGCATGCCGCCCTGGCCGCTCTGCGGACCTACGCCTCCCGGGTCCGGAAGGCCTTCGGCCCGGACTCGGACGCGCTGGTCAGCGAGTCCGGCGGGTACGCCATACGGGTCGAGGAGGGCGGGCTCGACATCGCGCTCGCCGAGAGCTACGTGACGGACGCCGAGAAGGCCCGCGGCCGCGGCGACCGCGGCCGGGCGCGCGAACTCATCAACGCCGCGCTGGACCTGTGGGACGGGGAGCCGCTGGCCGGCCTGCCCGGCCCGTTCGTCGAGGCGCAGCGCACCCGGCTGGAGGAGTGGCAGCTCCAGCTCCTGGAGACCCGGCTGGACCTGGACCTGGAGGTCGGCTGCCACGCCGAGGCCGTCTCGGAGCTCACCGCCCTCACCGCCGCGCACCCGCTGCGCGAACGGCTGCGGGCGCTGCTCATGCTCGCGCTGTACCGCAGCGGGCGGCAGGCGGAGGCCCTCGCGGTCTACGCGGACACCCGGCGGCTCCTCGCCGACGAGCTGGGCGTCGACCCGTGCACCGAGCTGAACGAGCTGCACCAGGGCATCCTGGAGGCCGACATCGGCCTCGCGGCACCGGACGGCGGGCACAGCGAGAACGCCCCGGTCGTGGTGCGCCCGGCTCAACTCCCCGCCAGCGTTCCGGACTTCACCGGGCGGGACTCCTTCGTCGGGGAGCTGAGCGACCAGCTGGACACCACGGAGGGCCGGGTCATGGCCGTGTCGGCGGTGGCCGGGATCGGCGGCGTGGGGAAGACCACCCTCGCCGTCCACGTCGCCCATGTGGCCCGGGACCGCTTCCCGGACGGGCAGCTGTACGTCGACCTCCAGGGCGCGGGCGCCCGGGCCGCCGAGCCGGAGGCCGTCCTGGGCGCCTTCCTGCGGGCGCTGGGCACCCCGGACTCCGCCATCCCGGACTCCGTCGAGGAGCGGGCCGCGCTCTACCGCTCCACGCTGGACGGCCGGCGGGTCATGGTGCTGCTCGACAACGCGCGCGACGCGGCGCAGGTGCGCCCGCTGCTGCCGGGCACGGACGGCTGCGCGGCGCTGATCACCAGCCGGGTCCGGATGGTCGACCTGGCCGGCGCGCACCTGGTCGACCTCGATGTGATGAATCCCGAGGAGGCCCTCCAGCTCTTCACCAAGATCGTCGGAGCCGAGCGGGTCGGCAGCGAGCGCGAGGCGGCCCTCGACGTCGTCGCGGCCTGCGGGTTCCTGCCGCTCGCCATCCGGATCGCCGCCTCCCGGCTGGCGGCACGGCGGACCTGGACGGTGTCGGCGCTCGCGGCCAAGCTCGCCGACGAACGGCGGCGGCTGGACGAACTCCAGGCGGGCGACCTCGCGGTGAAGGCCACCTTCGAACTGGGCTACGGCCAGCTCGAACCGCAACAGGCCCGGGCCTTCCGGCTGCTCGGCCTGGCCGAGGGCCCGGACATCTCGCTGGCCGCGGCGGCCGCGGTGCTGGACCTCGACCCGTACGACGCGGAGGAGCTGCTGGAGTCCCTGGTGGACACCTCGCTGCTGGAGTCCGCGGCGCCGGGCCGCTACCGCTACCACGACCTGGTGCGCCTCTACGCGCGTTCGTGCGCCGAGCGGGACGAGCAGCCCCCGGCGGAGCGGCACGCGGCGATGTCCCGGCTGCTGGACTTCTACCTGGCGACCGCGGCGGGCATCTACGCCCTGGAGCGCCCCGGCGACCACGTCGTGAACCACCTGGCCTACACCCCCGGCGACGGGCTGGCCTTCAAGGACCGGACGCAGGCGCTCGACTGGCTGTTCACCGAGGCGGCCTGCCTGCTCGCCGCCGCCCGCCAGGCGGCCACCGGCGACACCCTGCGGCGGGCGGCCGATCTGCTGCTGGCCACCCAGGACCTCTCCGAGTCGGGTGCCGTCGCCCGGCAGTACGAGCAGTCGGCGCGGGCCGTCATCACCGCCGCGAGCGAGCAGGGCGACGCGCAGGCCGAGGCCCGCGCGCGGACCGTGCTCGCCCACGGACACAGCCTGGCGGGCCGGTTCCAGGAGGCCGGGGCGGAGTCCGGGCGCGCCCTGGAGCTCGGCCGGGCCGCCCAGGACCCGATCCCCTGCTGCACCGCGCCGAACGACCTGGGCATCATCGCCATCTACGAGAACCGGCACCGGGACGCCCAAACCCACCTCAACGAGGCGCTGGCCGCCTTCCGGGCCGACCGCAACCGGCACGGCGAGGCGAGCGCGCTGAGCAACCTCTCGCGCGTGCAGCTCAACATGGGCAACCCGACGCACGCGGTGGAGCTCGCCGAACAGGCGCTGGCCATATACCGGGGCCTCGGCGGCACGCTGCGGATGGCCAACGGGCTGTACGCCCTGGGGCTGGCCCTCACCGCGCTGGGCCAGCACGACGCGGCCCTGGAGCGGCTCGGCGACGCACTGGCCGTGTTCCGGGAGAACCGGCAGCGGTTCTGGGTCGGCATGACGCTGTACCGGATCGCCGAGACCCATCTCGCCGACGGCCGCCCGGCGCAGGCGGCGGCCCATGCGGAACAGGCCCTGGCGCAGCTGCACGGCATCGGTGGCGACTGGCGGCGCGGCAACATCCTGACGCTGCTCGGCCGGGCGCTGGAGTGCCTCGGCCAGTCGGACCGGGCCCGGGCCTGCTGGCGCGAGGCGCTGGGCCTCTTCGAGGGGGCGGGGATGGCCGAATCGGAGGACGTCCGGGCGCTGCTGGCGCCCGCCACCGCCGCCTGATCGCCATCCGGACGGGCGCGTTCATCGATCGTTTATCGCGGCACGCCACTCTTGAGTACATCGACTCGCCGCAACGGGGGGCAGGCGGGTCGGGGGATGCCTCACCGTCAGGTGACAGGTTCACCGTCAGGTGACAGGTTCACCGTCAGGTGACAGGCCCTGAGATGCCCGGCCGGCGACCCACGGGGGAGTCGCCGGACGGGCACCGCAGAATGGGTCCCCCTTGAGACCCAACGGAGTTGAGAACGATGAGCACGACCGCGAAGACCACGCCCGCGCCCGGTGTCGACCCGAGCAAGGTCGAGACCGACGGCGACGCCGACGTCACCACCGAGGACCACCACGCCTCGGGCGGGGACGTGCGGACCGCGGACCACCACGCGTCGGGTGGCGGCATGAAGCCGAAGGACCACCACGCGTCCGGGGGCGGCGTGCGGACCATGGACCACCACGCATCCGGCGGGGGTGCCCGGACCATGGATCACCATGCGTCCGGCGGGGGCAAGTAGCCGCCGGCCGCCCGCGCTTCCGCCGGTGAGGCGGAGGCGCGGGCAGGGTCCTGGTTCCTCATGACGGGGGAGGCCGCCGCGATGGCACGGAGGGGGAGCCGTCGCGGCCGGCCGCATGCCGGAAGGGTTGGATCACGCCACCCTTGGGTCATTTCGGGCCAATGGTGCAAACGTTTGCAATTCCATCGCTAGGTTTTTCGAGTGAACGACCTTCCGCGCCCCACAGAGGAGTTGACATGACCCGCACCAAGCAGATTCTCGTCACGTTCGCAATCGCCGCGGCGACGGCGGGAATCGGAGCCGCCCCGGCCATGGCCGACAGCCACAGGCCGGTCACCGTCGGCACCGAGGACCACCACGCGGGAGTCGCCCCGGTCGAGGACGCCACCGTGCAGGCGCTCCCCGGGGACCACCACTCCAGCTGACCAGCCGCAGCACAGCGGCGTGCCCCGTCCGGCACGCCCCACGGGGGCCGAGCGCGTCACGCACGGCCCCCGTTGCCACGCCGGAAGCTGCCGCGCCGGAGAAGCGCCCTGCCGGAAGTTGCCCTGTGCGCGAGCCGCCCAGCGGGCGCGGCCGGAGGAACGCGCACCGGAGGACGCCGCTGTCACCGGGACCGGAGCTCGGTCTTCAGCACCTTCCCGCTCGCGTTCCGCGGCAGCTCCGCCAGGAATTCCACCGCCCGGGGCACCTTGTAGTTCGCCATCTCCCGCCGCGACCAGGCGATCAGGTCGTCCGCGGTGAGCGTCGCGCCCGGCCTGCGCACCACATACGCCTTGCCCACCTCGCCCAGCCGCGCGTCCGGCATCCCGACGACCGCCGCCTCCGTCACATCCGGGTGCCGGCCGAGGAGTTGCTCGATCTCCGCCGGATACGCGTTGAAACCGCCGACGATGAACATGTCCTTGATCCGGTCGGTGATCCGGAGGTTGCCGCCTGCGTCCAGCACCCCGACGTCGCCGGTCCGCAGCCAGCCGTCCGGCGTGATCGCCTTCCCGGTCTCCTGCGGGTCCTCGAAGTAGCCGGACATCACATGGTGTCCGCGGACCAGCACCTCACCCGGTTCACCGGGCGACAGTTCCGCACCGTCCGGGCCGACGACCCGGACCTCGGTGTCCGGGATGGCCCGGCCCGAGGTGGACGCCACGACCTCGGCCGGGTCGCCGCGGCGGCACATGGTCACGGTGCCGGAGGCCTCGCTGAGCCCGTAGGCGGTCAGGACCGTGGCGACGCCCAGTTCGCCGCGGAGCCGCTCCACCAGGTCCAGCGGGACGACCGCCGCCCCCGTCACCACCAGCCGCAGCGCACTGAGATCGTGCCGGGAGCGCGCGGGGTGGTCCAGCAGCGCCTGGTGGAGCGTGGGCGGGCCGGGCAGCACGGTGATGCGTTCGGCCGCCAGGTTGGCGAGCGCGGTGTCCACGTTGAAGACCGGCTGCGGGACCATCGTCGCCCCGCGCAGCAGACAGGCGATGATCCCGGCCTTGTAGCCGAAGGTGTGGAAGAAGGGGTTCACGATCAGATAGCGGTCCCCCTCCGCCAGCCCCGCCAGTTCGCTCCAGACCTCGTAGACCCGCAGAGTCTGGGCGTGGGTGATGACCACGCCCTTCGGCCGGCCGGTCGTGCCCGAGGTGAAGGTGATGTCGGAGGGGTCGCCGGGGCGGACCGCGTCCGCCCGCTCCCGTACCGCGCCGGGCGGCACCGCGGCGCCGTCGGCCAGGAACTCCCGCCAGGTGCGGAAGTCCGCCGGGGCGTCCGCGGCCAGCACGACCACCTCGCGCAGCCGGGGCAGCCCCGGGAGCGGCCCCTCCCCCGGCCCCTGCCCGGCGGCACGCCGCAGCGAGGCGACGTAGGAGGTGCCCAGGAAGGTCCCGGTGACGAAGAGCAGCTTCGCCCGCGTCCGCGCCAGCACGTACGCCGCTTCCGCGCCCTTGAAGCGGGTGTTGACCGGGACGAGCACTCCGCCCGCGGTCACGGCACCGAGCGCGGCGACGATCCACTCCAGGGTGTTCGGCGCCCAGACCGCGACCCGGTCACCGGGCTCCACCCCCCGGGCGATGCAGGCGGCGGCCGCCCGCTCCACCCGCTCGCCCAGCTCCCCGTAGGTGATCCGGGTGCGCCCGTCGACCACCGCCTCACGGTCCCGGTGGCGCTCGGCGGCCCGGCGGACCAGCCCCGGAATGGCCGCGCGGTCCGCCGGAGGTCCGGGGGTCGCTCCCCGGAGAGCCGCTGTACCCCGCATCGCCCGCCTCCCGTTCCGGCCCGCACCGCTGCCGTCCGCACTGCCGGCCGTCCGTATTGCTGACTGACCGTCAGATTAACGGTAGCCTTCCCGGCTGTCAGCAGTGACGGCCGACCACGGAGGTGGCGATGGGGACGGCTCTCAAGGACGCCACGGCGATCGCCGGCATAGGCCGGACCGCCTTTGCCAAGCAGCTTCCCGAGTCCGAGAAGACCCTCGCCTGCCGGGCGGTGCTGGCGGCGCTCGACGACGCCGGCATCGCGCCGTCGGAGGTCGACGCGTTCGCCTCGTACACCATGGAGGAGACGGACGAGGTCGAGCTCGCCAAGGCCATCGGTGCCGGGGACGTCACCTTCTTCTCCCGGGTCGGCTTCGGCGGCGGCGGCGCCTGCGCCACCGTCGGCCACCTCGCCGCCGCCATCGCGGCCGGACAGGCGACCGTCGGCGTGGCCTGGCGGTCGCGCAAGCGCGGCTCGGGCCCCCGGCCCTGGCGGAACACCGCCGTCCAGCTCCCCACGCCCGGCCAGTGGACCCGGCCGTTCGGCCTGCTCCGCCCCGCCGACGAGATCGGGATGCTGGCCCGCCGCTACATGCACGAGTACGGCGCCACCCGCGACCACTTCTTCAACGTGGCGCTGGCCTGCCGCAACCGCGCCAACCAGAACCCCGCCGCGATGATGTACGACCGGCCGCTGACCCGCGAGATGTACATGACGGCGCGGTGGATCAGCGAACCGCTCTGCCTCTACGACAACTGCCTGGAGACCGACGGCGCCCTGGCCTGTGTGGTGGTCTCCGCCGAGCGGGCCCGCGACTGCCGCCGGCGCCCCGTCCGCATCCACGCCGCCGCCCAGGGGCTGCCCGCCCAGCACCACGGAATGGTCAACTACTGGAACGACGACCCGCTCACCGGCCCGGCCTGGACCGCCGCCCGACACCTGTGGAAATCCGCCGACTTCGGGCCGCAGGACGTCGATGTGGCCCAGATCTACGACGCGTTCACCCCGCTCATCCCGCTCTCCCTGGAGGGCTACGGCTTCTGCGGGCGGGGCGAGGGCGCGGCCTTCACCGAGGGCGGGGCGCTGGAGATCGGCGGCCGGCTGCCGGTCAACACCAGCGGCGGCGGGCTCTCCGAGGCCTACGTCCACGGCTTCAACCTGATCACCGAAGGCGTGCGCCAGCTGCGCGGGACCTCCACCGCCCAAGTTCCCGGCGCCGCCACCTGCCTGGTCACCGCGGGCGAGGGCGTCCCCACGTCCGCCCTGCTCCTGAGGAGCTGATACCGGATGCCGGAAACCGCCGACGGACTGCTGACCCCCGTCGCCGACGACGACGGCGCACCCTTCTGGGAGTACGCCGCCCGGGAGGAACTGCGCGTCCAGGCCTGTGCCGACTGCGGCCGGCTGCGCTTCCCGCCCCGGCCCTGCTGCCCGCACTGCCACTCCTTCGGCCAGGAGTGGCTGCGGATGAGCGGGCGCGGCCGGATCTGGTCGTACGTCATCGCGCACCCGCCGCTGCTGCCCGCCTACGCCGCCCAGGCCCCGTACAACGCGATCGTCGTGGAGCTGGCCGAGGACCCGCTGATCCGGCTGGTCGGCAATCTGGTCACCGCCCCGGACGCGCCGCTGGACTCCGCGGGCCCCGGTGCGCTGCGGATCGGGGCGCCCGTCCGGGCCGTGTTCGCCCGGCCTCCGGGCAGCACCGTCACGGTGCCCCGCTGGCTCCCGGACCGGTCATGACGGTCCGCACCGAGATCCGGGACGGCGTCGCGGTCGTCACCCTCGACCGGCCCGAGCGCCACCATGCGATCGACCTCCCGACCGCCGCCGAACTGCGCCGCACCTGGCAGGCGTTCCGCCGGGACGACGCGGTGCGCGCGGTGGTGCTCACCGGCTCCGGCGAGCGGGCGTTCTGCACCGGCATCGACCGGTCGGCCGAGGTCCCCCAGCCCGGCAGTCCGTACTCGGTCGACGATCCGCTCCTGACGGTCGGCCCGAAGGCGAACGACCTGTGGAAACCGGTCGTCGGGGCGGTCAACGGCATGGCCTGCGGCGGCGCGTTCTACCTGCTCGGCGAGTGCGAATTCCTCATCGCCTCCACCGCCGCCACCTTCTTCGACCCGCACACCGCCTACGGCATGGTCAGCGCCTACGAGGCCATCGCCATGGCACAGCGGATGCCGTTCGGCGAAGTGGCGCGGATGTCCCTGATGGGCACGGCGGAACGGCTGTCGGCGCACCGGGCGTACGAGACCGGGCTCGTCTCCGAGGTGGTGGAACCGGACGAGCTGATGACGGCCGCGCTGCGGGCGGCGTCGGTCATCGCGTCGTATCCCACCGCCGCGGTGCAGGGCACCGTACGGGCCGTGTGGTCGGCCCGCGAGGCGGCCCGCGGCCAGGCGTTCGCGGGCGCCGCCGCGCTGATCGCCCTCGGCAATGCGCCCCCGGAGCGGCAGGCGGAGCTGTTCACCCGGCGCACCCGGGACTTCCGCACCCGCTGACCGGCCGCAACGATCCCCCTGGAGTCGGCGGATGCCGCGGCCGGGCGGGCCGGGCCGCGCCGTCCCGCGGCCGGAGCCCGCCCGGGCCGGCTCCCATGGCGGAGGCGCGGCTCCCGGCGTAGCGTCGGAAGGGAGGTGATCCGCGCTCATGGCACGCAACGCCCTCGGCTCCACGGTCGCCCTCCTCGGGGCGGCGGCCGCTGTGGCGAGCCCCTTCCAAGCCTGGTACGGCAACCGCCAGGGCCGTGACATCCGCATGGAGGACCTCTTCGACGGCATCACCACGGTCTCCGCCGAACTCTGGGAGTCGGTGTTCGTGGTGATGCTCTTCGTCGCGCTGCTGACCCTGGTGGGAGTGATCTTCCGGTCCCGGCTGACGGTGGCCCTGGCGGGCATCGTGTCGCTGGGCTTCACCGTGCTGTGGATGGTGCGGCAGGGGCAGGCGACCGGAAGCCTCACGGCCGGCGGCGCCGAGGGACTGGGCGCGGGCGCCGCCCTGGCCGCCGGCGGCTCGGTGCTGATCCTGCTCGGCGCACTCCTGATGGCCGGCCGCAAGCGCCGCCGGTCCCGGCACGGCCGCGGCGGGGAACTGGCCGAACCCGAGCCGTACGGCTACGAGCCCGAGCCCGAGCCTTACTACGGACCCGGCGGACCCGGCGGTCCTGTCGACGGGGACACCCCCACGCAGCCCTACCCGCCGCCTCCGCCCCCGCCGGACGAGCCCTGGCCGCCGGACCACCGCCCGCCTCCCGGGCGGTAGCGCCCCGGGCACCGGCAGGCCCGGCCCCGCCGTCCCGCCGTCCCGCCGTCCCGTCAACGGGCATTCGGGCGGTCATGCCATCGGCTGAACCAGCACCAAGAGCGCCCCGTGCCCCCGAGCACTGTGGGACTTTTGCTGTTTCCCGGGTTCCCCCGGGCCGACCGGGCCACGGCGACACCGGGCGCACACGCGGGCCCCAGCGGAACTCCCCCGGGGAGACGGGCGCACCCCGGCGCAGCGATTCCCCGATGGTCTTTTACGCATATGGTCATATTCACCCCATGGTGCGTCCAATGCGCTCTGCCGGGGCCGTGACCTCCTCGGTTTCAATGTTTCTCAGGCAAGGGGCAGAGACCTTTCTCTCGGGGTCACCGGCCGCTCGCCCGCTCCCATTCCGGCGACCCCGCACCGCAGCGGGCACGCCGTCGCGCACTCTCCCAGGGCACGCAGTACGGGGCCCCTGTGCCCTGGGGGGGGCTCCGCACGGACGGCACAGTGCCCAGCTCCGGCGTCACCACGGGCCGATACCCCCCGGGACTTCTCGGCCGCTCTTCTCCGTCCGTGTCGTTCCGCCCCGGCATCCCATCCGGCGGGAGCTCACCCATGCGAGGAAAGGGACAAACGTCGTGGCGACTATCAACCCCACCCAGGGCCCCGCGTCAGGCGGGAACTCGGTGGTCATCACCGGCACCAACTTCACGGGGGCGACCGCCGTGAAGTTCGGAACGAAGTCGGCCTCCTACACCGTCAACAGCGCCACCCAGATCACGGCGACGGCTCCGTCCGGCACCGGCTCGGTCGGCGTGACCGTGACGACTCCGGGCGGCGTCACCACGCCGGTGGCGTACTACTACATCAACCCGCCCATCAAGTCGACGCTCAGCGCGACGTCGGGGCCGCTCGACGGATCGACCACCACGGTCACCGGGGCCAATCTGACGACCGCGACCTCCGTCACCTTCGGCGCGGTCGGCTCGGCGACCCCGACCGTGGTGAACGACAGCACGCTGAACGTCACGGCGCCCACCGCGGAGGACCCGGGAACCGTGCCGGTCACGGTCACCACCCGGGGCGGGAGCACCAACGGGCTCTTCTTCACCTACGTCGACGCACCCACCGTCGGCACCATCAGCCCGGCCACCGGCCCCGAGTCCGGCGGTACCGCGGTCACCGTCCCGGGCACCGCGCTGAGCACGGCGCAGACGGTCACGTTCGGCGCGACCTCGGCGGCGTTCCAGGTGATCGACGACTCCACGCTGATCGCCTACTCGCCCGCGGGCACCGGCACGGTCGCCGTCAACGTCACCACCGAGGGCGGCACCGACGCCAGCGCCAACAGCTTCGTCTACGTGGCACCTCCCGGTTAACAGGCCGGGGTGGACGGCGGGTTCCCGGCGTCCACCCCGCCCCAGGCCATCTCGGGTCCAGGCCGGCTGCGGCCTGGACCCGTCCGCAGGGGAACGACAGATCCGCAGGGGACCGACAGAGAGGTATGCCGTGCCCGAGCCCTCCGCACCATCCGCCAGGACGACCGCCCCGCAGCCGATTGCCTCGCCGTCTCTCCTCCTCGCCGCACCGGTGCTCACCTCCCTGACGCCCACCTCCGGACCGGCGGGTGGGGGCAACACCGTCACCCTCACCGGCACCGATCTGAACGGCGCCACTCAAGTCCGGTTCGGCAGCAGCATCGCCGGCTTCACCGTGGTGTCCGCGACGCAGATCAATGCCACGGCTCCTGCGGGCATGGGCAATGTCCAAGTCGTCGCCGTCACTCCCAGCGGCACCAGCAACGGGCTCACGTACACCTATATGCCGGCCCCGGCACTCACCTCGCTGGCTCCCGCCTCCGGTCCGGCGTCCGGTGGCACCACGGTCACCCTCACCGGCACGAACCTCTCCGGGGCCACGCAGGTGCGGTTCGGCACCACCAACGCCACGTTCACCGTGGTGTCCAACACCCAGATCACCGCCACCGCGCCACCGGGGGCCGGGGGTGTCCAGGTCACCGCCACCACCCCGGGCGGCACCAGCAACGGCCTCAGCTACACCTACGTACCGGCCCCGACACTGACGTCGCTGAATCCCACCTCCGGAACGGCCGCGGGCGGCACCACCGTCACCCTCACCGGCACCGATCTCAGCGGGGCCACGCAGGTCAAGTTCGGTTCCACCAACGCCACGTTCACCGTGGTGTCCAACACCCAGATCACCGCCACCGCACCCCCCGGAACCGGAACCGTCCAGGTCACCGCCACCACCCCCAGCGGCACCAGCAACGGACTCAGCTACACCTACACCGCCGTTCCGGCTCCGACGCTCACGTCGCTGTCGCCCGCCTCCGGGTCGGAGAGCGGTGGCACCACCATCACGCTGACGGGCACCAACCTCAGCGGGGCCACGCAGGTCAAGTTCGGGACGGCCAACGCCACCTTCACCGTCGTCTCCAACACCCAGATCACCGCCACCGCACCCCCCGGAACCGGAACCGTC
>NZ_JBIASV010000008.1:276083-318574 GCF_042891165.1 Streptomyces sp. NPDC001922 | reverse complement strand
ACCCAGATCACCGCCACCGCACCCCCCGGAACCGGAACCGTCCAGGTCACCGCCACCACCCCCAGCGGCACCAGCAACGGACTCAGCTACACCTACATCCCGGCCCCGACACTGACGTCGCTGAACCCCACCTCCGGACCGACCGGCGGCGGCACCACCGTCACCCTCACCGGCACCAACCTGAACGGCGCCACGCAGGTCAAGTTCGGGACGGCCAACGCCACCTTCACCGTCGTCTCCAACACCCAGATCACCGCCACCGCACCCCCCGGAACCGGAACCGTCCAGGTCACCGCCACCACCCCCAGCGGCACCAGCAACGGACTCGGCTACACCTACACGCCCGCCCCCACGCTGACGTCCCTGGTCCCCGCCTCGGGGCCGGCCGCGGGCGGTACCACCGTCACGCTGACGGGCACGAACCTGACCGGGGCCACCCAGGTCAAGTTCGGTTCCACCAACGCCCCGTTCACCGTGCTCTCCCCCACCCAGATCAACGCGACGGCGCCGCCGGGCACCGGAACCGTCCAGGTCACCGTGGTCACCCCCGACGGCACCAGCAACGGGCTGGGCTACACCTACGTCACCGCACCGGTGATCGGCTCGGTGACTCCGCTGCAGGGGCCCACACCGGGCGGGAACACCGTCGTTCTCACCGGCTCCGGGCTGGCCGGGGCGACGGCGGTGAAGTTCGGGAACGTCCCGGCGGCGAGTTTCACGGTGGTCTCCGGCACGCAGATCAACGCCGTCGCGCCGCCGGGCGCGGCCGGACCCGTGACCGTGGAGGTGACCACTCCCGGGGGCACCAACGGACCGGGGGCGTACTACTTCTACGTGGCGGCCCCCGCCGTCACCGCGGTCTTCCCGAACACCGGGCCCACCGCGGGCGGAAACACCGTCTCGGTCACCGGGTCGAATCTGACCCTGGCCGACTCCGTGCAATTCGGTGCGGCCGCCGCGGCGTTCACGGTGGTGACGGACAATCTGCTCACCGCGGTGGCCCCGCCCGGCACCGGCAACGTCGCCGTGAGCGTCACCAGCCCCGGCGGCACCGGCGCCGGAGTCGACTACGGCTACATCGCCGGGCCGGTGCTCACCGCGCTGACCCCGGCGACCGGGCCGGAGGCCGGCGGCAACACCGTCACCCTCACCGGGTCCGGGCTGACCACGACCACCGCCGTCCAGTTCGACGCGACCACCACGGCGTTCACCGTGCTGTCCCCGACCCAGGTCACCGCGGTGGTGCCGCCGGGCACCGGCAGCGCCGCCGTCACCGTCACGACCACGGGCGGGACCAGCAACAGCCTGACGTACACCCGCGTCACCCCGCCGGGTTAGGCGCTCGGCGCGGCTCGTCCCGGGCCGGTCCGGCAGGACCGGCCCGGGATCCTCAGCGAGGCCCGGCCGGTGCCGAGGGCCTCGCCATGCCGGTGCCCTTCAGGGCGTCCAGGGCGTAGACACAGCGGTCCTTGCTGCACGCGTAGACCACACCGCCCGCCACCAGCGGGGATCCGGTGATCTCGCCGCCGGTCGCCAGCTTCCAGCGCAGCTGGCCGCCGCCGGCGTCCAGCGTGTAGAGGCAGTGGTCCGCCGAGCCGAAGTGGACCCGGCCGTCCGCGACGACGGGGGCGCCGATCACCTCTCCCTGGGCGGCGAAACGCCACTTCGGGGTGCCCGTGACCGCGTCCAGCGTGTACAGCGCGCTGCCGCTGCCGACGTGCACCGAGCCTGCCGCGACCAGCACCGGTTCGGTCGACTGGCGGGCCTCGGTCGCGATGCGCCAGCGTTCCCGGCCGTCGGCCGCGTCCAGCGCGTAGACCGTGCCGAGGTAGTCGGCGACGTAGACACCGCCGCCCGTCACCGCCGGGCCGGGCGCGAACGCCGGGGCGCTCAGGAAGGCCGCGGGCGCCTCGAAGCGCCACCGCACCTCGCCGCGCGCCACGTCGAGGGCGAGGACGCGGGTCCCCGCACAGACGTAGACGGCGCCGTCCGGGGCGGGCAGCAGCCGCACCGGGACACCGCCGCAGGCGGCGGCGTCGCCGACCGGGTAGGACCAGCGCTCCCTTCCGGTCCGTGCCTCGAGGGCGCGCAGCCGTCCGTCGGACCACACGTAGACCACGCCGTCCTGGACGGCCGGTCCGGACTCGGGGGTCTCGAAGTCGGCCTGCGCTCCGGAGATTTCCCACAGCTTCTCGCCGTTGGCCGCCTCCCACGCCTGCACCCCGCCGCCGCGGGTGCCGGTGACGACCGTGCCGTGGTCGACCTTGAGCGAGTACACCCAGCCGTCGGCGGCCAGCCGCCAGCGCTCCGAACCGTCCGTGGCGTCCAGCGCGTAGAGGGTGGGACCGTCGGACGCGTGGATGCGCCCGTCAGCCACCGCCATGGCCCACGCCACGTCACGGGTCTTGAACTGCCGCCGTCCGGTGGCCACATCGAGGGCGTGCACCTCGAAGGAGGTGACGTACAGCCGGTCGGCGGCGACGGCGGGGGTGCCCCACACGTCGTTGGACATCCGGAACCGCCACGGCCGCCAACGGGCGGGCGCGCCCGGCGGCTCGGCGGGTCCGGCGTGCGGAGCCGTGGTGGGCGGCATCGGGCCGTCCGGCGCGGGCGACGGCGCGGGGAGCGGCAGCGGTCCCGGGGCGGCCACGGCCGAGCCCTCGGGGGCGGCAGCGGCGGACTGCCCGGTGAAGGCGCCGGCCGGCGGCCGCACCCAGCCGGTGGCCGACCCGGAGGCCGCCCCCGCCTGCGGGTCGCGCGCCTCGCCGGCGCGCGGGCCGGGCCCTATCGGCACCTGCGTGCCGGGCAGCCGCAGGGAACGGCCCTGCGGCTGCGGTCCCGCCTGCTGCTGCGGTGCGGCATCGGCGACGACGGCGGACGACGCGCCGTCCCAGCCCGCCGCCCGGTCACCGGTTGGGACCATGCCGCTGCGCGGATCGGCGGCCGGACGGCTGGCGGAGGGGCCGGGGCCGATCGGCGCGGAGGTGCCCAGCGGCGCGGCACCGCCGGCGTCCTGCCGGGCCGCGCTCGGGGCGTGGTTCGGGGGCGGCGGCACCGCGCCGCCCCCGGCTGCCTTGCGGCCTCCGGCAGCCGCGCCCCGGCCCGCGCCGGCACCCCGGCCGGAGGCCGGGGAGGTCCGGCCGCCGCGCCGGTCCTCGATCATCGTGACCGCGCTGGCGGGCAGCCAGGCCGACGCCGTACCGCTGTCGTCCCCGCCGGCCGCGAACAGGTGCGGCGCCAGCTGCGACTGGAGGTCGGCCGGGCTGGGCCGGTGCTCGGCGGCCATCTGCATACAGGAGTCGATGAGCGGCCGCAGGTCGTCGGGCAGCCCCTCCAGGTCGGGCCCTTCCCGCAGCAGCATGAAGACGGTCTCCACCGGGTTCGCGCCGTGGAACGGCGCATGCCCCGTCGCCGCGAACGCCAGTGTGGAGCCCAGGGAGAAGATGTCGCTCGCGCCGGTCACGCTGCGCGAGTCCCGCGCCTGCTCCGGCGACATGTAAGCGGGCGTGCCGACAGCCACGTTGGTCATCGTGAGCCGGGTGTTCGACACCCCGCTGGCGATACCGAAGTCGATGACCCGGGGACCGTCCTCGACGACCAGCACATTGGACGGTTTGAGGTCGCGGTGGACGAGCCCCGCCCCGTGGATGGACTGCAGCGCCTCGGCGACGCCCGCCGCCAGCCAGCGCACGGCCTGCGTCGGCAACGGCCCGCACTCGTTGACTATTTCCTCGAGGGAGGGAGCGGGGACGTAGGCGGTCGCGAGCCAGGGCACGGCGGCCCGCGGGTCGGCGTCGACCACCGCGGCGGTGTAGAAGCCGCTCACCGCACGAGCCGCCTCCACCTCGCGGGTGAAGCGGACCCGGAACAGCTGGTCCTCGGCCAGTTCGGTCCGCACCGTCTTGATCGCGACCCGCCGGCCCGATGCCGAGCGGGCGAGATAGACCAGCCCCATGCCGCCGGCACCGAGTCGGCCGAGCACCTCGAAGGGCCCGATCCGCCTCGGGTCGTGCTGCGTCAGCTGCTCCACCACTTGCCTGCCACCTCCCCGTCGGGGTCTGACGGATTTCAGCCCCGTGCAGCGTCTCACCGTGAACCGTCCCGGGATACGCAGACCGATTCTTCCTGGCGAAGGCAGTCGTTGCGAACCGGGGGCCAAATCGGGGTGTCTCCCCAGACATTTGTGTGCATAGCGGCAGGCCAACGGAGGTTACCGATGGTCACCCGGAAGAGGTGGCGCGGTTCAACGCTCCGCGGCCGCCAGATCGATGACGGCGAAGCTCGCCCCCTGATTGTCGACCAGGACCGAGAACCGTCCGTACGGAGTGTCCTCCGGTTCGAGGACGACGCGCCCACCGAGCCGCACGGCCGTCCCGGCGGCACGGTCGCAGTCCTGGACGGCGAAGTAGACGAGGAAGTGCGCGGGGAGCTCCGCCGGGAAGCTGCCGTCGATCACGCCACGGCCCGCCACGGCGTTCGCCACGTCCACGGGCCTGCCCGCCGGCGCCCACATCGCGAAGTCCGTGCCGTCCTCGGTGTCCAGGTCCTGCCGCCCGTATCCGAAGACGGCCTCGTAGAAGGGGTCGGCCTTCGCCTTGTCGCGGGTGTAGAGCTCCGTCCAGGCGTACGAGCCGGGGCGGCCCTGCTTCGCGAATCCCGGATGACTGCCGCCCTGCCACAGCCCGAAGACCGCGCCACCGGGGTCGACGGCCATCGCCATCGTTCCGAGCCCGTCGATCGGCCGGGGGTCCATGATGACCTGGCCGCCGGCCGCACGGACCTTCGCGAGGGCGGCCGGGGCGTCCGCGGTGGCGAAGTAGATGTTCCACACCGTGGGGAGGCGCCCGTCCGGCTTGCGGGTGAGCGCGGCGACGGTCTTCCCGTCGTGCGACGCCTGCTCGTAGGGGCCGTAGGCCGTGTCGCCCGGCCGAAAGCTCCAGCCGAAGAGCTCACCGTAGAAGCGCTTGCCCGCCTCGACGTCCGCGAGCATCGCGTCGGTCCAGCAGGGCACTCCCTCAGCGAATGCGGCCATGGCGCCCGGCCCTCTCCTGGGTGGGTGCGCACGCCCTCGGCAGGGGCGCACGTCCTGCCCAGGGGGTGCGTGTCCTGCGCAGGGGGTGCACGGCCTGTGTGCGGGGTGCACGGATGCACGATGGATACCGTCATCGACACGCTAACGGCAGATCAGGGGTTACGCCCGGGTAACCACCGTCCGTACGGACCGGTGCGAGTTTCGGGAACGGGCGGAGGCAGTGCCTCGCCGTCGGGCGATGTCTCGTTCACTACGCTATCCAGCGTTTTCCACCCGTGCGCGGCGCCATTATCCACGGAACTTGTCCACAGCCTGTTGATAAGAGAATTCACCCGTCCGGCCCCGGCCGCGCTTTTTCACTCCGGGGTGATTTGACGCTCGGTACACCGGAAGTCACCGGGTGCCACAGAGGGCTCCACCGCCTCGGAAGTGGCTGGTATTCGCACCGCCGGGCTCCAGCCCCCACCCTCCCTGAGCTGGTTCTTCTCCACAAACGCTGGTCCACTCCCCATTTGCATGCGGCCGAATCGCGATCCGATCACCCCTCGGTAAGCTGACGGCATGACAGGACAAGTTCGCACCGTTGACGGCCGGGTCGCCGGGCGCCGCGGGCAGGCGACGCGGCAGAAGCTGCTCGACTGCCTGAGTGAGATGCTCAGCTCCTCGCCGTACCGCGATGTCAAGGTCATCGACGTCGCCCGTAAGGCGGGAACTTCCCCCGCGACCTTTTACCAGTACTTCCCGGACGTCGAGGGCGCCGTCCTGGAGCTCGCCGAGGAGATGGCCAAGGAGGGGCAGAGCCTGACCGGTCTGGTGGCGGGCCGCTCCTGGGTCGGGAAATCCGGCTGGCAGACCGCCGAGGAACTGGTCGACGGCTTCCTCTCCTTCTGGCGGAAGAACGACGCCATCCTGCGCGTCATCGACCTCGGAGCGGCGGAGGGGGACAAACGGTTCTACAAGATCCGTATGAAGATCCTCAACGCCGTCACCAATTCCCTCACGGATTCCGTCAAGGAACTCCAGTCCAAGGGAAAGGTCGACAAGGACGTCAGCCCGGCGGCCGTCTCCGGCTCCCTGGTCGCCATGCTCGCCGCGGTCGCCGCGCACCAGAAGGGCTTCCAGAGCTGGGGCGTCAAGCAGGCCGAGCTGAAGCCGAACCTGGCTCTGCTGGTCCACCTCGGCGTCACGGGCAAGAAGCCCCCGAAGTAGCGGCGGCCGCTCCACGCCGTTGCGGTGACGCACGGTGCCACGGCCCGGGCAGCGGTGCCATGGCCCGGGGCCGGTGCGAGCTCCGCGGCCGGCACGGTCGGGGAGCGGCGCCGGCGGGGAGCGGTGGCTGCCGGGGAACGACCCTGTCGAGGGGTTGGCACTGACAAGGAGCGGCACGTTCGAGGAGCGGCACCGGCGAGGAGTGGCGCGTTCGAGGAGCGGCACCGACCGGGGATCGGCGGTTCGGGACGAGGACCGACCGGTTGTTCGAGGTGTCCGTGCCCGCCCTGCACACGCCGCGTCCGGTCCGGTGAGGGACCGTGCCGCGCCGACGCCCTCCTCCGACGCCCTGCCGCGCCGCCCTGCCCTGCTGTCCTGCTGTCCTGCTGTCCTGCTGTCCTGCCACGCCGTCCCTGTCCAGGCGCGTCCTGTCATCACCGCGGCGGAGGCTCGGGCCCGTCCGAGCGTCCGCCGCGGTGCCGTTCCGGACTGCGGACGGTGTGTGCCCGGTCCCACGGGGCGGTGGTGGTGTTCCGGGTTCGGGGGTGTTCCGGGTTCGGGGGTGTTCCGGGTTCGGGGGTCCGGGTTCGGGGCGCTCGGGCTCAGTGCCGGTCCGGCCGGGTGACGGTCCGGTCCGGCGTGCTCCGTCAGGCCCGGGGTTCCAGTCGGAACAGGCGGATCCGCCGCTCCACCCTGGCCTGATACTGCGCGTAGGGCGGCCAGAAGCCGACCACCGCGGACCATGCCGACTCCCGTTCCGCATCCTCCAGCAGCCGGGCCCGCACCGCGATGTCGCGCCCCTGCCAGGTGATCTCCGCATCCGGATGCGCCAGCAGGTTGGCGGACCAGGACGGGTGCCCCGGGCGGCCGAAGTTGCTGCCGACCAGGACGAACGTCCCGCCGCTCTCCGGCATGCAGGCCAGCGGCGTCCGCCGCGGCTGCCCGGTCCTCGCCCCCGTCGAGGTGAGGATCAGCCCCGGCAGGAGCCGGGCGCTCAGCAGCACCCTGCCCTTCGTCAGCCGGTGCACCGCACGGTCCAGCGCGGGCACGACGTGCGGCGCGACCTTGGCGAAGACCCGTGTCGTGGAGACCTTCCGGATCAGCCGCACCCCCGCGGGCACCGGTCGGCCTGCGGCGCTCATCGGACGCCCACCGCCCCTCGGCCGCGGCCGTCCCCGAACCGCTCGCCGTCGTCCCGGAACAGCCCGGCGCACGCCGCCGCATGGGCCCGCAGCCGGTGGACGGGGCCGAAGAGGAGCTCGTCCGACGCCGCCCGTTTGAAGTAGAGGTGCGCATCGTGCTCCCACGTGAAGCCGATGCCACCATGGAGCTGGATCGCCTCCCCCGCCACCGTGCGCTGCGCCTCCAGCGCCTGGGCCAGAGCGAGGCTGCCCACCGGAGGCGCGGTGACAGCGGTGGCCGGAGACGGTTCCCGAAGACGCCGGCCCGCGTCCCACGCCGCGTAGTACGCGGCCGACCGGGCCGCCTCGATCCGCACATGGAGGTCGGCCAGCCGGTGCTGGACCGCCTGGAAGGAGCCGATGGGCCGGCCGAACTGTTCCCGCCGGCGGACGTACTCGACGGTCGCGGTGAACACCGCGCCCGCCGCGCCGACCGCCTCCGCCGCGAGCACCGCGGCCACCGTGCCGCCGAGTCCGGCGAGGGCGCTCACCACGTCGGGTGGCTCCACGCCTCCCGCTCGTGCTCCTGCTCCGCGCGCTGTTGCGCCCCCGATTCCCCCGGCTCCCCCGGCTCCCCCGGCCGTACTGGAGGCACCCGGACGGTTCACGGCGGTGGAGTGCGCAGGGCCGCCCGTGGAGTCGGGCGCGCCGGAAGGACGGGAGGTGGCGGGTGAACCGGAGGTGCCCAGCACCTCCGCCGGAACGTCACGCAGTTCGATACGGGCCTGCGGCCGGGTCTCGTCGAGGACGGTCAGCCGGGTCCGCGCCAGCCCGGCAGCGCCGCTCCGGACGAGGAACAGCAGCGTCCGGCCGTGCGTGTAACCGCCTGTGCGGGCCGCGACGAGCAACAGCCCGGCGCTGTGCCCGTCGAGCACCTGGTCGGCCTGCCCGTACAGTCGCCAGCCGTCGGCCCCCCGTCGCGCCTGGACACCGCCCGCACGGCCACCGCCCGCCCAGCCGCCGGCGTCATCAGCGGCACCGTCCGCCGCACCTGCCCGGTGGCCACGACGACCGGCCCCCTCGGCTCCCCGGCCGGCGACGGCACGGCTCCGTGACCGGGGCCCGGTCCGGTCACCGATGGGGGCGGGGCCGGCGTCGCCGGTGGCGCCCTCCGCACCGGTGAGACCGAGGGCGACCGGCAGCAGCGCGGCGGGCACGGCGAGCGCCGCCGTCAGCACACCCGCCGCCAGCTGGGGCAGCAGCGCGGCCCGCTGCTGCTCCGTGCCGAGTGCCCGGATCAGCGGTGCCACCAGCACCGCGCTGGACAGCAGCGGGGAGGGCAGCAGGGCACGGCCGGTCTCCTCGCAGGCGAGGGCCAGTTCGGCCGGACCGCAGCCCACGCCCCCGTACGCGACCGGAAGCGCCAGACCGGGCAGCCCGAGCTGCTCGGCGAGCTGCCGCCAGAGCGCGGCGTCCCAGCCGTACGGGGTCCGCACCGCGGCCTTGACCCGGTCGGGGCCGCAGCGCTTGAGCAGCAGTTCGCGCAGCGTGCGGCGGATCTCGTCCTGCTCCGTGGTGAACGCGGCGTCCATCGGCTCCGGCCTCCTCATCTGACGGTCCGTCATTTCGGAAGGCCGACATCGTAGGGGCCGGGAGGGGAGATGGACAGAGGCGGACGGGCACTCGCGGCGACTTCCGCGGGGTGGCGCGCCCCCGGATCTGATGTACCGTCAGATTCATGTCACCCCTGACAGCCACTGCCGCCCGCAAGGTCGCCGTCGTCGGTGTCGCCCTCTCGGACTGCGGCCGGGTGGACGCGATGTCACCCGAGGGCGGCACCCCGTACGCCCTGCACGCACAGGCGGCCCGGCGCGCGCTCGCCGACTCCGGGCTGGACCGTTCGGTCATCGACGGCTTCGCCTCGGCCGGGCTGGGCACCCTGCCGCCGGTCGAGGTGGCCGAGTACCTCGGACTCCGCCCCACTTGGACCGACTCCACAGCGGTGGGGGGCGCCACCTGGGAGGTGATGGCGGCGCACGCGGCGGACGCCATCGCCGCCGGACACGCCAACGCCGTCCTGCTGGTGTACGGCTCCACGGCCCGCGCCGACCTCAAGGCCGGCCGGCGCACCGCGAACCTGTCACTCGGTGCGCGCGGTCCGCTCCAGTTCGAGGCCCCGTACGGCCACACGCTCGTCGCCAAGTACGCCATGGCGGCCCGGCGGCACATGCATCAGTACGGGACCACGCTGGAGCAGCTCGCCGGGATCGCGGTCCAGGCGCGGGCCAACGCCGCCCGCAATCCCGAGGCCATGCACCGGTCGCCGATCACGGTCGACGACGTCCTCTCCGGCCCGATGATCGCCGACCCCTTCACCAAGCTGCACTGCTGCATCCGTTCGGACGGCGGCTGCGCGGTGCTGCTGGCGGCCGAGGAGTACATACCGGACACGGCGAAGGCACCGGTGTGGGTACTGGGCACCGGCGAAGCCCTCTCCCACTCCGCGATGTCCGAGTGGGAGGACTTCACGGTCTCGCCCGCCGCGGTGTCGGGGCGCCTGGCCTTCGCACGCGCAGGAGTCCGGCCCGACGACATCGATCTGGCCGAGATCTACGACGCCTTCACCTACATGACCCTGGTGACCCTGGAGGACCTGGGATTCTGCCCGAAGGGGGACGGCGGCGCGTTCGTGGAGAACGGACGGCTGTTGCGGGACGGCGCTCTGCCGGTCAACACCGACGGCGGCGGCCTGTCCGCCTGCCACCCGGGGATGCGCGGGCTGTTCCTGCTGGTGGAGGCGGTACGACAACTGCGCGGCGAGGCGGGCGAGCGGCAGGTACGGAAGCGGGCGACGAGCGGGACGGCACACGACTCCCGGACGGCGTCGGGCGCAAACGTGGCGACGAGCGGGGGCCGGGCACAGGGCCGACTCCCCGAACTGGCAGCGGTCTCCGGTACGGGCGGCTGGTTCTGCTCCTCGGGGACGGTGATCCTCGGCCGGGGCTGAAGCGCCGCCCCGCACGTCAGCCCTGCGAAGCACCGCCGGGCACGAGACCGTCGGCGGCCAGCCCCGCGTACACCGCCTCGCCGAGCGCGCTCAGCGCGGACTGCGGGCGGACCATGACGGTGAACTCCTTGATCAGGCCGGCCTCGTCGAACTGCAGCATGTCCATCCCATGGATCTCCTTGCCGTTCACCGTGGCGCGGAAGATCAGAACGTGCGCGTCGGCCTCGGCACCGCCGCCGACGGGCTCGGCCGCGCCCTCGGCCCCCGCCTCACCAGTGGACCGGTCCGCGTCGCTGGACCTGTCCGTCCCGCTGGACCCGTCCGTGGGCCTGGACTTGTCCGTGCTCCTGGACCTGTCCGTGCTCCTGGACCTGGCCGTGCCGCCGAGCTGGGCCGTGCCGCTGAACTCCCCGACGTAGCGGAAGTTCTCGAAGGTCCGCAGCAGCACACCGAAGAGCCCGTGGACGGTGGGACGCCCCTCGAACGGAGTGAACTTCACCGGGCTGTAGAACCGGATGTCCGGTGCGAAGAGGCGCTCGATCGCGGCCAGATCCCGCTTCTCGACGGCCGAACGGAAGCTCTCCGCGGTCGTGTGGACGTTCTCTGCAGCGGGCATGACGCCTCCGCCTCTCCATACTCAACAATATGACTGATCATGCTAGTGACTATGCTGCTCGGGGAACAGGGGCGACGACGTCGCCGTGGCGCAGGCGATCAGGATCGGGAGGGCGAGGCCATGTCGCTGCGCCATGCGGTGCTCGCCGCGCTGCTCGACGGCGAGTACAGCGGCTATCAGTTGGCGAAGGTTTTCGACCTCGGAGTGGCCAACTTCTGGCATGCACTGCCCCAGCAGCTGTACCTCGAACTGTCGAAGCTCGAACGGGACGGGATGGTGGCCGGGCGGCAGATCGTCCAGGAGACCCGGCCGAACAAGCGGCTTTTCACGGTCACCTCGGCCGGTACGGCCGAGTTGGAGCGGTTCGCGGCGAGCGCGTCCAAGCCGTCGTTCATCCGGGACGATCTGCTGGTCAAGATCCAGACCGCCGACCATGTCGCGACGGACCCCCTCATCGAGCAGCTCACGGAGCGGGCGACGGTGGCGGCGGCGAAGGTCGCGCTCTTCGATCAGACCCTGCGGCAGCTGCGCGGCACCCTCGACGAGGAGACGTTCCTGCGGGAGGGCGCGCGGATCGGGCCCTACCTGACCTGCCTGCGGGGCCGGCGGTTCGAGCAGGAGAACCTCGACTGGTGCCGGCAGACGGCCGCCGTCCTGCGGCAGCGGACGGCGGCGCGGCCGGGCCCGTCAGCCGACGGACGGCCCTGAGGGGGCGGGACGGAAGACCGGGACGGCGATCCGCTCGGTCCCCTGAGCCGCATCCCCCTGAGACTCGGGCCGGCGGGATTCGCCCCCTCGGGCCACGCCACGGAAGGCCACTTCGAGATCCTGCCCGACGGCCAGCCGGTCCGGCTCGCAGTCCACGATCTCCGTCATCATGCGCGGCCCCTCGGCGAGGTCGACCACGGCGGCCACATAGGGGAGCCGCTCACCGAACGGCGGCAGGTCGTTCCGGTGCACCACGGACCAGGTGTAGAGGGTGGCCCGCCCACTCGCCCACTCCCAGGACACGTCCTCACTCCAGCAGCGGGGACAGAACTCCCGCGGATAGTGGTGCGCGACACCGCAGTCCGCGCAGCGCCGGATCAGCAGCAGCCCCTCGGCTGCCGCATCCCAGTAGGCGCGGGCGAAGGCATCCGTCTCGGGAAGGTCGAAGCGCGCCGTACCGACCAACGGGGTGCGGGCTTCGACGGATCCCGACTCGGCGGCTCGCGGGCCGTTCGGCCGGCGCGTCACAGGAACAGCCCCCACGCCCCGTCGAGCGACCAGGACTGCCAGCTCACTCCGGTGAAGGCCACGAGCGAGATCAGCGCCATCATGGAGTTCTGCCCCTGCTCGGCCCAGTCGTGGATCATCAGCAGCAGGTAGACCAGATTGAGCAGCAGCCCTCCGACCAGCGCGACCGGCGTGAGGAAGCCCAGGATCAGCCCCAGCCCGAGGGCCAGTTCGGCATGGACGACGACATGCGCCATGAGCTTGGGACGCGGGGCGACGACCACATCGAAGCCGCGTCGCACGAAAGGCCAGCGGTGCTGCGCCGCGACACTTCCCGCCCAGGCTATTCCGGTGCCACGTTCGAACCAGCCCTTCTTGTCCTTGTGACGCCAGCTCTCCAGCCACCACAGGCCGAGGCCGATGCGCAGCACGGCAAGCCATTCGGTTCCGCTGAGGAAGATCGTCCGCACTGGGCCCACCCCTCCACGAATCTGACGATACGTCAGTTCAGCTGATCCGGGCGCCCCGCGCAAGAGGTTGCGGACCGTGATCAATCCGCAACGCATTCGGTATGGGTTTGACGTACACGCGTCAACTGCGGGGCTACGCTCGCGAACATGCCCGACATCACCCCCACGACGCCCACGGCCCGCACGACCTCTACGCACCGTTCCCCCGTGTACGTCATAGGTGGCGGTCCGGGCGGCCTGGCCACCGCTGCCGCACTGGGCGAACAGGGGATACGCGCCGTCGTACTGGAGAAGTCCGATGCCGTGGGCGGCGCCTGGCGCGGGCACTACGACCGGCTCGAACTGCACACCACACGGAGGCTGTCGGCGCTGCCCGGCTTCCCGATCCCGCGCTCGTACGGACGGTGGGTCGGCCGGGACGACCTGGTGCGCTATCTGGAGCACTACGCCGAGCATCACCGCCTGGAGATCGTCACCGGCGTCGAGGTCTCCAGGATCGAACAGCGAGGCTCCACGGCTCGCGCTGCCCAGGAGACCGGCTCCGCATCCGAGTCGGGCTCCGCCCCGGGTCCCGGGGCGGAATCCGGGGCGCATGAGGCATCGGGCTCGGACTCCGCTTCGGGACCCGGCACCTCTTCGACGGCGGGTCCCGCATCAGGACCAGGCGCCCTTCCGGCGGCGGATCCCGCGTCGACTCCCGATTCCGCTTCGCTGCCGGACTCCGGCTCGGGGCTGGACTCCAGGTCGGGGCCGGGCTCCGGGTCGGCGCCGGAACCCGGCACCGGCGGCGGACCGGGCTGGCTGCTGCGGGGCACCGGAGGACGGGAACTCACCACCGATGCCGTCGTCGTCGCCACCGGCTTCAACCACACCCCCTACGTCCCCGACTGGCCGGGCCGGGACGCCTTCGGCGGAGAGGTCGCGCACGCGAGCCACTACCGCAACGCCGCCCCCTACCGCGGTCTGGACGTCCTGGTCGTCGGCAGCGGAAACACCGGTGCGGAGATCGCCGTCGACCTCGCCGAGGGCGGGGCGTCCCGCGTACGGCTCGCGGTGCGCACCCCGCCGCACATCGTGCGCCGTTCCACACTCGGCTGGCCCGCACAGCGGACGAGCATCCTCGTACGCCGGTGGCCGCGCCCCGTAGTGGACGGTGCCGCGCGCGCCGTCGCCCGGCTCTGTGGACCGGACCTCACCCGGCACGGGCTGCCGCGCCCGGACACCGGGCTCTCCACCCGGGCCCGGGACGGTGCGATCCCGGTGCAGGACGTGGGACTGATCAAAGCGGTGCGCTCGGGACGGGTCGAACCGGTCGCGGCCGTCCACTCCTTCGAGCACGACCGGGTGATCCTCACCGACGGCAGCGCCCTGGCCCCCGACGTCGTCATCGCGGCCACCGGTTACCGACGCGGACTGGAGGAGCTGGTCGGCCACCTGGACGTACTGGACCAGCGCGGCCGCCCCCGTTCCCACGGCCGCCGGCCGCCCGCTCCGGGCCTCTACTTCACCGGCTACACCAACCCCATCAGCGGAATGCTCCGCGAACTGTCCATCGACGCGGGCAGGATCGCGCACGCCGTCCGGCGGGAGGAGGCGCGACGGGAGCTGAGCGAGCGACGGGCCGCCCGCCAGGGGCGGCAGGGACGGCAGCGCCGCACGCCCCGGTCCGCGTCCCCACGCGTCCAGGAGAGCTGATCACCCGCTTCCGCGCCCTCCGCTCACCACTCCGCACCCGCCCCGGGCGGGGTCGTGGACGGTGTGGCGGGCGGTGCGGTGGGCGGTGCTTTCCGGACGCTGCGCCGTGGACGATGCGTCCCGGGCGGCGTCATGAGCGGTGCGTCGGGGGCGGTTTCGTGGGGCGGTGTCGTGGGGGCGGTGTCGTGGGGGCGGTGTCGTGGGGGCGGTGTCGTGGGGGGGCGTCATGATCGGCGCATCCCGGGCGGCGTCGTGGGCGGCACGCTCGGGCGGGGCAGGGAGGCGGAGTCGAGCCGGGCGAGAGCGCCCGTCTCCAACGCCGCCCAGATCGCGCCGTCCGGCCCCTGCACCAGGCCATGGGGCTCGGACGACGGGGTGGGCAGGTCGTACTCCGCCAGTTCGCCGTCGGCTCCGATCCACCCGACGCGGTTCGCACCCCACTCGGTGAACCAGCAGCCGCCCCGGGCATCGGCCGTGATGGCGTGGGGGCGGGCCTCGGCGTCGGGCAGCGGGAACTCCGTGATCCCACCGTCCGTCGTGATGCGGCCGATCCGGCCCGCGCCGATCTCGACGAACCACAGGGCCCCGTCCCCTCCGGCCGTGATCCCCACCGGAGCGGACCCTTCCGTGGGCAGAGGAAAGACCGTGACCCGGCCCGCGGTGGTGATGCGGCCGATGGCGTTGGCCTGGTTCATGGTGAACCACAGCGCCCCGTCCGGCCCGGCCGTGATGGCGGAGGGAAAGGCGCCGACGACCGGCAGCGGGAACTCGCCGACCTCCCCCTCGGTGGTGACCCGGCCGATCCGGTCCACGGCGGTTTCGGTGAACCACAGGGCACCGTCCGGCCCGGCGGCAATGCCGAACGGCCCGGCCTCCGCGGTGGGCAGCGAGACATGGCTGACCTCACCGTCAGCCGTGATGCGGCCGATCCGGTGAGCTCGGTACTCGGTGAACCACAGCGCCCCGTCGGGACCGGTGGTGATGACCGTCGGCCCGCACGACGGCGGGTCCAGCGCGAACTCGACGAACTCCCCGGCCCCCTCCTCCTCCCCGGCCGTGGGGAGCACCGAGGACGCAGGGCCGTGCGGATGCGGGGCGAGGCGTCCGATCTTCCCGGCGTGCACCAGGGTGAACCAGAGCGCACCGTCGGGACCGGACGTGACGGCGTACGGCCCGGCCGCCCCGTCCGACACCACGACCTCCCGGATCGCGGCCGCGGCAGGCGGACCGGAGGTTGATCCGGGCGCCGGGCCGGCGACCGGTGCGGCGGCCGGTCCCGGAGGTGAGCCGACCGCCGGTCCCGGAGGCGAGTCGACGGCCGGTCCCGGAGGCGAGTCGGCCGTCGGACCCGAGAGCGAACCAACGGCCGGCTCCGGGGGCGAGTCGACGGTCCGTCCCGGAGTCGGGGCGGAGGACGTGGCAACGCTCGGGTCGTTTCGTGAGGCGTCAGTTGCACCGGACGTCGAGGCGGCGGGCGACGTGGCGGGCGAGCTGGGCGTGGCGTCGGTCATTCACAGTGCCTTCGGTTCGGGTGGCGTTACGGTCATCGAAACGTGCGGAGCGCCCGGAGAGTTGCAACACCCGCGAAGCCCGCGAAGCCCGCGAAGCCCGCGAAGCCCGCGAAGCCCGCGAAGCCCGCGAAGCCCGCGAACAGTGCTACAGGATCCCTCCAAGGTCGACTTTTTCCTGCAGCCCTGTTCCTGACTACGCGTCAGTTGCGTAATCTGACTGAGCGTCAGTTTGTCTGGCGGCGTCCTATCGGCCATCGAGCAGGAGCGGGCGAGACGATGCTTGGATCGACTCATGGCACCCTGACCACGCACTCCCGCCCGGCCCGCGTCGCGGCCTGCGGTGAGCACTCCCGGACCACGGTCCACGAGACGGCGGATCCGGGCAAGGGCACCGACGTCAGTGGGCGCCCCCTGCACCTGCCCGTTCCCGATCTCGACCGCTTCTTCCGGCCCGAGTCCATGGCCGTGATCGGCGCGTCGGACAGTCCGGGCCGCCCCAATGCGGGGATCACCCGCCGGCTCATCGACTGGTCCGAGCGGGTCGGTGCCCGCCTCCACCCGGTCAATCCGAGTCGCCGCACCGTCTACGGGCTGCCCTGCCACCCGTCCGTAGCGGAGCTGCCGGGCCCGGTGGACCTCGCTGTCGTCCTGGTGGCCGACCCCCTTCCCGTGATCGAGGAACTGGCTGCGACGAAGGTCAGGTTCGCTGTCGCGTTCGCGTCCGGCTTCGCGGAGACCGGCGACGACGGTGCCGCCGCGCAGAACCGGCTCGCCGCGGCCGTCCAACGCTCCGGGCTCCGGCTCCTCGGCCCCAACACCAACGTCAACGCCTTCGAGGAGTTCCGGGAGGACCTTTCGGGCCCCGCGATCGCCCTCATCACCCAGTCCGGCCATCAGGGCCGGCCGGTCTTCAGCCTTCAGGAGCTCGGCATCCGGCTCTCCCACTGGGCGCCGACGGGCAATGAGGCCGATCTGGAGACCGCGGACTTCATCTCCTACTTCGCCTCACAGCCCGAGGTCGGCGCCATCGCCGCCTATGTGGAAGGGCTGAAGGACGGCCGCAGCTTCCTGCTGGCCGCCGACCGGGCCGCCCGCAACAAGGTGCCGGTCGTGGCCGTCAAGGTCGGCCGGACCGCGACCGGAAGCCGGACGGCGGCCTCCCACACCGGGAAGCTGACCGGAGCCGACGAGGTCATCGACGCGGCCATGCGGCAATTCGGTGTGATCCGTGTCGACGGGCTCGACGAGCTCCAGGACACCGCCGCGCTCCTTGCCCGCGCACGCCCCCCGCAGGCCGACGGCGTGGTCGTGTATTCGATCTCCGGGGGAACCGGTGCCCACTTCTCGGATCTGGCCGCCGCCGCGGGCCTTCCGCTGCCGACGCTGTCCGACGCCAAGCAGGCCGAACTGCACCAGTGGATACCGGACTACCTCGATGTCGCCAACCCCGTCGACAACGGGGGCCACCCGGTGGGCGACTGGCGCGGCCGGAAGATCATCGACGCGATCCTCGCGGACCCCGGAGTGGGTGTGCTCATCTGCCCGATCACCGGCCCCTTCCCGCCTCTGAGCGACAAGCTCGCGCAGGATCTCGTCGACGCCGCGGAAGCCACGGACAAGCTGGTCTGCGTCGTCTGGGGATCGCCGGCCGGCACCGAGGACGCCTATCGCACGACCCTGCTCGGCTCCTCCCGTGTCGCCACCTTCCGGACCTTCTCCAACTGCATCACCGCCGTCCGGTCCTACCTCGGACACCATCGCTTCACCGCGCACTACCGCTCCCCCTTCGACGACGCCCCGCGGACGCTGTCCCCCTCGGCCCGCAAGGCCCAGCCCCTGCTGGCGCCCGGCAGGGAACTCAGCGAGCACGCCGCGAAGCAGCTCCTCCGGGCCTACGGGATCCGGGTGCCACGCGAGCAGTTGGTGACCAGCGCGGCCGCCGCCGTCCGGGCCGCCGGGCCGGTCGGCTATCCGGTCGTCCTGAAGGCATCCGCCCCCCAGCTCGCCCACAAGACCGAACTGGGGCTGGTCAAAGTGGGGCTGACCTCGGCCAGTCAGGTCCGGGACGCCTATCGGGAACTCACCGACATCGCCCGGTACGAACGGATCGAGCTGGACGGCGTGCTGGTCTGCCAGATGATCGAGCGGGGAGTGGAGATGGTCGTGGGCGTCACCCACGACAGTCTCTTCGGCCCCACGGTGACGGTCGGGCTCGGCGGGGTGCTGGTGGAGGTCCTGCGGGACACGTCCGTCCGGGTCCCCCCGTTCGGCGAGGACCAGGCCAGGTCCATGCTGCGCGAACTGCGCGGGCATGCCCTTCTGGAGGGGGTGCGCGGAGCACCTCCGGCAGATGTGGACGCCTTGGTCGAGGTGGTGCTGCGCACCCAACGGCTGGCACTCGAACTGGGCGACGGCATCGCCGAGCTGGACATCAACCCGCTCGTGGTGCTGGAACGGGGTCAGGGCGCAGTGGCGCTCGACGCCCTGGTCGTGTGCCGGTGAGCGAACGCGCCCGTGCAGGGGCGGCGTCCGGATCCGCGCGGCGTACGCCATGGACCGCGCCGGAAGCGCCCGGGGCCGGGCCGACCGGCCCGCCATACCGCTGGCTCCCGTACGGATGCATCCGATCCCGGTGCGGGCCGGGACCGGGACGCCCCACCGTGGCGGCCGGTGCACCGCGCCTTTCCCGCCCCCCGCGCGGGAAAGACACCTCACCGGCCGCCGCGACGAACGCGGATCACCCCGCGCCCGCCCCACCGTCCGAGCGACGAGCCACCACCACATCCCCCACCACCCGCCAAGGAGCTTGCGCATGAATGCCTCCCCCGAGAAGTCCTTGGAGACAGGTGTACTGCACGCCACTGACAACGGCGTCTCGTGGATCACCCTCAACCGCCCCGAGGCACTGAACGCCATCGCCCGGGACCAGCGGGAACGCATCATCGCGCTGCTCGAAGCGGCCTCCGCCGACCCCGCCGTGCGGGCCGTCGTCATCACCGGCTCCGGCCGGGGATTCTGCTCGGGTGCCGATCTGCGCGGCGACACGGCCGCACCCGAACGGGAACGCGTCGCGGGCGATGTGGCCCGGACGATCCGGGGCGGCGCCCAGCGGCTCGTCGCGGCCGTCCTCGACTGCGAGAAGCCGGTGATCGCCTCGGTCAACGGCGCGGCCGCCGGGCTCGGTGCACATCTGGCTCTCGCCTGCGATCTCGTCCTGGCGTCCGAATCGGCCACGTTCATCGAGGTGTTCGTGCGCCGGGGACTCGTACCGGACGGGGGCGGCGCCTACCTGCTGCCCCGTCTCGTCGGTCCGCAGCGCGCCAAAGAGCTGATGTTCTTCGGAGATGCCCTGTCCGCGACGGACGCCGAGCGTCTGGGCCTCGTCAACCGGGTGGTTCCCGCAGCGGCTCTGGAGAAGGTGACGCGCGCCTGGGCCGAGCGCCTGGCGGCGGGGCCCACGCGGGCCCTCGCTCTCACCAAGCAGCTGGTGAACACGTCACTCGACGACAATCGCGCCTCCGCGTTCGCCGCGGAGGCCGCCGCCCAGGAGAGCAACATGACGACGCTGGACGCCGGCGAAGGGGTGGCGTCGTTCAGGGAGCGCAGGCCACCGTACTTCCGCGGCCGCTGACCGCGGGAGCGGTTGCACTGCCGGAAGCCGATGCTCCGCCGGGGATGTGGGCCCGCCGCCGAACGCAGGACCGTCGGAGTACGTGCGACCACCGGTGGCGTCCACCCCGCGCGAAAGGGGAGCAGCCGAGCAGCACCCGAGGCAGTGGCGCATACGGCAGCCGGGAGCAGCCTCGCGAGCAGGAGGTGGCCGGCGCCCTGCCGCCCTCGGACCAACGGCAGCATTCCGGTACTCCGGGCCACCGGTGTTCCGGCACGTCGAGGCACAAAAGCCTGCCGCACAGGCAGCGGCCGCGGCCCTTCTCATCTGACGGAGCATCAGTTTCAATGGTTCTCATGATGGGACATGCGGGCATGGCTGCCACCGTCGTGCGCTACCTCCGCGCGACCGGCTCACCGACCTCCGAGCATCCGGTCGACCCCCTCCCCCGCCCCGACCTGCGCGCCGTCCGGGACGGCGAGCGTCCGCCGATCGACCCGGCTGACTTCCGCCGTGTCCTGGGCGCCTTCGCCAGCGGCGTCACCGTGATCACCGCGCCTGCGCCGGCGAACGCCCCGTCCTGCCCGGACGGACGCCGGCCGACGCCACAGGACGGCACCGGCCCCGCTCCGCGGGGAGAAGGCGGACCGGCGGCATTCGCGTGCCAGTCGTTCGCCTCGCTCTCCCTCGCCCCGCCGCTGGTCGCCTTCATGGTGGCGCGGACGTCCACGACCTGGCCCCGTATCGCCCGGGCCGGGGTCTTCTGCGTGAACATCCTGGGCGCACGTCAGGGCGCACTGTGCCGGAGCTTCGCCGTGAGCAGCGCCGAGCGGCCGGACAAGTTCGCGGGGGTGGCCCACGCACCGGCGCCGGTGACGGGCTCGCCGCGGCTGGACGGCGCGCCGGCGTGGATCGACTGCACGATCCACGCCGTCCACACGGGGGGCGACCATCTGATCGTGGTGGGCCGCGTCGAGGCGCTCGGCACCGACGACGCCGCCGCGGCGGAGGGCCCGCTGCTCTTCCACTGCGGGGCGTTCGGGCGCTTCACCGATTGACCAGTACGCGTCACCTCAGCGCCCTCGCACCCACCGCCGAAGGCCTCCCGCCGCCGACCGCTCAGAACGTCAGCACCCCGCGCGCCACCCGGCCGTGCCGGGCGTCGTCCGCCGCCTTGGCGAAGTCCTCGACGGGGTAGCTCCGGCTGACCAGTTCGTCCAGCATGAGGCGGCCCGCCCGGTACAGCTCGGCGTAGAGCGCGATGTCGCGCTGCGGCCGCGACGACCCGTACCGGCAGCCGAGAATCGACTTGTCGAGATACATCGAGGAGACGCGGAAGGACGCCTCGGCATCGGCGGGCGGCACGCCGAGGAGCACCGCCCGGCCGCCCCGGTCCAGCAGGTCGACGGCCTGCCGGATGAGCTCGGTCCGTCCCACGCACTCGAAGGTGTGGTCCGCGCCGGTGGGGAGGACGCGCCGGACGGCGGCGACGGTGTCGGGCGTGGCGGAGGCGTCGATGAAGTGCGTGGCACCGAACTGCCGGGCCGCTGCCTCCTTCTCGGGGTTGGCGTCCACCGCCACGATGGTCAGCGCCCCCGCCATCCGGGCACCCTGGATGACGTTCAGCCCGATGCCGCCGGTCCCGATGACGACGACGCTCTCGCCGCGGCCCGTCCCGGCCCGGTTGAGCACGGCCCCCACGCCGGTCAGCACTCCGCAGCCGATGAGGGCTGCCGAGGTGAACGGGATCTCCGGGTGGATCTTCACCGCCTGGACCGCCTTGACGACGGTGCGTTCCGCGAAGGCCGAGTTGGAGGCGAAGTTGTGGAGCCGTTCCCCGGCGCGGGAGAACGGCCGGCCGGGGCGCCCGATGGCCGCGCGGCACATGGTGGGCCGGCCGCGGTCGCAGTCGGCGCACGCACCGCAGTTGGCCAGCGTCGACAGCGCCACGTGGTCTCCGGGACCCACGTGCGCAACACCGGGGCCCACGGCTTCGACCACCCCCGCGCCCTCGTGGCCGAGAACGACCGGGACCGGAAAGGGAATGGTGCCGTCCACGACCGACAGATCGCTGTGGCACAGCCCCGCCGCCCGCACACCGACCAGTACTTCGCCCGGCCCGGGGTCGCGAACCTCCAGGTCGTCGACGACCCGGGTCCGCGTGCCGTCGAAGATCACACCTCTCATGACTGCTGTCCCTTCAGGAAGGCCGGACGTCAGGGGGTGGGGCCAGGCGGGCCGAAGCCGAACGAGGCAGGAGGCGAACGGATCAGCTGCGAACGGTTTCAGGAAGGCCAGACGACGGACTGGAGCTCGCTGTACGCGTGGAGGCCGAACGATCCGCCGTCCCGTCCGACGCCGCTCTCCTTGAAGCCGCCGAAGGGCGTCTCGGGGTGGCGCTGAACGGTGTTGATGCCGACATTGCCGCTGCGCAGCCGCGCCGCCAGCCCCCAGGCCCGTCCGGCGTCGGCGCTGAACACGTAGTCGTAGAGGCCGTACGGGGTCCCGTTGGCGATCCGGACCGCCTCGTCCTCGTCGTCGAACGGGATCGCCACCACGACCGGTCCGAACAGCTCCTCCTGGGCGACGGTCATCTCCGGTGCGACGTCGGCCAGGAGCGTCGGGGCGACGAAGAAGCCGGTGGGGAGCGCCGGCCGGGTGCCGCCCACGACGAGCCGGGCCCCCTGCCGGACGGCCCCGGCGATGTACGCCTCGACCCGGTCCCGCTGTGCGGCGGAGATCAACGGGCCGACGACCGTGGAGTTATCCACAGGGTCCCCGACGGTCAGTGCACCGGCGTACTGTCGGAGACCGGCAACGACCTTCTCGTACAGCGATCGATGGACGAGAGCGCGGGTCGGTGCCGTGCAGATCTGACCGCTGTGGAACGACCAGGTGGTACCGACCGCCCGGATCGCCGACGTGGCCACCCTCTCGTCGGCGTCCTCCAGCACGATGGCCGCGCCCTTGCCGCCCAGCTCCATCAGGGTGCGTTTCATCGTGTCGCCGGCGGACTGGGCGATCCGCCGCCCGACAGCGGTCGAACCGGTGAAGCTGATCATGTCGACATCCGGGTGCCCCACCAGCGCCTCTCCGGCCGCCGCACCGGAGCCGGTGACGACATTGAAGACGCCGTCGGGCAGCCCGGCCTCCTGGAGCAGAGGGCCCAGCTCCAGGCAGCCCAGCGGGTCCTGCGGGGCCGGCTTGGCCACGACCGTGTTGCCCATGGCCAGGGCGGGCGCCACTTTGCCCGCGAGGTTGACGATCGGAAAGTTGTAGGAGGTGATACAACCCACGACACCCACGGGGCGGCGGACGGCGGCGGCGCCGATGAGCCCACCGGGCGCGAGCGGACTCGCCTTCACGGGCTGCGGGGCGAGCGGCACGGTGTCCGGCTCCACGGCACCGCGCGCATAACGCCGGAACCGGTCGGCGGCGGTGGGGACCTGGAGGGTTGAGGCGACGCGCAGGGTGGCGCCCGTCTCGGCCTGAAGGAGCGGCACCAGGTCCTTGCCGCGCTCGACGAGCAGATCCGCGATGCGGTCGAGCACGGCGGCCCGCTCGCGGGGATCGGTCCGTGCCCAGTCCTCGTACGCGGCCCGGGCGGCGGTGACGGCTCGGCCGACCTGTGCACCGTCCGCCTCGGGGGCGTGGCCGACCGTTTCCTCCGTCGCCGGATTGATCACCGGGTAGTGGCCGTTGGCGGGCGCCCGCCAACGGCCATCGATCCAGTGCCCGTAGTGCGTCTTCACAGGCATCCGCGTGACTCCTTCGGGAGGCCGAGGACTCGCTCGGCGATGATGCCGCGCTGGATCTCGTCCGATCCCCCGTAGATGGTGTCGGCCCGGGTGAACAGGAACAGATGCTGCAGCGCGTCGAGTTCGTACGGGCTGTCCGCCGACCAGTCCGCCGGCCCGGCTGTCGCCGCCGCGCCCCGTACCTGCATGGCGAGTTCGCCGAGCCGCTGATGCCAGCGGCCCCACAGCAGCTTGGCGACGCTCGGCGCACCCGTGGCCGTCCCCGTGGACGATCCGAGGGTGCGCAGCGCGTTCCAGCGCATGGTGTGCAGCTCGGCCCACTGCCGTACGAGGCGGTCGCACAGCACCGGATCCCGGAGGGCGCCGGTTCCGGCACCCAGCCGCAGCACCCGGTCCAGCTCCTCGAAGAAGCCGATCTGCTGGACCAGCGTGGAGACACCGCGCTCCAGGGCGAGCAGCCCCATGGCGACCCGCCAGCCGTTACCGGGGCCGCCGACCAGGTGCTCGGCCCGCGCCTCCGCACCGTCGAAGAACACCTCGTTGAACTCGGCCGACCCCGACATCTGACGGATCGGCCGCACCTCGATCCGCCCCGGCTGATCCATGGGAACCAGCAGGAAGGAGAGACCGTGATGGCGCCGTGAGTCCGGTTCCGTCCGCGCGAGAACGAAGCACCAGTCGGCGTCCCGGGCGAGAGACGTCCAGATCTTCTGCCCGGTGATCCGGTACGTGCCGTCACCCGGATCCCGCACGGCGACGGTGCGGAGCCCGGCGAGATCCGACCCCGCGTCCGGCTCGCTGTAGCCCTGGCACCACAGTTCCTCACCGCGGGCCACGGCGGGCAGGAACCGTTCGCACTGTGCCGCGTCGCCGTGGGCGAGCAACGTCGGAGCCAGCAGGTTCTCCCCGATGTGCCCGACCCGGCCGGGCGCCTGCGCCCGGGCGTACTCCTCCGCCCACACCACTTGCTGGGTCACCGAGGCGGACCGGTTGCCGTACTCCCCCTGCCAGCCGAGCCCGATCCAGCCGTCCGCGCCGAGCTCACGCTCCCAGCGCCGCCGCACCTCCGGCTCCCCGCCCGCCGCGACGTACTCGCCGGCCAGGTGCTCCCGAAGCCATGCGCGCGCCTCTTCGCGGAAGCAGTCGTCCTCCGCACCGAAGCTGAAGTCCACGCCTTCTCCCCTCGCCGCCCACCTCGTACGGGGTCTGTGTTCTCCCGGGTGCCCGACTGCACCGCGCGGCACCGGTCACCCGACGCGCCATGCCGGGTCGACCGACCCTGCGCCGGCCGACTCCGCGTCGCGGGCTGGGCCTTGCTCCGTTCGCCGGACCGCTTCTGCCCGCACCCCTCGATGAACGCGGTGCGTTCGGTGCGCGCCATTCCGCTCGCTGCGGTGCATGCGGTGCGCAACGTTCCGCTCGCCCCGGTGGCCCGCTCCGGCCCGTCGCCTCCGCCGGGTGCCCCGATCGGTTGCTGCCCGGCCGGCGTCATCGCCCCGGCCGGCGTCGTCACCCCACCGGCGTCACGTACCGGGCCGGGCGTTGGGCCGGTCCCGGACGGCCGCCGCGGCTGCCATCGCCTCCAGCTGAGCGAGCATCGGCATCGGGTCGGTCCCCACCGATCCGGGCAGGAAGTCCGCGATCCGCTCGGGAGTCCAGGCACCCTCGGCATAAGCGGCCCGCAGCTCACGCGGCTGCGCCCACACCGCGATCTTGGGGCCGGCCACGGTGTAGACCTGGCCGGTGATCTTCTCCTGTCGCGCCCGCTCGCTCAGCAGATAGACGACGAGAGCGGCCACGTCCTCGGGCTCCCCGATCTCCTTCAGCTCCATCGGCACGTTCGCCGACATGCGCGTCCTGGCCACCGGGGCCACACAGTTCGCCGTCACCCCGTACTTGTGCAGTCCCAGCGCGGCACTCCGTACCAGCGAGATGACACCGCCCTTGGCCGCCGCGTAGTTGGCCTGGGCGACGCTTCCCTGGTGGTTGCCGCTGGTGAAGCCGATCAAAGCACCTGTGCCCTGGCGCCGCATCACCGCCGCGGCGGCACGGAAGACGGTGAACGTGCCCTTGAGGTGAGTGGCGACGACCGGGTCCCACTCCTCCTCGCTCATGTTGAAGAGCATCCGTTCCCGCAGAATGCCCGCCACGCACACGACGCCGTCCACCCGTCCGTACTCCGCGAGGGCGGTGTCGACGATCCGCTGTCCGCCGGCCATCGTCGAGACGTCGTCGGCGACGGCGACTGCCTCGCCACCAGCCGCCTCGATGTCCTTGACCACGGCTTCTGCGATCGCGCTGCTCGGATCGCCGCCCTCGATCGACACCCCGTAGTCGTTGACGACGACCCGCGCGCCCTCGGCGGCACAGGCCAGAGCAACGGCCCGCCCGATACCGCGACCGGCGCCCGTGACGGCGACCACCTTGCCGGCCAAGAAGTTCCCCACGCCGCGCCCCTTCCCGCAGTTTCTGACGAACCGTTAGATTCTGAGCAGAGGTGGCGCCGAACACAAGACCCGTACCTCAGCGATCCGGCCCCGCCGCACCGAGCCTGGCGACAACCCCTCACCCCCAGCCCTCCGCTCACCGGCAGGCTCCGGCCTCGCACCGACCCCAGAAGGAGACCTCGTGCCACTGCCACCGGAGTTTCACGACATCGCCCGCCGGGTCAACAACTGGGGCCGGTGGGGCGAAGCGGATGAGACCGGCACGCTCAACCTCATCACCGACCTCGTCGTACAAGCCGCCGCGGCCACCGTCCGCAGCGGCCGTCGGGTGCCCTTGGCCCTTCCGCTCCAGCAGGACGGGGTGCAGACGGGCCTCATCCCCGGCCGGGTGAACCCGCTGCACACCATGGTTGCCGTGAACCTGGAGATGTTCGGTCCCGGCACCGTCGCCACCAGCGACGACACCGTCACCATGGCCCTTCAGGCGGCCACCCACTGGGACGGCCTGACGCATGTCTCGCACTCGGGAAAGATCTACAACGGCCGCCCGGCGAACACGGTGACAGCCCACGCGGGCTCGGCGTTCAGCGGCATCGAGAAGGCGAGGCACATCGTCTCCCGAGGGGTCCTGCTCGACGTCGCCCGCGCGCACGGCCGAGAGCGGCTCGACGACGACCACGCCGTCACCCCGGACGACCTGGACGCCGCCGAGGAACTGGCGGGCACCACCGTCCGGTCCGGGGACATCGTGCTGATACGCACCGGCCAGATCCAGCGGTACCTCGCCGGTGACAAGCAGGGGTACGCGTTCCCCTCCCCCGGGCTGTCCATCCGCTGCCCGGAGTGGTTCCACGCCCGCGACGTGGCGGCCGTCGCCAATGACACCCTCACCTTCGAGATCTTCCCGCCGGAGATCGAGAACCTGTGGCTGCCGGTGCACGCGCTCGACCTGGTCGAGATGGGCATGCTGCAGGGTCAGAACTGGAACCTGGAGGAGTTGTCGGAGGCCTGCGCGGAGGAGCGGCGCTACGCGTTCCTGTTGTCCGCGATGCCGGAGCCGTTCGTGGGAGGCACCGGCACCCCGGTCGCCCCCGTGGCACTGCTGTGAACCCACAGCGGTGACCACCCAGGCTTGCGACCGCCGACTGCGGCCACCCTCCGGTGGGGACGCGATCGCCGATCCGCACATGAGGAGCGAGGGGCCCCAAGGGTCGGGACGAAGGAAGACCGGTCGGGTGGCGGCGCGCCCATGCGCACCCCGAGCACGGCACGGCGGACCGCCACCCGGCTCCGGTGCTCAGCCCCGCAGTTCAGCAGGGGCTCGCGGCGAGCACCGGACCACGACCCGCACTCGCCGAGGACCAACAGCACACACGCCCTCGACGTCCCCTCGCGACGAATCGCTCCCACAAGGGTGATCAAGTGAATACGAGTCGTCAACACCCGATCCGAACTTTGCCGCCTATGCCCCATGCGAAATGGCGCATTGGGGTTCATACGCGCCCGCGTTCAGCGGCTGACAGCGGTCGATCTCGCACCAGATACTCTTCCCCGCCCCCTCGGGCTCCCAGCCCCAGCGGTCGGCGAGGCCGTCGACGAGCTCCAGGCCGCGACCGTTGGTGTCGTCACCGTCGGCGTGCCGCGGCATCGGCGCCCGGGCACTGCGGTCGGCGACCTCGACCCGGACGGTCTCGGCCCCGGGGTCGGCCGCATCGGCATCCGGCAGGAGCATCCTCAGAACCGCCGGACAGCCGGTGTGCACCACAGCGTTGGTGACCAGCTCGGAGATCAGCAGGATCAACGTCTCGGCGAGCGGCTCATCGGGCCGTATGCCGGATCGCGCGAGGCGCGATCGAGCCCATCTCCGAGCCCGCCCCACCTCTGCGGGGTCGGGCCGCACCTCCAGCTGAACCTGAAGCACCTGCACCGCTCACACCATCCGAACCGGCGGACACATCGCCGCGCGCCTCCATGTGATCACGGAACGTGATCCCAACGGAGAACAGCATGGTTGACGTACAGTTACCCCAACAAGCGCTTCGGGCATATTCCGGCGCAAAGGAGTATGCGTACTGCATACTGTGCGACACGCGCTGCGGCGACTCGAACAACGGGGCCCGGAACGCCCCCACCGGGCGCGAGCAAGGTGCCTTCGCTCCCCCGGGAGCCTCGCCGCATCGGCCGCACCGGGGTTGTTGCGCATCGGAACCACTCGCACGCATGGGAGCGTACCGGAGGCCGGTGACGGCTCCCCCTTCTCACGCGTCACGTCTCGGACACAACCCGGTATCAACACTGAGTGACGAATCCGGTTGAACCAATCGGGCATTTCCCTGATGTCCACCAGCGGGCGACATCACCACCCGCCCACTTCGTGTCAGCCACCCTGCCCGTCAGCCGCCGGCTCCGCCTCCAGCAGGGAGGCCGCCAACGCCTCCTCCGCTGAGGATTCCGACAGCCACTGGCCCGCCCGCAACCATGCCCGCTTGAGGTGCAGATGCACCTCGGACTCCCAGGTGAAGCCCATACCGCCGCACACCTGCAGACAGTCGCGTGCGTTGCGCGCGGCGGCTTCGTCCGCCAGCAGCTTCGCGGCGGCGATGTCACCACCGTCACCGGTGACCGCGGCGGCGTACACGGCGCTCCGGGCGAGTTCCGCCCGCACCAGCATGTCGGCACACAGGTGCTTGATCGCTTGAAAGGCTCCGATGGCCTGTCCGAACTGGCGTCGCTCGCGCGCGTGCAGCACGGCTGCCTCCACGGTCCGCGCGGCGCTGCCGAGTTGCTGTGCGGCGGTGAGCAGTACGGCTTCCCGGCGCAGTTCCGCCGCCTCGCACCTCGGCGAGCCGAGCTCCGGCGGCGCACCGTCGGACGGCACCGCCGCTGCATGACTTCCGGCGGAAGCAGCGCCTCCTCCGATGGCGCCCCTGCTTCCGGAAGCCTCCTCGTGCCGGTGCAGCGGTGTCAGCGGATCCACCGAGCGCAGCGGGCGGGCGGCGATCCCGTCCGGTGGCAGCACTGCGACAGCCGTTCCACCGATGACGAGTACGGCGTCGGCACTGCTCAGATGCTCCACGAGGGCATCGGCTTCCGCGACGCCCCCGACGCCCGCGGCCTCCCCGGCCTGCACGGCGCCCTCGGTGATTCCGTCCGCGGTCCCGTCGGTGATTCCGTACGGGGCCCCGTCCATCGCGGTGACGATCACTTCGCCGGTCGCCGCGCCCTCGACCAGCCCTGCTGCCAGATGGGTGGCCAGGAGCGGTCCCGGCACCAGCGCCCGCCCGGCTTCCTCGAAGATCAGCACGGCCTCCGGCAGTCCGAGCCCCGCTCCGGCTCCGCTCGGGTGGTCCTCGGGCAGACGCAGCCCGAAGAGCCCCACGGCGCCGAGGTGCCTCCAGAGCTCCCGGTCCACCCGGCCCCCGGACGACTCCGCCACCGGCCCCCCGCTCCCCCACGCATCCGCACAGCCCCCGGAACCGCCGGGTCCAGCCGCCCGATCCGCCACAGCCGCGCCGAAGCCGCCTGACTCGTCGGCCCCACCGAACCCACCCGACCGGACCGCCGCGGACCCCGCGGACTCCGCGAACCCCGCGGCAGCCCGCAGCCGTTCGGGGCCGAAGTGTGTCTCCAACAGCGCCCGGACCGTGCTCCGCAGCGCCGCTTGCTCCTCCGTGAGCCGGAAGTCCATGGTCAGCGCCCCTTGGGCAGGCCGAGGATGCGCTCGGCGACGATGTTCCGCTGGATCTGCGAGGTGCCCGCGGCGATCGTGTAGGAGAGCGACGCCAGCCGGTCCGCGACCCATTCCCGGTCGGCGTCCAGCGCGTCGGCCGCCCCCAGGACGTCCGCCGCAGCGTCGTACAGCTCCTGCCGCGCGTGCGAGTAGCGCAGTTTGAACACCGAGCCGCCGATGCCGGGAACCCCCGCGCCCGCACCACTACCGGGAGCCCCCTGGCGCACCCCGGCTCCCGGAACTCCCCCGGAGCCGCCGCCACCGGCGGCCCGCGCCCCGTCCGCGCTCCCCGGCCGGTGCTGCGCCTCGCTCACGTTCCACTGGGTGAGCCGCCACAGGGCCGTGAACTCCGCCGCGAGCCGACCCAGCCGGCGCCGCAGCACCGGGTCGTCCCAGCGGCCGTTCCGCCGCGCCGTACGGGCCAGTTCGCCCAGCACGCGCCGACAGGCGACAACCTCTCCCACGAAGGCGGTGCCCCGTTCGAAGGACAGGGTCACCATGGTGACCCGCCAGCCGTCGTGCTCCGCGCCGATGCGGTGCGAGACCGGCACCCGCACCTCGTCCAGGAAGACCTCCGCGAACTCCGTCGATCCGGCCAGGGTGCGCAGCGGCCGTACGGTCACCCCCGGCGCGTCCATCGGCATCGCCAGCCAGGAGATCCCCCGGTGCCGCGGCGCCTCCGGGTCGGTGCGGACCAGCAGTTCGCACCAGTCGGCGACCTCCGCGTGGGAGGTCCAGAGCTTCGATCCGCTGACGACGTAACAGTCCCCGTCGCGGACGGCGCGGGTCCGCAGCGCCGCCAGGTCCGACCCGGCCTCGGGCTCACTGAACCCCTGGCACCACACTTCTTCGCCCCGCAGGATCGGCGGCAGCCACCGACGGCGCTGCTCCGAAGTCCCCTCGGCGGCGATGGTCGGGCCGGCGTGCAGCAGTCCGACGAAGTTCGCGCCGACGTAGGGTGCCCCCGCCCGCTCGGTCTCCTCCAGGAAGATCAGGTGCTGGGTGGGGGTCGCCCCTCGGCCGCCGGCGTCCCGCGGCCAGTGCAGCCCCGCGTATCCGGCGTCGTACAGCGCCCGCTGCCAGCCCAGGTCGTACGCCCGCCGCCCCGGCCAGTCGTGCGGGCCGGGCCGCGGCGGCAGCTTCGGCAGCGCGCCGCCCAGCCAGGCCCGGAGCCGGTGCCGGAAGTCTTCCTCCTCCTCGGTGTACGTCAGGTCCATCCGCCGCGCTCACCCGTCCAGATCGAGGTCGAGCATCCGTATGGCGTTGCCGCGCATGAGCTTGTGCACGGTCTCCTCGTCGAGCCCCTTCACATGGTCGAGCGCGACCTCCTTGGTATGCGGGAAGGTCGAGTCCACATGCGGGTAGTCGGTCTCGAAGGTGGCGTTGTCCCGTCCGACCACGTCCAGCGAGGCGACTCCGTGCTTGTCGCGGAAGAAGCAGCAGAAGATCTGCCGGTAGTAGTACGTCGACGGGGGTTCGGGGATCAGATCGCGGACGCCGCCCCAGGCGCGGTGCTCCTCCCAGACGTCGTCGGCCCGTTCCAGGGCGTACGGGATCCACCCCATCTGACCCTCGCTGTAGGCCAGTTTCAGCCGGGGGAACCGCACCAGCACCCCGCTGAAGAGGAAGTCCGTCATCGAGGCCATCGCGTTGTTGAAGCTCAGCGTCGCCTGGACGGCCGGGGGCGCGTCCGGCGAGGCGGCGGGCATCTGCGAGGACGAGCCGATGTGCATGTTCACGACGGTGCCCGTCTCCTGACAGGCGGCGAAGAAGGGGTCCCAGTAGCCGGAGTGGATGCTCGGCAGCCCCAGACAGGTGGGGATCTCGCTGAAGGTCACGGCCCGGACGCCGCGTGCCGCGTTCCGCCGGATCTCCGCGACCGCGAGGCCGACGTCCCAGAGCGGGATGAGGCACAGCGGGATCAGCCGGCCGCCGCTGTCCCCGCACCACTCCTCCACCATCCAGTCGTTGTACGCGCGGACGCAGGCCAGGGCGACCTCCTTGTCGTGCGCCTCCGCGAAGGTCTGCCCGCAGAAGCGGGGGAAGGTGGGGAAGCAGAGGGAGGCCTCGACATGGTTGAGGTCCATGTCCTTCAGCCGCGCCGCGGGGTCCCAGCAGCCGCGGCGCATCTCCTGCCGGGTGATCCCCTCGAGGGTCATCTCGTCCCGGTCGAAGCCGACGGCGGCGATGTTGCGCTTGTACGGGAACTTCAGGTCCTCGTAGATCCACCAGTCGGTCGGCGGCCCGTCCGGGTCCATGGTGATGACGTACTTGCCGCCGGTGTACTCCAGCTGTCCGATGCCGGCGGTCAGAGGCCGCGGCCCGCGGTCCCGGTGCTTGGCCGGCAGCCAGGTCTCGAAGAGGTGCGCGGGCTCGATGACATGGTCGTCGACGCTGACGATGCGCGGCAGGTCGGCCGGGGCCGCCGACGGCGTTCCCGGGGTGACTGCGGTCATGGCCTCTCCCCTTCGTTTTTTCTGATGCTCCGTCAGATATCGAGGCTAGCCCGCCCCCTCTGGACCGACAAGGCGTCCCGCTCTACGCTTCCCGCGCGATCTGACTATCCGTCAGCTAGGAGGGGGTCCGGAGATGACCGGCGGCGCGCACGGCCCGGAGGACATCGCGCACGGCCTGGAGGGGGCGGCGACGCTGTGGGAGCTGGTCACCCGCCGCGCCGCCCTCACCCCGGACGCCCCGGCACTCCTCCAGGACGCCGACGGCCCGCCGGCCGCCGGCACGAACGTTCCGGCCGGCAGCAGAACCTCGGTCGGCGGTGACGGCACCCCCGCTCCGGGCGCCGGCGCAGCAGAGAGCGCCACCGCCCCCGGCGTGCGCCGACTGACCTTCGGGGAGCTGTGCACGCGGGCGGAGCGCACCGCGGCGGGGCTGTACGAGCTCGGCGTACGCCCCGGGAGCCGGGTGGTCTGGCAACTGCCCACCCGGATCGAGACGGTGCTGCTGTCGGTGGCGCTGGCCCGGATCGGCGCGGTGCAGAGTCCGGTGATCCCCTACCTCCGGGACCGCGAGGTGGGCTTCGCGCTGCGCGAGGCGCGCGCCGGGTTCTTCGCCGTTCCGGGCCGGTGGCGCGGCTTCGACCACACCGCGATGGCCCACCGACTGGCCCGCGGGCTGCCCGGACCGCCGCTCGTACTCGACCTGCGCACGGGCCTCCCGGACGGGGATCCGTCCGTCCTGCCGCCACCGCCCGCCAACGGCACGGATGTCCGCTGGATCTACTGGACGTCGGGCACGACCTCCGACCCGAAGGGGGTGCTGCACACCGACCGCAGTCTGATCGCGGGCGGTTCGTGCCTGGCCGGCGCCCTGCGGCTCACCCCGTCCGATGTCGGTTCGGTGGCCTTCCCGTTCGCCCACATCGGCGGCCCGGACTATCTGGTGATGATGCTGCTGTGCGGCTTCCCCGCCCTGCTGCTGGAGCAGTTCTCCCTGCCCGGCTCGCTCGACGCCTACCGCCGGCACGGGGTGACGGTGGCCGGCGGCAGCACCGCTTTCTACACGATGTTCCTGGCCGAGCAGCGCAAGGACCCCGGACGGCGGCTCCTCCCGGCGCTGCGCCTGCTGGCGGGCGGCGGCGCGCCGAAGCCGCCGGAGCTGTACCACGCGGTCGTGGCGGAGCTGGGCTGCGAACTCGCCCACGGCTACGGCATGACCGAGGCCCCGATGATCACGATGGGTTCACCGGAGGACACCGCGGAGCAGCTGGCCGGTACGGAGGGACGGCCGCCCGCGGGCATGGAGATCCGGATCGTCGGCGCAGACGGCAAGCCGGCCGCGCCGGGGGCGGAAGGCGAGGTCCGGCTGCGTGGCGAAGCCGTCTGCCGCGGGTACTCGGACCCGGCCGTGACCGCCGCCGCGTTCGACGACGACGGCTTCCTCATCACCGGCGACCTGGGACGGCTCACCGCGGACGGCCATCTCGTCCTCACCGGGCGGCTGAAGGACGTCATCATCCGCAAGGGCGAGAACATCTCGGCGCGGGAGGTCGAGGAGCTGCTGCACGGCCTCCCGGGCGTCGGCGACGTGGCCGTCATCGGGCTGCCGGACGCGACGCGCGGGGAGCGGGTGTGCGCGGTGATCGAGCAGCCGGACGGGGCACCGCCGCTCACGCTGGAGGCGGTGACCGGGCATCTGCGGGACGCCGGGCTCGCCGTCCACAAACTCCCCGAGCAGCTCGAGCTGGTGGCCGAGCTGCCCCGCAACGACACGCTGCGCAAGGTCCTCAAGTACCGACTGCGGGAACGGTTCGCCGGATCCCTGCCCGCGGAACCGTCGCCCGGACCGGCCCCGGGAACCGGCCGCTGAACCGGCCGCGCGGCCACCGGGAAGCCCCGGGAGCGAGCCCCGGGCCCCGGTCGGGCCTCCGGTCAGGCGTCCGGTTCGGGCGTGGTGAAGAAGGCGGCGAACGCGGCGATGACCTCGTCCTCCGCGATCCGCCCGTCGCCGTCGGCGTCGAGGGCCGTCGCCACCTGGGTGCACTCCTCGGGTGTGACACCGAGCACCCGCAGCACGCGCTCCGCCTCGCCCGGGGTCATTCCGCCGTCACCGTCCGAGTCGGCGATCGCGATCACGGAGTGCAGGAAGGGCCGGGCGATCTCGGCGAAGCGCTGGGAGTTGTCCCGCAGCCGCTTCACGGCGCCGTTGACGAATTCCTCGCGGGTGATGCGCTGGTCGCCGTCACGGTCGGCCATCCCCGCCATGCCCTGCCAGAACGCTTCCGCGCCGTCGTAGAGCGCCTGGCCCTTCATCGAGCGGGCGGCGGTGTCGAACTCCGCCAGGACGGCGGCGGCCGCGGCGTTGAAGTCCTCACGGGAGATGTAGCCGTTGCCGTCCTGGTCGAAGGTGGCGAAGCGGCGGGCGATCTTGCGCTCGTACTCTGGGCGGTCCACGTCGGCCTCACGTTCTGTCGGGTACCGGCTGCTCAGATAGTAAGTGGTCTGGCGCGGGCTCGTGTTCAGATGATCTCCTCCGGTCATGGAGGCGGTTGCGGCAAGTGTCATAGCGGTCTTGGGAACTCTGCTGGGATCGGGGGTCACTCACGCCTTCCAGCGACGGGCATCCGACCGGAATGAGCAGTTCGCCCGGGACGAGCGGCGCCGGCAGGAGATGCTGGACGCCTGCGGCGCGTACGCCGGGCTCCTGGTGAATTACCGGCGCATCCTCATCCACCGGTGGTTCTTCGCACACGAGGGCCGGACGGACGAGAACGAGACCGAGATCCGGACGCGCTCGTACGATCTGCGCTCCCAGGCGCAGGAGGCGTTCTTCCGGATCCAGATGCTCTCCGACGACGACACCCTGGTCGCCCTGGCGGGCGAGGCGCTGGACGCCGCGAGTGTGGTGCACAAGGCCGTCGACCGGCCCGACATGGACACGCGCCGGGACATCAGCCGGGACGCTATCCACGCCTTCGTGACCGCGGCCGGGGGCCGCATCCGGTGAGCCCGCCCTCCGGCGGACACCGGGCCGGGGGCGAACGTTCGGACTGACGGTGAATTCTCCGCCCGAAGGTGAACGTTCCGCCCGAAGGTGCGCGTTCCCGCCGGCGCGGAACCGTTCCGGCGGTGCTGCGGGAGGGTCAGGCGGAGAGCGGGCTCGCCGCCTCGTCCACGGCCGCCGTGACGTCCGGGTAGACCTCGAAGAGCCTTCGGACGCCCAGCGCGGCGAGAACCCGGTTCACGTGGGAGCCGTCCTCGGCGCCGCGCGCCGGAAGGATCAGCCGCAGCCGCCCCTGGCACGAGCGCATCAGCCGGCGGGCGGCGATGAGGACACCGACGCCGCTGGAGTCGCAGAAACGCACCCCGGAGAGGTCCAGTACCAGGCTGCGGCGGCCGTCCGCCACGGCGTCGTGCACATGCTGCCGAACCGCGGGCGAGGTCACCAGGTCCATCTCTCCGGAGACTTGCAGAACAGCCCATTGGCCCTGCTCGTCCTCCATTACTTTCAACGTCACGCGCCCGAAGTCCCTTCACTCGCGCACTCTGCGATCGCTATGCGGAAGCAGTCCTTCCTCCTTCGGCTGCCCGAGGGCGTTCCCATGAAACACCCGCCTCGGTCGCCGCTCCGTCGACCCTACGCACAGCACGGAACCCCCGTCTCCGGGTACCCGGGCAAAGTGACCGGATCTATACCAGCCACGAGGACGGAAGGGGTGCACATTGCCGCAAAGAGAAGTCCGGTGTCCGTTCTGCCCACTACATTCGATGGGACGGTGAACGCCAGGGACGACGACGGCACAGGGACGAGGGCCGTATGACGAGCGACGCAGCACCCCGCTGGGACCGGAAGATGCAGCAGCGGCTGGCGCGCGGCGAGGCCGCGGCGCTGGGCGAGCTGTACGACCGGTTCGCGTCACTCGTGCACAGCCTCGCCCACCGGGTCCTGGACGACGAGGACGCCGCGGACCGGGTCACTCGTGAAGTCTTCGGCTACATCTGGGAAAATCCGGACGCCTACGACCCCAAGCAGGGTCCGCTGCGCTCCTGGGTGGCGATGCTCACCCAGCGCCAGGCCGTCCACCGGCTCCGGCAGGCCGAGTCGGAGCTCATACGGCGGGGCGGGGACGGCACACCCGACGAGGTCGAGGAGAAGGTCCGGGAGGCATCCACCGCGGCCCGCGCCGACTACATCCGGACGTCCATGCCCGCCTCCCTGCGCGCCGCTCTCGAACTCGCCTATTTCCAGCGCCGGGACTACCGGCAGACCGCCGCCGACCTGGGCGTCACCGAGGACGAGGCGCGGCGGAGGCTGCGTCTGGGGCTGCAGTTGCTGGCCACCGCGCACAGTCACTCACCACACGCGGCGTCGCCGCCCGGCTACGGGAGGGCTCTGTGAGCGGACCGTTCGGCCCCGGGCGGCACGATCCGGAGGACGACGGCCGGGACGGCGGGCGCAACGGCGGCGCCGGGCCGGGCCCCCGCCGGTTCGGCAGCGCCGGACGCCCGCGGATACCACCGCCGCGCTCGGCGCCGGAGGACAACGGACCGCTGCCCGACCCGCCGCCCGCGGTCCGCGAGGACATCACCCGGGTGCCCGCGCCCCGGCCGCCCGGCGCCCCGCGGCCGCTCCGGCCGCCGCCGGCTCCCGTCCCGGTCTACGACCACCGGGTGCTGAAGTCGCTGCTCGGCGCCTGGGCGCTGGCCGCCTGCTCCGCCGAGGAGACGGCCGCCGTCGAGGCGCACCTCACCGACTGCGCCCCGTGCGCGGACGAGGCGGTGCGGCTGCGCGACGCCGTCGGCCTGCTGCACAAGGAGGACAATCTCGACCTGGACCCCCTGCTCCGCTCCCGGGTCCTGGAGGGCTGCCTGGGCCGCCGGCCCGCGCGCATCCCGGTGCCCGAGTGGGCCGCGCCGTACGACGCGGAGTCCGCGCGGCTGGACGCCCTGCTGCGCGACATGGGCGCCGCGGAGTGGCGCGCCCCGGTCCGGCTGAGGTGGTTCGAGGAGGACCACGCGGTGGAGCGGGAGGTCACCGTGGCCGCGGTCCTCGGGCATCTGATGACGGTGGACTCCCTGGTGGCCGTGGCGCTCGGGCTCCCCGACCCGCTCGGCGCCGCGGCGCCCGCCGAGCCCTCCCCGGCGTCCCGGACGGAGGCGTACTGGCGCGGCGGGCTGCCGGAACAGCCGCGCTCGCTCCGGGAGCCCTGGCGGGACCAGGCGCACACCCTGATCCGCACGGTGTCGTTCGCCGGGCGCGGCGTCGCCGAACTGGAGGTGCCGTACGGGGACTTCACACTGCCGCTGCGGGACTCCTTCGTCGACCGGGCCTTCGAGTGCTGGGTGCACGCCGGTGACATCGCCGAGGCCGTCGACTACCCGTACGAGCCGCCGGTGCCCGGCCACCTCAACCTCATGATCGACCTGGCGGTGCGGATACTGCCGGCGACGCTCGCGGCGCGGCGGCGGGCCGGGCTGGCGAGCCCGCCCCGCACCCTGGTCGCGGCGGGCGCCCCGGGCCGCTCCCTCCATCTCGAAGTGGAGGGCAGCGGGGGCGGCGACTGGCACATCCCGCTCGACTCGCCCGCCGCCGTGGCATCAGAGGACCACGCGGTGGCGCATGTGGCACTGGACGGGATCGAGTTCTGCCGGCTCGCGGCCGGACATGTGCCGCCGGAGCAGGCCGCGGCGGGCCAGGAGGGCGACCGCGAGGCGATCCGCGACGTGCTGTCGGCCGTGGCCTCCCTCTCCCGCCTCTGAACCGGCGCAACCCGCGCATTCCGGGCCCGCTCCCGCGCGGCAGGATCCGGAGGACCCGGCAGGACCCGGAGGCCCCGGCAGGACCCGGAGGCCCCGGCAGGACCCGGAGGAAGGGCCTCAGGCGAAGACGACCGTACGGCTGCCGTTCAGCAGTACCCGGTGCTCGCTGTGCCACTTCACGGCACGGGCGAGCGCCTGGCACTCGACGTCCCGGCCGATCGCCACGAGCTGGTCCGGGGTGACCTCGTGGCCCACCCGCTCCACCTCCTGCTCGATGATCGGGCCCTCGTCGAGGTCCGCGGTCACATAGTGGGCGGTGGCCCCGATGAGCTTCACCCCGCGCGCGTGGGCCTGGTGGTACGGCTTGGCGCCCTTGAAGCTCGGCAGGAACGAGTGGTGGATGTTGATGATCCGGCCGGAGAGCTCCTTGCAGAGGTCGTCGGAGAGGACCTGCATGTAGCGGGCGAGGACGACCAGCTCCACGCCCTCGGACCGCACCAGCTCCAGCAGCCGCGCCTCCGCCTCGGGCTTGTTCTCCTTCGTCACCGGGATGTGGTGGAAGGGGATGTCGTAGGAGCCGACGAGCTCGGCGAAGTCGGTGTGGTTGGACACCACGGCCGCGATCTCCACCGGTAGCGCCCCGATGCTCGACCGGAAGAGCAGGTCGTTCAGGCAGTGCCCGAATTTGCTGACCATGAGGACGATCCGCATCCGCTCCTCGGCGCGGTGGATCTGCCAGTCCATGCCGAAGGAGTCGCCGACCGCCGCGAAGCTGGCCCGCAGCTTCTCCAGCGTGACGGGCACCTCTGCCTCGAAGTGCACCCGCATGAAGAAGAGCCCGGTGTCCCGGTCCCCGAACTGGTGACTGTCCTCGATGTTGCACCCGGTCATGAAGAGGTAGCTCGACACGGCGTGCACGATGCCCCGCTTGTCCGGGCAGGAGAGGGTGAGGACGTACTGCTCAGGGGCCTGCTGGGGTGCGGCGGACTGCGACTCGTTCATGACCCCATAGCGTCGCACACCCGCGGAGCTCAAGCCGTCCGGGTCATGATCGCGAGCACTTCCAGCGAGCGCGGCGGCGCGTCCGGGTCCTCGCCGTCGTTCGCGGCGAGCCGGACGTGGGCCTCCCGGGCGGCCCGTACGGCCTCCTGCCACCCGTGGTGCTCCAGATAGGCGGAGACGGGCGCGTCGGGGCCCACCTGGTGCATGATCCGGAGCACCCGCAGCACGGCGACGTCCACGAGGGCCGCCTCCTGCGAGTCACGGAAGATCGTTCCCACGTACTTCTCGGCGGACCAGTTGTCGAGCCAGGTGTCCTCGACGAGCCGGTAGACGGCGTCCGTGACGTCGCCATAACCGTCCCTGCCCGCCAGCCAGCACTCCTGCTGGAACACGGGGTCGGAGAGCATGTGCAGCGCCGAGCGCACATTGCTGCGCCAGCGCCACCACGGCATGTCATTGAGCGGCATGTCGCCCATGGTGGTGGAGCGACGGCCGCGGCGGGAAGACTTCTCCGAACCTTGCATGGTAATCGAGCATACGTTCTCCACACGGGATGCCGACCGGGCCCCTTCTGTTCACCCCGGCGTCACCGAGCGTTGAGATCTCATCACTCCGGCGTTACGGGGCAACCGGAAGGGTTGCCGAACATGACCGGACGGCGACGCCCCTCCTCCCCCCGCCCCTTCAAGGCCGCGGCGCTCGCCACGGCGGCCACGGCGGTCGGTGCGGCGCTGCTGAGCCTCTGCGGTGCGATACCCGGCATACCCGAGGGTTCCAAGGCCCCGGTGACGGTCATGACCTGGGCCCCGGAGGGCACCGGGGCGACCAATATGCCGGGGATGCCGGCCATGGCCGAGGCCTATGCCCGCTGGGTCAACCGGCACGGCGGCCTGAACGGCCACGAGCTCAAGGTCCTGACGTGCAACGACCACAACAACACCGTGGGCGCGGGCCGCTGCGCCCGGCGCGCGCTGTCCCGGGACGTCGTCGCGGTGGTCGGCTCGTACAGCCAGTACGGACACTCGTACATGCCCCAGCTCGAGGCGGAGGGCATCCCGTACATCGGCGGCTACGGGGTGACGGACGAGGAGTTCACCAGCCCGCTCTCGTATCCGGTCAACGGGGGCCAGGCCTCCCTGCTGGCCGGTAACGGCCGCCAGCTCGCCCGGTCCTGCACCCAGGTCTCCCTGGTCCGCCCGGACACCATCGCGGGCGACCAGATGCCGTCGTTCCTCAACGCGGGCCTGGCACAGGGCAGGCGCGGCACCGCGGACGACGTACGGGCCCCCGAGGACGCCACCGACTACAGCCGGCAGGCCCGCCGGGCGATGGGCGGTGCGGACTCCTGCGTCACCGCCGCGCTCGGCGACCGCACCGACACCTTCTTCGACTCCTTCCGCCGCCTCCAGCCGGACGGCCTGCGGGTCCGGCTCGCCTCCGTCCTGGGCAGCGTGCAGCAGTCACTGGTGACCCGCACCGGCAGCAAACTGGACGGGGCCTCCGTGACGGGCTGGTACCCGGTGGCGAGCGACCGGCGCTGGGACCCGATGCGCCGGGTCATCCGCGATCACGCCTTCGGCGACAACCGCATCGACGCCGCCGACCCCGGCGTGCAGACCACCTGGATCGCGTACACCGTGCTGCGCGAGGCCGTCGAGTCGCTCGGCAACGACGGCGAGGTCACCGCACACTCCGTACGCCGCGCCCTGGACGGCCCGCTCGGCGACGGGGGCGTCGACACCGGCGGCCTGACCCCCAAGCTGAGCTGGCGCTACGAGGACATGCTCGCCGTCAAGGGCTTCCCCCGCATCACCAACGCGATGGTGACGTACCAGCGCGTCCGGGACGGGCGGCTGGTCGCGGAACGGAACGGCTTCGTGGACGTCTCCGGCACGCTGGAGCACCGCCGCGAGGAGGGCTGACCTCCGAGCTGGGCGGCCGCCCTCAGAGCTGGGTGAACTGGCGCTGGGGAAGGCCGTACTTCGACGCGATCTTGTTCCAGAGGGCGGCGGCCTCCTTCTTGGCCACCGTGGCCTGACCGCTCGCCCGGTTGCCCGCGGCCGCCTGCGGGGTGACCCGCGCCCGGCCCTTGTGACAGCCCTTACGCCCGCCGACCTGGTCGGCCCACGCGGCGTAGTGGTTGTCGGCGGCGGCGGACGCCTTCCAGGCGCGCGTCAGGGAAGCGGTGAGCGCCGCGTTGTTCGGCAGTTCGTCGACCGAGAGCTTCTGCAGCCGGGTCACCAGTCCATTGCGCTGCCCGGCGGCGGCGCGCAGATCCTGCGCGGACTGACCCAGGTTGGTGCAGGTCCGGGTGTTCTCGACGGAACGGATCACCGTCGACCGGCTGTTGTTGCTGTCCTCCAGCAGGCTGTCGAGCGACTTCGCCTGCTGCTCCGCCGGATCGGCCGCCGCCGACGGGCTCTCCTTCTCGTCCTCCTCCGCCCCCGCGGCGCTCGACTGGGCGGCCTTCTTGACACCCTTGTCCCCGTCGTCGCCACTCAGCGCGGCACCGGCCGCGAGCCCCGCGACGGTGCAGCCCGCGATGACGATCGCGATCAGCGCCACCGGCGAGAGCCCCTTGCGGGAACGCGCCGGGGGCTCGTACTGCTGCTGCGGGGCGTCGAACTGCGGGTCGTACCGGGGTATCTGCTGCGTGGAGCCCGGGGACGAGTCCCCGGCGTCCGCACGGAACAGCCCGTCGAACTCCGCGGGCGGCTGCCGGTCACCGGGCATACCCGGCCGGATCCCGTACGGGGCCCGCGACGGCGCCTCGGGAGCCGGCACGGGGGCCCCGATGAGCTGCGTCGCCTCCGCGTCCGAACCCTGCTCCGCCAACGAGCGGCGGCCGAGGAACTGCGTCGGCTGATCCCGGACCTCGGGCGGCAGTGGGGCACCGGCGGACACCGGCGGTATGTACTGGGTCGCCTGCGCATCGCCGGACTCCTCGGCCGGCAGCGGCTGCGCCGCCTGCGGCTGCGTGGCGTGCGGCTGCGTGGCGTGCGACTGAGGGGCCTGCTGCTGGGCGGGCTGCTGCTGGGCGGCTTGCGGCTGGGCGGGCTCCGGCCCCCAGGGCTGCCCCCACGGCTGCCCGGCCGCCGGCCCGGACTGCTCCGGCACCCACGACTCCCCGTGTGCGGGCAGCACGACGCCTTCATGTGCGGGCGTGGCCGCAGGCAGATGCGGGTCGTTTCCCTGTCCGCTGTGCGACACCGGGACTCCTATGACTGGGCGGAACTTACGGAACCGTCGGGTCACGCTACCGGGTCGCCGCACCCCTCTGCCATGTCCCTGCCCTCACCCGTCCCCACCTGCACAGATACCCCCCACCCCCACCGGAATCCAACGTTCCATCACCCCCGCACCCCACCACCCCACCCCCACAAACCAACCCAAATACCAACCCCCCAGCCCCACGCCCCATATCACCACAAACAACCCAAATCAATTCCGAAGAAACGCCCCCCACGGACACCCCGGACCCACACACGAGACGAACACCGTGAGCAATGACGATTGAAGGGACCCCCGGAAGGCCGCAGCGCCCCGGCTGAACATCAGGAGGCGCCCCACAGGCGACCGGGCCAAGGTGACACCTCGCACGTCAAGACCGCCCCGGACGCAAGGAGCTCAGGGACGAGGTGATCGCCGACGTACGGGGAGGGCAGACGAAGAGGCGCGGTGCCACCTGCCCGGCGGTCCGGACCGCAAGGGCGCGGTGCCGCAGGGCTGGGTGGACGCAAGGGGGTGGGGGCGCAGGGGTGGGGGGTTCCGGAAGCTGCCGTGTATTTGTGGGCCCCCAGGGCCCGTAAATATACGTTCCGGAACCCCCCCCCCCCCCGGCCCCCCCCCCCCCCC
>NZ_JBIASV010000008.1:0-276074 GCF_042891165.1 Streptomyces sp. NPDC001922 | reverse complement strand
GGGGGGCGGCGCCCCGGGTTTTTTTGGGGCCCCCCCCCGGCCCATTAAAATTCCGCCCCCCCCCCCCCCCCCCCCGCCCCCCCCACCCCCGAAACCCACCACACACCCGCACCCAACAAGCGAGGCCCGCACAAACGAACCGCAAGAACCCCCAGCGCACGCCGCATGGCGATCACGCCGCCTGCCCCTGCGCATCCAACCGCGCCCCGAACTCCCGCACCACCGCCTCATGCCGGAACGGCTCCAGCCGCTGCTGCAGGTCCTCCAGATACTCCGCCCCCCGGTTCGACCGCAGACCGGCCAGCAGATCCAGCGCCTGCGTACCCGTGTGGCACGCCTGCTCGACCTCCCGCAGCTGCACCTGCGCCGACGCCAGCAGCACCAGATCGATCGCCCGCCGCCGCACCCTCGACTCCGGGTGCCCGCTCAGCGCCTCCTCCGCGCGCCGCTGCGCCGGCTCCGCCTGCCCCAGGTCCCGGTGGCAGTGGGCCAGTTCGTCGGCGAGATAGGCGTGGTCGAAGTGGGCGATCCACGCCGGGTCGTCCCCCGAGGCCGACCCCTCGGCCGCACCGGACACGTCCTTCTCCACCTCCCCCGCCCGCTCCATCGCGGCGAGCGCCTGCCCCGCCACGACCTGGAAGGCGCGCCCGTCCCCCAGCAGCGCGTGCCCCCGCGCCTCCGCGGCGTAGAACATCGCCTCCGCACGCGGCGTGACCCGCCCCCGCGCCCCCTCCTGGGCTGCCCGGGCGAGTTGCGCGATCTCCCGCGGGTTGCCGAGGGACGCGGCGAGGTGGCTCATTCCGGCGGCGAGCACATATCCGCCGTAGCCACGGTCGCCCGCCGCCTGGGCCAGTCGCAGGGCCTGGATGTAGTACCGCTGTGCCAGACCGGGCTGGCCGGTGTCCACGGCCATGTAGCCGGCGAGTTCGGTCAACCGGGCGACGGCGGCGAAGAGTTCACGGCCGACGGACTCCCGGTAGGAGCCGCCGAGGAGCCCGGACACCACGCTGTTGAGGTAGTGGACGACCACGGGGCGGACCCGGCCGCTGCCGAACCGGTGGTCGAGTTCGACGAGGGCCTCGGTCATGGCCCGCACGGCGTCCACATCGGCGAGCCCGACCCGGGCCCCGGCGGTGCGCGCGACCTGTGTGTCGACACCGGTGATCAGCCAGTCGCGGCTCGGCTCGACCAGGGCCGAGGCGGCGACCGTCGCCCCGCTCAGGAAGTCGCGCCGGCCGACGTCGCTGCGCCACAGCTCGCAGACCTGCTCGATGGCGCCCAGCACGGTCGGGGCGAACTGCAGGCCCACGCCGGAGGCGAGGTTCTTGCCGTTCGCCATCCCGATCTCGTCGATGGTGACGGTCCGGCCGAGCTTCCGCCCCAGCGCCTCCGCGATGATCCCGGGGGCGCGGCCGCGCGGCTGCTGCCCGCGCAGCCAGCGGGCGACCGACGTCTTGTCGTAGCGCAGGTCGAGACCGTGCTCGGCACCGCACATGTTGACCCTGCGGGCCAGACCCGCGTTGGAGCAGGCAGCTTCCTGAATGAGCGCCTGCAACCGTTCGTTGGGCTGACGCGCTACAAGCGGCCTGGCGGCCATGGCACTACCCCCTTGGTCGACGCCCCTGTTCTCTGCCCAGTCCGAATCCTGGGAATTCGTGCTATTTCTGCTGTTCATCGTCTTGCAAGGCGATTCGGCGAGATTTCCGGAAGAAAACTGCGCGCCCCGGGGACCGCGGCGTCCCAGCCGCCGCGCACCGCCACGCGCACACCGCACACCGCCGCGCCCGGACGCCCCGCCGCACGCGGCGCCACCGCCACTGCTCCCGACCGCCCTCGCGCACGGCGCGGACCGTCGCGCGGGAATCGGCGCGCACGCCCGGTGTCCGCTGCCCGATGAGCGCGCCCGTGCCCCGCACGCGCCGCCGCGGTGGGCCGTCGCCGCGCACATCGGCCGCCGCACACACGCCACAGCGCCGGACTCACCACCGGCACACCACCGCGCACACCCCGCCGCGTATGCACTACCCCGCCCCCACACCCCTTCTTCCGCGCGCCCCCGCCGATGCGCCCATGCGCCCCGGATGCCAAAACGATGCGCCTCGGGCACGCCCGTGTGGCCCGTAACCCTTGCGGGGAGGGGGAGTTGTGCTGCGTGTGGAAGAGACCATTGGAGTGACCGGAACCGATGTCCCTCATATCCCTCAGCAGCGCGGGGACGCCCTGCTCGACACCGCCGTGCGATACGTGGAGGAGCGCCACTGGGACGTGCTCCCGGGCACCTGGCTGGAGCCCGCCGACGATGGTGCCGAGCGCTGCTCGTGCGCCGCACCGGACTGCCCCGCTCCGGGGGCGCACCCGGCCCGCACCGACTGGGCGGCGCAGGCGACGGGCAGCGCGTCGGTGGCCCGGCGGCTGTGGGGGAAGCAGCCGCGGGCTGCGATCCTGCTGCCGACGGGGCGGACGTTCGACGTCCTGGACGTGTCGGAGGCGGCCGGGTGCCTGGCACTGGCCCGGATGGAGCGGATGGCCGTGCCACTGGGGCCGATCATCTGCACCCCGGACCGCCGCATGCTGTTCCTCGTACTGGCCGGGGCGGCGCCCAAGGTGCCGGACCTGGTGAGGCGGCTGGGCATGCCGCCGCAGAGTCTGGATCTGGTGGCCCGCGGGGAGGACGACTGCGTGGTGGCACCGCCGACGCGCATCGGCTCGCGGGGCGCCGCGCAGTGGGCCCGGCGACCGACGGCCACGAACCGGTGGCTGCCCGACGTGGCAGAACTGATCAGTCCGCTGGTGTACGCCTGCGGGCGGGAGGCCGCCGAGTCGCGCGGCCACTGAGCCGAGCCGCCCGACGTCCTGGGGGCACCCGCCGCAGGGCGCTCCGGCGTCCCGGCGTCGACGTTCCGGCGTCCTGAGCCACCGGAGTCCGTGCTCCTGTGCCGGGTGCGGTGCCGCCCGGCCGATCGGCGGGCCCTGCAGGGCGCCGCACGGGCCGCGGGTAGTTATCCACAGGGTGCCGCGGCCCGTCCCCTTCGCCCGTATCGTGTTCGACGGATGGGGGGGCGCAGGGCGCTCCCACGGGGACGTCGAGAGGCACCACTGTGTCAGTGGAACGAGACGAGAAGGACCGGGCGGCGGACACCGCAGCCCGGGAGCGGGCCGACAGGCCCGCCGCCGAGACCACCGCGCCCGCCCTGGCGGAAGCGCCTGCGGACGCTCGTACCGAAGACCGCGCCGGAGCCGCGGGGGCCGTGCAGCCGCCCGCGGTGCGCGTCCAGGGCCTGTGGAAGCGCTTCGGGGAGCAGGTCGCCGTGGCGGGGATCGACCTGGAGCTGCCCGCCGGACAGTTCGTGGGCCTCGTCGGCCCGAACGGCGCGGGCAAGACCACCACGCTGTCGATGGTGACCGGTCTGCTGCGGCCGGACTCCGGCCGGGTCGAGATCGACGGTCACGACGTGTGGCAGGACCCGGTCGCGGTGAAGTCGCGGATCGGCGTGCTGCCGGAGGGGCTGCGCCTCTTCGAGCGGCTCTCCGGCCGGGAGCTGCTGGCCTACACCGGGCGGCTGCGGGGGCTGCCCGGTGAGGAAGTGGACCGGCGCGCCGCCCAGTTGCTGGACGTGCTGGATCTCGCCGGCTCACAGCACAAGCTCGTCGTCGACTACTCGACCGGCATGCGGAAGAAGATCGGGCTGGCGTCGGCGCTGCTGCACAACCCCCGGGTGCTCTTCCTGGACGAGCCGTTCGAGGGCGTGGACCCGGTGTCCGCCCAGACCATCCGCGGCGTGCTGGAGCGCTACACCGCGTCGGGCGCCACCGTGGTGTTCTCCAGCCATGTGATGGAGCTGGTGGAGAGCCTCTGCGACTGGGTGGCGGTGATGGCGGCGGGCCGGATCCGGGCCCGGGGGACGCTGGCGGAGGTGCGCGGCGACGCTCCCTCGCTGCAGGCCGCCTTCCTCGAGCTGGTCGGTGCGCACGCCGGGGCGTCGGGGCAGGATCTGGAGTGGCTCGGCGGCGCCCGGTGAGCGCCGGCACGGCGTCGGCGACGCCCGTAGCCCCCGCCCTCACCCCGGTCTTCGTCCGGCTGAAGCTGTCGCTGCTGCGCAACGGTCTGCGCCAGTCGTCCGGCCGCCGGGTCGTGTATGTGGCGTCCGTCGTGGTGACGCTGCTGTTCGCGGCACTGCAGCTGCTCGGGCTGATCGCACTGCGCGGCAACGCGCACGCCGCGGCGCTCACCATCGTCGTCGTGGCGCTGCTGGCGCTGGCGTGGGCGGCGATGCCGCTGTGGTTCCCGGGCGGTGACGAGACGCTGGACCCGACGCGGCTGGTGATGCTGCCGCTGCGGCCCCGGCCGCTCGTCAGGGCGCTGCTGGTCAGCTCGTTGATCGGCATAGGCCCGCTGTTCACCCTGACACTCGTCATCGGCTCCGTGATCGCCGTGGCGGACGGCGCGGCGGGGGTGGTGGCCGGAGTGCCGGCGGCGGCGCTGGTGGTGCTGGTGTGCGTGGCGCTGTCGCGCGCGGTCGCGGCCGCCAACATCCGGCTGCTGACCAGCCGCAAGGGGCGCGACATGGCGCTGCTGAGCGGCCTGTTCATCGCGATCGGGCTGCAGTTCGTCAATCTGGGGGCGCAGAAGCTGGCCGAGCCCGACGGGCTGAAGGTGCTGGAGCCGGCCTCCGAGGTGCTGCGCTGGCTGCCTCCGGCGTCGGCGCTGGACGCGGTCCGGGCCGCCGGGGACGGCGCGTACGGCCAGTGTCTGGCCCAGTTGCTGGCGAACGCCGTGGTGCTGGTGCTGCTGCTGCGGTGGTGGCAGCGGAGCCTGGTGCACCTGATGACCGCGCCCGACGGCTCGACGCTGCAGGCGGTGACGCAGGAGCAGCAGAAGGAGGGCCGGAGCGCGGGGCTGGCGGGGCTGTTGCCGGCAGGCCGTACCGGAACGGTCATGCTGCGCACGCTGCGGTACTCCTGGCGTGACCCCAAGTCGCGTGCCTCCTGGGCGACATCGCTCGGGATGGGACTGCTGCTCCCGTTCATCTCGGCGCTGCAGGGCAACGCCAGTGTGTACACGGCGTGCTGGGCGGCGGGCCTGCTGGGCCTGCAGATGGGCAACCAGTTCGGGCAGGACACCTCGGCGTTCTGGATGGTGGCGCAGACGATCGCCTCTCGCCGCGACGCCCTGCTGGAGCTCCGTGGCCGGGCGATGGCGCTGGGAGTCGTGGGACTGCCGTTCGTGCTGCTGGTGACGGTGGGGACAGCGGCCTTCGCCGGTCAGTGGTCGGCGCTGCCGGAGGTACTGGGCCTCTCGCTGACGCTGCTGGGCTCCCTGGTGGGGACGGGCGCGCTGGCCTCGGCCCTCTTCCCGTACTCGATTCCGCAGGACAGCGGCTACAAGAATGTTGCGCCGGGGCAAGCGGGGCTGGCCTGGCTCAGTTTCGCCGCCGGGCTGCTGGCGGGGCTGGTCCTGGGCGCGCCGGTGCTGGGGCTGACGATCTGGCTGCATCTGGCCGGCGCGCACGCCTGGCTGTGGCTCGTCCTGCCACTGGGCGCGGCGTACGGGCTGACGCTGGTGACGCTCGGACTGCGGCTCGCGGCACCCCGGGTGTCGGGGCGGCTCCCGGAGATCCTGGCGGCGGTCAGCAAGGGCTGACCGGGCACGGGGCGGGGCACGGCGCCGGCGCGTCGCGAGGGCGGCGCGCCACCTCCGGGAGCGCCACCCTCGGATCTGTGAGGTTCCCGTCCGCGTGCCGGTGTCCTTGACTGGTCATCACCGGGCACCGCGAGGGGTGGCCGGGTCGGATACCGAACGACCAGTACTACGGGGGCACATCGTGCGCTTCACGAGGAACACTTTCGCCGTCGGCATCGCCGCCACCCTGTCCGCTGTCGCCTTCGGGCTCACCGCGCCGGTGGCACAGGCGGCTGAGTCCGCCACCCCGGGCGGGGTGGACTGCGACGGCTGGACCCACGCCAACAACCCCGACCACGGCATCGCGGGCTGCACCAACAACACCGACCACCCGGTCACCTTCCGCGCGGAGATCGTCTGCGGGCGGGCCCCGGACGTCTCCGGTCAGTGGGTGACCCTGGCTCCGGGGCAGTACTCGGAGTCGCAGGGGGTCTGCGCCTTCTACAGCAGCGGCGTCGGCCGGGTCGGCTGGACCATCCAGTAGAACGGTCCGGCCCGGCGGCCACCGCACAGCCGGTGGCCGCCGGGCCCGGGCGACGCCGCTGTCCGTCCGGCGGCCGCGGCGGTCCTGCCGGGTGACGGTCCGGGCCGAGTGACGGTCGGGGCCAAGTGGCGGTCGGTGCCTAGTGGCGGTCCGAACTGGTCCCCGGCTCGGACCGGTTGGCGGCCCGGACTGCGGATCCGCCGGACCGGCTCCGCCGCACTGTCGGCGGATTCGCCGAGGGGGTGGCCCGGCGCGGTGGGGGGTTCCGCGCCGGGTGCCCACACAGCGGCTGGGGCCGGAGTCCTGTACGGACTCCGGCCCCAGCCGTGTTCTGTGGTGTTCCGCGCCGGGCGGCACGGTGTCAGCCGGTGGCCGCCTCCGTGCCGCGCCAGGACGGCAGCAGTTCGTCGAGCAGGGCCTCGGTGCGCGGCGGCAGGCCCCGCGCACCGCCGCTCAGGGCGTTGTTGTGGGCGATCAGGGACTCCACGGTGGACTCCAGCAGGGCCGGGTCACCGGTGGCGTGGGCCGCCCGGAGCTGCTCGTTCCACAGCCGCTCGTCCGACGGTGCCGACGGCAGCGCGGTGTTGAGGGCCTCGATCGCCTTCTCCGGGTGCTCGGCGCCCAGGTGGTGTTCGGAGAGCGCGAGCGCCACGTCCGCGACGAGCAGCGGCAGCCGGGCGTCGATGATCTCGTGGGAGAGCCAGCCGTAGCGGCCCGCCGGCCGGTCCGCCAGGAGCGGGCCCCGGACCAGCGCGAGGGCGTCGGTGAGCAGCCGTTCCCGCACGGAGGCCCGCCGCGAACCGCTTCCCGCGGTCGCCTCGTGGTGGAGGGTGCGCAGCACGTCCAGGTCGGAGACGACGGACTGGGCGAGCGTGAGCCGTCCGGTGTCGTCCGTGGCCAGCCGGGGGGTGCCGTCCGGGTCGTTGCCGAGCCAGCCGCGCAGCCGCTCGATGAGGGAGTCGCGGACGTCCTCGGTGGCGCCGCGCGGCCACAGCGCCGACGCCAGGACGCGCGGGTGCACGCCCTCCCGGTGCAGCAGCAGCATGGCGAGCGCCTCGTGCAGCAGCGGGCTGCGTTCGCCATCGGGGTCGTCGAGGCCCATCACCTCGTACGGGCCGACCAGGCGGGCGTAGACGGCGGGGCGGCCGTGCTCGCTGATGTCCACCATGAACGGCATGCGGGCCCGGTCGGGCTCCCGCTCCTGGCCCTCGGGTGCCGGGTCGGCGTCGGTGAACAGCTCGACGACCGCCGCGTGCAGCTCCTGCGGCAGCTGCTGCGCCTGGAGTTCCAGGCCGAGCAGCGGGGCCAGCAGCCGGCCGTCGGAGGTGATCTCCAGTTCCCAGGTGGCGCCCGGCAGGCCGGTGGACCCGGCTCCCACCAGGTAGCCGATGCCCAGCCGGCCGGAGTCGGAGGCGAGTTCGGCGATCTGTGCCGCCTCCTCCTCGCCCGGCTGCTCGGCGAGCAGCACCAGGTGCGGTGCCCACTGGGTGTGCCGGGCCGGTCCGGTGCGGCCGGTGAGGACCGAGTCGTGGCCCGCGTTGCCGAGGGCGCGGCGCCGCTGGTCGGTCTCGGCGCCCATGGTCTCCAGCAGCGCGGCGGTGTTCTCGAGGTGCCGGATGCGGGTCGGGGCCAGGGCTCCGAGCTCCTCGCCGAAGCCGACGAGGGTCACGGTCAGCCGGTCCGACCAGCCGTTGGTGGCGAGTTCGGCGGCGACGGACGCCAGGACGGCCGTACGGTCCGCGACGGCACCGGACAGCGAGACGATGCCCGGCACGGCCTCCAGGTTGAGCATCAGGCGCGCGTCGTCGAAGGAGCCGAGGCTGACCAGCCCCGGGTACGGGGCGGCGCCGTCGGCCTCCGCCCCGTCGATGTCGGAGCGCAGGATGCGCCAGAACGTCTGGTCCTGACCGAGCTGCCACGGCGCGGGCGGCTGCCCGGCGGGGTGGGCGAGCTGGAGGTGCAGTTCGCTGTCGGTGAGCCAGGCGGCGTAGACCGTGGGCAGGGTGCGGTTCTCCGCGCCGAGGGCGGCGGCGAGGCCGCGCAGGGCCCGGTCGAGGTCGCGGACGGCGTCCGGGTCGGCGCCGACGAACAGCGCGTCCTGGACGTCCGCGGCGGCGCCGGTGGGCGTCATCAGGTCCGGGGTGCGGCCGCCGACCGCGCGCATCGCCGACTGCCAGAGGGCGGCGCGGCGACGGCGGCCGAGTGCCCCGAGCAGACCGGCGGCGAGCAGCGGAGCGCCCATGAGGGCGTCGGAGAGGCCGAAGGAGGACGACTCCTGTGCGGGCGTGGCCTGTTCGGCGGCGGGCGCCGGTCCGGTCTCGGCCGGGCGCTCGACGGAACCGTCGGGTGCCTGGGGGACGACGGAGATGGGCTGGGTGATCTGGTCGCCGGCCGCGTCGAGGCCGCCGCCCTGCTGCCCCGAACCGCCCTGCTGCCCCGAACCGCCCTGCTCTGCGGCACCGCCCTGGTGTCCGGAACCGCCCTGCTGCCCCGCGCCGTCCTGCTGCGCGGTCGGGCTGGACTTGGTGTAGTCGCTGATCTGCTCGCGCACGTCCTCGGAGACCTTCGGCGATGCGTCGGGCATCTCCACGAGTTCGCCGCCGTGGGCGTCCGCGGGCATCTCCATGATCCAGCCGGGGCGGATCAGGCTGGCCTGGGAGAGCTGCGAACCGTCGGGCTGCAGCCGGTCCTTGTTGAGCTCGTAGATCTCGTGGTAGCGGCGCCCGTCGTCGAGGTGGCGCTGCGCTATCTCCCAGAGCGAGTCGTGGTGGCGGCCCTCGGGCGGCTGGATGCGGTAGAACTTCGTGCCCTGCTCGGCCGACTGGCCCCCCTTGGCCTCGGTCTGCTCGGCCTCCTTCGCGATCCGCTCCGCGGCCTGCTGGGTGGCCTGGACGGCGAGGTCGCCGGGGGTCTGCTGCGCGGCGGCGGCCACCGTCGGCCGGTGGTTGTCCTCGTAGGTCTGGCCGAGCTGGGAGAGGCCGGGCGTGAAGCTCGCGGCGGTCGCGCCGACGAGCAGCAGCGCGGCGACGAGCTGCCGGGCGAGCAGCTGGCTGGGGCCGGCGCCCGGAATGCGGGTGGGGACGCCGACCCCGGACAGCTCGGCCTTGGCCTCGACGAGCACACAGGCCGTGAACTGCGCCCATGCCACCCAGACGACCACCGTCAGGACCTTGATGAAGACCGTCGTGGTGATCTCTTGCTGGAGGGTGGCGAGAGAGGGCATCTCGTTCGGCAGCGGCCAGCCGACGAAGGACGCGAGCGCCGCCGGAACGCCGACGACGAGCCCGGCCAGCGCGATGAACGCGAGGAAGGCCTTGACGAAGTCACCGGCGGTCCGGCGGCCTCGGGGAAGGGGCCTCGGCTGGGGGGTCGAGGTGGGGCCGGTGCGGGCTGTGCGCGCCATGGCGGATGTCCTATGCCTTTGCGGGTCGCCTGGGTGGTGGGAAGTACCGACCCCCCGAGCCTAGTCAGCGGGCCCGGGGGTGTCGAAGGACGGGAGGTCTCCCGTGACCGGTGTGTGCGGTGCCGTGGTGCGCCGCCGGTCAGCGGTTGATGGCCTGGATCTCCTTGACGGTCACGTCCTGTTCGAACGTCGACAGACCGTCCGGCAGGGCCGGCTGCTGTGCCGGTCCGTCCGGGTCCGCCGAGTCGGTCCAGGTGACCTTCCAGGTGATCTGCGCCTTCAGCGGGTAGGTGCCGTCGCCCGAGGACTTGCGGTAGGTGACGTTGCAGCCCTTGTCGCCCGAGTCGACCTCGTAGCCGTCACCGTCCTTGCGCAGGTCGTAGGTGCAGGACTGCGGGTCGGCGAACTCCGTGCCGGCGTCGATCTTCAGGGCGACCGGGGTGGCCACCGTGGTGGCGGCCACGTTCACGCCGAAGTCGTCGAAGGTCGCGGTGACCCAGACCCGGTCGAGGGGCGCGTCGAACTTCACCTTGGTGTCGAGGTTCACGATCTGCCGGTTCGCCGCCGGGCTCAGCTTCACCGGCGCGGCCGGCAGCTTCATGGCCTTGAACGCGATCCCGGAGAGGATCTCCGGCGAAATGGCCTTCTGGGGCTTGGGGTCGCCCTCCGGCACCCAGACGATTCCGGGGAGGCCTGCGCAGGCCTCCATCCGCTTCGGGGTGTCCGGGTCGCCGCTCATGATCTGGTCCCGGTCGTAGGTCCGGTACCACCAGGCGCCCTTGTCGTTCTCGTGGAAGTCCTTGCCCTTGTCCCAGCCGGGCAGCGGCTTGCCCGTCTTCGGGTCGCGGAGGGCGGTCTTCTTGCTGTCCGCCTTGTACTCCTTGCCGGAGAACTTGGGCTGGGTCCAGCACAGCGGCGGGGTCCAGTTCGTGTCGGCGGGGGTGACCGGCGACGTCCCCGCCTTCGCCTTGAGGTTCGTACGGACCTTCACCCCGGCCGCGATCGTGCCGCTGCCCTGGTCGGAGGAGCCGCTCTGCTCGGTACCGCTGCCGCCCTGGGTGTATCCGGTGCCGGCGTAGGCCGGGGCCGCGAGGCCGAGCACCAGCGCGGCGGCGACCGGTATCCCGGCCAGGCGATTCCGGTGATTCAGGTGATGCAGGTGATTCGGATGCTTCACTGGCATGCGGCAGCTCCCCGTTCCGACTTCGAGGTGAGGACGCGCCAGCTTCCGCCCGTCCTCTGCAACGCCTCGGTGTACGCGATGTAGTCCTGGGCACTCGGCTCGGTCCTCTTGACCTTGCCCGTCCCGACGTTCCTGCTGAAGGCCTTCGACTGGTCCTCGCAGTAGGTGACCTGTGCGATGTCCTTCCGGACCGACGTCACCTTCCGCTGGTAATAACGGAAGGTGCCGGTGACCGTCTCATTCCGCGCGTCGGCCTGCTCCGCCTGGTCCACCAGCGGCGGGCGGGCGGTGTCGTCGACGTAGCGGCCGATGGCCGGGGACTTCGGGTCCCGGCCGGTGAGGTACTCCAGCCGTCCCATGAGGGTCTTGGCGTGCCCCTCGAGGACGGCGTCCTTCGCCTTGTCGCCCGTGGTGTCCGCCTCGACGGCCACCGTGACGTCCTTCGGCAGGTCGAAACCGGCCGTGGACACCCGGCGCTGGTCCGTCGAGTGCGAGGGAGCGGGCTCGCTCGCCCCCTGCCCGGCACCCTCGATCTTCCCCGAGCCCTTGGATTCCTCACTGCTGCAGCCGGTGAGCAGCAGCGCCGTCGCGACCGCGAGGGCCACGCCGACGCCCGTGGGAGCGATGCGTTCGATCATGTGAGGGGAGAACCTCCGTTTTCTGAACGGTGTGGGGGGAGGAGTGATGCCGGACCGTGGGGTCAGCCCGTGCGGATCTCGGCCCGGGACTCGCCGTGCACGGTGATCTCACGGTCGTAGAACAGACCCGTGAGAATCGGCCGGTACGTCAGCTGGATGTCGACCTCGACGAAGTCCACATCGCCCCCGGTGCACCGGGCCCGCGCGGCGTCCGGGCCGCTGAGCCCCGCCTCCTGCGCGAACTCGCGCACCCGCTGACCGCAGTTGGCGTAGTTGATGGGTGCGGCCCCGCCGCGGTTCTCCCGGACGGCCTCGATGTCGATGTCGTTGGCCGCGTACCGGGCGGCCTGTTCCGCGATGTCGGCCGCGCGCTCGCGCTGCGAGATGGACAGCCCGCCGTCGATGACGAAGCCGGCCAGCGCCAGGAACAGCACCGCGAAGATGATCACTGCGCCAGCGCCGGAGCCCCGGTCGTCCAGCCGTCCCGCGTACCGGGCCCGGCAGCGTGCGCGCAGCGCCGTCGGCTCTCTCATGCCGCCCTCCGGAAACGGTCGAGCGGCGAAGTGGAGGTGCCGGTCAGCTGGGTGGGAATGTCCAGGCCGAGCATGTCCAGCCCGCGGACCTGGCAGCTGACCTCGACGGTGAAGAATCCGCCCGGCTTGAAACCGGCGCTCGTCTTCCGCACCGTCACGCCGCCGGCGCACACATCGGCGAGGTCCGACTCCGCCGCCTTCCGCGCCTCGGACATCGCCAGCCCGGAGTCCTTCTGGATCGAGCCGGCGCGGGCCGCGTCGCGGGCCGCGCCGTCGACCGCGCCACGCCCGTCGACCAACTGCCCGAAGGCGACGAGCACCAGGATGAACAGGATCATCACCGGCGCCAGGATGACCACCTCGACCGTGGACAGGCCGGCGTCCCGGCCCACCGAACTCCCGCGGCGCGCACCGGTGTCCCCGGTGCGCCCGGGGAACCGGACCGCGTCCCGCGGCTGTGCCGCGGCGTGCTCCCGCGTCATCAGCCCTCCTCTTCCACGAAGCGCTCGACCGGTCCCTGCGACTGCGCGTGGACCGTCAGGTTCAGCCCGGGGAAGACCGACGGCACGTCCGCCTCGATCTCCACGCCCACCATGTTCTGCTCGGACTGCACGGCCTTCACGGCCGGTGAGGTGAGGAGCTGCGGCCCGAGCTGGTCGATGTAGCCCTGCGCCTTGGACGTCGCCTTGCCACGCCAGCCGCCCGGGTTCTCGTCCGCCTCGGCGCGCGCCTCGCGCGCGCCCGCCTGCGCCGCCGCCTGAGCGACATGATCCGCGAAGAAGTACAGCGCGAACTGCACCGAAGCGAAGATCATGAAGAACAGGACGGGCGTCAACAGCACGAACTCGATCGCGGTCATGCCCCGATCGCGGCCCGTACGCCCCCGGCGGTCGCCGGAACCGCTGTCGCCGCGCGCGGCGTCCAGCCGGCGTCGCACGCCCCGGCGCAGCGCGGTGCCGCCCGGCAGCGATCCGCGGCCGGGTGCGACGTTCGTACGTCTCATGCTGTGCGTCCCCGTGGAAGTTCGTCGGCCGGTGGACCGGCCCGTCAGCAGGTTCCGGTGGCCTTGGCGCCCTCGATGCAGTCGCCGACCTTCTTCGCGCCGTCCTTCAGCGCGGCGTTGATGAGACCGGCGACCACGCCGACGATCGCCACCACGACCGCCGAGATGATCACCCACTCGACGGCGGAGGCGCCGCGGTCGAGCTCGCCGGAGCGGGCGCGCTGGATGCGGCCCTGGAGGAAGGTCAGCAGGAAGTCGACAGCCGGGTGGCTGATCCGGGATCCGAAGTTCATGGTTGGTGTCCTCTCGAATGAGTGGGGTTGGGGAGAAGGGTCAGACCTGGAACACGCGCATCGCCGCCGGGAAGATCAGGAAGACCAGGAAGCCCGCGCACAGCAGAAGCTGCGCGACCAGCATCGACTGCGACTTCTCGCCAGCGCTGCCCTCGATCTCCGCCATCTCCCGGTGCCGCATGGTCTCGGCCCGGGAGGCCAGGGATTCCCGCACCTTCGCGCCGTCGTCGGCCACGAGCGCCAGCGACGACGAGAGGTCCTTGAGCTCTTCCACGCCCAGCTCCTCGCCGAGCCGTCCGAGCGCCTGCCACTGGCTCGTACCGGTGATCCGGGCGTCCGACAGGCAGTTGCGCACCCGTCGCAGCGCCCAGCCGTCACTGATCTCGGCCGCCGCCATCAGGGCCTCCGGGAGGCCCCGGCCGCCGGCCAGGTTCATCGACACCAGGTCCAGATACGCGCCGATGACCCGGCGGAGGTCCCGGCGCTTGTCCGCCGCGTCCCGCCGGACCTCCAGGTCCGGGAGCATGAAGAAGATGCCAGCGAAGAGCAGCGCCAGCCAGACCGGGACGATCGGGCTGCTGCCGACCCCGAGCACCCAGGCGACGGCGAAGAGCAGCGGGCCGAAGAACAGCCCCGCCGCGGCGAGCAGCACCTTCGTCGCCAGGAACGACTCCCAGCTGCGATCGAGCACCGCCAGGTCCGCGCGCAGCGACCGCTGTTCCCACCCCTGCTGGAGGTAGAAGTCCGCGACCCTGCGGCCCACGTCGGAGCGGAGCCCGCCCAGCCGGCCGGAGTCCGCGGTGGCGTTCTGCGCGCTGTGCGAGACGCCGCGCGCCCGCATCCGGTCGATCTCCGCGAGGGTGGACAGGGAGCTGCGCCGGGTGGGGACCAGGGCCCGCACCAGGATGTAGACGCCGAGTCCGAAGACCGCTCCGATCAGCACTGTCGTCGTCATCGCGACGCCACCTCCTCCTGCTCGGAACGCGGACGTACGAACGTCACCGCCGGCTGGTCCCGGGTCAGGAAGCGGGCCGGGGTGTCGATGCTGGACAGCTTGCGCAGCCACCAGAAGCCCATCGCGAACAGCCCGCACACCCCGGCCAGCACCAGCTGACCGACCGGCGAACCGTAGGGCTCGACGAACTGCGGGTTGAAGATCGACAGACCGAGCACGAACGCCACGCTGACGCCGACGACGATCTGCACACTGCGCCGGGTGCTGGAGCGCTGCGCCATGACGCGCTGGCGCATGTCGACCTCCTCACGGGCCGACTTGGCGAGCGCGCCGAGCACCTCGCGCAGACCGGGCCCGCGCAGCCGGGCGTTGAGCATCAGGGCCGCGATGATGATGTCCGCGGAGGCGTCGTCGATCTCGTCGGCGAGGTGCTGGAGGGCGTCGGGCAGCGGCGTACGCGCCCGCAGCCGGTCCACCAGGGCGTCGAGGTGGGGACGCAGGGCGGGCGTCGCGGCGCGCGCGGAGGCGGGGATGGCCTGTTCCAGGCCGACGGCGCCGGCGATGGTGTCGCGCAGCGACTCGGTCCAGGCGGCGAGCGCCTCGACCCGGCGCATGGCGGACCGTTCCTCCTTGGCGCCGCCGAACAGCCGGTCCCAGACGAAGACCAGGACGCCGGCGGCGAGGCCCGCGACCGCCCAGCGGGTGAGCAGCAGGACGACCAGGCCGACACCGGCGGCGAGCGAACCGCGGCGGCTGGCGAAGCGCGCCAGTTCCGCCGCCCGCTCGCTCGCCTTCGCCTTCTCGTGTTCGGGCTTGGCGGGCAGCCCGCGCACCGCCACGATCAGCAGCGCCACGCCGCCTCCCACGACGACGCCGGACAGCAGTGCGTACAGCACGGGCAGCGAGAAGATGCCGCCCAGGGCAGAGATTCCGTTCATACGGCCGTGGTCACCCCCAGGTCCCGGACGGCCGGTAGCCGTGGACGGTCAGTTCATCGAGACAGGCGATGGGAGCGTGCGGCACGACCCGCCCGTCGGGCATCTCGGCGAACACCTCGCTGGACAGCACGCGGCCGTCGACACCGTTGACCTCGCGGACCGAGGTCACGGTGCGGCTCAGCCGCCCGCCGCTGTGGAAGTTGTTGCGGCGCTCGATGAAGACGACGAAGTTGATGGCTCCGGCGATGAGCATCTGGCTGGCCTCGATGGGCAGCCGCTCACTGGCCTGGAGCGCGTAGGTGGAAATGCGGCTGAACACCTCGCTGGAGCTGTTCGCGTGGATCGTGGACAGGGAGCCGTCGTTGCCCTGCGACATCGCGTTGAGCATGGTGACGATCTCGTCGCCGAGGACCTCACCGACGATGACCCGCGAGGGGTTCATGCGCAGCGAACGGCGCACGAGCTCGGCCATGCTGATCGAGCCCAGTCCCTCGGAGTTGGGCAGCCGCTCCTCGAACGCCACCACGTTGGGGTGCAGTTCGGAGAACTGGTCCAGCCCGAGCTCCAGGGCGCGTTCCACGGTGATCAGGCGCTCGTGCGGCGGGATCTCGTTGGCGAGGGCCCGCAGCAGGGTGGTCTTGCCGGCGTTGGTGGCCCCCGCGATCATGATGTTCTTGCGGGCGCGCACGGCGCAGGCCAGGAAGTTGGCGACCTCCGGCGAGATGGTCCCGTTGCCCACCAGGTCGGCCATGAAGACCTTGCCCATCCTGGCCCGCCGGATGGACAGCGCCGGGCGGCGGGTGACCTCCATGACCGCGGAGAGCCGCGAGCCGTCGGGGAGCCGCAGGTCGAGCTGGGGGTTGGCCGAGTCGAAGGGGCGGGACGACAGACCCGAGTAGGCGCCGAGGACCTGGATGAGCTCGACGAGTTCCTCATCGGTCTCGGCGACGGCGTCGCCCTGCACCTCACGGCCGTCTGCGTATCCGACGAAGACGTGGTCGCAGCCGTTGATGTCGATGTTCTCGACCTCGGGGTCGTCGAGCAGCGGCTGGAGCCGGCCGACGCCGAACAGCGCCGCGTGCACGGCCGCCGCGTACGCCTCCTCGGTCTCGGCGTCCAGCGGCGACCGGCCCGCGTTGATCTCGGCCCGGGCGTACTCCTCGAGGATCTGGGCTATGACCGCGCGGGCGTACTGCCGTTCGTCCTCGGTGGACATCGGGGCGACGCCGGACGTCTGGTCCAGACGGCGCTGTTCCGCGATCCGGTCACCGGCCTCCTGCCGGAACCGCTTGACGAGGGAGTGGTCGACGACGCTGTGGGCCGGCTGCCCGGGAGAGCCCCCCAGGGTGTGTCCTCCGCCCAGGGTGCCGCCACTCACTGCACGGCTCCGGTGCCCGGCATCGCCGGCCCGGCCCACGCGGAACCGAACTGCTGGTGCAGATCGCCGACGACCTTGCGGGCGGAGCGGATCAGCAGGGACTTCTCCACCCGGCCGCGCTTGCGGCCCGACAGCTGCCCCGCGCCGACGGCGTCCTCGGCGATCACACCGACGACCCGCGCACCGGTCTGCGAGGCGACGAGCATGTCGTTGACCTGCCCGGGAAGCCGCGTGTTGCCGGGGTCCGCGATGAGCAGCACACCGATCAGCGGCAGCCCGAGCTGCGCGGCCCCGCGCTGCGCACCGTGCAGCTTGGCCGAGAGCGCGGCGGCCCGGTCCCGGACCCGGGCGAGGTGCTCGGGTTCGGTACGGGAGAGCAGCAGGACCAGCGCGGCCTGCGAGAGCATCTCGGAGACAGCCGCGTCGGGGCCGATGCGGCCGCAGTCGGCGATGACGTCGGCCGGCTGCTGGGCCGTCTCGGCGAGGCCGTTGAAGGCCCTGCCGAGCGTGGGCCAGAGGCCGGCGAGGCCGACGGCCTGCTCCGCGTTGCCGAGACCGACGACGACGTCGAGGCCGCCGGACATCGGCTGGGCGTGGTCCCAGAGCTGTTCCGCGGCGAGTCCGCGACGTGCGGTGGCCGCGATGGAGAGCATGCCGATGTTGGGGTCGAGCGGACCGCCGTGCGCGGCCGCGCTGCGGTAGACCAGATCCCCGCCTGCCGGGTCGGCCTCGGCCAGCAGCACACGGCGCGGCCAGACGGCGGAGAGTGCGACAGCCGTGGTGGTGACGCCGGGCGAACCCTTGTCCGCGGCGAGAGCGATGAGCGCCATATTCCTTTACGTCCCTACCTGCCCTGGGAGACCCGCGTGGATCGCAGGGCCAACGAGTCCGGCATCAACCGGCGTTCTTGGGCACGAGCACGACCGCGACCTGACCGCCGGCGGCCGCCTGTGCCAGCGCCTCGGCCTCGTCCTGGTTGACGAGGAGGGAGACGGGCAGGTCCGAGCTGCTGATGGTCTCACCGGTGGCGGCGGTGACGTCGTCCACCTTGGCGTTCTGCGCCAGGGGGGTACCGGCGGAGCCGGCGGAACCCGCCGAACCGGAGGAGGGCTTGGAGGCGGACGTCTCAGTGCCGACGCGGTACGCGGACACGGTGTCCCCGTTCTTCAGCCCCTTGGGGAACTGCCCGGCCTTGAGGGAGAGTCCGACGACGACCTTGCCCGCGGGAACGCCGGAGTCGTCCGACAGCATCGAACCGACGAGCAGGGAACCCTTGGTGAGATCGGTGGCGGCACGGTATTTCGTGCGAGCAAGATCGCGCTCTTCCCACTTCACGTATTGCACGCCGGAATCCTCGGCGACCATCACGGAAGCCATCGCGGACTCCGGCACCGGCTTACCTGCCGGAACATCACGCGTAATCTTCACAACTTCTATACGTTCCCCGGCTCGCAGCACGAGGACCGTCGCCCCGAGCGCACCGACGAGGATGAGAAGAACTGCGAGAGCGGCAAGCGCGGGCTTACGCTCACGAGGCGCAGAGGGAAGCCTGTCCCCCATTGGCTGACCAGCCCCCGAAGCCCTGTGGCCCCCCGCCGCCGTCCGCTCCTGGACCTTCACGCCACAACTCCCCGCACGTCGTCTTCAATTTCGGGCATTCGCGCCAAACCAGCCCCACCCGCGCGAATACGTCGCTGGCATGAAGCTGTCAAGTCATCGCACCGTATCAGCAGCCGATAAGCACCTCAAAGCCTGTCAGTGATCGTGAACTTCGGGCGAACACCCCGCAATCCACACGCAAAGCATGACTCGGGATCACTCTTCGCGTCCATGTCATCATCGATGGGCATCCAGGATCCAGACACCCGAGGTGAGTCGACACCCCCACCTCACAGGACCTTCGGGATGCTCGATGACACCACCGGACAAGCACAGCCGAGAGAGTCCGAGTAGCGTTCTGCCGACCTAAGCACCCTTCTTTGTAATGGAGTTGACACCCGTGCCCCGCCCCCTCCTGCTCACTGCAACCGCGCTCTCCGCAGGCGCTGCACTGCTACTGACCGCCTGCGGGGCCAGCAAGGATGAGCCCGAGAACGACGACAAGATCGCAGGCGCCCAACAGAACGACAAGCCATCAGGCGAGCCGACCCCAGAATCGACGAATTCCGTTCGCCGTCCGGACATCAAGATCCCCAAGAGCTTCGAGATGTCTTTCGTCGGTTGGACTTCCAGCGACGCAAGGACCCAGGCAGTCCTGCAGGACGGCAAGGAGCGCGTCCGCTCTCTCCACGCCGCCATCATGGAGGGAAACCCCGAAGCTTCGTACGTTCCCTTCTACTCCCGCGGCAGCGGCCTCTTGACGGGGCAGCAGTGGATCAAGGGCTTCGTCAAGAAGAACCTGACCCTGACCGGGTCCGCTCGTTTTTACAACCCGCAGGCGAGCGTACGCAAGGACGGTTCGGCTCAGCTCGACTACTGCGCCGACCAGAGCAAGGGCTACTCCAAGGACCTCAAAACAAAGAAGGTCAACAAGGAGCCGGCTTCGAGTGACGACTACGTTCTCTACAAGACAAAACTCGAGAAGGACCGGCAGGGAGTCTGGCAGACCACGGCTGTGATGACCATGGAAGGATCCTGCAAGCCATGAACCGGTATCTGAAGCTCGCCGCGGCTTCCCTGGCATCTGCCACCGCTCTCGCGCTCCTCCCGGTCAACCCGGCATATGCCGGGTACGGTGACGACGGCGGTTCGGGAGAATCCTCCGGGTCGGGCAGCGGAGACGAGCTGGGTGCCTCCGTGAAGCAGACACGAGTCAAGATCACTACGTCCGGCGGAAGTGCGTCGCCCGGCAAGGGGAACATCAGTTCCGTTGACCCGAATTGGACTCCGCCGGTTTGCTGGTACGAACCAGTCGCCTCTCCGAAGCAATTCAAGGCCAGTGTCGAGAATCTCAAGAAGAAGGAGAGTCTCGCTCCAGTCGCTACGTACCTGCAATGGAACTCGGACCTGTTCGAGGAACACTACGGAAAGAAGTCCGAGGAGAGCCCGTACGACAACTACAATATCGCTCAGCAAGGAAAAGGGATGTGGTGGCGGGGCGTCATCAACCCCAACCGTGAGGATGAATGGGGATGGGAGGACTGCATGAAGTTGATGTTCTGGGTTCCCAACGGAAAGACTCCTGACGCACCCGAGGCAATTTCCTCCAAAGTCCTTGCGGAGTACGCATACGACTCGGTCCGTGTGCCGGACACTCAGATCGACATGAACCCTGACGGCAAGCAGACCGTCAACGTCCCCACTTGGATATGGCTGGACAGGGCAAAATTCAAGCCGATCAAGGTCACCGCATCACTTCCTGGAACGGGACTGTGGGCCACTACCACGGCCACACCTGTGAGTCTGCACATCGATCCGGGAACGACCGACGCCGAAGTCTTTCCCAAGTCGGGCGACTGCCCGCTCAATGACGACGGAACCATCGGAACTCCCTACACCAAGGGCAAGGGGTCGCAGGATCCCCCTTGCGGAGTCACCTATCTGCGCTCGACTCAGAACTCTCAGGCGCACGACCTCAAGGCCACCCTGACATGGAAGATTTCCTGGAAGGGCTCGGGAGGCACTGGCGACGAGCTACCCGATGGCACCTTCGGAACCACGACGCCGGTCACCGTCCAAGAGTTTCAGGCGATCAACCGCTGAGTCGCACTTTCCCCTCCGCACTCCGAGTCCTTCCGGATGCGGGGGCTCCACCCCGACCTCTCCTGGGTCAGAAGAGCCGTGCCCCACCGTCGCAAATGGACCAGCCGAACCATCGAGCCCCACGGGCCAGGGAGACCGGAACGGCCCGCAGGACCCCCTCGGGCTCCGTCCGCCAGTCGACGCATTCACTGCTAAGAGTGCACGTCACGCTGTCCACCGAGCCCGTACCCCGCTGCAGAAGCCCCGGCACGGCCTGTGAGGACCTCAGCCCCCACAGGCCGCCACCACCCCTACAACGGCAACGTCACCGCGAAGAACTCCCCGCTCCCCAGGTGCATCAGCCCCCGGCCCGGGGTGACCGGGTCGCCGACGTTGCTGCGGGTGATGCGGACGCCGATCAGTTCGCCGCTCGAGGAGTCCTGCGGGGAGAGCAGCACACCGCGGCGGCCCTTCTTCATGTCGACCTGCCAGCCGCTGAAGCCGGAGCAGACGTCCTCCTCGTCACCGGCGATGACCAGGGCGAGGCCGCGTTCGTTGCCGCGCTGGACGAGCCGCTTGAGTTCGCCTTCCGCGTCGCAGTCGTCGAGCATCTCGCCGTCGTCGATCAGCACCACCACCGGCTGTTCCGGGGAGGCCGTGCTGATGGCCTCGGTGAAGTCGTCCGTCTCGATGTCGTCGTCGGTGAAGACCTGGAGCACCCCGTCGTGGCCGGCCAGTTCCCGGAGCGGGGACGGCCGCGGTGCCGCCACGACCAGGCGTACGCCGCGGGCCAGGTAGGAGCGCGCCATGTTCATCAGGACCGTGCTGCGGCCGGACTTCGCCGGGCCGGCGATGACGAACGTCGGGGTGCCCTGACCGAGGTCGGGGCCGAAGCCCATGAGTTCGTCGCCGCCGATGCCCACCAGGCTCCACAGGTTCGACCGGGCGGCCTCCTGGTCCCGCAGCCCCCAGGCCTCCTCGAAGGAGATCCGGCTGGGCAGCACGTCGACGCGGAACGGGCGCTGGGCCCGGGGCACGGCCGCGTCGCGCGCGATCGCGGTCTCGCCGATGGCGGTCAGCGCGGCCGCCTGCCCCTGGCCGGTCGCGTCCTCGGACAGCAGGGCGAACTGGGTCTCGGTCGCCGTCTCGTTCCGGAAGGCGCGGCCCGGCGGGAACTCCTCGGGCACCTTCCGGTGGTTGATGCCGAGCATCGAGAAGTCGGATCGGTCGGCGAGGCGCAGACCGTACTTGTCCTCGGTCAGCGAGCTGATCCGGCCGACGAGCAGCTGGCGGTCACCGGTGATGACGACGTGGATGCCGACGCTCGCGCCCTCCCGCATCAGCACCATGAGCTGGTCGGTCAGTTCGCCGTGGTTGAGCTCGCCGAGGGTGGGCAGCCAGCCCTCCCAGCGGTCGAGGAGCACCACGATGTGCGGCAGTCGCTCCTCGGCGGGGGCGCCGGCGCGCTGTTCGCCGATGTCCGCATAGCCGTGTTCGGCGAGGCGCTCCTGGCGGCGGGTGGCCTCGGCCATGAGCCGGTTGACCAGGCGCACCGCCCGCTCGGTCTGGTTGCGGCCGACCACGGCGCCGCAGTGCGGGAGTTTGGTGAGCGCGTTGAGCGCGCCGTTGCCGCAGTCGATGCCGTACAGATGCACATCGGCGGTCGAGTGGGTGCGGGCCAGCGAACCGGCGATGGTGCGCAGCACCTGGGAGCGGCCGGTCCGGGGCGCTCCCGCGAGCAGCAGGTGGCCGAAGGTGGCGAAGTCCACCGCGACGGGGCGCCGCGCCTGGTCCGCGGGCAGGTCCTCCATGCCGTAGGGGGCGGGCGGCAGGGCGCCGGCCCCCTGCACCGCGGGGATGTCGTCGAGCAGCAGCGTCTCGTCGAGGGCCGGGAGCCAGGGGCTGTGCTGGGACGGGATGCCCAGCTGTTCGTTGGCTTCGCGGACGGCGTCCACGAGCACCTTGAGGTCGGTGATCTCCTCTTCCTCGCGGGCCGCGGACGCGGGCTTCTTCAGCCGGGCCCGCCCGAGCGCCTCCCAGGCCAGCTGCTCGGCCCAGGGCGCGGCGACGGCCGGGTCCGCGGCGCCGGGACGGCGGCCTCCGACCCGTCCGGACTGGAACGGGATGAGCGAGGCCGCACCGGTGCGGACGTAGGCGCGACCGGGGGTGTTCTTGGAGATGTTGCCGGCCTCGGGCGAGTCGATGACATCCGCGGACTCGCCGCCGTCGGTCACCCGCAGGGCGATCCGCAGGTTGGTGTTGGCGCGGATCTCCGGCGACACGACGCCGCTGGGGCGCTGGGTCGCGAGGAGGAGGTGGATGCCGAGCGAACGGCCTCGCTGGGCGATGTTGACCAGGCCGGTGACGAAGTCCGGCAGGTCACGGACCATGGAGGCGAACTCGTCGATGACGATGAGGAGCCGCGGGACGGGCGCGTGCGAGGGGTCGCGGCGCACCAGGTCCTGGTAGTCCTCGATGTCCTTGGCGTCGGCCGCGGCGAGGATGTGCTCGCGGCGCTTGAGTTCGGCGCCCAGCGACTCCAGGGCGCGTTCGACCAGGTGGGCATCGAGGTCGGTGACCATGCCGACGGTGTGCGGCAGCTTCACGCAGTCCTTGAACGCCGAGCCGCCCTTGTAGTCGACGAGGACGAACGTCATGTTCTCGGGGGTGTTGGCGACCGCCAGCGCGGCCACGATGGTCTGCAGCAGCTCCGACTTACCGGAACCAGTGGTTCCGGCGATCAGGCCGTGCGGCCCGTCCTTGCGGATGTCGATGCCGAACGGGCCGTCGTACGACTCGCCGATCACGGCCATGGTCGACTGGCCGCCCATCCGCCAGCGCGCGGCCACCGCCGGTCCGGTCGGCGGCTCCATCTCGATGACGTCCAGCAGCCGGCTGGCACCGGGCAGCGCGGAGTCCTCGGTCTCGCCGCTGATGTCGCGCAGCGGGGAGATCATGCGGGCCAGCCGGCCGCACCAGGCAGGGGAGACGAAGTCCGGGCGCACGTCCCGGATACGTGCCTCCCCGGCCTGTTCGACACGCAGCCGCAGCGCCGGGGCGGCGGTCTCGGTCCCGGCGCCCGGGGTGTTCCCGGCCGGCGCGGCGTGCCAGGCCTGGAAGGACGGGAATCCGCCGGCCTGCTCGGCCGCGGCGCCGACGGCGGCCGCTCCGTGGTCGGTGAGGTGGTCCCGGGCCGGCTCCTCGGCGATCACGAACGCCTTGCACTCACCGGGCAGGAAGCGCTCCTCGGCGTCGAGGCAGAGCGCGTACATGGCGACGGCCGGCCCCTCCTGGAGCAGCCGGACCACACCGGGCATGGAACGGAGCCGGCGCGAGCCGTCCCAGACCACCACGATGTCCGGGTCGGAGAACGACGTCCCCTGCGCCCGGCTCTCCTTGGCCGCCTTGATGCGGGCGTCGAGGACCTGGGTCAGCTCACCGATGCGGGCCGCGACGGTCTCCGCGTCGGTGCCGATGAGGAGGTTGGCGTCGGCGGCGCCGGAGGGGCGGGAGTGCGGCAGCCAGCGGGTCCACTCCCAGCTCTGCCGCCCCGACGCCTCGGTGAGCACGTAGAACTGCACGTCCAGCGGGCTGTGCAGGACCGCGGTCTGGGCGACGGCCCAGCGGGCGAGCGCCTGGGGCGAGTCCCCGGGGCCGGCCATGCCGATGACCCCGTACTCGGCGAGCGAGAGCGAGACCGGGGCGTCCTCGATGTGCCAGGTGACCTGGCGCCGGTGCTCGTCCTGCTCGGGGTCGTCGAGGACGACGGCGGACGGCAGCTGTCCGGTACCGACGCGCAGTTGCAGATGGTCCGCGTCGGTGCGCCGGCGCTCCCAGAGCCGGGTGCGGGGGCCGGTGCCCAGGCCGAGGACGGTCGCGGGGTCGGGCGCGCCGTGCCGCCGGTCGAGGCGCTCGGTGACGAGGGCGTCCCGGGCGTCCTTCTCGATGCGTTCCTTGTGCTCCTGGTATTCCTTGACGAGCTTGGCGTGCGACTTCCGCCCGTGCTTCTTGTCCATGAAGTAGTTGGCGAACAGCAGGACCGGGCTGAACACCGCCATGATCAGGTAGTACCAGCGCCCCATGACCATGGCCATGGTGACGGCCATGACCAGCGGGGACAGCGCCATCAGCCAGGGCAGCGGCCGGGCTTCGTTCTCCCGCGGGGGCGAGGGCAGCCGGAAGTGCGTGGTGCGGTCCGGCGGGCGGAGCCGCGGCGGACGGTTGTAGTCCAGGCCCGCTCCGTCGTCGGACCACTTCAGGGCCGCGTCCGGCGGGGTGTAGCGGGTGATCTCCAGCAGCGTGTTGCCGACGGCCAGTTGCCCGCCCAGCGGCCAGTCGTCCCCGTCCAGGGCTTCGCCGTCGAGCGTCGCGCCGTCCTTGTCGGCGTGCACGGCGACCTGGCAGGTGCCGTTCGCCGCCACCGAGAGCGTCACGGCCCGGTCGGCCAGCTCGGGGTCGTCGACCCGGACGTAGGAGGCCGCGCCGCGGCCGATGTCGTACCGGCCGACGCCCAGCCGGTGCACGGCGCCGGCGCCGGGGCCTCCCGCGACCCGCAGCTCGATGAGCCCCACGGGCTCGCCGGGGATGCAGCCGGCCGGGTCACGGAGGCTGACGACGGCGCCGTCGCGCAGCGGCGAGCCGGCGAGGGTCGCCGCGGGGTCCAGCGGATGCCCGTCCACGTACACCGTGGGCGGACCACTCGCCGCGCCGCGCTGGCTCCCGATGGGAATGATCTGTGCGCCGCCGTGCCCACCGACATGACCGGCCAACTCACCTGCCACCGAGTGGATCGGGGACTCGGGCTCGGCATCGAGTACGACGTCGGCACTGGCGCCACCGAGCGGGTCGACGACGGTCAGAGTCAGGCGCACAGTCATCCTCCAGGTGGGGGGACCGGGGCCTCCCCCACAAACGCAGGCCTCGGAACACAGCGACAATATCTGCCTCGTCCGGCCCCGCCGAAGACGGACCGAAGACGGGCTGAGCGTTTGTCACGCTTCGCCCCGGAGCGCGAATCGGGGCCCGGGAACCGCGGCTGCGCTGATTGCGACTTCCCCCTAAGCTGCAACATCAGCGGATCTTCACACCGTCCGCTGGACAGGAGCCACGGGGGTCGGCCCTGGGGCATGACATAAGGGGTTGAACGATGTCCAAGGACGTTGACGTCACATATGACGAGATGCGGCGTGCCGGTAAGCACCTCAAGACCGAGCGCACCAAGATCGACGACAAGCTCGACAAGCTCAAGGACTACGTCGACGGTCTCGTCAGCAACGGCTACGTGACCAAGCGGTCCTCGAAGGAGTTCCAGACCTCCTTCGAAGAGTTCAAGAAGGGCGCCTCGCAGGCAATCGAGGGCCTCGAGGGCATGGCCAAGTTCCTCGAGACCGCTGCCGACAAGTTCGAGCAGCTCGACGAGGACCTCGCCAAGGGCGTCAAGGGCGGCTGACCGCCTCCCGGCGCTTTTTCTCGCATGCGTCTTCTCGCACCTGGCTCCGCGACTCGCTATTCTTCGCGTTCGCGGCGCCGGGTGCGCGGCGCGCCATTCCCTCCGCGGTCGGGGAGACCACTGGGGGGCGGGTCCTGGCCGACAGGACTTGCTGCACCCACCGCTTTCCGACTCGAGGGGGGGAGTGTCATGGGGAAAGACATCGTCTCGGACACCGAGCGCATCAAGGAGTTCGGCTCCGCGTTGAGCAGGATCCACAAAGAGTTCACCAAAGCGGCTAATCCGGCCGACGGTTACGGTGTGAAGGATCTGGGCTCACAGTCCGTCATCGACAAGTTCGGGGAATTCAGCTCGAACTGGAAGATTCACCGCGAGCGACTCACGGACGAGCTGGAGAAGCTCGCCAAGATCGCCACCGAGGCGGGGAAGTCGTATCAGGAGATCGACTCGTCTCTGGCGGACGCCCTGCGCGGCGAGGACGCCAAGCACAAGAAGTCCGGGACGGGCAAGAGATGACCGCGCGCCCTCCCGTTCACGAATGGGAAGTACTCGGCGAGTCCTCCGACCCGGTACCGGGCGCCCCCTACACCGTCGCGGCGCTGGGGAAGAAGCTGCGCGCCACCGCGGACTCCCTCAAGCGCCAGGCCGACGAGATCAAGGCGGTCGGCTCCGTCGAGGCCTGGAAGAGCAAGGCCGCGGAGCGATGGCCGGTGCAAAGGCCGCGGCATCGGGACCAAGTCCCTGGCTCGTTCATCCATTGTCCGGACCGAGACGGCAGACATCAGCCGCAGTGGTCTGAAGAGGGGTTCGAAGGCATGGCACAAGGCCAAGCAGGAGGCCTTCCGAGCCGGTAACCGCGGCAGCAGTGGCGCCCTGCGCGGTAAGGCCGCCGCCGAGGCGATGGAAAACACCCCGAAGGGGTGGTACCCCGGCAAGTCGGCTATTCGTGAAGCGATGAACCCCAAGGCTATCTTCAAGGAGGGCGTGGAGAGCTTCAAGGACCTGAAGGCCCTCAAGGACGCATCGCAGCTCACTCGGTCTGCAACTCGCTCTGAGGCGTGGAGCGGCGCAAGGTTCAACGTGAAGGATTCCGGCCTGAGTTCCCTCAAAGCGGAGATCGACGGAATCGACAGCGCAGCGCGCAATGACGATCTCGTCAAGGAAGGCCTCAAGGGATTTCAGTCCCAGACACGTATCTGGGCCGGATCCACGGGCTTCGCCACGGCCCTCGACGGCGCGGACAAGGCCGGGGCCGGGGACGCGCTCGGGCTGAAAGACGCCACCACGACAGGGAATGGATGGAGTCATGAGCGGAACACTCGTTCCCCACCTGGCGTCCCAGGTACCGGAGCCTGCGCTGCGCCCATGCGCACAGCGCACCCCCAACCTCAATGTCGTACGGAACTCCCGGATCTACTGGGACGACGGAGCACTGGCGTTCCGGCAGCCCGACGGCAGCGTTACGCGCTATCCGACCGGAAAGGGAGGCATTGCGCGCGCTGTCCACGTCAATCTCTTCGGCGCTGAAGCCATGAAGCGCATGCCTCCTGCGGGGCAGTGGGGAGTGCTGGAGTTCCAGAACGATGAGGGGCGGCGCATTCTTCGGGTCCCGCTGGTGGAATGGCTCCCGGAAGCCCCGTCTCCGGGGTCCCGTCCGAACGAGGGTGCAGCTCTTCTGGAACTGACGGGCATGACCGCGCTCCTGAAAAAGGCGAGAATTCCCCTCGAGACGGTGACACGTCTCGATGATCCCTTGCTCAGCAACTCGACGCGAGGGCCCGGCACAGACCCGTACTTCGGCCGCCTGCTCCCGGTCTGGCACTCCGTTCTCCGCGGCACGACGGTGTTCAGTTGGCTGGCGTTCCTCCTCTGCGCGGTCGCCTGGAAGGACAGCGCGCCGTGGTTGAACGTGGTTGCGGCAACCGCATTCGTCATCTCTCCGATCTCCGACGTGGCCTTGCGGCTGGCCGCACGGCGGGGCGAGCGGGAAGGGCTGCCCGCCGCCGAAACGGTCCTCACTCCGTCCCCGGCCCCTGGAGCCGGCGCCACACGGCGCTTCTGCGCGACCGCTGCGATCCGAGTCCAACCATCCGACATCGTCCTCGTCGATTCATTGGGGCGTGAGCGCTGGCTGCCCCGGAAGGGCCCGCAGGCTCCGAAGCGGCTGGTGCGGATCCGTGCCGTGCACGGCGGGCCCCCGGTGGGTGTCGAAATGCGGACCCGGGACGGGAGGCTGCGCGCAGCTCTGCCATGGCCGTCCTGGTTCGGAGGGCCCGATGGCGAAGCCCGATGGACTGAGCTCGGTACGGCTGCGGACCTGGTTGTCGAAGACCGTGTCGTTGAGGCAACCGAGGGCGCTGACGGCTGGCCGTCGGTCCGGTCCCTCGCACGAGCAGACGTCGACTCCCTGGGACCGCTCGATGGGAAGACGGCCCGGAGTGAATCGGACTTCGTGCGCGCCGTCCTCGGTGACGCGAGCTCGCTTCCGCTCTCGCTGTTCGGCTTGCTGACCGTCCTCTCCGGCCTGCTCTCTGTCGACACCCACCCGGTATCCGGCGCCCTCACCATGGTTCTCGCAACAGCAGGGCTGTGCTGCTATTCGGGTCCGGGCCTGGCCCACCAGTGGAACAGCCGTCTCCGGCTCGACCGTCCGGCCCCCGGTCAGGAAGCGACGTCATGAGCGACACCGACACCGACAGACGTACGGACACGGGTGCCGCCGCACCGCCCAGCGACTACCGGCTGCTGCACTCCTGGAGGTGGACTTCATCCACCCCGACGACACCGTCGCCCGCACCACCCTCGACTGGATCGCCGAGCGCTTCAGCACCGACGACTTCGGCGCCCCGGACATCACCCACGCCCATGTGCCCCTGGGGGAAGCGGTCCGGCCGACAGAACTTCGCCGCCGGCGACAGCGGACCGGACAGTGAGCGGGTGCTCATGGAGACCATCACCTACGGTGTAGTGCCTCCGGGGAGCGACAGCGCGGTGATCATGCTCGTCTCCTGGACCTACCCCGGGGTGAGCGACATCGTGGAACGGATGGCCGACGACATCGTCGGCACCCTGACCGTCGAGTCCGAGGCCTGAGGACACGCCTTCAGCGATCCCCGAGGATCACCGGACATCCTGCATCACCGGACATCCGCGGACCCCTGCCGCAGCCGAGCTGCCGGAAAGCCGAGCCTGCCGCAGAGCGGACCGCCGCCGTAAAGCAGTGGACCACCGGCCCCCGAGTGGCCGTCGGTTGCAGTACTAAGGTCTTTCGTTTGGATCAGCCACCGTCCTGTGCCAGTCCGACGACGGCTGGGTCACGAACGAGTACGCGGCAGCGCGCCCGAAATGCCTCTCCTCAACCGGAAATCACCAGCTTCACTCATGAGGAAAAGGCCATAAACCCGACGTCGTCCCCACGGGCCCCCCGTGACTCTCCTTCTCGCATGAGTGGCATGATCATTTCTGCCTGGCACGGCCTGTGGCCGGAGAATCCGCATCGGGCGGCCCTTGAGTCGACCAAGGGGCGTCCGTAATGCCAGGCGGGATCCATCCGAATGCATCCCGTGTGCGAGTGAATTTCCGCCCAGCGGTGCACCGCACCACCAAGTCCGCATTTCTCCTCACGCAAGGAGCAATCCTGTGAAGCTTCGAATCGGCCGCATGCTCGTCGGCGCGACCGCGCTGGCCTCCGCCGCCCTCGCGATGACCGCGGGCGGCGCCTCCGCGGCCGGCTGGGACCACAGCTTCGGCCCCAACATTTCCGGCTCGTCCGGCGTGCGCGTGTACGTTCAGGAGCGCGGCGACATCGTCAAACTGTGCGACACCAAGAAGGACGGCTATTCCGCCGAGCTTGAGGTCGGCGAGGACGGCTACAGCGGCTCCTCGTACGGCATGTCGGTCACGACGGGCGCCGGCACGTGCAAGACGCATCGCGCCGCGGACGGCGCGAAGTACAACCTGGACGAGAACAACGGCGTCTCCTTCGGATTCTGGGCCAAGGGCCCCAACAGCAGCGCTTACTGGGAGAACGACCGCTGATCGGTCATCCCCAACGATCGCGGCGGCAGGGAGACGGCGAGCAAGCCGTCCCCGCCGCCGTCGTCGTGTTCGGTGCTACGCGAAGGGTTCCCTTGAGCGTCCCGGAGATCCGCAGGTTGATCGGGCACGTCGTCATCACGCCCCACCACCACACCAACGAACACCATCTGCACTGGTCACACTTCCGCAGACGCAGCCAAGCCCGCGCCCGCCGCTCCCACTGCAAATGCCGCGGCCACAATCCCCAGATGCGGTTGCAGTATTAATGATCGACGGACAGCGGACGACGGACAGCGGCGCGCCGTCAGTGATGCGCGTCGGCCCGGTGGGGGACGGCGTTCCCAGGGAGGCAGGCAATTTCATGGCGGGCAGACCCCGTTCGGTGGCCGAGGTGGTGGAGGCCGCCCGGCTCGGTCCTCGGCTGAAGTACGTGTGCTTCTGGGGGCACCACCCCCGGCGCGACGGGACCGTCGGCTCAAGTTGTCTCAGCCAGTGGTGGCATGCGCCGTTCACGGTGGACGGCGTGCGCTACCCCACCGCCGAGCACTGGATGATGGCGGGCAAGGCGCGGCTGTTCGGTGACGACGAGGCCCTGGAACGCGTCCTGCTGGCCGGCCATCCCCACGAGGCCAAGACGGTCGGGCGCTCGGTGCGCGGCTTCGACGAGGAGCACTGGCGGGAGCACCGGTACGAACTGGTCGTGCGGGGCAGCGTCGCCAAGTTCGCGCACCGTCCGGACCTGCGGGCCTTTCTCCTCGGGACGCAGCACCGCATCCTGGTCGAGGCCAGCCCGGTCGACCCGGTGTGGGGCATCGGACTGGCGGCCGACGACGAGCGAGCGCAGGACCCCGCCCGGTGGCGTGGCCTGAACCTGCTCGGCTTCGCGCTGATGGACGCCCGTGACGCGCTGGCCGCGGATGGGGACGCGGACGGGGCGGCAGAAGGGGCCGCGGACGGCGCCGCGGAGAGGGCCGCGGAAGGGGCCTGAGGGGTTGCCCGGTGACCCGCCCCGGGCCCGGGGCCCCCGCCGCCCACCGGCCCGCTACGGCGCCCGGCGCATCGCCGCGTAGAGCACGCGCAGCGTGAGGACCGCGCTCACCGCGAGCAGGTTGTAGCCGAGCAGCGGGTAGAGCTCCAAGTGCTTGGTGACGCGCGGCCCTTCGCCCGTGCCCAGGACCAGCATCAGCACGGCCATCAGGCCGGTGCCCGCCGCGAGCAGGGTGACCAGGAGCTGGTGGACCAGGCCGGAGACGAAGCGCCGGTCGCGTTCGTCGGCCAGCAGCCGTACCCGCGCGGAGAGCCGGCCCTGTTCCAGCGAGGCGCTGACGCGTTCCGCGCGGCGCGGCAGCCGGCGGAGCATCGGGAGCAGCGGCAGCAGCTCCTGGGCGACGGTACGGGCCAGGGCCGCGCCGTCCACCGGATCGGCGCCCGCCGGGTCCGCGGAGCCGTGCTCCGAGGAGCCCGCCCAGCGAGCGTAGCTGCGGCCGGCGTACGCCGCGAGACGGCCCGCCGGTCCGACGGACAGCCGGTCGGTGACCAGCGCCGTGGCCACCCGCCGGGCCTCCTCCACCAGCTCGAACCCCGGCGAGAGCCGGCTGAGCGTGCCCTCCAGAGTGGCCAGGGCGCGGAAGACCGCCGCGACCTCCGGCGGCACGGTCAGGCCGAAGCGGGTGAGCAGTTGGAACAGCGCGGTGAACATCTCCGCGTCCGGCCGGCTCGACGGGCCGAGATGGCGGGCCATGAACCGGCCCAGCTCCCGCTCCAGCACCAGGGCGTCGAGGGCGGGCGCGTCGTGGGTGTCCGGGCGCGGGCCGAGGAGTTCCAGCAGCGCGTCGCACATACCGGCCGGGTCGCCCCGGTCGACGGCCAGCAGCAGGTACTGGATGGCGTCCCGCACCGTGGCGTCGATCCTGCCCACCGAGCCGAAGTCGAGCAGCCCGATCCGGCCCTTCCCGATGCCGCCGTCGGCGAGCAGCAGCATGTTGCCGGGGTGCGGGTCCGCGTGGAACACGCCGTCGCGCATGATCTGCCGCAGCATGGCGGCCAGCACGGTACGGGCGAGCGCGTCCCGGTCCAGGCCGCGGGCGTCGGCGTCCGCGCCGGCCCGGTCCAGCGTCACCCCGTCCAGCCACTCCTGCACCATGACCCGCGCCGTGGACAGCTCGTGGTGCACCGCCGGTACCCGGACGGGGGCGTCCGGGGCGCGCCCGTCGCAGGCCGCGGCGACCGCGTCGGCGTTGCGCGCCTCGGTGCGGAAGTCCAGTTCCTCGCGGACGGCGACGGCGAACCCGTCCGCCAGGTCCCGCAGGCCCAGCCCCTGAACGGCGCGGGCCCGGACGTGCAGGCCCTGCGCCATGGCGAGCACGATGTCGAGGTCGCGTTCGACGGACTCGCGGATGCCGGGCCGCTGCACCTTGACCACCACGGTGGAGCCGTCGCGGAGGGTGGCCCGGTGCACCTGGGCGATGGACGCGGCGGCGAGCGGCTCGTGGTCGAAGTCGGCGAAGACCTCGTCCACCGAGGCGCCCAACTCCTCCCGCAGGACGGTCTCCACCTCGCGCCAGGGCGCCGGCGGCACGTCGCTCTGCAGCCGGCTGAGCTCGTCGACGATGTGCGGGGGCAGCAAGTCGCGGCGGGTGGAGAGGACTTGGCCGAGCTTGATGAACGTCCCGCCGCACTCCTCCAGCGCGAGGCGGAGGGAACGGGCCGCCTCCCGGCCCGCCTCGTCGGCGTGGGCGGCACGGTCGACGCTGGCCCGCCCGCGGACGTACCGGCCCAGGCCGTGGCGCATGAAGATGCGGCTGATCTGCGAGTAGCGGCGGGCGCGGGAGAGCCGGCGGCGCACGGCGCGGGCCCACTGCACGGGGCGCGGCCAGCTCCCCGAGGGGACCGCGATCTCGACCACGACCAGAACGGCCATCGCGGCCAGCAGGGAGACGGTGACCGAGACGGTGGAGAGGGCGGCGCGGCTGTCGGTGTCGGCGAGGGAGCGGTTGAACAGCTGGAAGGTGGTCATGCCCACGGCGCAGGCCATGAGCGTGCGCAGGGCGCCGATCCGGATGCCGAGCAGGCGGCGGGCGCCCACGGAGATCCCGGTGAAGAACACGCCGACGGTGACGAGGACCAGCAGCGAGGTGAGGATCCAGTGGGTGGCCTGGTCCAGGGCGCTGGCGGCCAGTGTCGGCGGCATTGCGGGTCCCTCCCGGCGGGAAGCGGCTTCGGTCGGTGAGGGCGACCGGGCGGGTCGGTGCGGAGTATGCGGCGCGGGCCGGTGCGGCCGTGGGCGCCCACGGGGTTACGGCGTGTGCCGGCCGACGCCCGCCCCCTCGCGCCGCCCGAGTGTCACGGAGCCTATGGCATCACACGGCCCGGCCAGCGAACCAGGCTGGCTGCGCGGCGATCGCCGGCAGGGGCTGGGGGGCGGTCACCGGCAGGGGCTGGGGGCGATCGCCGGTACGGCCCGGGGCCGGTGACGAGGAGGACGGCGGTGGCGACCCGGCCGACCACGGATGAGCCTCCAGCGGACGGGACCGGGCCGGACGAGGCCCACGGGACGGGCCTGGGCGGACGGGGGGGACGAGCGGACAGGACGGGCGGACGGAGACTGCGCGACCGGCACCACCCGGCCACGGACCGTAGGGGAAAGGGCACAGGAACCACGCGGCTGCGGCACCGCCCGCAGTCCGCGGGCCCTTGTCCGCGGAGTGAGATGTCCGGAACTCGCGCGTCCACGACACCGCGGAGAGCAGCGTCCGGCACCTGCCCGATGACGGTGACCACGCCGGGTGACCGTCCGGGGTCCGGGGTCCGGGGTCCGGGGTCCGGGGTCCGGGGTCCGGGGTCCGGGGTCCGGCGGCGAGGCTGTGGTCCGGCTGACCGGCTCCACCACTAGGCCGGGAGTGCCGCCTCCAGGAATGGCTCGATCGCGGCGCGCCAGTCGTCGGGCCGGTCGTAGTGGACCAGGTGACCGGCGTCCGGGACCTCCGCGTACTCCCCGCGGGGCAGCACGCGGACCATCTCCTGGGCCTCCGCGCGCCCCAGCTCGCCGTCGACCCCGCGCACGACCAGCGCGGGGCACTGGACGAGGGCCAGCTCCTCCCAGTGGGCGTCGTACACCCAGGTCTCACGGGACATCAGCATCTGCCGCCGGGAGAACACCGGGCGCCAGCCGTCGGCCCGCTCGGCCATCACCTCGGCGTAGAACTCGCCGCGGGACGGGCGCGGCCGCTCCAGCGTGGGGTCGTCCTCGCCGAACCACCGGCGGACGTCGCGGAGCGTCGCGAACGGCAGCGGCCAGGTCCTGAACCACTCCTCCCACTCCCGCTGCGACTGCGCCCCGAGCGCCGAGGCCCGCATGTCACAGACGACGAGCGCCCGCACCAGATCGGGGCGGCGGGCGGCCAGCTGCCAGGCCGTCAGGGCACCCATGGAGTGGCCGATCAGCGTGACGGGGGCGAGGTCCAGTTGCTCGATGGCGGCCGCGGCGTCGGCCACATACGCCTCGCGGGTGTACGGCCCGTCGGCGGGCTTGTCACTGCGCCCGTGTCCTCGCTGGTCGAGACCGATCGCCCGGTACCGGCCGGAGAGCCACCGGGCGGTACCCGCCCAGTGCGCGGCGCGGCCCATCAGGCCGTGCAGTAAAAGGATGCCGGGGGCCTTCGCGTCGTCCCGGCCCCCCTTCGGCGGATCGCCGTACTCCCAGGCGGCGAGCCGCACGCCGTCGGCTCCGGTCACATCGATGCGCCGCACCATGTGTCCTGGCACCCCCAATCCTTCCGGCCGCTCCGCGTCGTCAGCTGCTGAGTCCTCACATACGTACCCGAGTGCGGGGTGGAACACGGCCACATTATCGAACCCCCATTCGATTGGGTGGTTCTGGAACGCAACACCCCACTTTTGAGTGACTGCACTCAAGGGTTGGTGCTCCGCGCCGAGGGGAGACAGCTACCGGGAGGCGGACCCTTCGGGGAAGGGGGTCCGCGGGGAACGACCCTGAGAGCTCGGGGCTCCGGGTCACCACGGGGGGACATGGGGAGGCAGGGCCCCGGTTGCACAGCGCACCGGGGCCCTCGCTCCCGAATCTTCCGCCCCCGCTCCGTACGGCCATCGCAGCCCCCTCCCCTGCCTGCCGGCCGCCCCGTCGGACGGCCGTGAAAGCCCCCGTGCCATATGCCTCAGCGACAGCGTCGCACGAGCCGGAGCGGATCGCTGCCATTCCGGAGCCATCTTCCGGGAAACCGGAGAAGTCCGGCCGACCGCACTCCCCGCCGCACGCCCGACATGCCGCCCGTACCAACCGCGCCCGACGGAGCGGCAGTCGGAGCGAGGACGGCCCCACGGCACCCCGCTCTGCCGGACGCCCGGGACAGCGGCACTCACGGTGCGGGGGCGGAACCGACGGACGCGAGGCGCCCCTGTCGGAGGGCAGCCGATGCCGGGCAGGTGGTAACCGGGGCGACTGGCACTGGGTAACGGGTACAGGGCAACGGGTACAGGGCCATGGGCGCAGGACCATTGATGCAGGGCCATTGACGCAGGGCAGCGCCTCGACCAGGACCCAACGCCCCGAACAGGAACCGGGGCAGGACCCGGCTCCACTGCGACGCGGGCCCCCGAACGCGAAAAGCCGCCCGGAGGGCGGCAGTTCGCGGCGTCGCGTCGGAACACGACGCCGATACATGGCCCCGGCACCGACAAGACGATGCCGCGGGCGGCGTCAGCGCTTGGCGACGAAGACGTGCGAGGCGATGTCCGAGTGCAGCTCCGCGGCCTCACCGCTGCTGCCGACCAGGACTCCGCCCGCCGCCTCCGTCACGCTCACCACCGCGCCCGGCTGCACACCGGCCCGGCGGAGCGTGTACATCAGCTGCGCGTCCGTCTGGATGGGCTCGCCGATCCGGCGCACCACCGCGGTGGTGCCGTCCGCCCCGGGGTCGAGGTCCATCAGGCTGACCATGCTCTCGTCGAGGAACGGGTCGGCCTCGGCCTTCTCCCCCAGCTCCTCCAGGCCCGGAATCGGGTTCCCGTACGGCGACTCGGTGGGGTGCCGGAGCAGCTCGAGCACGCGGCGCTCCACCGCCTCGCTCATCACGTGCTCCCAGCGGCAGGCCTCGGCGTGCACCTGCTCCCACTCCAGGCCGATCACGTCGACGAGCAGACACTCGGCGAGCCGGTGCTTGCGCATCACGCGGGTCGCCAGCCGGCGGCCCTCGTCGGTCAGCTCCAGGTGGCGGTCCCCGGCCACGGTGACCAGGCCGTCACGCTCCATGCGCGCCACGGTCTGGCTGACCGTCGGGCCGCTCTGGTCGAGCCGCTCGGCGATCCGGGCGCGCATGGGGACCACGCCTTCTTCTTCCAGCTCCAGAATGGTGCGGAGATACATCTCCGTGGTGTCGATGAGTCCCGACATGCGTGCCCCTCGATCTCTACGTGCGTGGCCCTGACTTCAATTCTGACGCATCCCACCGACAACCGGGGCCCGTCCGCCCCTCGCGGTATTGACAGTCGGCCGCCGCGGGCCCCAACGTGATCCGCGCCACCGGGTACGGACCTGTGGAATTCCTGCGGAAAGGACCTGAGCGGCCATGAACGACAAGGCGGCGGATGCGGGCACGGACCTCGCCGGCCGGTTCCTCGACGCCGCCGCCGACCTGCTGCGACGGGTGCGGTACGAGGAGACCGGGGCCATCGCGGCGGCCGGTTCCGCGATCGCCGGCACCGTCGCCGCCGGCGGGCGGCTCTTCGCCTTCGGCGCCGGGCACTCCTCGCTGCCCGCGCAGGACGTGGTCTACCGGGCGGGCGGGCTCGCCCTGATGAATCTGCTCTCCGTGCCCGGCGTGGTGGGGGTCGACGTCGTTCCGGCCACGCTCGGCAGCGCGCTGGAGCGCGTGGACGGTCTGGCCGCCGCGGTCCTGGACACCAGTCCCGCGCGGGCCGGGGACCTGCTGGTGATCATCTCGTTGTCCGGGCGGAACCCGCTGCCCGTCGAGATGGCGATCAACGCCCGCGCCCTGGGGCTCACCGTGATCGGCGTGACGTCGGTGGCCTACGCGGACGGCACCCGGTCCCGGCACTCCTCCGGTGCCCACCTGCGGGACCACTGCGATCTCGTCCTGGACAGCAAGATCGCGGTCGGGGACGCGGAGCTGACGGCCGAGGGCATCGACGCGCCCTTCGCCCCGGCCTCCACCGTGGTGACGAGCGCGATCCTGCAGGCCGTGATGGCCGCGGCCGCGGGGGAGCTGGCGGCCCGCGGGATCACCCCGCCCCTGCTGCGCTCGGGCAATGTGGACGGCGGGCACGAGTGGAACGGGCAGGTGCTGGCCGAGTACGCGGACCGGATCTTCTTCCGGCACCCGTAGAGCCCGCCGTTCGGACCAGGGCGGGGTCCCTGCCGGTCGGCGCAGGCCGGTCCGGGTCAGCGCAGGGCCGACTCGGATCAGCGCAAGGTCGGCTCGGGTCAGCGCAAGGCCGGTCCGGATCAGGCCCGGCCCCGGCCCCGGCGGTCCAGCTGTTCGGCGAGGTCCAGGGCTCCCCCCACCCGGCAGGCGACGTCCTCCGCGTACGAGGCGTCCGTGCGCTCGAAGGCGTTCCGGCCGCCCGCCCGCAGGAACGTCGCCACGCCCAGCGTCCGGCCGCGGCTGCGCAGCACGACGCAGAGCGCGTGCACCGAGTCCTCCGGCCACTGCCGCGCCGCGGCCCACTGCCGCGCCTGGTCGCCGGCCCCGGCGGCGGGTTCGGCGCTCGCAGCGCCGACCCCGGCCGCCGTCGGTCCGGCCGGTCCACGGTCCGTACCGCTCCCGGCCCCCGCCGCGCCCCGCGGGGACTGCCCGGCGCGGTTCCGCCAGCTGGCCCGGACCGATCCGGCGCGCTCCACCGCCAGCAGCGCGGGGTGGCCCTCGATGTACCGCAGCGGGATGCCGCCGGGCACGACCGGTGAGCAGGGGCCGCCGGAGCCGGCGGGGGTGGCGGCGGCCCGGACGAGGCGGACCGGTTCGCCGTCCGACGCCAGGTCCAGCAGGGCGTGGTCGGCGAACCCCGCGAGGGCGAAGTCCAGGAAGACGGTCGCCGCCTCCAGCGGGTCCTCGCACTCGGCGGCGGTCCGGGCCGCGCGGTGCAGCTGATTGCCGCGGAAGCGCAGCAGCGAGCTCTCCCGTTCGGCCTGCCGGACGTCGGTGACGTCGTGGAAGAACCAGCCGACGCCCAGCGGGACCGGCTCCTCCGCCAGGGGCGACGCCAGCCGCAGGAAGCCGCACCGCCAGCAGCGCCGCTCCTCCGCGCCGCCCGCACCGGCCCGGAGGGTCACCCACACGTCGGCCGGAGCGGGCGGCGCCCCCTCGGCCAGGACGTGCTGGAGGGCGCTCTCCAGCTCCTCGACGCCCTGGGAGAGCAGCTCGCCCAGGGGCCGGCCGAGCAGGGCGGAGCGGTCGGTGCGCAGGGCCCGCGCGGCCTGTTCGTTGGCGACGGCCGGGCGCAGATCGGCGTCGACCAGGACCAGCCCCCAGGCCGCGTCCTCGAAGAGCGCCTCGCTCAGCGCGATGGACCGCTCCAGGTCGATCTGGGCGTGCACCTCGCTGAACGCGCAGTACACCCCGGCGGGGCGGCCGTCGGCGCCGCGGACGCCCGCCGACTGGGTGCGGACGAGCACCCGGCCGCCGGCCTTGGTGACGAGGGCGAACTCGTGGACCTGCCGGCCCTCGGCCGCCATGACGCCGAGCAGCCGCCCCTGGACCTCGTCGGCGTCCGCCTCGCGGACCGCCCAGCCCGCGAGGCCGTGGCGGCCCACGGCCTCCTCCGCGGTCCAGCCGAGGATGCGCTGGGCCTCGCGGTTCCAGTGGGTGACGACCCCGTCCGCGTCGAAGGCGCAGAGGGCGGCGTCCATCCCCTCCAGGAGGGCGGCGAGCAGGTCGGAGTCGTCGCAGTCGGCGGGCGGAGGGAGGTCGTTCCGCGCGGCGGTGTCCTCCTCGCTCGGGGTGTCCGCGGCGTCGTCCGGGCGCTCCGGGCCCGGGCGCGCCGGCCGGGTGGGGCCGGAAGGCCGGGAAGCAGTCACCTGGCACCTCCTGCTGGACGTGGCTGCATGTGCTGCACGCCCGATCATTCAACTGGAACGTGACGCAACCCACAGCGTGTTCCCGGAAATCGGTGCGCACTGCGCGGCGGACGGATCCAGTGACCGCGTGCCGCTCCGGGGACCGGTTCCGTGACCGGCGCGGCACGCGGCGAAGTCGCCGGAGGAGCCTGTGAAAAATGGCTTGTGGGGCTCCCGGGCGGTGCCTAGCGTGTGGGGTACACGAGAAGGGAGGTGGTTCGGCAGATGTATGCAATCCGGACGCGTGAGGTGACTGCGGGCTAGTCAGTCCGTCGTCGCGCTCTGCGCATCGCCGGACGCGCGCACGCCTTCGCGTGTGGCAGCCGGCCTATTCCCAAGCAGTCACCCGACCCGCGAGCTGCCGGTACGTCCGACCGGCCCCCGAGCGCCCCTGGGCGCCGGGGAACAGGCTCGCGGGTCGTCTGCGTTCCGGCCCACGCCGGGCGGCTCGGCGCCCCGGCGCCGCGGGCCGCCCTCCGCTCACCTCCGCCCCGCCGCTACGGGCAGAGGCGGTCCACCTGCCAGCCGGACCCGGTCCGGACGTAGCGCAGCCGGTCGTGGAGCCGGTTCTCCCGGCCCTGCCAGAACTCGACCGTCTCCGGGCGCACCCGGTAGCCGCCCCACTCCGGCGGGACCGGGACCTGCTCCTCGGGCGGGTAGCGGTCCGCCAGCTCCCCGTACAGCCGGTCCAGCTCGGCGCGCGAGGCGACGGTCGAGGACTGCTCGCTCGCCCAGGCGCCCAGCTGGGAGCCGTGCGGCCGGGTCCGGAAGTACGCGGCCGTCTCGTCACGGCCGGTCCGCTCCGCCACCCCGCTGACGATCACCTGCCGGGCGATCGGGTGCCAGGGGAAGAGCAGCGAGACCGACGGGTTGCCGGCCAGCTCGCGGCCCTTGCGGGAGCCGTAGTTCGTGTAGAAGACGAAGCCCCGCTCGTCGTACTGCTTCAGCAGGACGGTGCGCGAGCTGGGCCGGCCGGTCTCGGGGTCGGCGGTGGAGACGATCATGGCGTTGGGTTCGAAGATTCCGCTCGCGGCGGCCTGCTCGAACCACCGGGCGAACTGTTCCATCGGCTCGTCGGCCAGCTCGGCCTCGGCCAGTCCTTCGGCCCGGTAGTGCTCGCGCATGGCGGCCGGGTCGAGGGCACGCCTGGTCGGTGGGACTACCGGTTGCTGCGGATCGATGTCGGGCACCCGCTCATCTTGACGCATGCGCCGTCCGGCCCGATCGGCCACCCGAGTTTGCCCAGCGCACAGCCGTCGTAACCCTGATCCGCCGAACCCGGCACTGTGCCGGATCTCACGCTTCCCCCGCGCCTGCCCGACCCGCGAAAATCATCCGCTGGGCCCCTGTGGCGCCCGGACACCGAGAACCGCGTGTCCGGCCCGCGCTGCCCACAGAACCGTAGTGACCTGCAACGACCGGTGAACCACCCTCGGCGCTCGCGGCCCGACCGACCGCAGGGCCCGCTTCCGTCGGGCCGGCTTTCCGCCGCGACCGGGGTGACCGGCGCCCGCGCGGGGCATCACCGGGGTGACGGAACGGACGCGAGTCGCAGTGTCGCGGCAGCGTGCAGTCTCGGCACCGCACAGAAGTGACATTGAGGTCACAAGCCGCATGTCGACGTATCTTGAGGAGCCGCCTGATGTCCGACTTCGTCCCCGGACTCGAAGGAGTCGTCGCGTTCGAAACGGAGATCGCCGAACCCGACAAGGAAGGCGGCGCGCTGCGCTACCGAGGGGTCGACATCGAAGACCTGGTCGGCCATGTCTCCTTCGGCCATGTCTGGGGTCTGCTGGTCGACGGCGCGTTCAACCCCGGTCTGCCGCCCGCCGAGCCGTTCCCGATCCCGGTGCACTCCGGCGACATCCGCGTGGACGTGCAGTCCGCGCTCGCCATGCTCGCGCCGGTCTGGGGCCTCAAACCGCTGCTGGACATCGACGAGGCACAGGCCCGTGACGACCTGGCCCGGGCCGCCGTCATGGCGCTCTCCTACGTCGCACAGTCCGCGCGCGGCCAGGGCCTGCCGATGGTGCCGCAGAAGGAGATCGACAAGGCGGAGACCGTCGTCGAGCGCTTCATGAAGCGCTGGCGGGGCGAGCCCGACCCGAAGCACGTCAAGGCCGTCGACGCGTACTGGACCTCGGCCGCCGAGCACGGGCTCAACGCCTCCACCTTCACCGCCCGGGTGATCGCCTCCACCGGCGCCGACGTGGCCGCGGCCCTGTCCGGCGCGGTCGGCGCCATGTCCGGACCGCTGCACGGCGGCGCGCCGTCCCGCGTGCTCGGCATGATCGAGGAGATCGAGCGCACCGGCGACGCCACGGCCTACGTCAAGCAGGCCCTGGACAAGGGCGAGCGGCTGATGGGCTTCGGGCACCGCGTCTACCGCGCCGAGGACCCTCGGGCGCGGGTGCTGCGCCGGACGGCCAAGGAGCTCGCCGCCCCGCGCTTCGAGATCGCCGAGGCACTGGAGAAGGCGGCGCTGGAGGAGCTGCACAACCGGCGTCCGGACCGGGTGCTGGCCACCAACGTCGAGTTCTGGGCGGCGATCGTGCTGGACTTCGCGGAGGTCCCGGCGCACATGTTCACCTCGATGTTCACCTGCGCCCGCACCGCCGGGTGGAGCGCGCACATCCTGGAGCAGAAGCGGACGGGGCGGCTCGTCCGGCCGTCGGCCCGCTACATCGGCCCCGCGGCCCGCAACCCGCGCGAGGTGTCGGGCTACGAGGCCATCGCGCACTGACGCGAGCGGCGCGGAGCGGCGGGTATGCCGCACGGACTCCGCCTCGGGCGCCGGACGGTTCGACCGTCCGGCGCCCGAGGGCGTTCAGCGGGTCCGCGCGCCGGGGCGGCTCCTGCGGGGAGCCGGGGCACCCGCGCCGGGGCGGCTCCTGCGGGGAGGCGGCGGCACCCGCGCCGGGGCGGCTCCTGCGGGGAGGCGGCGGCACCCGCGCCGGGTGGCCTGGGGCGTACGTGCCGGTGGGCGCGGGGGTACGTGCCGGTGGGCGCGGGGGTACGTGCCGGTGGGCGCGGGGGTACGTGCCGGTGGGCGCGGGCCCGTGCCCCGTACGCCGCCCTACGCCTCGGGGGTCAGCGCCTCGTCCAGGACGCGGGCCCACTGCTCCACCACCCGGTCGCGCCGGGGCTTGTCGTCGGTGAGCAGGTTGGCCAGCCCCAGGCCGCGGGCCATGTCGAGCAGCCCCTGGACGGTCTCCCGGACGCCGGGGCGGCTCTCGTCCGCGCCCAGCAGCTCCACGGCCATCCGGTGGGTCTCCCGGCCCACCCGGGCCTCGATCGCCACCACCCGGCGGCGGAGCTCCTCCTCGTGCGAGGCCGCCACCCAGAGCTGGAGCGCCGCGCGGAACAGCGGACCGGTGTAGAGGTCGACCAGTTCCTCGACGATCACCCAGGTGCGGGCGACCGAGCCCGGCGGCGGCAGGCTCCGGGTGACCGCGCGCAGCGCCCCCGACCGCTTCTCCGCGACGTGCTCGACCGCCGCGGTGAACAGGTCCTCGCGGGTGGGGAAGTGGTGCTGGGCGGCGCCGCGGGAGACCCCGGCCCGCTCGGCGACCACCGTGACCGTGCTGCCGCTCCAGCCGTGCTCGGCCAGGCAGGCCACGGCGGCCTCCAGCAGCCGGAGGCGGGTGGCCCGGCTGCGGTCCTGTTGGGGACCGCGCTCCTGCCGTCCGTGGCCGCGGCGTTCCCGGCCCGGCCGGCCGCGGGACGGGGTGCGGACGCCGGGCTCCCGCTCCGGGTCCCGGTGCCCCGCCGGGGCCTGGTCCCCGTCCGGGCCGTGCTCCCCTTCCGGACCGTGTTCCCCTTCCGGACCGGGCTCCTCCGCTCCGGGGCCGCTCGTCGGGCCGGGGCCACTCACCCGGGACGCCGGGCGGGGCGCCCGCCGCGGGGCCGGGCCCCGGCCCGCGCCGGACGACGTCACCGCGCCCACGCCGGGGCCCGCCGCTCCAGGAACGCCGTCATGCCCTCCCGCGCCTCGTCGGAGGCGAACAGCCGGGCGGACTGCTCGGCCAGGGCGTCGGTGTCCCGGTCGAACCCGCGCAGCACCTCGGCGGTGACCAGTCGCTTGGACTCCGCCAGCCCCTGCGGGGAGGTCCGTCGCAGGCCGTCGAGGACCGGGGCCAGCGCCTCGTCGACCTCGTGGCCGCTGCCCGCGGCCACCGTCACCAGACCGATCCGGGCCGCCTCCTCGGCGTCGAACCGCTCCCCGGTCAGGTAGTAGCGGGACGCGGCCCGCGGGTCGAGGCGCGGCAGCAGCGGCATCGAGATCACCGCCGGGGCCAGGCCGAGCCGTGCTTCGGTGAAGGCGAAACTCGCGCCGGACCCGGCCACCGCGATGTCGCACGCGCCCAGCAGGCCGAGCCCGCCGGCCCGGACATGGCCGGTCACCCGGGCCACGACGGGCTTCGGCAGCTCCACGATGGTCCGCAGCAGCCGCGCCAGGCCCAGCGGGGCCGACGCCCCGGAGCCGTCCGGACCCTTCGGACCGCCCGGTGCCGCCTCCCCTTCGGGGGACTGCGAGGCCGGGGGCGCGGCGGCGGTCGCCTCGGCGAGGTCCGCGCCCGCGCAGAACGTGCCGCCCGTGTGGGTCAGCACGACGGCCCGGATCTCCGGGTCCTTCGCCGCGGCGTCCAGGCCGTCGTACAGCTCCTGGACGAGCCGCACCGACAGGGCGTTGCGGTTGTGGGGCGAGTCGAGGGTGAGGGTGGTGACGCCGCGCTCGGAAGCGCGGCGCACCAGCCGTTCGGCATCGGTCATGAGGGTGCTGAACTCCTTTCCCGGTCCCGCAGTTCACGCCGGAGGATCTTGCCGCTGGCGGCGCGGGGCACGGTCTCCAGGAACGCCACCCGGCGCACCTTCTTGTAGGGGGCGACCCGTCCGGCAACGTACGCCATGACCTCCTCCTCGGTGATCTCCGCCCCCGGCTGCGGAACGACGAACGCCTTGGGGATCTCGTTGCCGTTCCCGTCGGTGACCCCGATGACCGCGGCGTCGGCGATCCGCTCGTGGGAGAGCAGCACCGCCTCCAGATCCGCCGGAGCCACCTGGTAGCCCTTGTATTTGATCAATTCCTTGACCCGGTCGACCACATACAGCCAGCCGTCCGCGTCGACCCGGCCGATGTCGCCGGTGTGCACCCAGCCGTCCGCGTCGATCATCTCGGCGGTCGCCTCCGGATTGCCGAGGTACCCCTTCATGCGCTGCGGGCCCCGGATGACGATCTCGCCCTCCTCGCCCGCCCCGAGATCCTTCGCCGGGTCGTCGAGGCTCACGATGCGCATCTCGGTGCTGGGCAGCAGCTTGCCGACGGTGCCGGGCGGCGGGACCGGGGCGCCCTCGACGGGACGCGGCACCGCGTGCGTCCCCGGGGAGAGTTCCGTCATGCCGTAGGCCTGCATGACGGGCGGCACCCCGAGGCGGCGGGAGCACGCTTCGGCCAGGTCCTCGTCGAGCGGGGCCGCCGCGCTCACGATGTACTGCAGGGACGACAGGTCGTGCGACGCCACCGCCGGGTGCTTGGCCAGCGCCAGCACGATCGGCGGCGCCACGTAGAGGGCGGTGACCCGGTGCTTCTCGATCGTCGCCAGGAACTGCTCGAGGTCGAAGCGCGGCAGTACGACCACCGTCGACCCGTTGCGCAGCGGGGCGTTCATCAGGGCGGCGAGACCGTAGATGTGGAAGAAGGGCAGTACTGCCAGCACCGTGTCCGCCGGGCCGCTCTCGACCAGGGCGTGCAGCTGCGACAGGTTGGTGGCCATGCTGCGGTGGGTCAGCATGACGCCCTTGGGGGTGCCGGTCGTCCCGGAGGAGTACGGCAGCGCGGCCACGTCCTCGGCGGGGTCGAAGGCCACCACGGGCTCGGGAGCGGTGGAACCCAGCAGGTCCAGCACGGAACGGTGGCCCTCGGCGCGGTCGCAGACGAAGATCTCCGCGATGGCGCCGCCGCCCGCCGCCTCGGCCGCGGCACGGGCGGTGTCCAGCAGCGGGGAGACGGTGACGATCCACCGCGCCCCGCAGTCCCGGAGCTGCCGGCCGAACTCCTCGGCGGTGGCGAGCGGATGGATGGTGGTGACGGTCGCTCCGGCGCGGGTGGCCGCGTAGAAGACGACGGGGTAGGCGAGCGTGTTGGGGCTGTGCAGGGCCAGCACGTCCCCCTTGCGGACGCCCGCCTCGGCCAGGCCGGCCGCCACGCGGCGGTGAAAGCTGTCGAGCTGGGCGTAGCTGAGGGTGGTGCCGTCGACGCCGTCGATCAGCGCGGGCAGTTCGCCGAACTCGGCGGCCCGGCCGAGGACGACGTCGTGGATGGGCCGGTCGACGACGGGGATGTCCGCGTACTCGCTGTGGAACACCATGGCGGTCCCTTCTGGGGCTGTCGTTCCTCCATCGCTGTGGCCCGGGGGTGCGGCGGGGGCCTGGGGCGGCCTTGGGGCCCTGGTCCGGAGCGTCTTCGGTTCCGGACGGTCCGGTCCGGTCCGTCTGTCCGGTCCGTCTGTCCGGGCTGTCCGTCCGGGCGGTCCGTCCGTCCCGCAGGGCCCGCCGCGTGGTGGGCACAGCCCTTCAGGGTCGCGTGTTTCAGTACGACTTGGGGAGACCCAGGGACTGATGGGACACGAAGTTGAGGATCATCTCCCGGCTGACCGGCGCGATCCGGGCCACCCGCGACGCGGTGATCATCGACGCGAGGCCGTACTCCCGGGTGAGACCGTTGCCTCCGAGCGTGTGGACGGCCTGGTCGACGGCGTGCGCCGCGGCCTCGGCGGCCGCGTACTTCGCCATGTTCGCCGCCTCCCCCGCCGCCATGTCGTCGCCCGCGTCGTAGAGGTGGGCGGCCTTCTGCGTCATCAGCCGGGCCAGTTCGATCTCGATGTGGACCTGGGCGAGCGGGTGCGCGATGGCCTGGTGGGCACCGATCGGCTCCTTCCACACGGTGCGGGTCCGGGCGTAGTCGACGGCCTTGGCGAGCGCGTACCGTCCCATGCCCAGCGCGAAGGCGGCCGTCATGATGCGCTCGGGGTTCAGGCCGGCGAAGAGCTGGAGCAGGCCCGCGTCCTCTCCGCCGCCGGCGTGGGAGGGGCCGCCGCCGACCAGCGCGTCGGCCGGGAGCCGCACGTCGTCGAGGACGAGCTCGAACTGCTTCTCCGGAGCGGAGAGTTCCATGTCGATCCGGTTGCGCGCGAAGCCGGGGGTGTCCCGGGGGACGATGAACAGGCAGGCCTTGAGCCTGCCGGTCCGGGCGTCCTCCGTGCGGCCGACGATCAGTGTGGCGTCGGCGATGTCCACCCCCGAGACGAACACCTTCCGGCCGGTCAGCAGCCAGTCGCCGGTCGCCGGGTCCCGGCGGGCCGTGGTGGTGATCCGGTGCGAGTTGGAGCCGGCGTCGGGCTCGGTGATCCCGAACGCCATCTTCCGGCTTCCGTCCGCGAGGCCGGGCAGCCACTGCTGCTTCTGCTCGGTGGTGCCGAAGCGGGCGATGACGGTGCCGCAGATGGCGGGCGAGACGACCATCATGAGGAGGGGGCAGCCGGCGGCGCCCAGCTCTTCGAGCACGATGGAGAGTTCGGTGATGCCACAGCCCCCGCCGCCGTACTCGGTGGGGAGGTTCACTCCGAGGTAGCCGAGCTTGGCCGCCTCGGTCCAGAGCTCGTCGGTCTGCCGTCCGTCGCGGGCGACGGCGGCGAAGTACTCGCGGCCGTAGCGGGCGCCCAGGGCGGAGACGGCGGCGCGGAGGTCGCGGTGGTCCTGGGACTCGATGACGGGGGCGGTGACTGCGGCGGCTGCGGGGTCGACGGGGGTCATGGCGGGGCCTCCTCGGGCGCGGGTGTCTGTGCGGGGTGGGGGCGGGGCGGGTCCTTCTGGGTTCAGTGGGGCGGTTTTCCGCTGTTTGCGGTTTTCCGGTGGGGCGGGGTGCTGGTGAGTGCAGGTCTCGCCCCGGTGCGGCCGTGTGGGACAGGTGCGGATCGCCGGTGGGTGCGGGTGCGAGGCTTCCGGGATGGGGGGTTCCGGAACGTATATTTACGGCCCTGGCGGGCCACAAATACACGGCAGCTTCCGGAACCCCCCACCCCTACAGCCCCGCCCCCTCCCGCCGGTGGCCCGCCTCGGGCTTCCCGTGGCCGGTGTCGACCGGCCGGGGCGCCGCCTCGGGATTCCGCTGGTCGGCGTCCTGTTCCCGGTGGTCTGTCCCGTCCTCGGTCACGACCGCCAGGAGCGTGCCCAGTTCGACCTGGGTGCCGGGGGTGGCGTGGAGTTCGGTGAGGGTTCCTGCGGTGGGGGCGGAGATGCGGTGTTCCATCTTCATCGCCTCCAGCCAGAGGAGAGGCTGGTCCGCCGTGACCCGGTCGCCGATCGTCAGGCCGGCGACGCGGATCACCGTGCCCGGCATCGGGGCCAGGAGGGAGCCCGGTTCGGTGTGGGCCGTGGGGTCGGGGAAGCGGGGCAGGGCGGTGAAGGTGTGGGCGCCCAGCGGTGAGTCGACGTGGACGCGGTCGCCGTAGGTGGCGATCTCGAAGGTGCGGCGGATGCCGTCCAGTTCGAGGACTACGTGGTCTGCGGTGGTTCGGAGTACGCGGATGCCGCCGTCCTCGGGGACCGGGCCGCCGCGGGTGTGGCGGTAGCGGACCTCGTGTTCGGTGCCGTCCGGTTCCGAGCGGTAGGTCTTGGTGTGCGGCTGGGACGGTACATTGCGCCAGCCGCCGAAGCGGGAGCGGCCCGAGGAGTCGGCGAGGGCCGCGGCGAGGGCCGAGATTTTGCTGTTTTTGTCGGTGGGTGCGGTCAGGTCGGGGAGATGGCGGTCGTAGAAGCCGGTGTCCAGGTGCGCCGCGGTGAAGTCCGGGTGGCGGAGGGAGCGGACGAGCAGGTCGCGGTTGGTGACCGGGCCGTGGATGCGGGCCCGTTCGAGGGCGCGGGCCAGTTTGCGGACGGCTTCGGCGCGGGTCGGTGCGTGGGTGATGACCTTGGCGAGCATCGGGTCGTAGTGGACGCCGATGTCCATTCCGTCGGCCACTCCGGAGTCCAGCCGGACGCCCGGGATGTCCAGGCGGTGCAGGGTTCCGGTCTGGGGCTGCCAGCCGCGGGCCGGGTCCTCGGCGTAGAGGCGGGCCTCGACGGCGTGGCCGGACGGTGCGGGGAGTTCGGTGAGTTCCTCGCCCTCGGCGATGCGGAGCTGGAGGGCGACGAGGTCGACGCCGTAGACGGCCTCGGTGACCGGGTGTTCGACCTGGAGGCGGGTGTTCATCTCCAGGAAGTACGGGCGTCCGTCGGCCGAGACCAGGAACTCGACGGTGCCCGCGCCGGTGTAGCCGACGGCGCGGGCCGCGTCGGTGGCGGCGTTGTGGAGGGTGCGGCGCAGTTCGTCGTCCAGGCCGGGGGCCGGGGCCTCCTCGATGACCTTCTGGTGGCGGCGCTGGAGGGAGCAGTCCCGGGTGCCGAGGGCCCATACGGCGCCGTGGTGGTCGGCGAGGATCTGGACCTCGACGTGCCGGCCGCGTTCCACGTAGGGCTCGGCGAACACCTCGCCGTCGCCGAACGCGGAGGCCGCTTCGGTGCCCGCGGCCGCCCAGGCGTCCGGGAGCTCGGCGAGGTCGCGGACCAGGCGCATGCCGCGGCCCCCGCCACCCGCGGCCGCCTTGATCAGCAGGGGCAGGTCCGCGCTGGTGGCCTTGTCGGGGTCGACGGGCGCGAGGAGCGGCACCCCGGAGGAGGCCATGAGGTCCTTCGCGCGGGTCTTCGACGCCATCGCCTCGATGACCTCGGGCGGCGGCCCGACCCACAGCAGTCCGGCGTCGAGGACGGCGCGGGCGAACTCGGCGTTCTCGGAGAGGAAGCCGTAGCCGGGGTGCACGGCGTCCGCGCCGGAGGCCAGGGCCGCCTTCACGATGAGGTCGCCGCGGAGATAGGTGTCGGCCGGTGCGTTGCCGGGGAGCCGGACGGCCGCGTCGGCCTCCCGGGTGTGCGGGGCGTCCGCGTCGGCGTCGGAGTGCACGGCGACGGTGGCGATGCCCAGCTCGCGGCAGGTGCGGAACACGCGGCGGGCAATCTCTCCGCGGTTGGCGACCAGGAGCGATTCCATGTACGTCCTCACATCCGGAAGATGCCGAAGCTGCGGGTTCCCTCGACCGGGGCGGTGTGGATCGCCGACAGGCAGAGGCCCAGCACGGTGCGGGTGTCGCGGGGGTCGATGACGCCGTCGTCGTAGAGCCGGCCCGAGAGGAACGCGGGCAGCGACTCGGACTCGATCTGCTGCTCCACCATGGCGCGCAGTGCGGCGTCCGACTCCTCGTCGTACGGCTTGCCCTTGGCGGCGGCCGAGGAGCGGGCGACCAGGGAGAGCACCCCGGCGAGCTGCTGCGGGCCCATGACGGCGGATTTGGCGCTGGGCCAGGCGAAGAGGAACCGCGGGTCGTACGCCCGGCCGCACATGCCGTAGTGGCCCGCCCCGTAGGAGGCGCCCATGAGGACGGAGAGGTGCGGGACGGTCGAGTTGGAGACCGCGTTGATCATCATGGCGCCGTGTTTGATGATGCCGCCCTGCTCGTACTCCTTGCCGACCATGTAGCCGGTGGTGTTGTGGAGGAAGAGGAGGGGGATGTCCCGCTGGTTGGCGAGCTGGATGAACTGGGCGGCCTTCTGCGACTCGGGGCTGAAGAGGACGCCCTGGGCGTTGGCGAGGATGCCGACCGGATAGCCGTGCAGGGTGGCCCAGCCGGTGGCGAGGCTCGGGCCGTAGAGCGGTTTGAACTCGTCGAAGTCGGAGCCGTCGACGATCCGGGCGATGACCTCGCGCGGGTCGAACGGCACCTTGAGGTCCCCGGGGACGACGCCGAGGAGCTCCTCCGCGTCGTACTTCGGCGGCTCGGCCGGTGCCGGGTCGGGGTGCGCCTTGCGCCAGTTGAGGCGGGCGACGACCCGGCGGGCGAGGCGCAGCGCGTCCGGCTCGTCGGCGGCGAAGTAGTCGGCGAGGCCCGAGGTGCGGGCGTGCATTCCGGCGCCGCCGAGGGACTCGTCGTCGCTCTCCTCACCGGTGGCCATCTTGACCAGGGGCGGGCCGCCGAGGAAGACCTTGGAGCGCTCCTTGACCATGATCACGTGGTCGGACATGCCGGGGACGTACGCCCCGCCGGCCGTGGAGTTGCCGAACACCACGGCGACCGTGGGGATTCCGGCGGCGGAGAGCCGGGTCAGGTCCCGGAAGATCGCCCCGCCCGGGATGAAGATCTCCTTCTGGCTGGGCAGGTCGGCGCCGCCCGACTCCACCAGGCTGACCAGCGGCAGCCGGTTGGCGAACGCGATCTCGTGGGCGCGCAGCGCCTTCTTGAGGGTCCACGGGTTGCTGGCCCCGCCGCGTACGGTCGGGTCGTTGGCCGTGATCAGGCACTCGACGCCCTCGATGACGCCGATCCCGGTGACCATGGACGCCCCGACGGGGTGGTCGCTGCCCCAGGCGGCCAGCGGGGACAGCTCCAGGAACGGGGTGTCGGGGTCGACCAGCAGCTCGATGCGCTCCCGGGCGAGGAGCTTGCCCCGTTCGCGGTGGCGGGCGACGTACTTCTCGCCGCCGCCCGCGGTCGCCTTGGCGTGCTCGGCCTCCAGGGCGGCGAGCCGGTCGAGCATCGCCGTGCGGTGGGCCGTGTGGTCGGGGCTCGTGGGGTCGAGGGCGGACGCGAGCACGGTCACAGCAGCATCTCCGGAATCTCCAGGTGACGGGAGCGCAGCCACTCCCCCAGGGCCTTGGCCTGCGGGTCGAAGCGGGCCTGTGCGCCGACGCCCTCGCCGAGCAGGCCGTCGACGGTGAAGTTCAGCGCGCGGAGGTTGGGCAGGACGTGGCGGGTGACGGTCAGCGGGCGGGTCTCCGGGAGGAGTTCCTGGAAGCGGCGGACGGTGAGGGTGTGCGCCAGCCAGCGCCAGGCGTCCTCACCGCGGGCCCAGAGGCCGACGTTGGCGCTGCCGCCCTTGTCGCCGCTGCGCGCCCCGGCGACCGTGCCCAGCGGCACGCGGCGGGTGGGCCCCGGCGGCAGCGGCTCGGGCAGCGGGGGTTCGGGCAGTTCGGTGAGCTCCGCGGTCTGTGTCGGGGGCGGGACGGGGATCCGGCGGCCGTCGTCCAGCACGGCCGTGTGCGGCACGCTCCCCGCGGCGACGTACGCCGCCTCGAACACCCCGTACGGGGCGCCCTTGCCGGGCGGCGCGGTGAGGTGGAAGCCGGGGTAGCCGGCGAGGCCGAGTTCCACGGCCGCGCTGCTGACCGCCCGGCCGACGGCGTCCGGGTCCGGGTCGCGCACCACCAGCCGCAGCAGGGCGCTGGCCTCCTCCTCCACCGCCGCGTCGGCGCGGTCGGTCCGGGCGAGGGTCCACCGGACCTCGGCGGGGCGGGACTTCGCGAGGGCCCGCTCCATCTGCTCCCGGACCAGCGCCGCCTTGGCCTCGATGTTCAGCCCGGTGAGGACGAAGACCACCTCGTTGCGGTGGCCGCCGAGCCGGTTCAGCCCCACCTTGAGGGTGGGCGGCGGCGCCTCGCCGCGCACCCCGTCGATCCGCACCCGGTCCCGGTCGAGCCGGGTGAGCCGGGCGGTGTCCAGGCGGGCGGTGACGTCCGGGCCCGCGTACCGTCCGCCGGCCGTCTCGTACAGCAGTTGCGCGGTCACCGTCCCGACCGTCACCGCGCCGCCGGTGCCGGGGTGTTTGGAGATCACCGAGGAGCCGTCGGCGTGGATCTCCGCGACCGGGAAGCCCGGATGGACGATGTCGTGCTCGGTGAAGAAGGAGTAGTTGCCGCCGGTGGCCTGGGTGCCGCACTCCAGGACGTGCCCGGCGACGACCGCCCCGGCGAGCGCGTCCCGGTCCTCGGCGGTCCAGCCGAAGTGGGCGGCGGCCGGGCCGGTGACCAGCGCGGCGTCGGTGACCCGGCCCGCCACCACCACGTCGGCGCCGGCGCGCAGGCACGCGGCGATGCCCGCGCCGCCGAGGTAGGCGTGGGCGGCCACGACGCCCGGGCCCCAGCCGCGGTCCAGCAGGTCGTCGCCCTCGACGTGCGCCACCCGGACGGGGACGCCGACCCGGTCCGACAGCTCCCGCACGGCGTCGGCGAGCGCGGCCGGGTTGAGGCCGCCCGCGTTGGTGACGATCCGCACCCCGCGCTCGGCCGCCAGCCCGAGGCCCTCCTCCAGCTGGCGGAGAAAGGTGCGGGCGTAGCCGAGCCTCGGGTCCCGGGCCCGGTCCCGGCCCAGGATGAGCATGGTCAGTTCGGCGAGGTAGTCGCCGGTGAGGACGTCGAGGGGGCCGCCGGTGAGCATCTCCCGGACGGCGTCGAACCGGTCGCCGTAGAAGCCGGAGGCGTTGCCGATGCGCAGGGTCACGCCGCACCTCCCGAGGGCGCCCGGCCGGGTCCGGGCGGGCCGGCGAAGGACTGGGCGATGTCCAGCCAGCGGTCCGCGTCCGGTCCCTCGGCGCGTACGGCGAGGTCGCCGCGGTGGGCGCGCTGGGTGACCAGCAGACAGAAGTCGAGGGCGGGGCCGGTGACGCGCTGCGCGGCGTCCGGTGGGCCGAACTCCCACATCTCCCCGTCCGGGCCGGTGAGTTCGACCCGGAACCCCTCGCCCGGCGCCGGCAGCCCGCGGGCCAGGTAGGCGAAGTCCCGGGCGCGCACCCCGATCCGGGCCACGTGCCGGAGCCGGGCCGTCGGGGTGCGCTGCACCCCGAGCGCGTCGGCGACGTCCTGGCCGTGTGCCCAGGTCTCCATCAGCCGCCCGGTCGCCATCGACGCGACGCTCATCGGCGGCCCGAACCAGGGCAGTCGCGCGCCCGCGGGCTGCCCGGCGAGGGCCTGCTGCACGGCTGCCCTCCCCTCCCGCCAGTGCTCCAGCAGTGCGGCGGGCGGCCGGGCCGCGCCGCGCTCGGCGGCGTCGTCGACGAAGGTGTCCGGGGCGTCCAGGGCCTGCGCGGCCTGCCGGGTGAAGGCCTCGGGGTCGGTGGCGGAGAGCACCGCCTGCTCGTCGGTCCAGGCCAGGTGGGCGATCTGGTGGGCGATCGTCCAGCGGGGTGCGGGAGTCGGGGTCGCCCAGGCCTCCGGCGGGAGTCCGGCCACGAGCCCGTCGAGCTCCTCCCCCTCGCTCAGCAGGTCGTCGAGCACGGCACCGGGATCGGCCACGGTGCGCTCCCTTCATGGGTTGACGTGTCGTCAGCGCGTTCCGAGCCCTCCGAGCGTGGCAGCGGCCACAGAAACAATCAAGCGTGCCTGCATGATTTCTTGCCACGGTCCCGGGGGCCGGGGATCCCGTCCTGGGGGCTCGCGTCCTCGGGGCTCGCGTCCTCACGGCCCCCGTCCTCACGGCCCCCGTCCTCGGGGCTCGCGCCCTCGGGGCTCGCGGCGAGGTCGCCGCGCTCGCGGTCGCTGCCGCCGTGCTCCCCGCCGCAGCCGCGCAGCCGGCGGCGCAGACTGCCGCGCACCCGGTCACGCGCCCGGTCGCGCCGGTCCGGCATCCCGACCGCCCCGGCGCTCGCGGCGACGACCAGCGCGATGGCGAGCCCGTCGGTGAGGGTGAGCTCCTGGCCGAGGACCAGGTATCCGGCGAGGGCGGCGACGGCCGGCTCCAGGCTCAGCAGGACGGCGAAGGCGGCCTCCGGGAGGCTGCGCAGGGCGAGCAGTTCGAGGGTGTAGGGCAGCACCGAGGAGAGCAGGGCGACCGACGCGGCCAGGCCGAACAGCACGGGGTCGGTCAGCGCCACCCGCGCCTGCCCGGCGCCGAACGGCAGGGCGAGCAGGGCCCCGACGGCCATGGCGATGGCGAGGCCGTCGGCCCGCGGGAAGCGGCGGCCGGTACGGGCACCCAGCAGGATGTACCCGGCCCACAGCACGCCCGCGGCCAGCGCGAAGCCGACTCCGGCCGGATCCAGCCGGTCGAAACCGCCCCGGCCGAGCAGGAACACCCCGCCCAGCGCCAGCGCCGCCCACAGCAGACTCGCCACCCGGCGGGAGGCGAGCACCGACAGCGCGAGCGGGCCGAGCACCTCCAGGGTGACCACGGTGCCCAGCGGCAGGCGGTCCAGCGCCTGGTAGAAGAGCGTGTTCAGGCCCGCCAGCGCGGCACCGAAGCCGCACACCACGGCCCAGTCGGCGCGGCTGTGACCGCGGATCCGGGGGCGGCACACCACCAGCAGGACGACCGCGGCGACGACGAGGCGCAGCGTGACCATCCCGAGCGGCCCGGTCCGCGGGAACAGCAGCGCGGCCACGGCGGAGCCGAGCTGGAGCGAGACCGCTCCGCCCGCCACCATCGCCACCCCGGCCGACCGGGACAGCCGGGACGCCGGAGCGGATGCAGGGCCCTCCGCGGCGGACGCGGGGGCCGACGGAGAGGGGGCGGGGACAGAGGGGGCGGGGGCTACGAGGGTCCGGTCTTCGCTCACCCCTGCACGCTAAGGAGGCGATCTTCGCCCCGTGAAATGCCGGATTCCCTGTTGTTATGCTTCGAACGCATGACCGTCGAGCTGCGTCATCTCCGCTGCTTCCTCGCCATCGCCGAGGAGGGGAGCATCACGCGCGCCGCCGCCCGGCTCCACCTCACCCAGCCCGCGGTCTCCCGCACCCTGAGCCGGCTGGAACTCGCGCTGGGCGTGCGCCTGGTGGACCGGTCGACCCACCATCTGGAGCTCACCACCGAGGGCCGGGCGTTCCGCGACAAGGCCGCGGCGGCCGTCGCCGCCTTCGACGAGGCGGTCCTCCCGGCCCGGCTGCGGCAGTGGCCGCTGCGGCTGGGGCACCCCTGGTCGGCGGCGGGCGAGTACACGACACCGCTGCTGCGCCGGTGGAGCGAGGCGCACCCGGAGACCCCGCTGGAGCTGCTGCGCATCGACGACCGGACGGCCGGGCTGACCCGGGGCGCGGTCGACATCGCGGTGCTCCGCGGCCGGGTCGACGCGCCGGGGGTGATCACGGAGCAGCTGTACACCGAGCCGCGGGTGGCGACCGTGCCCTCCGACAGCCCGCTGGCCGCCCGGCCGGAGCTGACCCCGGCGGACATCGCCGGGGAGACGGTCGTCCTGAACAGCGTCTCCGGCCTCACCACCCCGGACCTGTGGCCCGGCGGCCCGCGCCCGGCGGCGACCCTGACGGTGGCCAACACCGACGACTGGCTGGCTGCCATCGCGGCCGGCCGGGGCGTGGGCGTCACCGCGGCGGCCACCACCAGCATCCATGCGCACCCCGGGGTGACCTACGTCCCGGTCACCGGCGCACCGGACGTCCCGGTCTTCCTGGCCTGGCGGGACACCGCGGGCCACCCGGCCATCCCGTCCCTGGTGGCCCTGGCCCGCGAGGTGGTGGCGGAGAGCGGAGGGTGAGGACGGGGCCGCGTTCGCGCGGTGGGGCGGTGCCGCGGTGACGCCGGGGGCGGCTCCGGTTGCGCGGGATCCTCGGAGCCCGGAAGCCCGAACCCGAACGGCACCATGCACCCATTTCCGCCTCCCGCTCCCTCGGAAAGGAATGCGGAAAACGTGAAACGGCCCGTCGGAAATTCCGACGGGCCGTCACCACGGAAGCAATGGCCGAAGACTATCCGGCCGGCGCATCAGGCGTGGCGGAAGAACTTCACGTAACCGCCGTTGTCCGGGCGCTCCCACAGGCCCTTGAAGGCCCAGTTGATGTAACCGCCGTCGCCGGTGTTGGTGAATTCGCCGTCCTCGAAGACCCAGATGCCGTAGACGACACCGTCGTAGGTGGCCGAGCCGTAGCCCTGGACCCCGTTGAAGTGCTCCTCGTAGCCCTGGCTGAGGTTCATCACCATGACGTTGTACTTCTGGCCGCTGGCGTAGTACGCCGACTCCATCAGGTTCTTGACGAAGCCCTCACGGTTCTGGGCGGTCTTGATCGACGCCTCGATCTTGTTGGCGATGCCGAGAACGTCGACGTTCATGTTCAGGTTGGCGTTCGCGCCGACGCTGACCGGCGACTCGCCGGCCGCGGCGGCCGCCACGGCCGGGGACGCCGAGGCAGTCGCCGGGAAGGCGACGGCGGTCGCGGTGAGCGCGGCGCACAGCGTCACGGCGGCGAGGCTCTTCTTCACAATGCTGCGGGGGGACATGGTTCTCCTCGTTCTCTACGGGACTGCGGAGCCATTTATCCGACTCACCGGTAACACAACTGGCGAGTAACGGAGATGGGTCCGGAATCGTGCGGGATTCGTCCGCTCGGTCCGGACGGAAACGATGCTTCGGCGCCCCGCTCATGATCGGCTCACAGCCCGCTCACACCACCCCGAAAGGCCTTCTTCGACGTTCCGCTTACGATGTCGTCCAGATGGTGAGATAACCGGGTACCCCGAAGCAACCCTGCTCTCTCCGGAACGTCTTCCGAGGCACAAGACCGTTTCGGCGCAAGCCTGTTCAGCAAGAGGGAACCGAGGCACGATGGTTCAGTTTCGGCTACTGGGGCCGGTTGAAATCGAGATGAACAATGGCCGGCTGATCCCTCTGGGTTCGGGGCGGATCCGCACCGTGGCGGCGGTGCTGATGAGCGAGGTCAATCAGGTCGTCCCGGTGGGCCGGCTGATCGACCTCGCCTGGGACGCGGAGCCGCCGGCCCGGGCGCGGGGCGTCGTCCACAACCATGTGCACCGGCTGCGGCAGTTGCTGGCCGGGCACGCCGAACTCGTCACCCGGGGCACGGGATACGCGCTGGCGGCCGACCCGGTCACGGTGGACGCCACCCGGTTCCGGCACCTGGTGACCGCCGCGCGCGGGGCCGAGCCGCACCGGGCCGTGCCGGTGCTGCGCCAGGCCCTCGGGCTCTGGCGCGGGGACGCCCTGGCCGACGTGCCCGGCGAACGGGTGCGCCGGATGCTCGGTGTCGGCCTGGCCCAGTCGCGGGTCGCGGCCCTCCAGGACCTCGGACGGCATCTGCTGTTCCTCGGCCGGCACGGCGAGCTGATCACCGAACTCACCGCGGGAGTGGCGGAACACCCGCTGCACGAGGAGCTGACCGCGCTGCTCATCCGCGCCCTGCAGGCCGACGGACGGCAGGCCGAGGCGCTCGACCAGTACTACCGCGCGAAGCGGCAGCTCAACGACGAACTCGGCATCGACCCCGGCCCCGCACTGCACGGCGCCTACCTCGCGGTGCTCGGCGGGGAGACGGTGCCGGCGCGGCCGGTACCCGCCCCCGGGCGCAGGGCGCCGGTCCGCGCCGCGTCCGGCGGCCCGTCGGCCGTACGCGGCGGGCCCGCTCCCGGCGGGCCGTGGCACGACCGGACCACCGGCGTCCGCAGCGGGCCGGCCCCCGCCGACGACATCTGGCGCCCGCCGGCATCCCTCGCCGCCGCCGCACCGCTGCCCGGCCCGGTACCGGATTTCTGCGGCCGGGAGCGGGAGCTCGCCGCCCTGGACCGGGCCGCCGCGCCGCCCGGCGCCGGCTGTGTGGTCCTGGCGGGCGGGGCCGGGACGGGCAAGACCACCCTGGCGGTGGAGTGGGCGCACCGGCGGCGGCCGGACTTCCCCGACGGGCAGTTCTTCATCGGCCTGCGGGGGCTCGGCCCGGAGCCCGGCGAGCCCGGGGCGGCCCTGTCCCTGCTGCTCACCGCCCTCGGCGTGCCGGATGAGGCGATTCCGCCCGCGCCGGCGGACCGTTCCGCTCTGTACCGCTCGCTGGTCGTCGGCCGCCGGATCCTGGTGGTCCTGGACGACGCGGGCACCGTCGGCCAGGTACGCCCCCTGCTGCCCGCCGCCCCGGGCTGCCTGACGGTGGTCACCAGCCGCAGACGGCTGACCCCGCTGGCGGTCCGGGACGGCGCCACCCTGGTGACGGTGTGCCCGCTCGCCCCGGACGACGCGCTGGAGATGCTGGGCTCCGCGCTGGGCCGGCCGCGGATCGCCGCCGAGGAGGACGCGGCCCGGCGGGTCGTCGGCCTCTGCGACCGGCTGCCGCTGGCGCTGCGGATCTCCGCCGCCCGGCTCATGGCCCACCCCGACTGGAGCCTGGAGTGCTGGGCCCTGCGGCTGACGGACGAGCGGCGGCGGCTGACCGAACTGTCCGCGCCCGGCGAGGACTCGGCCATGGACGCCGCGCTCCGCGTCAGCCACGACGCGCTCTCGCCCGGCGCCGCAGGGCTGTTCCGCGTCCTCGGGCTGCTCCCCGGCCCCCGGATCGAGGTCTCCCGGGCCGCCGAACTCGCCGGGCAGGACCTCGACCGCACCCGGCGCGAACTCGCCGAGCTGTGCGACGCGCACCTGCTCCAGGAACACGTCACGGGCCACTACCTCCGGTCCGACCTGGTCCGGATCTATGCACGGCAGCTGGCCGTCCCCGGCCCGGCCGCATGAGGGCCGGGCCGGGGACGGAGCGTCAGATGCCGCCGCTGCTGCGGCCGGGGACGGAGCGTCACGTGCCGCCGCCGCGGCCGGCGAGAGGCCGGCGACCGGGATGCGCGAACGCCGGCCGCCCGACCCGGGCGGGTCAGCGGCCCAGGTTCTCCTTCAGCCGCTTCCCCTCGGCGGACTCGCCCAGCGTCTTCCACAGCTTGGCGGAGCTGAGGGAGGTGTAGACGCCGGGAGCGCCCTGCGCCGCGCAGCCGTCGCCGTAGGAGACGATGCCGGTCTGGATGGGCTCCTCGCGGCCGGGCACCGTGCGGAAGATCGGGCCGCCGCTGTCGCCCTGGCAGGAGTCCTTGCCCTCCACGCCGGCACAGAAGTTGACCTTGGAGTTGTACTCCTTGTAGCTCACCTGGCACTCGGCGTGCGAGAGCACCGGAACCTTCACCTCACGGAGCCGGTCCGGGGTGTGCGGGACGTCGGTGTCGGTGTTGCCCCAGCCGATGACGGTGGCCTTGGCGCCCGGGCGGATCAGCGCGTCCGTGCCCGGGGTCGGCATCTTGGCGGGGACGATGCCCTTGACCGGCTTCGCCAGTTCGATGAAGGCCATGTCGTAGGCCGCGTCGCCCTTGGTGTAGCGGGGGTGCACCACGAGACCGGAGTCGCCGGGGCCCTCGGACTTCCGGACGTTCCGGACCTGGCCCTGCTCGGAGTTGGAGAGCACCGTCCGGCCGACGGCGACCTGGAGCTTCTTCGGGTTCTCGCCCTCGACGCAGTGCGCCGCGGTCATGACGACGTTCGGCGCGATCAGGCTGCCGCCGCAGAACTGTCGCTTCAGCGCGTTGCCGGAGCCCTTGTGCAGCAGGGCGGCCATGAAGGGGTACGCGTCGTTGGACGCGCCGCCGCCGCCGATGATCCGCGTGCTGGGGCGGGAGCGCTCGCCGGACGGGGCGTCGGCCTGGGCCGCCGGTGCGGCGGTCGCGACCAGGGCCGCGACCGCGGCGGACGCCATACCGGCGGCGGCTATTCTCCGGGCGTTGCGACGGGAGGAAGAAATGCGCATGGGGGGTCTCCTCTGTGCGTAACGAAACTCCGGCAAGCAGAAAGAGGGCTCGCGGAATCGAGCCCGACTTGCTTGGGGAGAAGCGACGTTGAGCAACCCTAGAAGTCGCCCGGCGGTCGCGTCAAAGAATTCCCGGAGGAATTCCGGTTGTTCGGCACAGGGAATGCGGCGGGAACACGAAGGGCCATTCTTCACGCCGCTCACTCAGACGCGGAACCGGCTCCCGAGGTTGATCCGGAATCCGAAGTTCTTGGTGCGGGGCGGGTTTGTACGGGGCAGAGGCGGCCGGTGACCGGCGGACAGCGGAGCGGCCGTACGGGATTCCCCCAGGAGTCCGGCGGGAAGCCCCGGCCGTTCGGCGTGGGACCGCCCCGGACGTCCGTGGGAACAAGTCCCCGCCCGCCCCTCACAGGTGCTCCGCGAGCACCTCCGCGAGGTGCCGCCCGCGGCGGCCGGACAGCTGGTCGAGCTGGGTGCGGCAGGAGAACCCGTCCGCGAGGATCTCCGTCCCGGCGGGCGCGGACCGCACCGACGGCAGCAGCTGTTCCTCCGCACAGGCCACCGACACGTCGTAATGGCCGCGTTCGAAGCCGAAGTTGCCCGCCAGGCCGCAGCAGCCGCCGCTCAGTTCACCGGTCAGCCCGGCCCGTTCCCGCAGCCGCCGCTCCGCCGCGTCCCCGAGGACCGCGTGCTGGTGGCAGTGGGTCTGGCCGGCCACCGGGCGGTCCACCCGCGGCGGCTCCCAGTCCGGCGCGTACTGGTCCAGGGCCTGCGCGAAGGTCCGCACCGACGAGGCGAGTTCCGCGGCGCGCGGATCGTCGTCCACCAGCTCCGGGAGGTCCGTCTGCAGGGCCGCCGCGCAGCTCGGCTCCAGCACCACGAGCGGCAGCCCCGAGCCGAGCACCGGCGCCAGCGCGCCCAGGGTGCGCCGCATGACCTTGCGCGCCCGGTCGAGCTGCCCGGTCGACACCCAGGTCAGCCCGCAGCACAGCGCCCCGCGCCGGGGCGCGGGCGGCAGCACGACCCGCAGCCCGGCGGCCTCCAGCACGGCCACCGCCGACCGGCCGACCGACGGCGCGAGGTGCTCGGTGAAGGTGTCCGGCCAGAGGACGACCGTCCGGCCCCGCTCCGCCCCGGCCGGTCCGCCGCCGGACGGGCCCTCCCGCCTGCGCCACCACCGGGTGAACGGCTCGGGCGCCAGCTCCGGAACGCTCCGCTCGGGCGCGATGCCGCCGAGCCGTTTGCCGACACCCCCCAGCGGGCCGCGCGCCGCCGCGTTGAGCAGCGGGGCCGACCGCAGCGCCGCGGCCGAGCGCAGCCACACCGGCAGCCACCCCATCGCGTAGTGGGCCGCCGGGCGCACCCGCCCCTCGTAGTGGTGGTGCAGGAACTCCGCCTTGTAGGTGGCCATGTCCACCCCGACCGGGCAGTCGCTGCGGCACCCCTTGCAGCTCAGGCAGAGGTCCAGCGCGTCCCGCACTTCGGTCGAGCGCCAGCCGTCGGTGACGACCTCGCCCGCGAGCATCTCGTGCAGCAGCCGGGCCCGGCCGCGGGTGGAGTGCTGCTCCTCGCCCGTCGCCCGGAACGACGGGCACATCACCCCGGCCCCGGCGACCGCGGTGGTACGGCACTTGGCGACGCCCACGCACCGGCGCACCGCCGCGGAGAAGTCCCCGCTGTCGTGCGGGTAGCCGAACTCCACGTCGACCGGCTTCCGGGGCAGCGACGCGAAGCGCAGGTTCTCGTCGAGCCGGTCCGGCCGGGCGAGGATGCCCGGGTTGAGCCCGCCCGCCGGGTCCCACAGGTCCTTGAACTCCTCGAACGCGCCGACCAGTTCGGGCCCGTACATCCGCGGCAGCAGCTCGGCCCGCGCCTGCCCGTCGCCGTGCTCGCCGGACAGCGAACCGCCGTGCTCCACCACCAGGTCGGCGAGGTCCTCGGAGAAGTGCCGGAAGCGCCGCACGCCGTCCCGGGTGAGCAGGTCGAAGTCGATCCGCACATGGATGCAGCCGTCGCCGAAGTGCCCGTACGGCGTGCCGCGCAGCCCGTGCTCGGCCATCAGCCCGCGGAAGTCCCGCAGATAGCCGCCCAGCCGGGCGGGCGGCACCGCGCAGTCCTCCCAGCCCGGCCAGGCCTCGCTGCCGTCGGGCATCCGGGTCGCGGTCCCCGAGGCGTCCTCGCGGATCCGCCACAGGGCGCGCTGCCGGGCCGGGTCGGTGACCACGTCGCGGTCGGTGGTGCCGTCCGCCGCGGCCCGGCACAGCGCGTCGGCCCGCGCCCGCGCCTCCTCCGCGTCGGCGCCCCCGACCTCGACGAACAGCCAGGCGCCGCCCTTGGGCAGCCGGGCCGCCGCGGCGCCGGGCACCAGGTCGGAGGCCATGCCCTCGACGGTCAGCGGCCCGTGCGGCAGCAGGGTGTGCGCGGCGTCGGCGGCCGCGCCCTCGTCCTCGTAACCCAGCACCGCCAGGACCCGCGCGCCGGGCGCCTCGACGAGCCGGACCGTCGCCTCGGTGAGCACCCCGAGCGTGCCCTCGCTGCCGGTGAAGGCCCGCGCCCAGTCGGCGCCCTTCTCCGGCAGCAGCTCGTCCAGGGCGTAGCCGGAGATCCGGCGGGGCAGCTCGGGGAAGCCGGTGCGCAGCAGCGCGAGGCGCGCGGCGACCAGGGCCTCGGCGCCGTCCCGCAGCCGCGCCGGGAGCCCCGTGGTCCGCTCACCGCGGCCCAGCCGGACGCGCTCGCCGCCGTAGGCCAGGACGTCCAGCTCGTGCACGCTGTCGGCGGTGGTGCCCCAGGCGACGGAGTGCGAGCCGCAGGAGTTGTTGCCGATCATGCCGCCGAGGGTGCAGCGCGCGTGCGTGGACGGGTCGGCGCCGAAGGTCAGCCCGTGCGCGCCCGCCGCCCGGCGCAGCTCGTCGAGGATCACCCCGGGCTGGACGACGGCGGTCCGGTGCTCCGGGTCGACGGACACGATGCGGTTCATGTGCCGGGTGAAGTCCAGCACCACGCCCACCCCGGTGGCCTGCCCGGCGATCGACGTCCCGCCGCCGCGCGGGACGACCGGCAGCCGGTGCTCGCGGCAGACGGCGAGCACGGCGGCGACGTCCTCGGCGTCCCGCGGTGCGACGACGGCGTCCGGGACCCGCCGGTAGTTCGACGCGTCCATGGTCATCAGTGCCCGGCTCGTGGAGTCGAAGGAGACCTCGCCACGGACCGCTGTCCGCAGCGCGTGCGCCGCGTCCGGGGAGAGCTCGCTGTCCCTGCGCCTGTCCATGGGCCCAGCCTGCCCGAAACCCGGCCGCCTTCACCTGTGCGGGCGGTGAAGGATCCGTAGTGCGGACGGGTGAAGGTGCAGTTGTGGGGATGGCGAAGGGGCCGTCGAGGCGGGCGGTGGAGGGGCCGTCGCGCGGACGGCGAAAGGGCCGTCGGAACCGCGCCCGTCCGGCCGCACGGTGCCCCGGCCTGCGCGTCCCCCGCCGGCGCGGGGGCCCGGACCCGCGCCCTCCGCACGGCGCCGCGCCCCCGGAGGCCCTTCGCGAAGCGGAACGGTATGTCTCATCCGCTGGACTCCGCCCTGCCACCCCGCTCCGACGGACTAGGCTGCCCACCGTGGCTGAGATCCAGATTCCCGCTGACATCAAGCCCGCCGACGGTCGTTTCGGCTCGGGCCCGTCCAAGGTGCGTACGGAGGCGCTCAGCGCCCTGGCGGCCACCGGAGACTCCCTCCTCGGCACGTCCCACCGCCAGGCCCCGGTGAAGAACCTGGTCGGCCGGGTGCGCGACGGCGTCCGCTCCCTGTTCTCCCTGCCCGAGGGCTACGAGGTGGTGCTCGGCAACGGCGGCTCCACCGCCTTCTGGGACATCGCGACCCACGGACTGATCGAGAACAAGTCCCAGCACCTGTCCTTCGGCGAGTTCTCCTCCAAGTTCGCCAAGGCCGCCAAGCTCGCCCCCTGGCTGGCGGACCCCACCGTCATCGCCTCCGACCCCGGCACTCACCCCGAGCCGCGGGCCGAGGCCGGTGTCGACGTCTACGGCCTCACCCACAACGAGACCTCCACCGGTGTCGCGGCCCCCCTCAAGCGGGTCGCGGGCGCCGACGAGGGCTCCCTGGTCCTGGTGGACGCCACCTCCGGCGCCGGCGGCCTGCCCGTCGACATCACCGAGACCGACGTCTACTACTTCGCACCGCAGAAGTCCTTCGCCGCGGACGGCGGCCTCTGGCTCGCCGCCTTCTCCCCCGCGGCCCTGGAGCGCGCCGCCCGGATCCACGCCTCCGGCCGCCACATCCCCGAGTTCTTCTCGCTGCCCACCGCGATCGACAACTCGCTGAAGAACCAGACGTACAACACCCCGGCCCTGGCGACGCTCTTCCTCCTCGCCGACCAGCTGGACTGGATCAACGGCAACGGCGGCCTGGACTGGGCCGTCGAGCGCACCGCCGACTCCTCCTCCCGCCTCTACGGCTGGGCCGAGAAGTCGCCGTACGCCACCCCGTTCGTCACGGACCCGGCCAAGCGGTCCCAGGTCGTCGGCACGATCGACTTCAACGACGACATCGACGCCGCCGCCATCGCCAAGGTGCTCCGCGCCAACGGCATCGTGGACACCGACCCCTACCGCAAGCTGGGCCGCAACCAGCTCCGGGTCGCGATGTTCCCCGCCGTCACCCCCGCCGACGTCGAGGCCCTGACCGCCTGCATCGACTACGTCATCGACAAGCTCTGAGGCGTCACCCCACCTCGTTTCCGCCGTACGGCCCCCGGAACCCGCGTTCACCGCGGGTTCCGGGGGCCGTATGCGTACGCGCGGCCACGGGCCGCACGGCTACCCCGGCTCGCAGGGAAGCTCAGCGGCTGTCCCGTCGGTCACAGCCCGACCGGGTTGAGGTAGGTGGCCGGGTGGGTGGCGCCGTCCTGCTTGAGGATCTGGCCGCCGAACGGCCACTTCAGGGTGAAGTGCTCCGTCTCGTTCGGCGGGGTGACCAGGAACTTCGCCGGAACGAACTTCTCCTTCTGCGGCGTGGACCCGGCCACGGGGAGCAGGGTGATGCTGAAGTCCACCGTGTCCCCCTTCTCCAGGGTCATCTTCTCGGACCTCTGGGAGGAGCGCGCCAGCGACCAGGTGCCGTCGGTCCCCTGAGCACCGACCATGTCGACACCGGCGAAGCCGGACAGGGTGCAGGTGCGGTTGCTCCGGTTGCTGAACCAGATGTGGGCCTGGGTCTGCTTCTCGGTCTGCTCCATCTCCGGCCTCGCGTCCTCCCCCATGGCGAAGCCGGCCTTCAGGTCGGCGGTGTGGCAACGGGTCGGCTGGGCCTTGGCCGGGGCGGCCGAGGCCGGGACGGCGGTAGCGGCGGTGCCGGCGACGACGACGGCCGCAAGGGCCACGGCGGTCAGCTTGCTCTTCATGCTGGTTTCCCCCTCCGATACGCATCGGCGCGCGAGGTCGGTGCGCGCCCTACGCACCTGAAGATGCGCAAGGCCCGGGGGAGGTTCGGTGCGCCGGGGAACCTTTTCAGGACAAACCGGGGAACCTTTTCACGACAAAGGGGTCGCGGCTCACGACACAGGGGGGGCGCGGCCGTTGCGGCGTCGCGGGGAGGGGCGCCGTGATCACTTACCTTGCCATCCCGGGCACGCCGACCCGGTTCACCGCGGACTGAGCGACCGACGCCGCGTCGAAGCACACCGGCGCAGCGGTGCACGGGGCTGCGCCGGCCCTCCGGATGACGTCCGCACCGCGCTGTGCCTCCATGGAGTCATGGCCACACCGGGACTCGCACCGTTCGTGCGGCAGGGCTGCGTCCTGCTGACCACACACAAGCGGGACGGCACGTCCGTGGGGACGCCCGTCCACATCGCCGTCGAGGGCGACCACGCCTATATCCGCACCTTCGGCAAGGCCGGCAAGGTCAAGCGGATGCGCAACTTCCCCGAGGTGGAGATCGCCCCCTGCACCCGCTTCGGCAAGCCGACCGGACGCACCCGCCGGGCCCGCGCCCGCCTGCTCGACGCCGGAGGCGGCGAGAACGCCCACGCCGGCGCCCTGATCGAGCGCAAGTACCCGGTCGTGCAGCGCTACCTCGTCCCGGCGGCCCACCGCATCCAGCGCGACCGGACGCTCCACTACGAGCTGCGGCTGGTGGAGGACGGACCGGAGGCCGCCTGACCTGGCCATTCGGGCTGTCCGAGCGGTGTTCCGGGCGGCCCACCGGCGCCCGTCCGCCGAAGCCGGACCCGACCCGGGACGGTCCCGGCGCCCGCTCGGGACACCCCGGCCTACCCCCGGCCGCGGCCCGGAAACTGGTGTCCCGTACTCATGACAGCGCCGCGGCCCACCCCTGATGCTGGCGTGGCCCGGCGCTCCGCGCGCCGGACCGGTACCGATGTCTCCGTCCGTACCGATGTCTCCGTCCGCACCGATGTCTACGAGGGCTGATCGAATGGGTTCCGTGTCCGTCCCCCGCGTGCTGCCCCCGGCGCTGGCCGCCGGCGTGCTCTGTGCGCTGGTCCTCTCCGGGCTCCAGCCGCACGACCGGCTGACCTGGGCCATGGAGACGTTCTGGGTGATCGTCGGCCTTCCGGTCCTCGTGCTGCTGTGGAAGCGGTTCCCGCTCACCACGCTGCTGTGCTGTCTGCTCGCCGCGCACGCGCTGGTCCTGATCGTCGGCGGGCACTACACCTACGCCGAGGTCCCGTTCGGGAACTGGCTGCAGGACACCCTCGGCCTGGAGCGCAATCCGTACGACCGGATCGGCCACCTCACGCAGGGCTTCGTGCCCGCGATCCTCGTCCGCGAACTGCTGGTCCGCACCTCGCCGCTGCGCGGCAGCGCCTGGCTGGCGCCGCTCACGGTCTGCGGCTGCCTGGCGTTCAGCGCCTTCTTCGAGATGATCGAGTGGTGGGCGGCGCTGGCGGGCGGTGCCTCGGCCGACGCCTTCCTCGCCACCCAGGGGGACCAGTGGGACACCCAGTGGGACATGGCCTGTGCGCTGATCGGGGCGGTTCTCGCACTGACCCTGCTCAGCCGGTTCCATGACCGCGGGCTCGCCCGCCTCACGGCTCCCGCCGCAGCCCCGGGGGCCTCGCCCGCGGTCCCGGCCTGAGCGCAGCACGGCCATCGTGGCCGTGTCACCACCGGGCGGCGGCGCCGCGCTGGTCACGGTCACCGCCCCCGCGTCGGCGACCGCGACCACGGTCCAGGTGCAGGTGGTCACCGTCGGCTGGGTGTCGAACGCCGAGCTCTACACGTACAACGCCGAGCTCTCCGCGTACGGGGCCTGACGGCTTCCGCACCGGCGAAGCCCGGCGACTTCTCCGCTTCTCCCCGTACGGGGCCTGACGCCGCCCTCGCCCACCCCGACGGCCGGGACGGCGTCGGGCCCGTCCAGGCCGTCACCGTCGGCGGAAGATCCGCCCCAGCCCCAGCAGCAGCACGGCAGCCCCCGCCACCACCAGTGCACCCACCACCAGGTTGAGGTCGGTTTCCAGGCCGTTGTCGCTCTCGTACCGGTCCCGGGCGGAGGAGGAGCCCTTGCCGTCCTCGGACTCCTCCTGCGCCGCCGAGTCGGGCAGCAGCTCGCTCCGCAGATCCACCCGCGACACCCGGGACCGGGCGCCCTCCGTGCCGTACATCAGCGCCCGGCCGTCGGGCGTGAAGGTCACCGACTCGCCCTGCCGCTGTATCGGCAGGCTGGGCTGCCCGAGCCGCACCGGGGCGCCGTCCTTCCAGCGGTACTCCAGCGCAGAGAAGTAGCTGCGGACGGCGAGCCGGCTGCCGTCGGGCGAGAAGGCGGCGTCGGTGGCCCACAGGTCGATGTCGGCGATTCGCTCGAAGGTGTTCACCCCGGACGCCGACATCCGCTTCGGCCCCGCGAACAGCCCACCGCCGTCCTCGTGCTTGCTGATGATGTAGACCCGGCCGGTCTTCGGGTGGACCAGCAGCGACTCCGCGTCGCGCGGTCCCCCGTCGTAACGGACGGTGTAGCGCACCGGGGTGACCGTGGTGTCCCGCAGCTCCTTCGGCTCCTGGAACTGGTAGATCCACACCTCGGGCCAGCCGCCGCCCAGGTTGTCGCCGATGTCCCCCACGTAGACCCGGCCGCCGGGCCCGACGGAGATCGCCTCGACGTCCCGGGTGTCGATGCCGCTGAGCGTGACGGTGGCGACGGTGCGGCCCGTGGCGCTGTCGACCGCGTAGACGTACGGGCCGTCGTCGCTGTCGTTGTGCGTCCAGTAGATCCCGGGGTGCTCACGGCTGGCGGCCAGCCCGCTGGACTCCGTGATCCGTTGGTCCTCGATGCTGAACGAGGACGGGCCGTCGGGACCGGCGGCCGCCGCGGGCACGGCGGCCGGAACCACGACCAGGGCAGCGGCGCCGAGGGCGCACAGAAGCGAACGCATCCCTAAAGATTGCCACCTGCCGGACACGGGCGATGCCACGCGAACCGGCCGGAGAAGGCCGGGAGCCCCGTCGCGGGCCGGTCCATCCGGTCGAGTCCCCCTCGGCGGTCCGGGCGAGTAGCGTCCGCAGCACACCGTCAGGACGGAGCCGCCATGCCCGACGAGCCCACGATCGGTCAGAACCTCGCCCGCCTCCGTGGCCAGACCGGGCTCACCCAGCAGGAGCTGGCCGACGCTTCCGGCGTCAGCGTCGCCACCATCCGCAAACTGGAGCGCGACGGGCGCTCCACGGCGCTGATGGGCACCCTCGCCAAGCTGGCTCGCGCCCTGGACGTCAAGCCCTCGGCGCTGCTCGGCCAGCCCCAGGCGCTCCGTCAGGAGGACGGGGAACGCAACGCGAGCGTCGCCGTCCTCCGCCGGAGCATCCACGCGCTGGACGAGATGCCAGGCGTCCCGCTGGCCGTCGAGGAGCGCGAAGGCCCGGCCCTCGACGAACTGCGGCGCACTGTACGGCTCCTGTGGCAGGCGTACCACGACGGGCGGCACGCCCTCCTGATCGGCGGTCTCCCCGACCTCATCGGGGGCGCGAAGGCGGCCGTGCGCAGCCTCCGCGGAGAGGGCGCCCGCGAGGTGGCTGCCGCTCTCAGCCGCGGCTACCAGCTCGCCGCCCACGCCGCCGTTCACCTCGCCCAGGACGACCTGGCCCGGTCGGCGCTGGACCGGGCGATGCTCGCGGCCGACGCGGCGGAGGATCCGCTCCTCGTGGCCGCGGGCTGCACCGGCCTCTCCTGGGTGCTGCTCCGCCAGAACGAGCCGGAACTGGCCGCCCGGATCGCCGTGGCGAAGGCGGCCGAGCTCAACCCGCGTGTCTCGCCCTCCGATTACCCGGCCCTGCGCATGTGGGGACGGCTGATGCTCTGCGCGGTGACGGCCGCCTCGCGTCAGGGGGACCACGACGGGGCGAAGGAGTTGCTGGAGGAGGCCCGCCGCTGCACCACCGTGGTCCGGGACGACACCACCGACTACACGAACGGCGGCAACTACGCCTTCTTCGGCCCGGCGAAGATCGACATGATCGCGGTCGAAGTCGCCATGTCCCAGGGCAGATCCGGTGAAGCACTCCGCCTGGCGAAACGGGTCACCCCCTCCCGCCGCGTCCCACCCACCGGCCGCAGCCGCCACCTGCTGGACGTGGCGCAGGCACAAGACCTGGGAGAACCAATTCACCGCCGCGGTATCGACGTTGACCCGGGTCAGGGAAGCCACACCGGAGTGGATGCGGTACCAGGTGCTCGCGCGCGTGATCGTCCGGCAGATCGTGGAGGGCAAGGGGCGGCGCCGGATCGGCGGATTACTGCCCCTGGCCGAGCATCTGAACGGGCGCACCGGCTGACCGGACGGCAACTGATACACGGCGTATCACTGCGCGCCGAGTAATCCGTCCGACACCGTCCGTCCCCATGTCCCGGCGCCCACGGTCGCGGTCGGCGGCCGGGGACCATCGGCGGGCGGGGCCACTCGCTACCTGAGCGGGTCCTTCATCATCACCGCGTAGACCGGAGAGTCCGAAAAGGGCTGCTGGTCCCCGATATGCTCATAGCCCCACTCCTCGTACAGCGCCTTCACCTTCGGGTGCTCCGGATCCACCAGGAGCACGACCCGCTCCTCGCGCCGGCCGTCGAGCAATGCGTCGTGGATGCGCTTGGCCTCCCCGGTACCACGCCACTGTTCCCGGATCATCAGTTCGAAGAGGGCCAGGGTGCGTGACCCGGTCTCCTCGATGTACTCGGCCGGCAGCGGTTCCCTCATGACGGTCCACCACTTGGCCTGCGGCCTCAGCGGTGCCGCATAGGTGAAACCGACCGGCTCCCCGGCGTCGTACCCGATGAGGACTTCCCACCCCGGGGCGGCGGAGTGCGAGGTGAGCCGGTCGTCGAAACGGGCAGTGGCGTGGAAGGCGTCGGTGCCTTCATAGACCTCCGCATAGGTGTCCAGGATGACCTGCCGGACGTCGGGCAGTTCGGTCTGCGCGAATCGGCGGAACTCGATCAACGGGAATCCTTCCGGCTGCGTTCGGTGTCGCGGCGGAACTCACGCCATCTGCGCGCGCTGTCCGCGTCTCCACACGTCCTGGCCAACGTGGCGTCGAACTCTGCGAGGACGATGCTCGTCCGTCCGGACGGGTGGGACAAGGCCGTTGCGGCGGTGTCACAGGCGAGCTCGACGTCTCCCTGACCGAGCTGAGCGAGAGCCAGGTATGCGGTGTAGTAGACCCTGTTGCGCTCCAGCTGCGGACGTATCGCGCTCAGCGCTCGGTGCGCGTGCGCTTCGGCCTGAGCCGCGTTCCCCATGCGTAAGTGCGCGATGGTGGACAACCCGTCGAGTTCCGCCCGGTCGTAGAACTCCATCCAGCTCGGCAGTCCGCCGTCCGGACGGGTTCTCTCCCAGGCGGATTCGGCGAATGCGAGGCTCCGGAGAGCGGCGGTGCGGTCTCCGGTCGTCGCGTTGATCCCCGCACTTCTCGCATGGATCAAGGAGGCGAACGCCGGTTCCCGGCGGACCACCGCGGCACTGCGCGCGACCGTCGCCGCGGCCGAGGCCTCCGGCCATCGCTTCCGCTGGAGCGCGAGGATCGCCGCGTGGCTCCAGATCCGGTACTGGATGGCGGAATCCCCGGAGAGCCCCGCCAGGGTCACGGCCCGTTCGAGATGCCGCTGCGCCTGGTCGGGACGGTGCGCGTCCACAGCCGCCCACATCGCCGTACTGGTGAAGGCAGCGGCGAGTTGGTAGAGACCGGACCGGATGCGCTCGGATGCGGAACCGGTCTTCTGGAGGTCCATGGCGCGCTGGGCGAAAGCGAGGGAGCGCCGCTCCAGGGCTTCACCACCGCCGTTGCGGTCGTCATCGGCCACCAGGGCATCGAACTCCCGCTGAAGCCTCGCGAGGTCCGAGACGCCGATGCGGTGAAGCGACCCCGATGCGGCGACAGCGCCTGTGGTGACGATGAAAGTACGGCGCTTCACGCGCAGTTCGGGACGGGTTTCCGCAGCCCCGGGGGTCGGCCTACGGAAGCCGAGCTCCTCACATGTACATCCGAACACAGCCATCAGCGCCCGCCGCGTCTTCGCCTGCGGCCATGCGGTCGCGCCGCTCAGCAGGTTGTACACGGTGCGCTCGGTGAACGTGCCGAAACCACCGGTGAGTTGCTCCACCTCCCGATTCATCCGATCGGCCAGCTCGGCCTGCGTCAGACCCCAGTCGTCCATTCGCTTTCGCAGCATGGAGTTATCGGCCACACACTCACCGTAGCCCCGATCGTGACTCGGGCCAGGGCCCTGTGGATAACCGTGTACTCAAATCTTCCGGTCGGCTGCGAGAAGAGCACGGGCACTTCTTCGTGGCCCCGGCCACCTCACCGAACGTTGACTGGGCACGTGCCGCTCGGCGTCCCGGCCGGGCAACAGCCCCGGCCCGCCTGGGGAAGAGGGCTCCGAGCGGCATCCCAGCAACGCCCCGCCCGCGCGGCCCACCGGCGCGCGCGGACCGGGCACCGAGCCGAGGAGATGGCCCGCCCCATGCCCACCGCCCGCTTCCTGGTCACCGGAGTTCCGTGCGCCGTCGCCCCCGCACGGCACCGCATCCTCGACACCGCCCGTCGCTGGATACAGCTCACCCCGGAACTCGCGGACGCGGTGGAGCTGGTGACGTCGGAACTGCTGACCAACGCCGTGGTGCACGCGGGCGGGCTGATCTCCGTCGGGCTCTTCGCAGAGCACGGACGCCTGCTCGTCGAGGTCTTCGACGGCTGCCCGGCCGGCCCACGGCCCCGCGCCGCGACCGGCGTGGACGAGACGGGCCGCGGCCTGGAACTCGTCGCGCTCCTCTCCGCACAGTGCGGCTGGGAACCGACGCCGCGCGGCAAGAAGGTCTGGGCGGAGTTCGCCGTGGCCCCCGACCGCGCGGGGCACGGAAGCGGAACGCCCCCGCGTGGCCATCGTCACGTCGCAGGCCGGGGCCGCCATCCGGGATGATGGCCCGATGCGAATCATGTTCGTCGGCGACTCGATGACCATCGGAAGCGCCGGCGAGCACACCTGGCGCTATCGGATGTGGCAACACCTCAACCGGGAGTTCGGCGGCCCGTACCGCATCGTCGGGCCGCGCACCGGGCTGCACGACCCGTACTCCGGCGCCGCCGACTCCCAGGCCTACGCCGACCCGGACTTCCCCGAGCGCGCCCGGTGCCACCTGGCGGGCTGGGGCGAGGGCTGGCTGCACATGGCGCCGCTGATCCGGGAGACGGTCGCCGAGCACCGCGCCGATCTGCTGCTGGTCTCCCTCGGCCTGATCGACCTCGGCTTCTACACCGACGCCGAGCAGACCGCGGCCAACGTCCGCGCCTTCGTCGCGGAGGCCCGCGAGGCCAACTCCCGTATCCGCATGGTGCTGCTGCCCGTGATACCCAACATCCGCGCGGAGTCCGACCCGCCGTTCGCCGAGCAGTGCCGCCGCTTCAACGAGCTGCTGGCGAAGACCGTCGCCGACCTGGACTCGCCCACGTCCCCGCTGCTGCTGGCGTCCCGCCCGGAGGGCTACGACACCCAGCGCGACACCTACGACGGGACGCACCCCAACGCCTCCGGCGAACACCGGCTGGCCGCGGCCTACGCCGACGCGATGCACCAGGCGTGGGACCTCGGCGGCCCGTACGAGCCCCGGTAGGACGTGGCCGGGCGATCGGGTGACCACTCCCGGGGCGGTCGACGGCAGCCTTCGCCATCCGCCGACAACGTTGGACCAGCAGCCGCCTGCCATGAACGGTCAGCCGGGCATTACGGTGGGACACGAAGACCTCCGTTGCGGTGAGCCTAGACACCTCCACCACACCGGAGGTCTTCGCCATGGATCAAACCGAGCAAGCTGTTGACAACGCTCGTGATCAATACACCTAGCCGGCCACCGCGTCCGCGCCCGCCTGCGCGAACTTCTCGTCCAGCGCCCCGGACGGAGCGCCGGCGACGCCGATGCCGGCGATCGGCGCCTTCTCGGCGGTGACGGGGACACCGCCCGCCAGGAACAGGGTGCCGGGGATGTCCTTCAGGTTCGGGGCCTGCTGCAGGCGCTCCGCCAGCTGGGAGGTGGGGGCGTTCCAGGCGGCCGCGGTGAACGCCTTGCGCTCGGCGGACGCGTAGGACTGCGGGCCGGCGCCGTCGCCGCGCAGGGTGACGATCGTGTTGCCGTTGCGGTCGACGACGGCGACCGTGACCCGCTGGTTCTCCTTCTCGGCGGCGGCGAGCGCGGCCTGCGCGGCCTTGGTGGCGGCGTCGATCGTCAGATGGGTGGAGGTGGTGGTCGCCCGGGCCGGGACGGAGGCCGGGGCGGCAGTGGCGGACGTCGCGGCGGGTGCGGAGGCGTTCGCGGACACCGCGCCGAAGCCCGACAGGGCGACGGCGGTGAGCACGGCACCACCGACGGCGAGGCGGGCACGGCGGGAGAACTTCCGGTGCACGGGGTTCATGGCCTTCATGGTCGGTCGACTCCTCAGGTGGGCGGGCGTCAGGTGGGCGGGCGGCCCGGTTGCCGCCCCTGCTGCGTCCGCTCTCCACCCTCGGCCCGGACCCCGGCCCGGACGGTCGGCGTTCCGGCTGCCTCGGCGCTGCGGAACGGACGACACCGGGGTCATCCGATCGGTTGACCGCCCGGCCCCCGCGCACGGTCACAATGGAGGCGTTTGCCCAGTTCGACGCCGCTCGGCGGGTCGCCGGGCACATCGACACACGCGTGAGGGGAGCAGGATCCGGATGCGGAACGGGCCGTACGAACCGAGCGCCGTGGACACCCGGTGGCTCCGCGCCGTGATGCACGCGGCGTTCTTCCTGCTGCTCGGCGGAGCACTCGCCCGATTCCTGCTGCGCCATCCCGGCGAGCCGCGCACTCCATGGATCATCGCGCTGTGCGTCGCGCTCGCCGCACTGCACCTGCTGGGCCCCGGGATGGGCGACACGGGCCGGCGCCCCGCCCGGCGGCGCTCGGCCTGGCTGGCGCTGGTCGTCGTGGTGTGGATGGTGCTGGTCCTGCTCGCGCCCAGTTTCGCCTGGTGCGCGGTGCCCCTCTTCTACACCGGCCTGCGCACGCTGCCGCCCCGCGCGGCCCTCGTTCTCGTGGCGGTCCTGACGGCGCTCGTCGTCGCCGCGCAGGTCCGGCTCGCCGGGCGCTTCGACCCGAACCTGGTGCTCGCGCCACCCGCCGTCGCCGCCCTCGCCACCGCCGTCTTCCTGCAGATGGAACGGCACACCGCCCGCCAGCGCGCCCTGATCGACGACCTGATCCGCACCCGCCGCGAACTCGCCGCCGCCGAACGCCGCGAGGGCACCCTCGCCGAACGCCAGCGGCTCTCCATGGAGATCCACGACACGCTCGCCCAGGGCCTGTCCAGCCAGCGGATGCTGCTCCAGGCGGCGGACCGGGTGTGGGACACCGAGCCGGACAAGGCCCGCGCCCACGTCCGCACCGCCGCGTCCGTCGCCGAGCACAACCTCACCGAGGCCCGGCGCTTCGTGCACGACCTGGCCCCCACCGACCTCGCCCGCGGCGGCGGCCTCGATCAGGCGCTGCGCGCCCTGGCCGCGCGGGAGTCCGGGGCGCACCTCACCGTACGCGTCCACGTCGACGACGACGGCCGGCTCCCCCGGCTGCCCGACCGCGTCCAGTCCGCCCTGCTCCGCATCGCTCAGGGCGCCCTGGCCAACGTCCGCGAGCACGCCGCCGCCGGCCACGCCACCCTCACCCTCACCCTCATCGACGACGAGGTCGTCCTGGACGTCTCCGACGACGGCCACGGCTTCGACCCCGCCGCGCTGCCCGGCCTCCCCGGCAGCGGACGTGGCCACGGGCTGCCCGCCGCACGAGCCCGGCTGCGCGCGCTCGGTGGCACCCTGACCGTCGAGTCCACGCCCGGCGAAGGCACCGTCCTGTCCGCCGCCGTCCCCCTGGAGCTGCCCCGATGACCCCCGACCGCGCTCCCGTGCGCATCCTGGTCTGCGACGATCACGCCGTCGTACGGGCCGGGCTGCTCGCCCTGCTCGACAGCGCCCCGGACATCGAGGTCATCGGTGAGGCCGGAACCGGCGAGGAGGCGCTCGCGCTGGCCGCGAAGCTCGCCCCGGACGTGGTGCTGATGGATCTGCAACTGGGTGAGGGGATCGACGGCGTGGAGACCACCCGCCGCCTCACCGACGCCCCCGGGACCTCCCTCCACGTCCTGGTCCTCACCACCTACGACACCGACGCCGACATCACCCGCGCCATCGAGGCGGGCGCCACCGGCTATCTGCTCAAGGCCGAGCGCCCCGATGAGCTCTTCGCCGCGATCCACGCCGCCGCCGAGGGACGTACCGCCCTGTCCCCGCCGGTGGCCGGCCGCGTCATGGCCCATCTGCGCCGGCCGCGGACCACCCTCACCGACCGCGAACGCGACATCCTGGCCCAGCTCGCCCGCGGCATCGGCAACCGGGACATCGCCCGCGCCCTGTACATCAGCGAGGCCACGGTCAAGACCCACCTGCGCCGCATCTACGACAAGCTCGGTGTGGAGACCCGCGCGGGCGCCGTGGCGGTCGCGAAGGAACGGCGACTGGTGCCATGAGGGCGGCCCCGCGCAACCGGCGACCGCCCCCGCACCGCCGGGTGAGCACGGCGGACCTCTCAATTCCGGGCCGGGAGCTCTCCCGCGCGAGGGGCCTTGCTTCGAGCGCGCTCCGGGGCGTTGGCTGGTGAACCATGAAGTACACGCAGCTCGGACGCACCGGACTCAAGGTCAGCCGACTGGTCCTCGGCACGATGAACTTCGGGCCCGTCACCGACGAAGCCGACTCGCACGCCATCATGGACGCCGCGCTCGGCGCGGACATCAACTTCTTCGACACAGCCAACCGGCAATTTTGACGCCGAACTGCATCGTAGCGTGTCGCCAGCGCGCATGCGGCACCACGGAGAGCGCCGACCGCCACCCCCAACTCGCCCTACACGCAGAGCAGGAGGCAGCGGTCCACATGCAGATTTGTTACTTCACCATGCGAAAGCTTCGGGGGACGGTCCCGGCCCCGGGAAGATCTCGTCGAGAGCCGCAAGAAGCTCCGCGCCCAGGTCCAGGTCGAGGGCGCGCAGCGCCGAGTCAAGCTGCTCCTGCGTGCGCGGGCCGACGATCGGTCCTGTCACGCCGGGGCGGGTGAGCAGCCAGGCCAGGGCGGCCTCGCCCGGTTCGATGCCGTGCTTGTCGAGCAGGTTCTCGTACGCCTGGATCTGCTCGCGCGTGCGGGCGTCCTTGAGTGCGTCGGCGGCCCGTCCGCTCGCCCGGCGCCCCTCCGTGGCCTCCTTCTTGAGGACTCCGCCGAGCAGCCCGCCGTGCAGCGGCGACCACGGGATGACGCCGAGGCCGTAGTCCTGCGCGGCAGGGATGACCTCCATCTCGGCGCGGCGCTCGGCGAGGTTGTACAGGCACTGCTCGCTGACGAGCCCGACCCGGCCGTGTGTCTTCGCGATCTCGTTTGCCTGGGCGATCTTGTAACCGGGGAAGTTCGAGGAACCGGCGTACAGGATCTTCCCTTGTTGGATCAGGACGTCGATCGCCTGCCAGATCTCCTCGAACGGCGTCGACCGGTCGATGTGATGGAACTGGTAGACGTCGATGTAGTCGGTCTGGAGCCGCTTGAGGGAAGCGTCCACGGCGCGGCGGACGTTCACGGCGCTGAGCCGGTCATGGTTGGGCCAGGCCGGTCCGTCGGAGCCCATGTTCCCGTAGACCTTGGTGGCCAGGACCGTCTTGTCACGACGCCCGCCGCCCTTGGCGAACCAGGTACCGACGATCTCCTCGGTGCGCCCCTTGTTCTCGCCCCATCCATACACATTTGCAGTGTCAACGAAATTCAGCCCCGCATCGAGCGCCGCATCCATGATGGTGTGGCTGGTGGCTTCATCCGTCTGAGGCCCGAAGTTCATCGTGCCGAGCACGATGCGACTGACCTTGAGTCCGGTACGTCCCAGCTGCGTGTATTCCATGGACGCCAAGCGAACCCCTTCGAGTCCACTCCACGCAAGGCGGCGGGCGGCGGGTACGCCCGCCTCAGGCGCCCTCGCCGATGTGCCGGTACAGCGTGGCGCGTGAGACGCCCAGGGCCCTGGCGATGGCGTTGACGCTCTCGCCCTTCACGGATGCGCCGGTAGCCCCCGCCGGACGGCGGGACATGTGCCTCCCTTTCTTCGCGGGGGTGGACCGGCGCCGGACGGCGCGGTCTCTCATCACAGGTGGCGCCCGAGGCGTAATGCCCGGACTCGGTCTCGTGCGGTCGGGAGCGACGGCGACGACCTGGCAGGCAGCTTGCAAAGGCCGAGAGGGCCCCGGCACAGGGCCCCCTCACTCTCTCTCGCCCCTCGTCAGTCTTCGCTGCGGACCGCCGCCATGTTGCGTACACGCTGCTTGAAGTCCATCGGGATCAGAACCTGAACCCGTCCGACAGGGTGCTGCCACATCCCGTCATGGCCTTCGGCGGACATGAGTTGCGCGACGGTCATCCCCCGGAGCGGCTCGGCGTGGATGACGGCCTTGACCCCTGCGGCGCGAAGCTCCTTGCCCTTTTCGTGCTGGGTCGACAACGTGCTCCACCGTTCCCGGTAGGTCTCTCCTGTCGGGATCTCCTCCCAGGTGTCCGGGCGCGTGGGCTGTGCGATGAGCTGTTCACGTCGCGCGTCCAACCGCTTGTACGCCTCCCGGTACTCCTGCTTGCCCAGCTCACTGGAGTAGAGGCCCGCCTCGCGGTCCTCCCTCAGGTCCGAGAGGGCGCGGTTCACTTCCTCGATGTCGCGCGTGTAGTCCACGCCCGGCCGGAAGACCTTCCGGACGATCTCGACGTCCCCGGCAGCGAGGAGGAACGCCTTTCCCACGGCGTCCTCCAGCGTGTGCGCCGCGATGCCCTTGCTTCCGGTCGGACACGGCTTGTGCGTGGTACGGGAGGCGCAGCGGTAGTAGGGCCAGTTACGGCCAGGGCCGAGATACGCCGGCTCCCCACATGTGCAGAACGCGACCCGGAGCAAGGGCGACCCACCCTTGCGGTTGCCGTTGCGCTTGCTGGTGTTCTCGTCCAGCTTCTTGTTGGCCAGCTCCCACTCCTCGTGCGTGATCAGAGGCTCCGCGCGCTGAAGCGGCTGACCGTCCGCGTCCCGGACGACCCGGCGTTGTGTCGTCTTCTTCCCGTCGACCATCACCTCCTCGGACACCTCCATCTGCCCCAGGATGCAGCGGGAACGTACGACCTTGGCCGTGTTCGCGGCGGTCCAGCGGCTGCCCTTCGGGGTCTTGCCGCTACGGATCATCTGGGCGTCGAGTGAGGTCGGGGTCTTCGACACGTCCTCGTTGAGCCACTGCGCGATGCTGTTCGCCGACTCGCCCGTGAGGAGACGGCGGACGATCTCACGGAGCGTGCCGGCAGTGTCGGTCCCGTAGTCGTCCGGGACGAGCTTCCATCCGTCGCCGGTCTCCTGTTTCTTCTCCCGGTAGCCGTACGGAGTGCGGCCGCCGCGCCAGCGCCCCTCCTTCACGAGGTGGTTGTACGAGGACTTGGCCCGCGCCTTGATGGCTTCGAGCTCCCCTTCCGCGAAGGACGCGATCAGGCTGAGGAGGAGCTTCCCCATCTGCGTGTTGAGGTTGATCCCGTCCTCGACGGTGGCGACCTCCTTGCGCCAACGTCTACGGCTGGGGCGAGAACAAGGGCCGTACCGAGGAGATCCTCGGCTCGTGGTTCGCCAAGGGAGGCGACCGCCGGGACAAGGTCGTCCTCGCCACCAAGCTGTACGGCCACATGGGCGCCCGTGAGCCCTGGCCCAACGACGACAAGCTGTCCGCCCTCAACATCCGCCGCGCCGCCGACGCCAGCCATCCGAACCGCATACCGCCACCCCTTGTGCGCGATGCGTGACACAGGGGAGAGGGAGAACGAGCATGGCGAGAGTTCTGGGTGTGGTCCGTCTGTCGAGGGGAAGCGGCTGGGCACCGACCACATCGACCTGTACCAGTTCCACCACGTCGACCGCTCCACCCCCTGGGACGAGATCTGGCAGGCGATGGACGTCCTCGTCCAGCAGGGCAAGATCCTCTACGTCGGGTCGAGCAACTTCGCGGGCTGGAACATCGCCCAGGCCAACGAGACCGCGCGCCGCCGCCACTCCTACGGCCTGGTGAGCGAGCAGTGCCTGTTCAACCTCGCCGAGCGCCGCGCGGAGATGGAGGTCATCCCGGCGGCGCAGGAGTACGGCCTGGGCGTCATCGCCTGGTCACCGCTGCACGGCGGCCTGCTGGGCGGGGCGATCCGCAAGGAGCGGGAGGGCAGTGCGCGGCGCGGCGCCACGGGCCGGTCCGCCGAAGCGCTGGCCAACAGCGGGCAGCGCGAGCAGATCCAGGCCTACGAGGACCTGCTCGACAAGCACGGGCTGGAGCCCGGCGAGACGGCGCTCGCCTGGCTGCTGACCAGGCCGGGCGTCACCGGCCCGATCGTCGGTCCGCGCACCGTGGACCAGCTGGCGTCGGGGCTGCGCGCGACGGAGCTGGAGCTGTCGGAGGAGCTGCTCGCCTCGCTCGACGAGATCTTCCCGGGGCCGGGCCCCTCGCCGGAGGCCTTCGCCTGGTGACGGCCGACGGAGGCCTTCGCCCGGTGCCGCCGAGCGGAGGTCTTCATCCGGTGCCACCGGACGGAGATCCGCGCAGGGTGATGGCGGCCCGGCAGGGGCCGCGCCACGCCCTCGCCCGCCGCTCTCCCGCCCGGGTGCGGAGCGGCGGGGACGCGAGAGCGGCGGCCGTGCTCAGCCGAGCGCGGCCGCCACGGCGACGACGACGAGTATCAGCACGAGCGCGCCGCTGACGATCCGGGTTCTAATCTTCGGGTCCACGCTTCGAGGTTAGCGGGGCCGGAGCCCGCAGCTCCGACCACCCCTCGCCCGCCTCTCACGCGCCCCTCGCTCCGGTCACTCCCCGACCGGTCCGGCCCCACCCCGGTGACCGCCCCCGCCGAAGGGCCGCACTCCGGTCACTCCCCGAGCGGCCACGCCCCCACCGTCTCGTACCGGGGCTGCTGCCCCGCGACCCCCGCCACCGGCGGATGGCTGCGGACCAGGCACAGCTCCCGGACGGTCCACGGGCTGCCGGCGAACTCCGCCAGCTCCGCCACGTACGGGCGCAGATCCGCGTCCCCGCGGTTGCGGGCGATGGTGAGGTGCGGGGTGAAGTGCCGGTGGTCGTCGAAGCGGACCCCGGCCCGGCGACCGGCCGCGGAGGCCGTGTCCGCCAGGTGCCGCATGGCCTCGCGGTCGCCGTCGGCGCCCGCCCAGAGCGCGCGGGACCCGAACCGTCCGCCGCCCGCGAGCCGCAGCTCGTACGGGCCGTGCCGGTGTGCGGCGCGGGCCAGCCGCTCGCGGAGCTCCGGCACGACGTCCTCCGGTACCTCCCCGTAGAAGGCGAGGGTGAAGTGCCAGCTCTCGTGGCCCGTCCAGCGCAGCTCACCGGCGGTGGGCAGCGCGTGCAGGGTGCGGACCTCGTCGGCGAGCTCCGCGACGGCCTCCTCGGGCGGCAGCACAGCGGCGAAGAGTCTCATCGAGTCAGTCTCGCGCATGGGAACGACACCGGTGAGCGGTTCGCGGACAGCTTCCGACCGACTCCGCCCCGCTCAGGCAGCCGCCGCCAGCTTCTCCTCCGGCGAGGGCGCGCGGGCCACGAACTCCAGATGCCGGTGTCCGCGCCGCAGGTCGACCTTGAGGCGCAGCCCGCCGACCCGGGCCAGGATCAGGCCGACCCCGACCGCCGCGGCCAGCGACACCAGACCGCCGGCGACGAAGCCGACGCGGGCCCCGTAGACGTCCGTGAGCCGGCCGACGATCGGCGCGCCGACCGGCGTACCGCCCATGAAGACCATCATGAACAGGCTCATCACCCGGCCGCGCATGGCCGGATCGGTGGCGAGCTGCACACTGCTGTTCGCGGTGACGTTGATCGTCAGGCCGAAGGCGCCGATCGGCACCAGCAGCGCGGCGAAGACCCAGAAGGTGGGCGCCAGGGCCGCGGTGATCTCCAGCAGGCCGAAGAGCACCGCCGCTCCCACGAGCAGCCGCAGCCGTGAGGTGCCGCGGCGGGCCGCGAGGAGGGCGCCGATCAGCGAACCGGCCGCCATCAGCGTGTTGAGCAGGCCGTAGGTGCCGGCGCCGGCGTGGAAGATGTCGTCGACGAAGGCGGTCAGCCAGATCGGGAAGTTGAAGCCGAAGGTGCCGATGAAGCCGACCAGGACGATCGGCCAGATCAGGTCGGGGCGGGCCGCGACGTAGCGCAGGCCCTCCCTCAGCTGTCCCTTGCCGCGCGGGGCGGTGTCGACCCGGTGCAGTTCGGCGGTGCGCATCAGCAGCAGGCCGGCGATGGGCGCGATGAACGACAGCCCGTTGAGCAGGAATGCCCAGCCGCTGCCCACGGCGGTGATGAGGACACCGGCGACGGCGGGGCCCACCAGCCGGGCGGACTGGAAGTTGGCGGAGTTCAGGCTGACGGCGTTGCGCAGCTCGGCCGGCCCGACCATCTCGGCGACGAAGGCCTGCCGGGCCGGGTTGTCGACCACGGTGACCACACCGAGGAGGGTGGCCATCAGATAGACGTGCCAGACCTGGACCTGGCCGCTGAGGGTGAGGACGGCGAGCGCGAGGCCGGTGAGGCCCATCGCGGTCTGGGTGATGAGGAGCAGCTGCCGCTTGGGGAACCGGTCGGCGATCACACCGCCGTAGAGCCCGAGGAGCAGCATGGGCAGGAACTGCAGGGCCGTGGTGATGCCCACGGCCGCCGAGGATCCGGTGAGGCTGAGCACCAGCCAGTCCTGGGCGATGCGCTGCATCCAGGTACCGGTGTTGGAGACCACCTGTCCGGTGGCGAAGAGCCGGTAGTTACGTATCTTCAGGGAGCTGAAGGTGGAGCCGCGCGGCTTCGCGGTGACGGTGTCGTCTTCGGGGGTGTTCGGTGCGGGTGCGGAGTCTGCTCCGGGTCCCGTACTCAACGTGGGTTCGCCTCCTCGTCGTGCGTGCGGTCGTCGTCTCACCCGTGCACGGCCTGCCGACGCGGGCTCCGCGCCGCGCTGCTACAGGTGCGCGAGTTTCTCCAGAACGGGCGCTGCGGCACGCAGCGCGGCCCATTCCTCATCGTCGAGCCGCCCCGCCAGCTCCGCGAGCCAGGCATTCCGCTTCCGGCGGCTCTCTTCGAGCATGCTTTCGGCCCGCTCCGTCTGGGTCACCACCTTCTGGCGGCGGTCCTCCGGGTGCGGCTCCAGCCGGACCAGCCCCTTGGCCTCCAGCATCGCCACGATGCGCGTCATCGACGGCGGCTGCACGTGCTCCTTGCGCGCCAGCTCGCCCGGTGTCGCGGAGCCGCAGCGGGCCAGGGTGCCCAGCACCGACATCTCCGTCGGGCTCAGCGACTCGTCGACCCGCTGGTGCTTCAGCCGGCGGGACAGGCGCATCACGGCGGACCGCAGTGCGTTCACGGCTTGGGCGTCGGCTGCGGCGACGTCCGGGGCTCCCCCCGCCGTAGGAAGGGGGCGGGCAGGTTCCGACATGTCTTTAGCCTAACTCATTACCCATGCTAAGGACCAAGGGAATGCGGTGTGACTCCAGCCGCACTCACCCGAACGAGTGACGTGGGGCCGGAAACCGCCCCCACTCCGCCCCGGCCGTCGGGACCGTACGGGGATGGGATCAGATGTGCTCAGCCTGCGACTGGACGGTGAGCTGCTCGACCGGATCCGGGAGCACGCCGCGAAACGCGGCATGAGCGTCCAGGACTACGTGATCCGGACGCTCATGCGCGACGACTTCGACGAGCGGTTCAGAACGGCGGTCGACGCCACCGCCCGCTTCTACGGCGGGGAGACCCCCACGGGCCGGATACCGCCGCCTGCCCGGATACCGCCGCCCATGGAAGGGACCGACGGACTGCCGGGATCACGTGATCGGCGGAGGGATCACGAGACGCCGAGGGCCTCCTCGATCGGGCCGAGCAGGAAGTAGACGAGGAAGCAGAACCCGACGGCGTTCAGCAGCCACGGCACCGTACGGAACCGGCCCGTCGCCGCGCGGAACAGGATGAACGACAGCACGCCGATGCCGATGCCGTTGGTGATGCTGTAGGTGAACGGCATCGAGATCATCGTCAGGAAGGCCGGGGCCGCGACGGTGTAGTCGCTCCAGTCGATCTCCCGGACGTTCGCGGCCATGATCAGGAAGCCGACCACCAGCAGCGCCGGGGTCGCCGCCTGCGACGGGACGACCGTCGCCAGCGGAGTGAAGACCAGGGCCAGCAGGAAGAGCCCGCCGGTGACCACGTTGGCCAGGCCGGTGCGCGCCCCCTCGCCGACGCCCGCCGTGGACTCCACGAAGCAGGTCGTCGCCGAGGCGGAGCCGAGACCTCCCGCCGCGACCGCGGCGGAGTCCACCATCAGGACCTTGCCCATGCCCGGCATCTGGCCGTTCTCGTCGGTCAGTCCGGCCTCCTCGCCGACGCCGATGATCGTGCCCATCGCGTCGAAGAACGCCGACAGCAGCACGGTGAAGACGAACAGGCAGCCGGTGATGACGCCGACCTCGTGGAAGCCGCCGAAGAGACTGACGTCACCGATCAGCCCGAAGTCCGGGGTGTCCACGATCTTGCTCGGCACCTCGGGGACGGTGAGACCCCACGCCTTGCCGGGGATGTCCTCGACGGCGTTGACCACGATCGCGATCACGGTCATCGTCACGATGCCGATGAGGATGGCGCCCTTGGCCTTCCGGATCACCAGCACGAAGGTGAACGCCAGCCCGATCACGAAGATCAGGACCGGCCAGCCCTCCAGCCGGCCGCCGGTGCCCAGGCCGAGCGGGACGGTGGTGTGCGCGGCGTCCGGGTTGCGGGTCACGAACCCGGCGTCGACCAGCCCGATCAGCGCGATGAACAGACCGATGCCGATGGCGATCGCCCGTCGCAGCCCGGCCGGGATGGCGTCCAGGACCCGCTGCCGCAGCCCCGAGGCGACCAGGATCATCAGCACCAGACCGGCCAGGACGACCATGCCCATCGCGTCCGGCCAGCTCATCTTGGGGGCGAGCTGGAGCGAGACGACGGCGTTGATGCCGAGGCCGGCGGCGAGCGCGATCGGGACGTTGCCGATGACGCCCATGAGGACGGTCGTCAGACCGGCCAGCAGCGCGGTCGCGGTGACCAGCTGCGCCGTGTCCAGGTGGTGGCCGTACTTGTCCACGCCCGAGCCGAGGATGATCGGGTTCAGCACGATGATGTAGGCCATCGCAAAGAACGTGGCCAGCCCGCCGCGGATCTCCCGGGAGATCGTCGAGCCCCGCTCGGAGATCTTGAAGAACCGGTCCAGCGGATTCTCCGGCGACGGGTGGTGGTGCGGGGGCGGGGAGTCGACCGGGGTCGAGGCCGAGGAGGGCATACGGGACCTCAGTGGTACGGGCCGGGAGGCGGGGAGTCGGCCGAAGAGGCCGGGAGCACGACCGGGCGCGACTTGGATGAATGAACGAACAAATCAAGTCGAATCCTGGAACCGGGTCAGTATGAATGCATAACCCAAAGATCACCATCTCCGCGCGTAGACCCAAGGGGCACGTGCCGTCGGGCCCCGCGGCAGGGGCCCGTAAGCTGTGCGCATGACGAAGTGGAGACCCAGGCACGAGGCCCCGGAGCCGCTCGAGGGCAACGTCGTCGGGACCGTTCTGGGCGGCACCGTCCTGTGGTTCGTCCTCTTCCTCGTCCAGCTCCCGTTCTACGGCTGGTTCGACGCGCACGGGTCTCTGTGGTGGCTGTGGACCTGCCTGGCCGGTGCCGGGCTGGGTCTCATCGGCCTCTGGTACGTGCGCCGGCGGGAGGCCGCCATCCAGCGGGCGGAGTCCGAACGGGCCGGACAGGACCGGGGCCCGGACGGCACCACGGCGGCCTGAACCGTCCGCCGGGCCGCGGCACGGCCCGGCGTCCTTCCACCGCTCTCCGAAGGGTGGCGGGCCCGTTCCCCCCGTACGGTCGTAACCATGACCGAGCGGTCGCCGACCGGCAGCGCGCGGCCGGAGCCGACCGGGGACCCGGGGGCGCGGCGGACCATCGACGCGGGGCCGGAACTCGACCCCGTCCACCCCGTCTCCCCGCCCGGAACCGGGCGCCCCGCCGGCTCCGCGCGCGGACTGACCGCCGCCGAGGTCGCCGAACGGGTGGCGCGCGGCGAGGTCAACGACGTCCCGGTGCGTTCGTCCCGGTCCACCGCGGAGATCGTCCGCGCCAATGTGTTCACCCGCTTCAACGCGATCATCGGCACGCTGTTCCTGATCATCCTGGTGGTCGGCCCGATCCAGGACGGCCTCTTCGGCTTCGTCATCGTCGCCAACACGGCGATCGGCATCGTCCAGGAGCTACGGGCCAAGCGGACCCTCGACCACCTGGCCGTGATCGGCGAGGCGCGGCCCGTCGTCCGCCGGGACGGCGCCTCCACCCCCATCCCCACCGCGGCCATCGTGCTGGGGGACCTCGTCGAGCTCGGCCCCGGCGACAAGGCGGTCGTCGACGGCGTGGTGGCCGAGGCCGACGGCCTGGAGATCGACGAGTCGCTGCTCACCGGTGAGGCCGACCCCGTGCTCAAGCACCCCGGCGACCGCGTGATGTCGGGCAGTTTCGTGGTCGCGGGCGGCGGCGCGTTCACCGCCACCCGGGTCGGCCGCGAGGCCTACGCCGCCCAGCTCGCCGAGGAGGCGTCCCGCTTCACCCTGGTCTCCTCGGAGCTGCGCAGCGGCATCGACCGGATCCTCAAGTACGTGACCTGGATGATGGTGCCGACCGCGATCGGCCTGATCATCAGCCAGAGCGTCGTCCAGGAGCACGACTGGCGGGAGGCCGTGCGCCGGATGGTGGCGGGCATCGTGCCGATGGTCCCGGAGGGCCTGGTGCTGCTCACCTCGGTGGCGTTCGCGATCGGTGTGGTCCGGCTGGGGCGGAAGCAGTGCCTGGTCCAGGAGCTGCCCGCGATCGAGGGGCTGGCCCGGGTCGACGTGGTCTGCCTGGACAAGACCGGCACCCTCACCGAGGGCGGGATGGACGTCGCGGCGCTGCGGCCGCTGGGCGACGCCGACGAGGGGTATCTGCGGCGGGCGCTCGGCGCGCTCGGCGCTTCCGATCCGCGGCCCAACGCCAGCCTGCGGGCCATCGCCGAGGCCTACCCGGACGGGCAGGGCTGGCGGTGCACCGGGGCGCTGCCGTTCTCCTCCGCCCGCAAGTACAGCGCCGCCCGCTTCCGCGAGGAGAACGGGCGGACCGGCACGTGGCTGCTGGGGGCGCCCGATGTGCTGCTGCCCGCCGGTGACCCGGTGCTCGCCGAGACCGGGCGGCTGGATGCCCAGGGCCTGCGGGTGCTGCTGCTGGCCCGCTCCGAGCGGGAGCCGGACGACCCGGAGGCCGCCCGGGACGTGGTGCCCGGCGCGCTGGTCGTCCTGGAGCAGCGGCTGCGGCCCGACGCCGGGGACACCCTGCGCTACTTCGACGAGCAGCGGGTCGACGCGAAGGTGATCTCCGGGGACAACGCGGTGTCGGTCGGCGCGGTGGCCGGGAAGCTGGGCCTGCCCGGCTCCGACGCCCCGGTGGACGCCCGCGAACTGCCCGGGGAGACGGACCGGATGGCCGGGGCGCTCGACGACGGCACCGTCTTCGGCCGGGTCACCCCGCAGCAGAAGCGGGACATGGTGGGCGCGCTCCAGTCGCACGGGCACACCGTGGCGATGACCGGCGACGGGGTGAACGACGTGCTGGCCCTGAAGGACGCCGACATCGGGGTCTCCATGGGCTCCGGCTCCGAGGCGACCCGGGCGGTCGCGCAGATCGTGCTGCTGAACAACAGCTTCGCGACCCTGCCGTCGGTGGTGGCCGAGGGCCGCCGGGTGATCGGCAACATCACCCGGGTCGCGACCCTGTTCCTCACCAAGACCGTGTACTCGGTGCTGCTGGCGATCCTGGTGATCTGCTCCCAGGTGCCGTACCCGTTCCTCCCCCGGCATCTGACGCTGCTGTCCACGCTCACCATCGGCGTCCCGGCGTTCTTCCTGGCCCTCGCCCCGAACCGGGAGCGGGCGAAGCCGCACTTCGTCCGGCGGGTGATGCGGTACGCGGTGCCGGCGGGCCTGATCGCCGGGGCGGCCACCTTCGCCACGTATCTGCTGGCCCGGCACTACTACACCGGCCCGGACACCCTGCCCGCCGAGACCAGTACGGCGACGCTGACCCTGTTCCTGATCGCCCTGTGGGTGCTGGTGATCATCGCCCGGCCGTACACCTGGTGGCGGGTGGTTCTGGTGCTCGCGATGGCGGCGGGCTTCCTGGTCGTGATCATCACGCCGTGGCTGCAGACGTTCTTCCAGCTGAAACTGGTCGGCACGGCGATGCCCTGGACCGCCGTCGGCATCGCGGCGCTGGCGGCGGTGGCTCTGGAGGCGGCCTGGTGGGTGGTCCGCCGCAAGCTCCCGGACTGAGCCGGGCGGCGGGCGGCGCTCGCCCCGCCGCCTCCGCGGCCTGCGCTACCGGTCGAACCAGCGGTCCCGCGCCAGTTCCTCCGTCCGCGACGGGTCCTCCAGCAGCGCCGCCACCTCGAACCGGCGCGGCCACTCGCCCGCCGCCCAGGCCAGGCCCGCCGCCACGCCCTCCAGCGTCGCCGCGTGCAGCACCCCGTCCGGGGTGTGCCGCCAGTCGGTCTCCACGCCGTCGACGACCAGCTCCTCGTGCTCGACGTAGCTCTCGGGGGTCGCCGGGCCGAGCAGCGTGCGCACCGCCTCGGGCACCTCGTGGGTCTCCCCCGCGCCGGAGCCGACCCGGCCCTCGTACGCCTCGCTGAGCCGCGACACCTGCAACAGCTCCGCCAGGTCCGCCGCCCGGGTCGGCCGGACCGGCAGCAGTGCCCGGCCCGCGGCGAGCGGCATCAGGTCGGGGGCGTCGGCGATCAGCGCGTCGGCCGCGTCCACGACCCGCACCTCGCCGTCCGCCACGGCCCGCAGCTCGTCCGGGAGCGTGACCTGCTCCGGGTCGAGGCCGGCGAGCGCGCTGTACAGGGCGTGCAGCTGGGCGGCCGTCACCGGACGGTCCGGGTCGGCGAGCCGGCCGAGGAGTTCGGCGGCGCCGCCCGGCTCGTCGAGCAGCGCCGCGACGGAGGTGCGGACGCCCAGGGCGCGCAGCACCTGCTCGTCCTCGAAACCGTGCGCGTCGGCGGACTCGTAGAGCCCGGCGAGCAGCGGGTCCCCGCCCGCGGCCCGGAGTCCGGCCGGGCGGCGGCCGTCCAGCACCGGGTGGCCGCGGAGCCACCAGGCGGTGTACGGGCGGACGGACTCGGTCGTACCGTCCGGCAGCAGCACCCGCACGGGCGCGGTCAGCGCGTCCCGCAGCGGCGGCTGCGCGAGCAGGGCGAGCGCCTGGGGCCAGGCCTCGTCGTCGACCAGGTCGAGGTCGCGGACGGCGACGATCTCGGTGGCGACGGGCGGCACCGGGGTGTCCGGCAGCCGGTCGAGCACGTCCTCGCACCAGACGTCCACGGAGTCCAGCAGCCCGGCGTCGTCGGGCTCGGCGAAGTCGCCGTCGCGGGGCTCCAGTTCGTCCGGGTCGAGCACCACGTCCGTGGCCCTGACCAGGGCGAAGTTCGCCAGCACCCCGACGGCCGTGAGCGGCTGTTCGCCCCAGCGCTCGGCCAGCTCCGGGTCGCAGGCCGCCAGCTCGCCCTCCCGGATGATCTGCTCGAACGGGCTGCCGGGAAGGACGAGTTCACCGGCCGGGGCCGGCTCGCCCTCGTCGTCGGGGAGCGCGAGCGCCGCCAGCCAGGGCTCGTCGCCCGGTTCGAGCCGGGCGTCCCGCACCAGCCCGAGCACGGCCTCGGCCAGCTCCTCGGCGTCCAGGGCGTCCTCGTCCCAGATCTCCCCGCTGTCGAGCGACCCGGCGACGGCGGCCCGCACCTGCGCGGTGGTGAGCACGGCCCGCGGGGTGGCCGGGGTGGCGCCCAGCTTCTCCAGGAGCGGGTGGGCGGCGTCGGGGTGAGCGACCTTCAGGCCGAGCCGGGCGAGGGTGGCCGCGCTGGTCGGCCCGGCGGTGGAAGCGTCGGCCGGGGTGCCGGACGCGGGGATCCGGGTCGCGCCGACGACCACGTCGGCGAGGTCCGGACGGCGCTGTTCCGCCGCGCTGTCGTCGGCGCCCGGCAGCGGCAGCAGCACCTGCCGGGGGCCGATGGTGGTCCGGCCGTCGGCCAGCGGCACGGGCAGGCCACTGAGCCGGTCCGGGTCGGTGCCGGCGAGGCTGTCGTAGAGCCGCCGCCACCAGGCGGGGGCGCGCTCGACGCCGGCGAGCCGGTCGATGGCCTCGCCCAGCGGCACCCGGGCGACCCCGAGCGCCCGCAGTTCGGGCCGCCGTTCCAGACCGGCGGGCAGCAGGCTGGGGAACAGCTCGGCGAGGACGCGCACCGTGGCGTCCCCGGCGCCCTCGACGATCTCGGCATCGGTCGCGCGCAGCGCGTGCGCCTCGGCGCGCGGGCCGCCGGGCGCCTCGCCGTCCCAGCCGGTGTGCCGGGTGCCGCGCTCCTCGGGCCGCAGGTCGGCGGCGTCCCAGGCACCGGCGGGACCGTCCTCCTCCGCGTCCGGGGCGAGCGGCGCCGCGCTGGGCAGGAACGGGACACCCGGCAGCAGCCGCAGCACGGAGTCCCGGAGCCGGCTGTCGAGCTCGCCGCGGCCGAGCGGCCCCGGGACCAGGTCGATGGTGCCGGTGCCGACGGGGTGCCAGTCCCGCAGCAGCTCCGCGTACGCCTCGGCCGCCCGCTCCACCAGGAAGTCGGTGAGCGGCCCGGGCGCGGCGTGCCGGCGGGTCGGCTCCAGCGGCAGGGAGGCGATCAGCAGAGCGGGCAGGCCGAGGGGCTCGTCGGTGGGGGTGGGCGCGTGCACCACGGGGGCGGTGCCGGGCCGGGCCGGTGCGCCGTCCGCCGCGTCGTCGACGGGCACCGCCCAGGTCACGGACCAGGCGGGGCGGAGCCGTTCCTCCAGGGGGCGGTCGGCGAGGAGCTTCTCGTCCAGCCGGCCGCCGGCGGCGGTGGTACGCCAGCGCGTGGTCCGCGCGGCCCCGGAGCCGGAGCTGTCCTCGATCACCACGTACGGGCCGTCCCGACGGCTCGTCAGCGTCCGTACCCCGTCGGGGGTTTCCGTGATGATCTCGGACAGGCCCGGCAGGGTGAGCAGGGTCGCGTCGTCGATCCCGGCGAGCAGCCGGGCCGCGAGGTCCGCGGCGGCGCCGTCGCGCAGCGGCAGGACCACGGCCGTGTCGTAGCCGACGGGCGCGCTCCCCTCCGCGGGCATCGGCAGCCGCAGCAGCGGCACGTGGCCGTCGCGGCGGCGCAGTTCGTCGCCGAGGCCGGGCCCGGCGGCCGCGGCCCGCGCCGCGAGTTCCCGCGCCTCGGCGAGGGACCAGCGCACGCCTCCGGTCCGGCCGACGACGGCCGGCTCGTCGCTGACCGCGAGCACCGCCGAGAAGCCGACGCCGAACCGGCCGACGGAGCGCGCGTCGTCCTCGTCCCGCTTGGCCGAGGCCCGCAGGGTGGACAGCGACTCCACGCCGGCGGCGTCGAGCGGGGCGCCGGTGTTGGCGGCGGCGAGCACGGCGGGGGCGTCGCCCTCGGCGGGGCGGAGCGTCAGCCGGAGCCGGCCGGGCACCCCGGCGCGGGCGGCGGCGTCGGCGGCGTTCTGGGCCAGTTCGACGACCAGCCGGTCGCGGTAGCCGCCGAGGACCAGGTCCTCCTCGGCGTTGGCGTCCTCCCGGAACCGGGCGGGCGAGGCGGCCCACGCGTCCAGCACACCGCGTCGCAGCCGCGCCGTCCCGAACGGGTCCGCCCCGTCGTCCGTCGCCTGCACCATCGCCGTGCCGCCCACGTGTCGCTCCCTCTCCCGGACCACCGACTGTCAGCGCCGAACGTACCGCTATCCGGGCCGGAAGGACGTCCGCACCCCCTGCCGGTGCTCCGGGACGCGCCACGGCGGCCGGAAGCGGCGGCTCGGGGGCGGTGGCGGTGGGGCCGACGGCGGCCCGGCCGGTGGCGGACGTGACCGACGGCACAACGTCCGGGGCGCCCGGGCAGCCCGGGCAGTCGCGGAAGGGTCCGGTCGCCGCCCCGGAGAGGATTCCGGAGGCGGCCGGAGGGAACGGGCCGGGTCGTCCCGACCTGCCGGAGAGAACCCGTCGGACCTACAGGGAAGAACCTGCCGGCCCAGGAAGAGCCCCGCCGCCCCTCAGGAGTGGCCGAGTTCTTCCTCCGGAGCGGTCTCCTCCACCGAGCCGCCCGCCCGTTCCGGATGCAGCGGCATCGGGTCGACCTTCGTCTCGTCGATCACCGGCGGCGCGGGGCGCGACGGCTGCGGCATCACCGCGGCCTCCGAGTGGGCGCCGCAGCCGTACGAGAGGGAGACCACCCGGCCGTCGGCGGGCGCGAACTCGTTGGCGCAGACCCCGAACGCCTGCCGCAGCGAACCGGCGAGCGGCACCAGGAACGCGCAGGTCGAACAGGAGGCGGGCGCGGCCTGCGCCATCGGCGTCCTGGCGCCGTACGCCTCGTCCCAGCGGTCCGCCGCGGTGTGCAGTCCGTAGCGGGAGAGGACCCGTGCCCGCCGCATGCCGAGCTCCTCGGCAACGGCCGAGATGCTGCCCCGGGCCGGCGGGACGACCGGCGGCGCCGCGGTGGCCGCCGCCCCGTCGGTCGCGGCCGCTTCCGGTGCGGCGGGCTCGGCCGCGTCGCGCGCCTGCTCCTCGGAGACCACGGAGTTGGGCGGCGGGGCGTCCTCGCCGGAGAAGCCGGGCTCCAGCCGCAGATCCTCCGCCTCGGTCGGCAGGAGGTCGCCGGGGCCCAGGTCGCCGGGCCGGAGCCGCTCGCTCCACGGCACCCACTCCGGTGCCAGCAGGGCGTCGGAGCCGGGCAGCAGCACCGTTTCGTCGAGCGTGACGGACTTGGCGCGCGAGGCGCGGGCGACCGTCACCGCCCAGCGCCAGCCCCGGTACGCCGGTTCCCGGCAGGCGAAGAAGTGCGTGACCACGCGGTCGCCGTCCGCGACGACACCGAGGTGCTCGCCCACGGAGTCCTCTCCGGCGGCCTCCACGGCCGCGGCCAGGGCGAGGTCGACCGCCTCGGCGCACAGGCGGTCTGGGGTACGGCTTCGCATCGTCGCAGCACTCACAAGAATCGATTCTCTCCTACGCCGTCTGACGAGTGCGCCGGACGGACCGGCCGCGGAACCGAGGGGCACGGGCGGAGCGGACCGGAGGACCGCGTCGACGTCCGCGCCCGATCGGCCTGGGCGCACCTGTTCTCCCCATTCTGCGGGATCGCGGACAGGCGCGCGGCCAAGAACGACCGCCGTTGGCGCGCTGGTGCTGTGACCGGGAAGGTCTACCGGGATCTCACGGTGTCCGGTCACCTCCCGGCCCGGAGGCCGGGGAGTACCGGGGCGAACCCCCTCGTACCGGGCGAAGCAGGGCGACGCCGGGACGCGGTCAGGTGTCGTACCGGACGCCGCGAGCCGGTGAACCTTCCCGGTCACAGCACTGCGCACGCTACCCCCATCGGGCGCTCCGGTCCCACCCTCCCCCGACTTCGTCCCGCGAGGAGTCCGCATCCGCGCCGCCGTCCGGCGGAAAGACCCGGCGGCGTCCGGGCACCGGCGGTCTGGGAACGCCGAGTCGGGGCAGTATGACGGAGTGGCAGCCGACTGGTCGTCCGACGGCAGGGGTCCGCTCCGCCGCGTGGGCGCGGCGGTCGGCCGGGCCCTGCATCTGCCGTTCACCGCCACGGCCCGCGGCATCCGGCGCGCCACCCATGCGCACGGCGCGGGCGAGTCCGGCCTCGGCAAGCTGATCGAACTGCACGCGGTGAACGCCGCCGGGGACATGATGATCACCGTCGCCCTGGCGTCCACCGTCTTCTTCTCGGTCCCCACCGATGAGGCGCGGGGGCGGGTCGCGCTCTATCTCGCCGTCACCATGGCCCCGTTCGTGCTGCTGGCCCCGGTCGTCGGCCCGCTGCTCGACCGGCTGCCGCACGGCCGCCGCGCCGCGATGGCCGGCTCGATGCTGACCCGGGCGGTGCTCGCGCTCACCATGTCCGGCGCCGTCGCGACCGGCGGTCTGGAGCTCTATCCGGCGGCGCTCGGGGTGCTGGTGGCGTCCAAGGCGTACGGCGTGGTCCGCAGCGCCGTGGTGCCGCGGCTGCTGCCGCCCCGGTTCGCGCTGGTCAAGGCGAACTCCCGGGTCACGCTGGCGGGCCTGCTGGCCACCGGCGTGGCGGCGCCCATCGGCGCCGGACTCCAGGCGATCGGCCCCACCTGGCCGTTGTACGGGGCCTGCGCGGTGTTCTCGCTGGGCGCCTTCCTGGCGTTCACGCTGCCGCCCAAGGTGGACTCGGCGAAGGGCGAGGCGAAGGCCCGCTTCCTCACCCATGCCCACGGGCGCGCCCCGGGCGCCGGCGAGGAGCACGAGCCGGGGGTGGTGGGCGCGGGGGCGACCCGGGTCCGCCACGGCCCGCTCGGGCTTGCCCGGCTGCGCCGCGGCCGGGGTGCGGAGCCGAGGCCCCGGCGGCCGGGGCTGCGCACCGTCGGGCCGTCCGTGCTGCACGGCCTGCAGGCGAACGCCACCCACCGGGCGCTCTCCGGATTCCTGATCTTCTTCCTGGCGTTCCTGCTGCGCGAGCACCCGCTGGGCGGGCTGAGCGCCGCCTTCTCGCTGGGACTGGTGGGCGTCGCGGCGGGCACCGGAAACGCCCTGGGCACCGCCGTCGGGGCGTGGCTGAAGGCCCGCGGGCCGGAAGTGATCATCGCGACGGTGCTGGGGCTGGCGCTGGGCGCGACCGTCACCGCCGCCGTGTTCTTCAACCCCGTGACGCTGGCCGTGGTCACCGCGACGGCGGGCTTCACCCAGGCGCTGTCCAAGCTGTCGCTGGACGCGCTGATCCAGCGGGACGTGCCGGAGGAGGTGCGGACCTCGGCGTTCGCCCGCTCCGAGACGCTGCTCCAGATGTCCTGGGTGGTGGGCGGCGCGATCGGCATCTCGTTGCCGCTGAACGGTGTGTTCGGGATGGCCGTGGCGTCCGCGATGGTCGCCGCGGGGGTGATCGTCACCGTCCGGGGGCTGCTCGCGGCCGCGCGGCGCGGCACGCCGCACCCCCGCGTGGCGTGAGGAGAGCGGCCCGATAGCCTTCGCGCATGAGCATTGCCACGCGGCGGAGCCGCCTTTCGATGCAGACCACGGGCCGGACCGTCCGCACCGTCGCCGCCGTCGGCGCTGCGGTCTTCGGGCTCGTGGCCCTCTCCGCCTGCGAGAAGCCGACCCCGCTCGCCACCGTCACGGTGGGCTCGGAGTCGGTGCACAGCGAAGCCGCCTGCTACAACGACGGCAAGGCGCTCTCCCCGAAGGACCTGCGCCACTGCATCAGCGCCAAGTCCGACAAGAAGCTCACGGTCAGCGAGGGCCAGCGGATCAGCGTGGGTGTCGACCCGGACATCGCCGAGTCCGGCTGGGCCATGGTGGTCAACGGCCAGGGCACGATGTCCGAGGCCAGCAAGGACACCTACCGGAGCTTCGACTTCGACCAGATCTTCGCCCCGCAGCAGAGCCCCACGGGCGCCGCGGCGGCCCCGAAGACCGCGCAGGTCGCGATCATCGAGGTGGGCAAGGGCGGCAAGGCCAAGGGCGCCTGGCAGTTCACCCTGAACCGGGCGTCCTCCTGACGGACGCTCCTCCCCGGCCGAAGGGCACAGCCTGATGCGCGTCCTCGTCGTCACCGCCGTCCCGGCGGAGTCCGAGGCCGTCACGGCCGGCCTCCGCGCAGCGCACCCCGCGCCGGACACCTCCGACGCCCCCGAGTCGGTTCCGCTGCCGGGCCGCACCCTGCTGCGGGTGCCGTGCCCGGCGCCGGGCGGCGGCGCTCCGGGTGCCGGGCTCGTGGTGGACGTCCTCGCGGGCGGGGTCGGTCCGGGCGCATCCGCCGCCGCGACGGCCGGCGCCGTCATGGCCGCTGCGCTGCACGGCCACCCCTACGACCTGGTGGTCTCCGCCGGGATCGGGGGCGGGTTCGCCGGGACCGCGCCCGTCGGCTCGGTGGTGGTGGCCGACACGATCGTCGCCGCCGACCTCGGCGCCGAGACCCCGGAGGGCTTCCTGCCCGTCACCGAGCTGGGCTTCGGCACCAGCGCCCACCGGCCGCCCGCCGCACTCTCGCGCGCCCTGGCCGCCGCCGCGCCCGCCGCGTCCGGCCCGGTGCTGACCGTGTCGACCGTCACCGGCAGCGCCGCGCGCGCCGCCGAGCTGGCCGCCCGGTGCCCCGGCGCCGCGGCGGAGGCGATGGAGGGCTTCGGAGTCGCCGAGGCCGCCGCCGCGCACGGCGTCCCGGTTCTGGAGCTCCGGGCCGTCTCCAACCCGGTGGGTCCGCGGGACCGCGCCGCCTGGCGGATCGGCCCGGCGCTGACCGCGCTCTCCGGCGCCTGCGGCGCCCTCGTGTCCGTACTCCACGCCTGGGAGGGGCCCGTCTCATGAGCGAAGCACTGCGGATCGCGTACTCGCCGTGCCCGAACGACACCTTCGTCTTCCACGCCTGGGCCCACGGCCTCGTCCCCGGGGCGCCCGGGCTGGACGTGACCTTCGCCGACATCGACATCACCAACGGCATGGCCGAGCGCGGCGAACTGGACGTGCTCAAGGTGTCGTACGCGGTCCTGCCGTGGATCCTCGACGACTACGCGCTGCTGCCGTGCGGCGGTGCGCTCGGCCGGGGCTGCGGGCCGCTGGTGCTGACCCGGGCGCCGGACGGCGAGGACGGGGGCGTGACCGGGCCGGCGGCGCTCGCCGGACGGACGGTCGCCGTGCCGAGCGAGCGGTCCACCGCCTATCTGCTGTTCCGGCTGTGGGCGGCGGCCGAGGTGCCCGGCGGGGTCGGGGACGTCGTCGTCCTCCCGTTCCACGAGATCATGCCCGCCGTGCGGGACGGCAAGGTCGACGCCGGACTCGTCATCCACGAGGCCCGCTTCACCTACCCCGACTACGGGCTGCACCGGCTCGCCGACATGGGCGAGCACTGGGAGGCCACGACCGGGCTGCCGATCCCGCTCGGCGCCATCGTCGCCAAGCGGTCACTGGGCGAGGAGCGGCTGCGCGCACTGGCCGAGGCCGCGCGGGCCTCGGTGCGGATGGCGTGGGCCGACCCGGAGGCCTCCCGCGGTTACGTCCTGGAGCACGCCCAGGAGATGGACCCGTCCGTGGCCGACCGGCACATCGGGCTGTACGTCAACGAGTTCACCGCCGGTCTCGGCGAGGACGGCTACGCCGCCGTGCGCGGGCTGCTCACCCGCGCGGCGGCCGAGGGGCTGGTGCCGCCGCTCGGCCCGGACGCGCTGGACTTCGTCCCGTCCGCCGGCTGACCGGTCGTTCCGGAGCGGGGAAACGGCTCCGGAACGACACCGTGGACCGGTCCCCACGGGACCGGTCCACGCACATCACGTCGTCGGGGCGCTCAGACGTCCAGCTGGTCGGCGACTGCCCGGAGCATGCCGGCGATCTTGTTGCCGTGCGCCTTGTCCGGGTAGCGGCCCCGCTCCAGCTGCTGGGAGACGCTCTCCAGCAGGGTGGTCAGGTCCTGGACGATCGAGGCCAGCTCGTCCGGTTTGCGGCGCTGTGCGGCGGCGATGGAGGGCGCCGGGTCGAGCACGCTCACCGACAGCGCCTGATCCCCGCGGTTACCCGCCACCACGCCGAACTCGACGCGCTGTCCCGGCTTGAGAGTGTCCACTCCGGGCGGGAGCACGGAGGAGTGCACGAAGACATCGCCGCCGTCGTCGCGGGAGAGAAAGCCGAAGCCCTTCTCGCTGTTGAACCACTTGACCTTGCCGGTAGGCACGTCCGTCCTCGTCCTCGTACTCGTCGGGGAAACACACACAAAACAGCTCTGGATAGCATGAGAGCGGGCCGTGAGACCCGCCACGTCCAAGGCTAATGGTCCCGTGCCTGGTGACAAGACGTCGCCGGGTGGTTCCTCAGCGCTCCTGACGCCGATCTACCCTGGACCCATGAGCGGTACTCCTTCTTCCGCGGGTGACCGGCTGGTCCGGGCCGGCGCGATCGTGTTCCTCGTCGGCGCCCTCGCCACCGTCGCCACCATGGCTCCGCTGTTCCTGGGCGCGGATCCGCTGCCCGCGCCCGCGTACTTCGTGTGCATGCTGATGGGCGCCGGCTTCGTGATCGCCGGCGCCGGGGTGCTGCGGTCGATCGCCGCCGGACGCCGTCAGGCGCGCTCGGCCCGGTAGCCCTCCAGCCACGCCGGGAACGCGGTGAGGTCCGGCAGGACCACGTCCGCACCGGCGGCGCGGAGTTCGTCCTCCCCGAACGGGCCGGTGGCCACCGCCACGGACAGCGCGCCCGCGGCCCGGGCGCCCCGGATGTCGCCGGTGTGGTCCCCGACGTAGACGGCCGCGCCGTGCTCGCGCAGCGCCTCCGCCTTGGCCTCCGCCCACAGCCACCCGATGACCGCGTCGGTGTCGATGCCGAGGTGCTTCAGGTGCAGTTCGGCGTTGGGCTGGTGCTTGGCGGTGACCACGATCGCCCGGCCGCCCCCGCCGCGCACGGCGGCTATCGCCTCCCCCACGCCGGGCAGCGCGAGGGTCGGGGCGATCGCGTGGTCCGGGTAGATCGCACGGTACCGGTCCGCCATGGCCGGGATCCGGTCGTCCGGGAACCAGTACGCCAGCTCCTCCTCCAGCGGCGGACCGAGCCGGGTGATCGCGAGGTCGGCGTCGATGTGCGTCCCGGTCTCGGCGGCCAGCGCGAGGTACGCGGCCTTGATGCCGGGGCGGGAGTCGATGAGGGTCATGTCGAGGTCGAAGCCGACCGTCAGGGGATGCGTGGGCATGGCAGCCATTGTGCCGTCGCCCCGGCGGAGCACCCCCCGGACTTTCCCCCCCGACCTCACCGGCCCCGCGGCCGTTGCCTCGCCCGCCACACCAGGAAGAGCGCCGAGGCGACGGCCGCCGTGCGCAGCGCCACCGGCCAGGTCTCACCGAGCGCCGCGGCCATCCCGTCCTTCGGGACGGGCTCCCCCCAGCGCCCCTCGACCCGCCCCCACAGCCAGACGACGGCACTCGCCGCGACCAGCCCCGGCAGCCCGAGTGCCGCGAACTTCGCCTCGATCCGGGACAGTCGGCGCGTGCCGTACGCAACGACCCACCCCAGGCCCAGCAGCACCAGATTCCCCAGCACGGCCCCCGCCACCAGCAGCCCGGCGGCGATCAGCAGCAGCGGACTGAGCGGCGCCCGCGTCTCCTCCCGGCGCCGCGCGAACACCTTCCGCACCAGCCCGGCCCCCCGGGCCCGCGGGGCCGGCTTCTCCTCCGCCTTGGCGGGCTCCGGGGCGCTCTCCACCGCGGCGCGCTCCGGCGGTTCGAGCATCTCGGGGATCTCGATCCCCCCGCTGAACCCCGGAACGGACTGCCCCGGCCCGCCGAACGGCCCCGGCTCGACCCGCCACCAGTCGGTGACCGGCACCCGCGGCCCGAGCTCGTCCTCCCCCGCCAGATGCGGCGGCGCGGCGCCGGACGCCTGCCGCTGCGCGGGCACATGGGGCTTCACCAACGGCACGGCGGCCGGCGACGGAACGTCGGGCGACTCCCGCACGCCCCCGGCCGCGCCGCCCACCACCTCGTCCGGCGTGCCCAGCTTCCCCAGGATCCGCTTCACCGCCGCGGGACTGTCGGCCCCGCCGGCCCGCTGCTGCTCGATCTCCGCGCGCAGCCGGGTGACCAGCCGCATCCGGTCCCCGGACGGCATCTGCTGCTGCTGAGCCAGGTCCCCGACCTTGCTCAGATAGTCGAAGACGACCCGATCGCTCTCGATCCCCACCAAATCCCCTGCGGGCGCGCACTGGTTGACGACCTCCTCGACGGTACCGGCTACACCGCCGATTGCCCCCATGGCACACACCCCGGGACAACGAAGGTCCGGAACCACTCGCACACTCACCGGCACACGAGGGGACGGGGTGAAGGCAATGGCACTGACCAGCGGGGTGGCCGCCGCACGCAAGGGACGGGGCTGCAAGCAGCCGGGATGGGGACACAGAACCGCAGGGACGCGACGGCGCGGTGCCACCGCCCCAGTGATCCGGACCGGCGCGGTGCCACCGGGCCGGTGGTCCGGTGGTCCGGTGATCCGGACGCAAGGAGGTAGGGGCGGCGCAGGGCCGGGTGAACGTCAGGGGGTGGGGGCGCAGGGGTGGGGGGTTCTGGAAGCTGCCGTGTATTTGTGGGCCCCCAGGGCCCGTAAATATACGTTCCGGACCCCCCCCCCCCCCCGGGGCGCCCCCCCCCCCCCCCCCCCCCCCCCCCCCCCCCCCAAACACCCCCCCCCCCCCCCCCCCCCCCCCGGCCCCCCCCACCCCCGAAACCCACCCCACACCCACACCCGCACCCGCACCCGCACCCGCACCCACACCCGAGAACCACGACGCCCGCACCGGGAAACCGCACCCCACCCCCCACGCACCCCCACCGCGCCACGCGACGAGCCCACAACGCCACCCCCGTCCCCACCCCCGCGGAGCGGCTATCGTGGGGCGGATGGCCGACAAGCGGAACCGGGAGGAGCGCGTGCCGACAGACCCCCGCCGCCGCAGCACGGGCGCCGCCACGGGCAGCTCCACCAGGACCGGAACCCCCGCCACCGGTACCCCCGACTCCACGGACGCCCCGGGCACCGGCACCCCCGGCACCGGCACCGGCACCGGCACCCCCAGCGACAGCGGCACCCCCGGCACCCCGGACAACACCACCACCCCCCGAACCCCCCGCACCCTCGCCGAAGAACTCCGCACCCGCCCCGACCCCGCCCTCGCCACCCTCCTCCGCACGCGCCCCGACCTCCTCTCCCCCGTCCCGGGCGACCTCACCCAGCTCGCCACCCGCGCCGGCACCCGCGCCTCCGTCGTCCGGGCCCTGGAACGGCTCGACCGGTTCGCGCTGCAGACCGCCGAGGCGCTGGCGATCGCCCCGGACCCCTGCCCGTACCCCGCCCTCCTCGGCCTGATGGCGGGCGACTCCGGCGACGAGGTCATCGAACGGGAGCTGCCCCGCGCGCTCACCACGCTCCGCGCCCAGGCCCTGGTCTGGGGCGGGGAGGAGCGGCTGCGCCTCGTCCGCACCGCACGCGAGGTACTGGCGGGCGGCACCGCGCTCGCCTCGTCCGGCACGGCCGCACACACCCTCCCGGGCCACGCCTCCCCCACCGGACGGCCCGCCACCAACGCAGGACGGTCCGCCGGCGCGGCACGTCCTCCCGCCGGCCCGGCGCGGACCAGCCCCACCGGCCTGGGCCCGACCGTGGCCGAGGCCGCCACCGGGATGTCCCCCGGCCGGCTCCAGGAGATCATCGCCACGGCGGGGCTGCCCGCCACGCACGACCCGGTGACCGCGGTCGACGCGCTCACCGCCCTGTTCGAGGACCGCACGCGGATGGCGGCGCTGCTCGCCGAGGCCCCGGAGGAGTCCCGGGAGACGCTGGCCCGCCTCGTCTGGGGCCCGCCGTACGGCACGGTCCCGGCGAACCCGTCGCCGCAGGTCCGCTGGCTGACGGCCCGCGGGCTGCTGCTCCCCACCGGCTCCGGCACCGTCGTCCTGCCGCGCGAGGTCGCCCTGCACCTGCGGGACGGCCGGGCCCACCGCGCCCCGGAGCCGCTGCCGCCCGCACTGGAGCCGGTGGCCGAACACCGGCCGGGCGTGGTGGACGCGACGGCGGCGGGCCAGGCGTTCGCCGCGCTGGGCGTCGTCGAGGACCTGCTCAAGGAGTGGGAGCTCGGCGGACCCGGTGTCCTGCGGGCCGGGGGCATGAGCGTCCGCGATCTCAAGCGGACCGCGACCGCGCTGGACACCGACGAGCCGACGGCCGCGTTCTGGCTCGAACTCGCCTTCGCCGCCGGGCTCCTGGCCTCCGACGGCGAGGCCGACGAACGGTTCGCGGCCACCCCCGCGTACGACGAGTGGCTGCGCCGGCCCGCGGAACAGCGCTGGTCCGCGCTGGCCGCGGCCTGGCTGACCGCGACCCGTACGGCGGGCCTGGTCGGCGGCCAGGACGCCAAGGGCCGCACGCTCTCCGCGCTCGGCCCGGGGCTGGACCGTTCCCCGGCCCCGCACTTCCGCCGCCGCACCCTCGAACTGCTCGCCACGCTCCCGGACGGCGGAGCGCCGCAGCCGGACGCGGTCCTGGCGCGCCTGCGCTGGGAGCACGGCGCCCCGGCCCGTCCGAGCGAGGCCGACCCGGGTCAGGAGGCAGGCCCCGGCCCGGCCGGGCACCCGCACCCGCACCCGCACCCGCACCCGCACCCGGACGACCTCCGCTCCCGGATCGCGCGGTGGACCCTGGCCGAGGCCGAACGCCTCGGGGTCACCGGCCGCGGCGCGCTCTCCACCCACGGCCGGGCCCTCCTGGGCACGCCGACGGCACCGGGAGAGCCGGGACCGGAAGCATCGGTCCTGGGAGAGCCCTCCCCAGGCCGGCCCGCTCCGGGCCGACCCGCCCCGGAGCCGGCGGATCCGCCCACCGGCGCACCCACCACAGCCGCCCCCACCACCACGAGCCCCACCACCATCGTGACCGGCACGTCCCCGGCGCCCGGCACGGACGGCACGGCGGCCGCCGCCCCCACCCCGGGCGACGCCGACGGCCGCATCCCACCCCAGCCGACCACCGCAAGCACCCCGGCCACCGGCCCCACCGCCACCCCGGGCACCGGCACACCCGGCCCCGGCACACCCGCGGCCACCGGGACGCACCCCGCCGAAGTGCACGCCGCCGCGGCCATCGCCGCCGCCCTGCTCGCCCCCAAGCTGCCCGAACCGCTCGACCACGTCCTCCTCCAGGCGGATCTGACGGCCGTGGCGCCGGGCCCGCTGGAGCGACCGCTCGCCGAGATGCTCGGGGTGCTCGCCGACGTCGAGTCCAAGGGCGGCGCGACGGTCTACCGGTTCACCCCGGGCTCCGTCCGCCGCGCCCTGGACGCCGGACAGACTGCCTCCGACCTGCACGCCTTCCTCACCGAGCACTCCCGGACGCCCGTCCCGCAGCCGCTCAGCTATCTGATCGACGACGTGGCCCGCAAGCACGGGCACCTGCGCGTCGGAGCGGCGTCGGCGTACATCCGCTGCGACGACGACGCCCTGCTCGCGGAGATCCTCGCCGACCGGCGGTCGTCGGGGCTGCGCCTGCGCCGGCTCGCCCCCACGGTGCTGGCCACCCAGGCACCGCCCGACCAACTCCTGGAGTGCCTGCGGGACATGGGCTACGCCCCGGCCGCCGAGTCGGCCGAGGGCGACGTGGTGATCACCCGGGCCGACGCGCACCGCACGCCGCCGCGCACCGCGCCCGCCCCCGTCCAGGGCGGCCCGCCCGTCCCCGACGCCACGCTGCTCACGGCCGCGGTCAAGGCGATCCGCGCGGGCGACCTCGCCGCCACGGCCGTACGCAGGCCGGCTGCGGCTCAGGCGCCGGAGGCCCGGGAGGGCGCCGCAGCCCCGTCCGACGGCGGCCGGCTGCCCCGCACCACCTCCGCCGAGACGCTCGCCACGGTGCAGGCGGCGGCTCTCACCAGCAGCGCGGTGTGGATCGGCTACGTGAACGCCGACGGCGCGGCCAGCCAGCGGGTCATCGCCCCGGTGCGGGTGGAGGGCGGCTTCGTCACGGCCTACGACCACACGGCCGACGAGATCCGCACCTACCCCCTGCACCGCATCACGGGCGTCGCAGAACTCGCCGACGACCCGACCTGACCCCCCGGCCCGGGGGCCGGATCACCGTTTCCCGGCTCTCCCGTTCCGCGCGTCCCGCAGGGCCTCGACCAGGACGTCGACATCGGTCCAGGGGTTGACCGTCCGGGGGTTCACCGCCCTCGGATTCCCCTCGCTCTCCGCCTCCGCACGGGACCGCAGACGCTGGGCCCTGGACTGCGCCACGCCGTGGAGTGCCCGGAGCGACGCGTAGTCCAGATGCTTCCGGGCCGTCGAATACCCGGCGCAGCCCGGTTCGTTCTCCAGCAGCCGCTGTGCCTGTCCGGACGTGAGGTAGGCGGTGATGTCCTTGAAGTGCAGCAGGATCCATATCTCGAAGCAGGGATTGCTGAGCGCGACATTGACCGCGCCACCCCGGGCGAGCCGTAGGGCATCCGCCAGTCCGGGGTGCGGCACCGGCGCTTCGACATCCACGACGCACCACACCTCGTCGTACGCGGTGTAGCGGTCCTTGGCGCTCCTGGGCGCTCTCGCCTGGTGCTCGATGGCGGCCTGCGCCAGGGACTTCGGCTCGCCGTGCACTCCGCCCATGCACAGCTCCACCGGCAGGGCCCGTAACTCCGCTTTCAGCCCCTTGAAGTACTGGGTCTCCGTGCACTCACCTTCGCAGTAGATCAGGAATCTCCGCTGCTCCGGCCGGTTCCCCTGCTTCCGGCCGAGAGGCTTCCCCCGTCGCACCGTCACCCCCGCTTCCCTTCCCACTCGCCGCGGGTTCTTCGCTCCCCGCGGGCCCTTCACCCGGCGCGGCCCCCTCACTCGCCGCGGCAAGGCCCGCCAGCAGATCGCTGTCGAAGTGGGGAACCGCTCCGTAACGGCCCCCCAGATACCGCTTCTCCAGGTTCTCGATCGAATCCCGCACCGAGAACTCCGTCAGCGGGAAGAGCCGGGTCGCACCGGTGTCGTAGTCCTTCTCCGTGAACCACAGCTGATCCCGGAACAGTTCGGTGCGGGAGTTCCTCCCCAGGAGCGACGACTCATGGGTGCTGAAGATCAGTTGTGCGCCCCGGCGGTTGGTCTCCGGCGACTGGAACATCCCGACCAGGGCATCCGTGAGGTGGGGGTGGAGCCGCGCGTCGAGTTCGTCCACGCACAGCACCGCACCGCGGATCAGCGCCGTGACGACGGGGCCGAGCAGCCCGATCCAGGTGCGGGTGCCGCTGGACTCCTCGCGGAGCCGGAGCGTGAACGTCCCGTCGGCGGTCCGGTGCTCCACCCGTACGCGGTCGCCGAGCGGCGCCTCCACCTTCACCCGGTCGCCGAGCACCTCGCGCAGCGCCGCGAGCACGCGCTCCTGCTCGTCGACGACCTCTTCGCCGAGCTCACGGATCTCCAGCCCGCCGACGCCCAGGTCGGCGAAGCGCAGCAGGTCCATGAGCGGCGCCCGGTCGCCCCGCTCCCGCTCGGCCAGGCACAGGCTGACCGTGTGGTCCAGCCGGTGCTGGAAGTCGCTGTCGGTGGCGACCGTCAGATCGTTCCGGAACCACGCGTAGATCGTGCGCAGCAGTTCGTGCCCCTGGGCCGCCGCGACCGAGAGATAGAGACTGTTCGGCCGCAGGAGGTCGGCGATGACCTTCCGCCGTCCGGTGAGCCCGCGGCCGAAGCTGACGGGCTCGTCCCCGCGCCGTTCGTAGAGCCGCCGCGGCTTGCCCTCGGGGTAGGCGTAGAGCCACTCCTCCAGTACCCGGTCGTCGTCCACGGTGAATCCGAAGGCGTAGCGGACGCCGTCCAGCACGAATTCGACCTCGTAGCCGCTCGGCGGGAGCGAGGCGCCGCTCCGGAAGGCGAAGGGACGTCGGGGCACTCCGCCGGAGGGGTCCCAGCGCTGGAACGACGACAGGACGGCGGTGCGCATCCACACCAGGGCGTCGATGACATTCGACTTCCCCGAGGCGTTCTGCCCGTAGATCGCCGCCACCGGTACGACCCGGTGGCGGCTGCGGGGCACCTCCTGCTCGGCCCGCTCGTCGTGCCGGTCGTCCGCGACCAGGGTGAGCTCCTGCTCCTCGCGGAGCGACGCATGGTTGGTCACCTGGAAGCGCAACAGCATGCCGGCCTCCCCGGGCTCGATGGAACGTGTCGTTTCGCTGTCTGTATCGTCAAGTCTTGACGATACAGACAGCGAAACGCCTTGTCTGCGCGCATTCACTCGGTCGTGGACGGCAGGCGCGCCCCGCACGATCCGCCCCCACGCTCGGCTCCGCACTTCGGGCGATGAGGGACACTGGAGGCTTGTCCCCCGGAGACGCACGAAAGGCGCCAGGCGTGAGTGGCCCCCTGATCGTCCAAAGCGATAAAACTCTGCTCCTGGAAGTCGACCACGAGCAGGCCGACGCGTGCCGCCGCGCCATCGCCCCGTTCGCGGAGCTGGAGCGCGCCCCCGAGCACATCCACACCTACCGGGTGACCCCGCTCGGGCTGTGGAACGCCCGGGCCGCCGGGCACGACGCGGAGCAGGTCGTCGACGCGCTCGTCGAGTTCTCCCGCTACCCGGTGCCGCACGCCCTGCTCGTCGACGTCGCCGAGACCATGGCCCGCTACGGCCGGCTGCGGCTGCTCAAGCACCCCACCCACGGTCTCGTCCTGGAGTCCACCGACCGCCCGGTCCTGGAGGAGATCCTCCGCTCCAAGAAGATCCAGCCGCTGGTCGGGAACCGGATCGACCCGGACACCGTGGCCGTGCACCCCTCCGAGCGCGGGCAGATCAAGCAGACCCTGCTGAAGCTCGGCTGGCCCGCCGAGGACCTCGCGGGCTACGTCGACGGCGAGGCGCACCCGATCGAGCTGCACGAGGACGGCTGGGCGCTGCGGCCCTACCAGCAGCAGGCCGTCGAGGGCTTCTGGCACGGCGGCTCCGGCGTCGTGGTCCTCCCCTGCGGTGCGGGCAAGACGCTGGTCGGCGCGGGCGCGATGGCGACCGCGAAGTCGACCACCCTGATCCTGGTCACCAACACGGTCTCCGCCCGTCAGTGGAAGCACGAGCTGGTGAAGCGGACGTCCCTCACCGAGGAGGAGATCGGCGAGTACAGCGGCACCCGCAAGGAGATCCGGCCGGTCACCATCGCCACGTACCAGGTCCTCACCACCAAGCGGAAGGGCGTCTACCCGCACCTGGAGCTGTTCGACTCCCGCGACTGGGGTCTGATCGTCTACGACGAGGTGCACCTGCTCCCGGCGCCGGTCTTCAAGTTCACCGCGGACCTCCAGGCCCGGCGCCGGCTCGGGCTCACCGCGACCCTCGTCCGGGAGGACGGGCGCGAGTCCGACGTCTTCTCCCTCATCGGCCCGAAGCGCTTCGACGCGCCCTGGAAGGAGATCGAGGCGCAGGGCTACATCGCTCCGGCGGACTGTGTCGAGGTGCGGGTCAACCTGACCGAGACCGAGCGTCTCGCCTACGCGACCGCCGAGACCGAGGAGAAGTACCGCTACTGCGCCACCACCGCGTCCAAGCAGCGGGTCACCGAGGCGCTGGTGGAGCGGCACCGGGGGCAGCAGACGCTGGTCATCGGGCAGTACATCGACCAGCTCGACGAGCTCGGCGAGCACCTGGGCGCCCCGGTGATCAAGGGCGAGACGACCAATGCCCAGCGCGAGAAGCTCTTCGACGCCTTCCGGCAGGGCGAGCTCGGGGTCCTCGTGGTGTCCAAGGTGGCGAACTTCTCGATCGACCTGCCCGAGGCGACGGTGGCGATCCAGGTGTCCGGCACGTTCGGCTCCCGGCAGGAGGAGGCACAGCGCCTCGGCCGGGTGCTGCGGCCCAAGGCGGACGGCCACCCGGCCGTCTTCTACTCGGTGGTGGCCCGGGACACGATCGACCAGGACTTCGCGGCGCACCGGCAGCGGTTCCTCGCGGAGCAGGGGTACGCGTACCGGATCGTGGACGCGGACGATCTGCTGGCGTCGGACGAGGCGTAAGGCGGGGCAGCCGGGGCGGGGCGGGGGCGCACGGGGCGGGGCGTAGGCGCGGGACGGGGCCTGCGGACGCCCGGCCGTCCGGCGCAACGCGCCTGCGCCGCACGGTGCACGGCCGCAAGCGGCGGCGTAGGGCTCAGCGGCGGCGGGTCACCAGCGCCGGCTCGTCGAACTCGCCCAGGACGGCCACCCGGAACGCGGTGTCCGCGTACACGTGGATCGCGCGCAGGACGTTGCCCAGCAGGTGCCGTGGGTGCGGGGGAGCCGCGATGCCGAGCGCCGTGCTGCCTCGGACGGGGGACGCGGGGACCGGAGTGAGGGATGCGGCGTTCATGTCTCCATGATGCGTTTCATCCGCTTGGAGTACATCGGTCCAGCGGCTGAGGCCATCGGCCCTCTCCTCACCCCTCCGGCGCACCCGCCGCCCGCCCAGGGGCGGAGCTCCCCGGGACACGACCTACCGAGCCTTCCGCAGCCACCATCACCATCAGGGGCTGAGTACGCCGAACACCTGGGAAACCAAGGCCTGCCGACCCGCACGGACAGGACCCGCAGGCCGGATGCGATCGGTTCCGATGGCCGAAACAAACCGTTCGACCGGCCTCGTCCCGCTCATTACAATCGCCCGTCTGCCGCCTCCCGACCTGCCCCGAGCAGGAGCGCCTCCGCGGGCGCCCGGGGAGCCACCGCCCGGACGGCAACCGGCCGGTATCTCGTTCACCCGATCACCCCCGGAGGCAACGTCGTGCCCGCGCAGTCGCGCCCATCCCCCCATCGCGCCCGAACCGAGGACGCCACGGGCCCCTCGCCGGAACCGGACAGCGACGGTCCGCTCGCCCGCGAGCGCGCCCACCTCGCCGAGTCCCGCGCCGCACTGCGCGCCATGCGCACCGATGTCGAAGCGCTCGACATCTCCAACGTCACCGCGAACTGGGTGAACGCCACGGTCCTCCAGTCCCAGATCGACTCCCGCATCAAGGCGCTCGCGGATCACGCCCACACGCCGCTGTTCTTCGGCCGCCTCGACTATCTGCACGCGGGCGCGCAGTACGGGGACACTCCCCGGCCCGGCCCGGGCGGTCCGGGCGCGGCGGACCCGGCCCGCCCCGGAGACGCAGCGGCCGGCACCGGACCGGACGGGGCCACCGGCACCGACGACGGGGCCGAGGAGCCCGGCGACCGCTGGTACATCGGCCGGCGCCACGTCCACGACGCGCACGGCGACCCGATGGTCGTCGACTGGCGCGCCCCCGTCTCCCAGCCGTTCTACCGGGCGTCCAAGAAGGCGCCGATGGACGTCCGGCTGCGCCGCCGCTTCGGCTACACCGGCGGTGAGCTGACGGCCTACGAGGACGAGCACCTCACCGATCCCGACGAGGCCGCGGTCGGCACCGCCAGCAAGCTGCTCCAGGCCGAGATCGAACGCCCCCGCGTCGGCCCCATGCGGGACATCGTCGCGACGATCCAGCCCGAGCAGGACGAGATCGTCCGGTCCGGCCTCGACCGGACGGTCTGCGTCCAGGGCGGCCCCGGCACCGGGAAGACCGCGGTCGGCCTGCACCGGGTGGCGTATCTGCTCTACGCGCACCGGGAGCGGCTGGCGCGCACCGGGACGCTGGTCATCGGGCCGAACCGTTCCTTCCTCCACTACATCGAGCAAGTGCTGCCCACCCTGGGCGAGCTGGAGGTCCAGCAGGCGACGGTGGACGACCTCGTGAAGCAGGTGGAGGTGCGGGGCGAGGACACCGCCCGCGCGGCCCGCATCAAGGGCGACGCGCGGATGGCCCAGGTGCTGCGGCGCGCGGTCCGGGCCGGGGTGACGACGCCGGCGGAGCCGGTGGTCGTGGTCCGCGGTTCGCGCCGCTGGCGCGTCCCGGCGCACGAAGTGGCGGAGATGGTGACGGAGTTGCTGGCCCGGGACATCCGGTACGGCGCCGCCCGGGAGGCGCTGCCGCAGCGGATCGCGCACGCCGTCCTGACCCGGATGGAGGCGGCGGGCGAGGCCCCGGACGACCGCGTGCAGAACGCGGTGGCCCGCTCCGCCCCCGTCAAGGCCGTGGTCAAGGAGGTGTGGCCGCCGGTGGATCCGGCGAAGCTCGTCCTCCGGCTGCTGTCCGACCCGGAGTTCCTCGCCGCGAACGCGGACGGCGTGCTCTCCGCCGACGAGCAGAAGGAGATCCTCTGGGCGAAGCCCGCCCGGGGCGTGAAGTCGGCCCGCTGGTCCCCGGCCGACGCGGTCCTCGTCGACGAGGCGTCCGACCTGGTCGAACGCACCCACTCGCTGGGGCATGTCGTCCTCGACGAGGCCCAGGACCTCTCCCCCATGCAGTACCGGGCGGTCGGCCGCCGCTGCTCGACGGGGTCGGCGACGGTGCTGGGCGACCTCGCCCAGGGCACCACCCCGTGGGCCACCGGCACCTGGGCGGAGGCGCTGGGTCACCTGGGCAAGGGCGACGACGCGCGGGTGGAGGAGCTGACGGCCGGTTTCCGGGTGCCGCGCGAGATCATCGCGTACGCCTCGCGGCTGCTGCCGCGGATCGCGCCGGACCTCGCGGAGTCCACCTCGGTCCGGGAGGCGCCGGGCTCGCTCGTCGTCCGGCCCGTGGCGACTCCGGCGGAGCTGGACGCGACGGTCCTGGACGCGTGCCGGGAGGCGCTGACGCGCGAGGGGTCGGTCGGTCTGATCGCGGCGGACGCCCGCCTTCCGGCCCTGACCTCCGCCCTGTCGGCCGCGGGGATCGCGTATCTGTCGCCCGGCGAGGAGACGTCGGCCGCGGTGCGGCTGACCCTGGTGCCGGCGTCGCTCGCCAAGGGCCTGGAGTACGACTACGTGGTCCTGGACGAGCCGGCCGCCGTGGTCGACGGCGAGCCGGACGAGCGCACCGGCCTGCGCCGGCTGTACGTGTCGCTGACCCGCCCGGTCTCCGGCCTCACGGTCGTCCACGCGGCACCGCTGCCGGCCGCTCTGGCGGACTGACGCCGAGGGGGCGAGGGCCGACACCTTGGCGTGCCTCCGCACGCGCTCCGCCGGTCACGGGGTTCATCCTTCATCAGCTGTCGCCTGATGGCCGGAAGAGGCACTCCGCGCCCGCTGGCGAAGCTCCCGCGGCGGCACTCCATAGGTTCTGCGGAAGGCACGGCTGAAGTCCGTAGCGCGGAGGAAGCCCCAGCGTGCGGCGAGGGCGTTGATGGGCATGTCGTTCAGGGTCGGGTCGGTGAGGTCGTGGCGTATGCGTTCCAGGCGCCGGCGGCGGATGAAGGCGGCGAGGGTGTACTCCTCCTGCCGGAAGAGGCGGTGCAGGTAGCTGAGGGAGATGTGGTGCGCCTCGGCGATGGCAGGCAGCGTGAGTTCAGGATCGCTGAGGTTGTCCTCGATGAAGGCGCGGATCCGTAAGGTCAGGGTCCGCCGGCGGGTCTCCGGCTCCAGTGAGTCGTCCTGGTCCAGGGTGTGGGCGAGCAGTGAGGAGAGCAGGTCGACGATGGAGCCCAGTCGCGGGCCGTCCGCGGGGCCGTAGGGGCCGGTGCCCTGCCGCCGGCCGTCAGAGCGCCGCGCGCCACTCCTCCACCGCTGCCGCCGACACCGGCGCGGTCCACCCCTCCGGCCGGGCCGCGCTGCCGATGTGGAAGGCGTCGATCCCGGCGGCGCGCAGCGTCGGGAGGTGGTCGAGGCGGAGGCCGCCGCCGGCCATGATCCGGGGTTCGTACCCCGGATCGCCGGAGCGCGCCGCCTCGGCGAGGAGGGTCGGCAGGCCGTCGTCGACGCCCGCCGGAGATCCGGCGGTGAGGAAGGTGTCCACGCCCGGCAGCGCGGCGATCCGGGTGCGCAGCGCGTGCCGGTCGGCCGCCCGGTCGATCGCCCGGTGGAAGGTCCACGGGCAGCCGTCGATGACGGCCATCAGCATTTCGACGGCCACCAGGTCCGGGTGTCCCTCGTGGTCCAGGAAGCCGAGGACGAACGCGTCGGCCCCCTCCGCCCGCAGTTCCGCCGCGGTGCCGCACAGCCGGCGGATGTCCGCGACGCCGAACCCGGCCTGCGGACGGAGCATCACCCGCAGCGGGAGATCGACCGCGGCCCGGATCTCCGCGAACGCCTCCCGGGACGGGGTGAGCCCGTCGGACGCCATATCGGTGACCACTTCGAGCCGGTCGGCGCCCCCGGACCGCGCGGCGACCGCGTCCTCCGCGGTGAGGGCGATGACCTCGAGAATTGGTCTAGACATATGTCCAAGGTTGCCACAGGAGAACCCCCACCGGAAGCAGCCGCGCACGCCCGGGGCGGGGCCACGCCGCTCGCGGCCGGGCGGGACACCGGTCCCCGGGACGGACCACGGCACGGCGGGGAGGGCCCGTCCGGCGCCCGTGGCCCACAATTGATCCATGGCCCCCACCGCCGTTCACGACATACTCCTCGCCCGCTGGTCCGAGCTGTTGCGCAGGTGCCAGGAGGACGCGTCCCCGGACCCCGCCCCCTACGGCGAGAACCTGCTCGGCCGCTGGGCGGAGCCGCAGCGCCGCTATCACACCACCGACCACCTGCTGGCGGTCCTCGACCGCATCGAGGAGTTGGTCCACCACTGCGCCGACCCCGACGCGGTACGGCTCGCGGCCTGGTTCCACGACGCGGTCTACCGCCCGGACCGCTCGGAGAACGAGGAGCGCAGCGCACAGCTCGCCGAACGCGCCCTGCCCGAGGCCGGGGTGTCCGCCGCGCGGACCGCCGAGGTCGCCCGCCTCGTCCGACTCACCGTCACCCACGACCCGGCACCCGGGGACACCGACGGGGAGGTGCTGTGCGACGCGGACCTGGCCGTACTCGCCGGGCCCCCGCAGGCGTACGCGGCGTACGCGGCGGCCGTCCGCCAGGAGTACGGCTTCGTCCCGCACGACGCGTTCCGCGAGGGCCGGGCCGCCGTGCTGCGCCAACTGCTGGATCTGCCGCGGCTGTTCCGTACGGAGACCGGGCACGACCGCTGGGAGCGGACGGCGCGCCACAACATGGCCACCGAGCTGGAACTCCTCACCTCCACCTGACAGGGGTGCAGGGCCGGGGCGATGAGCGCCGAACCCCGGCCCGGACTCCGCCCGTCCGTCCCGCCCCCCCTCACGTCCCCTCGCGTCCCGTCCGTCCCGTAAAGAAGTGGTCGAGTCCGGTCACGCATGGCACAGTCACCGTCGTGACCCTGCTGGATCTGCTCGTCGACTTCGCGCGCACCGGCCGCCTCGGGCCGCTGCACTGCGGCATGCCGCTCGCCGAGGCTGTCGATGCAGCGCTTGGATGAAGCGATGACCCTGCATTCCGATGTGGCCGCGTTGCTGGCGGAGGCCGGCATCCTCGACGTGGACGTCGACGAAGCCGTCGCGGACGAGCACGTCCGATCGTCCGCATACCAACGCATCGTCTCGGTAACCACTTCCTCGCGGAGCCGCGACCGAGACCGCGCGACAGTGGCCACGATCCTGCGCGACCCCATGGAGATGGTGTCCAAGACGGCGGTGGTCCACCTCGTGGACAGGGTGGCGATGAAGATGACCGGTCCTGCCGAGTTCCGGCAGTGGTCGGCCGAACTGCTGCCGGAGGTCGACCAGCTCACGACGGAGGGCTACCGCGAGTTCATTCGCCGCCGCATCCATGACTGGCTGTTCCACCTGTCCGTCAAGGACGGCCATGTGCCGACGTCGGCCGAGTTGGCGAAGGTCACGTACTGGATGCAGCGCTTCCTCGCCACGGAGTCGACGTCGCCGGCGGTACTCGCCCTGCTCGCCGAGTCGGGCAACAGCAAGAAGATACGAAACATCGCGAAGAACCGAGCCGCAAGCCGCAAGCTGAGAACGCGATGAGTCGGTAGTGGCCATGGCCAGGCACGCCGACTGCCTCAGCCACAAGAACGGCGCCATGCCCGACGGTCATGCGGGAGAACCCGTCCAGGGACAGCGGTCACGCCAGGGGGAGAGATGACAACGGAGAACGAGCGACGGCCACTGACCACCCGGGCAAAGGTCGCCGCCGCGGCGGGAGTTCTGGCCTCGCTGGCGCTCCTCGGCTATGCCACCAAGCCGCAGTGGCAGCCCTGGTGGTTCGCGGAGACCGTCTGCGGCGGACACCTGTCGGCCGCAGACCTCGACGCGCTCCTTCCGGCCGAGCGGCTCCAGCCGGGCGAGGAGGCGTCCGGCCCCGACGAGGTGTCGTGCAGGCTGAACACCGAAGACGACCACTTCGTCCTGAATATCCACGCCTCCACCGACCCGGACGACGTGCGGGAGGAACTCGAGTCGTATTTCAGCATCCCGTTCGTCGACTCCCTCCCCTTCCCCAAGGGAATCCCGGGGTTCGAGGCCGACAGCCAACTGGCCATCCTGCAGGAGTGCCCGGACCTCCCCCGGGACGACCAGGGACGGAAGCGCCGGATGCTCACCAGGGCCATGGGGTCGTGGCCGGACCGCCCGACCGGCGCCGCCCTGCGGACAGCCGTGGCCATGGCCAACGCCTCCTCCGCCGAACTGGGCTGCGGCGCCGCGACGTTGCCGATGCCGGAGAAGCCGGCCCCGGCCGATCCCGCCGGAGTTCCGCCCCGGCAGGCGACGGGCGCCCTGTGCGGCTGGCTCGCCGACGCCCCGGCGCTGCCGAGGAACCGGTACGGCCGCCCGTGGAAGGCAGCCGCCCGGACGGGCCGGACTGCCCCGATCACCAGCTGCCGCCTGACCTCGGACGGGGAGAAGTCGGTGACGGTGGAGTTCGGCGGCTGGTACGGGGACTGGACCGACGAGCTCTTCCACACCCTCACCGTCTCCAGCGTCGACCTCCCCGACGGCGGCCCCCGCTCCACGGAACCGGTGATGAGCGAACACCTCGGACGGGCCACCGCTCGCTGCTCGGGCGAGTCCGCGAACTACTGGGTGTACGCCTCCTTCTCCGACCCCGAGCAGCACCTTCCGGCGCGGCGCCTGCGCGAGCTCCTGGTGGCGTTCGCCGAGGACCAGGCGGAGCGGCACGGCTGCACGGATCTCGAACTGCCCGGGAGGACCATCCACCCGGCGCGCTGACGCTGCCCGCCCTTCGGCGGCAGGCCGTCCACGGCGCCCGGAAACGCCGGGCACCGGCTCCCACTCGCCCGGTGCGCCCCGGTCCGTCCCGTCCGGCGCGCGCCCGGAATCGGACCCCGTCGGCTCAGCTCCGCTCCGTGCTCTTCCGCCGCCGCAGCCCCGCCTCCGTCAGCCGCCGCACCAGCTCCTTGCTCCCGACCTCGATCGCCCCGGCCCCGACCGCGTCCGCGTAGCGGTGGCTCGGCACGTCGTAGTGGTCGCGCTCGAACGCCCGTTCCGGCGCTCCGATCCGGGCCGCGAACGCGTGCAGCTCCTCGTAGGAGACGTCACTGACCAGGTGCGACCACATCCGGCCGTGTCCCGGCCAGGTCGGCGGGTCGATGTAGACCGCCACGGTTCAGCGCCCCAGGGCGGTGCCCAGCCGCCCCACGGCAGCGACGACGACGCCCGCCTTGCCGCAGACCCAGTGCGGGTCGGTGCCGAGGGCGGGTTCGATGTCCAGCGCGTGCGGGTCGCCGCCCTCGGTGCACACCGGGCAGAGCGGCCACCGCCCGTACCGTTCGAGCAGCGCGTCCTGGACGTCCTGGGCGATGAGCCCGACCACGTAGGCCACGCCGTCGGGCCACTGCTCGACCCACCACCTCCGGTGCACCACCGAGTCCTCGACGAGGGAGACGACGTCGGCCTGGGCCACACCTCCCGCGGTGAGATCGGCGATGACGAGGGCGCGCGCGGCGTGCAGGGCGGACTCGAGCTCCATGGGGCCATTGTCACGCCCCTGGACACGAGGGGTTGACTGCACCCTGGGCTGAAAATACCTTCCAATAGTGAGCAGCAATGTGAAGGAAACTTTCAGGAACAGTGCAGTCGGCGGGACCGGTGCCGTCGGCGCGCCGCGGACCGCCGCGCGCGGCGCGGCCGACCCGTCGTCCGCATCCGGCCCGCACCACTCGTCCGCCTCGCACGGCGCGCCCCGTACTCCCGCCCCGCCCGCGCCCGCGGCCCTCGCCGCCAAGGTCCGGACGCTCGGGCCGTCGATGACCCGCTCCATGCAGCGGGTCGCCGAGACCGTGGCCGACGACCCGGCCGGCTGCGCGGCGCTCACCGTCACCGCCCTCGCGGAGCGCACCGGCACCAGCGAGGCGACCGTGGTGCGCACGGCCCGCAGCCTCGGCTACCCCGGCTACCGCGATCTGCGGCTGGCGCTGGCCGGGCTCGCCGCCCAGCAGCAGTCCGGCGCCGCGCCCGCCGTCACCGCCGACATAGCGGTCGACGACCCGATCTCCTCCGTCGTCGAGAAGCTCGCCCAGGAGGAGCGGCAGTGTCTCGCCGACACCGCCGCCGGTCTCGACACCGCCCAGCTGGAGGCGGCCGTCGCCGCGCTCTCCGGCGCGCGCCGCATCGACGTCTACGGCATAGGCGCGTCCAACCTGGTGGCGCAGGATTTGGTGCAGAAGCTGCTGCGCATCGGCCTCATAGCCCACGCGCACGCCGACCCGCACCTGGCCGTCACCAACGCCGTGCAGCTGCGCGCCGGTGACGTCGCCATCGCCATCACCCACTCCGGCGGCACCACCGACGTCATCGAGCCGCTGCGGGCCGCGTTCGACCACGGCGCCACGACCGTCGCGATCACGGGCCGTCCGGACGCCCCGGTGGCGCAGTACGCGGACCACGTCCTCACCACGTCCACCGCCCGCGAGAGCGAGCTGCGGCCCGCGGCGATGTCCAGCCGGACGAGCCAGCTGCTGGTCGTGGACTGCCTGTTCGTGGGGGTCGCCCAGCGGACGTACGAGTCGGCGGCGCCCGCCCTGTCCGCCTCCTACGAGGCCCTGGCCCACCGCCACAATCCCAAACACCCGTGAATCACTCTCACTTCCGGGAGAGAGCCACCCCATGACCTCGACCGCCGACTCCGCCCGGCTCAGAGCCGAGCTGGACAGCCTGACCACCGAGGCGTTCCGCAGCGAACTGGCCGACATCGACCGGCTGCCCACCCTCGACATCGCGAAGATCATGAACGGTGAGGACACCACCGTCCCGGCCGCCGTCGCCGAACAGCTCCCCCGGATCGCCGCCGCGATCGACGCCGTCGCCGCCCGGATGGCCCAGGGCGGACGGCTGATCTACGCGGGCGCGGGCACCGCCGGACGGCTCGGGGTGCTCGACGCGAGCGAGTGCCCGCCGACGTTCAACACCGCCCCCACCCAGGTGCTCGGGCTGATCGCGGGCGGACCGGCCGCCCTGGTCACCTCCTCGGAGGGCGCGGAGGACGACGCGGAGCTGGCGGCCACGGACCTGGACTCCCTCGCGCTGGACCGGCTGGACACGGTCGTCGGCGTCTCCGCCTCCGGCCGCACCCCGTACGCCGTCGGCGCCGTCGAGTACGCCCGCTCCTGCGGCGCGCTGACGGTCGGGCTGGCCTGCAACAGCGGTTCACCGCTGGCCGACGCGGCGGACCATCCCATCGAGGTCGTCGTCGGCCCGGAGCTGGTGACCGGTTCGACGCGGCTCAAGGCCGGCACGGCGCAGAAGCTCGTGCTCAACATGATCTCGACGATCACCATGATCCGGCTGGGCAAGACGTACGGGAACCTGATGGTCGACGTCCGGGCCTCCAACGAGAAGCTGCGCGCCCGGTCCCGCCGGATCGTTTCTCTGGCCACCGGCGCGACCGAGGCGGAGATCGAGGCGGCGCTCACGGCGACCGGCGGCGAGGTCAAGAACGCCATCCTCACCCTCCTCGGCGGCGTGGACGGCCCGGCCGCGGCCCAGCTCCTCCGGGAGGCCGACGGCCACCTCCGGACGGCACTGCACGCGGCCCGGGGGACGGAGTGATCCCGGGCCCGGTCCTGTGCCCGGCCCCGCGCCGCCGGTCCAGGGCCGGCCACCGGCCCGGGGCCCGTCCGGCACCCCGAACCCGCCACGCCCCGAACGCCCGAACACCCAACCGCCTGACCGCCTGAGCGCGGCCACCTGACCGCGTGACAGCGGTGGACCGTCCTCCTGGGCTCCCGCTTTCCCCCTGGCCCCGCCCCGGATGCGACGGCCCGTCACACCCCGACGGCCCGTCACACCCGCCCCACTGGCTCCACCACCGGCTCCCTCACCGCACTCACGGACCCGTCACCACCCGTCGCACGGCACCACCCGTCGCACGGCACCCGCCCCGACCGCCGTGGACACCCAACCCCCCGCGAACCCCACCCTCCTGTACGGCACTGCCCCCACAGCACTGCCCCGCACAGCAAGGCACCCACATGGCACCAGACCCGGACCAGTACCGCGCCACCGCCGCCGCGATCCTTCCGCTCGTCGGCGGTGCCCGGAACGTCACCTCCGTCGCCCACTGCATGACCCGGCTCCGCCTGGGGCTGGCCGACCGCTCCCTCGTCGACGACGAAGCGCTCAGAGCCCTCCCCGGCGTCCTGGGCGTCGTCGAGGACGACACGTACCAGATCGTGCTCGGCCCGGGCGTCGTCGCCCGGGTGACGCCGGTGTTCGAACAGCTCGTCGAGAACGGACGGAACGCCGACGCCGTACGCACCGCCTGGACCGGCCAGGGCGGTGACCCCGAGGACTCGCGGCCCGCCGCCCCGGGCCACGGCCCGGTCACCGCCGGGGAACTCGCCGACCGGGGCGCCGCGATGCGCGCGGACCGCAAACAGCGCAACGCCACCCCGGTCAAGCTGTTCCTGCGGCGCATCGCCAACATCTTCGTCCCGCTGATCCCCGCCCTCATCGGCTGCGGCATCGTCGCGGGCATCAACGGCCTGCTGACCAACCTCGTCAGCACCGGCCACGCCGCTTGGGCCACCTCCCTCGTCCCCGCGCTCGCCGTCATCGCCTCCGGCTTCATGTCGCTCATCGCGGTCTTCGTCGGCCTCAACACGGCCAAGGAGTTCGGCGGCACGCCCGTGCTCGGCGGCGCCGTCGCCGCGATCATCGTCTTCCCGGGCGTGGCGGACGTCAGCGCCTTCGGCCAGAAGCTGGCCCCCGGTCAGGGCGGCGTCCTGGGCGCCCTGGGCGCGGCGCTGCTGGCCGTCCAGGTGGAGAAGTGGTGCCGCCGCTGGGTGCCCGGCACGCTGGACGTGCTGATCACCCCGACCGTCACCGTCCTGGTCTCCGGCCTCGTCACCCTCTTCGGACTGATGTACCTGGCGGGCGAGGTGTCGACGGCGATCGGCTCCTTCGCCGGCTGGCTGCTGGGCGCGGGCGGCGGCGTCGCCGGGTTCGTCCTCGGCGGCCTCTTCCTGCCGCTGGTCATGCTCGGCCTGCACCAGGCGCTGATCCCGATCCACACGACCCTGATCCAGGAGCAGGGCTACACCGTGCTGCTCCCCGTCCTCGCCATGGCGGGCGCGGGCCAGGTCGGCGCCGCGGCCGCGGTCTACCTGCGGCTCCGCCGCAACACCTCGATCCGCACCACCATCCGCTCCGCCCTCCCCGCGGGCCTCCTCGGCGTGGGCGAACCTCTGATCTACGGCGTTTCGCTGCCGCTCGGCCGCCCCTTCATCACCGCCTGCGTGGGCGGCGCGTTCGGCGGCGCCTTCGTCGGCGCGCTCAACCAGCTCGGCAACACGGTCGGCTCGACCGCCATCGGCCCGTCCGGCTGGGCCCTCTTCCCGCTCCTGGACGGCAACGGAGGCGCCGTGACAACCGTGGCCATCTACGCGGGCGGGCTGCTCGTCGGCTATCTCGCCGGTTTCCTGATCACCTACTTCTTCGGCTTCAGCACCCAGATGCTGGACGAACTGAACGCCGACCCGGCGAAGACGAAGCCCTCCGCCACCACAGGCGGCCCGGCCGCACCGTCGTCCACCCGCACCCCGCCCCCGGCCGACGACGACAGCCAGCGCCTGCCCACCTGATCCGGCGCCGCTGCCCTGGGACCTGGTGGCTGGGACTTGGTGGGCTGGGACTTGGTGGGCTGAGACCTGGTGGGCTGAGACGTGGTGGGCTGAGACGTGGCGGGCTGGGGCCTGGTGGGCTGGGACCGCCGCACCGTGACGGCCCGCGCCTCAGCCCCGCGGCCCCCGGGGCCCGTTCTCCATCCACGCCCGCCACGGACGGGTGATCAGCTCCCGATAGCTGCAGTGCGACGGATGCCGCCCCGCATGCCGCAGCGACCAGTCCTGGGCGTCGGTGACCTCCTCACCCGTCACCGACCGCTCGCCGCACACCGCGCACTCCATCGCGAAGGTGAACGGCTCGGCGTCCGGTTCACGGTCGGGGGCCAGCGTCCACCGCTCCCGCCGGATCACGGTGTGGGGGCTCACGGAAGCCTGCTCTCGCGGTTCAGCTCAGTGACCCGCGCCCGCAGCATGTCCGTGGGCCCCGCGGGCCGCAGCTCCTCGGGCGGACAGTCCCACTCCAGCCCGCCCCCGGGCGGCCTGAGCTGCACATACGGACCCTCGTGCCCCATGACGCGTCCGATCCGGTCCTCGCGCACGTCCACGACGTACGCGCCGGGTTCCGGGATCATGACCGCCGCTCCCGCAGTGCGGCCACCAGCTGCCGGGCCGTGGCGAGGTTGCAGCGCCCCAGGTCCACCAGCGGCGGAACGTCCCGCGCGGCCCACGACACGGGGTCGACCCGCAGCGACGGCAGGACGACGCCCGCCTCACCCAGCTCGGCCCGCAGTTCTCCCAGCGTCTCTTCGACCGCGTGTACGCCCTCGGTCGCCGCACGCGGTTCTTCGTCTGCCGTCATCGATTCCCCTTCCACGCTGAGTATTGGTGTTCTCCACACAGCGTGTTCATGCACGATTAGCCTGAACAGGGGTGAAAGCCCAGCAAGTCCCTGTGCATGACGAGGAGTCGAGTCATCATGCCCCCACGGAAGAAGCTGGATCCGTCCTCCTAGCCCCGCGCCCTCCTCGGTGCCGAGCTGCGCCACCAGCGCGAGAGGGCCGGCCTCACCCAGGATGAGCTGGGCAGACCGTTGTTCCTGAGCGGCTCGTTCATCGGCCGGCTCGAATCCGGGACCCGCCGCATGCACGCCGAGTACGCCCGGCAGATGGACGACACCCTGAAGACGGACGGCTCCTTCGAACGAAACTGCGAGGCCGCGACGAAATCCCGCCACCCCGACCGCTTCGCCGAGGCGGCGGAAGCGGAAGCGGTGGCGCAGACCATCAAGGAATACGCGCCCCTGCTCGTGCCGGGGCTGTTGCAGATACAGCGGGGGCAGCGGCGGGGACTGCGTCGAGGTCGCCGACGGCCTCACCGGCGTCGCCCCCGTCCGGGGACTCCAAGGACCCGGACGGCCCGGCGCCCGTGTTCCGGGCCGACGCCTGGGCCTCGTTCGTCCGAGCCGTGAAGGACGGGGAACTCCCCGCCTGAGCCCCGGGCTTCGGACTTCGAGCCTCGGAGTCCGAGCCCTCTTCCAGTGGAACGGGTGGGTGGATCACCACCCACCCACCCTCCCAATCACCGCGCATACCAGGCGAGATGACGAATGGTGACCGGTTTGCCACGAACGGTTGCGACGCTCTAGCGTTCCCGCATCAAGAAACAACCCCCGCCGGTGTTACCAGCACCGAACGGGGGTCTGACCACAAGATCGAGAGACCGATCTCATGGCTATCGAGCACTTTAATGCGCCCCTGCCCACCCCCGCACACCCCACGGCCAACCCGGGGTACGGAAAGCGGAACGCGCCCGAACAACGCCCGCCCCGTGCGAACGACTTCGCACACCTGCCCAGGCGCGAGGCATCCGTGGCGGCGTACCTCGACCGGCTCCCCGAAGGCGCGGACATCTCCGTGAAGACCTTGGCCAAGGTCCTGCCGGACCACGGCCAATGCGCTCTCCGCACCGTCCTGCGCCGCCTGTCGGAGGCCGGACACCTGCGCCGCGTCAACGAGCACGTCTTCGGCGAGAACGGCAGCCCCCACTGGGTGACCCGCACCTACTTCTCCCGCACCCCGAGGGACGACGCCTGGTGGGCGGCGTTCCGAACCGGAGAAGTACCCCGGGAACAGCCCCACTCCGAGCAGTCACCGACCCCGTCCACCCCGCACGCACCCCCTCCGCGCCCCCGGCAACCGTCACCCGCACCGCCGTCGCCACCCTCCCGACAGGCACCGCTCGCACCACCGCCGCCCTCCCGGCAACCGGCGCCCGAACCACCACCACCCTCCGGCCAGCGGTTATCCGCACCTCCACCACCACCCCCCCCTCCAGCCGACACCGGCACCCGCACCCGCACCCGCACCCGCACCCGCACCCCAACGACCGCCCCGCAGCCGCGCGTACAACGCCCTGGCCTCACTCGGCCGCACCGATCCGCGCCTGACCCTCTCGGCCGCCGACTGCACGGCCCTCGAACCCCTGGCCATCGAGTGGCTGACCCGCGACCCGGACGAGTCCCGGCTCGTCAGCGCGTTGACGGCGGGGCTCCCACCACAGGTCCACAGCCCCGGCGCGTTCCTCCGCCGCCGCCTCACCGACAAGCTCCCGCCCGAGCACCCCGAGCCCCTCGATCCCGCACCCGACAACACGCCGGGGAGCGCACCGCCCCCGCTCCGCGCCCCACTCCGCATCCTGGAATGCACGGTCTGCCGCGCCCCCGGCCACCCGGACGCCCTCCCCGGCGGCCTCTGCGCCACCTGCCGCGGCGAAGACCGCCCACGCCACGCGGCCGGCCTGTCCCCCGACGAAGTCCACACCCACGTCCAACGCCTCCGCGCCGCCACCCGAACCCCGGAGAGGACCCGACGGTGACGGCACCCTCCGCCCCGGACACCAGCACGCCTCGTCCTGCCCGGAAGGGAACGCCATGACATCGGAGAACATCGGAACCCACCGCGCACAGCTATCCGTCGAGGACTTCGAACAGCTCACCCGGTCAGCCCCTGAGCCGACTGCCCTCGAATTCCTGGGCGGCAGACCGGTGACCAAACCCGGTCGCGACGGCACCCACGGATGCATCCTCATGTGGCTGCTCAAGCAGTGCCTGCAACAACGCCCCGACCTGGCCCTCTACCCGGAGCAAGGCCTCAAGACGGAGCAGCACCGCAAGGGCCGCGCCCGCCCGGCCGGCTCGCTGGCCCCGGAAGGCTACTTCGCGGGACAGAGAGAGTGGTCCGAACCCAAGGGGGTGCTCATGGCCGTCGATGTGACACCACACGCCCCCGAAACCGACCCCCGCTACCGTACGGAAAAGCGCGACGGATACGCCGCGGCCGACATCTCCGTCCACCTCCTGATCGACCGCAGCGCCTGCACGGTCGCCGTCTACAGCGAGCCGGAAGGCGGAAAGTACCGCGGCCGGATGCCCTATCCGTACGGCGCCACCGTGGAAATCCCCGCACCGGTCGGGATCACGCTGGCGACCGAAAAACTCAAGGACTACACCCACTGACGGGACCCGAAAGACCACGTAGGCGCACCGTCTGCCACCTCCGCCCGGGTTCGCACCGACGCCCCGGCGGCGTGCCGAGTGGCGTCCCGGGCCGTGCGTAGGACCGATGGCCGAAGCCACCGCCCCATGTCACCCGGCACCCCGTGGCGGATCGATCTCGTGGCCCCGACCAGCAGGCCGCGCTGGACTTCTACGGCGAGCCGTTCGGCTGAGCTGCGGAGGCCCACTCGCTGACCGATTGGTTCCGGTTAGCGGAATTAGCCGAGAAACGGCATTGAAGCGCCAATTCAGCAGCCACCCATGACGCGAGCTTCTTATGGAACTCCATAGCAACAAGATCGCTTGACACTGCAAACAACCGCCCTCTAGGTTTCTTAGTGATCAAGCTCCGCACGGACCAAAGCGGAGCGAGACTTGGGGGAGTCATTTTGAATCGTGCGCTGAAGACCGGTGTGCTCACTGCGCTTATCAGTACGCTCACTGCAGGGTCTGCCGTCGCAGCACCAGCGGCCTCGACTCACAAGAACGAGACGGCTCGCGTCGCACCTGCCGGATTTTTCAAGCCCGGACCCAACACCATTGTCACGCACAGTTCCGTCACGGAAAAGGGCGCGTCAGACGCCGGAATCCCCGATGTGTCCACCAGGGAAGGCGGCTACACAGTCAAGAAGAGCGGCGCGAGCTACGAGCTTTGCGGACTCGACAAGATTGGCAAGACCAGCGGTGCCGGCAAGACCACACTCGTGCTGACGATATCCAAGTCTGTTTCTGCAGAGTGGTCGGCCTCGGTTGGGGTGGAGGCCGAGGTCGTATCGGCCGAACTCGGCTACAAGGTGACCAACAGCTACACCGTGGAAGACCAGACCCGCTTCGAGGTCCCCAAGGGGAAGTTCGGCACAGTTGAGGCGTTTCCGGTCTACACCGCGCAGGACTTCACCGTCTACAAGGACGGCAAGAAGCATGGATCGGGCCGAGCGATGAAGCCCACCGGCGTCTGCTGGAACCAGTGGACCGAGTAGGCCGCGAGCCGCACCGTGAGAGGGTGTCACCGATGACTAAGCGAACCACGGCACTGGTTGTCGGTGTCACCCTCGGGCTCATGTGCACCGCGTGCACAAGCGGGGAGGAAGAGCAGAAGAGGGTTCCTCCTCCTGCCTCCCCCGAACCGGCGACATTGAAGCGGTTGCCGGAAATCAGCATCAGCGGCGACCCGCTGGCCGGGCGAGAATCCGGGGAGTCGCCCGGAACTCAAAGGGTCCTCGGCGAGGTGTACAAGGGCAAAGCACGAATCATCGCCTACACCGAGGGCGACAAGTGCGGCGTACTGGTGTTGAATTCCGGACACAAAAAGGACGCTTCGATCAACTTGATCACCGGGTGGCCGGATCACAGGTCCGAGGGAAGTTCCAACCTTCCAGCCGGCCCCTACAGCACATCATCAGGGGCCGACTCGGAGGGCACTGGACGGGCATCACTGTCATGCGGAAAGAATGCCATGGTGGTCCAGTACTCCTCAGACGTACCGGCTTCGGTTTCGCGACAGCGCGGCTCGGTCACCACAGCCCCCTCGCCCGGAAAGAAGAACTTCTCTGTGGTTGTCGCGCCCCGAGGCATCAGGAAGAGCATTGTGGACGATCTGCCGGAAAGCTTTTAGCTTACGCAGTTTCCGGCGGCAGCCCGCATCGCTCATGCTCCCGCCAAGGAGCTGTCGCGCCTGAGGGGCCATTCGCATCTCGGTCACCGTGATGCAGAGTCGGGCACGGGCCGGGATTCCGCTTTCGACCAGGCTGTGCGGAAGACCTTGGAGTCGGCGTGGCGGAACACCATCGGCGTCGGTGCCCCTGGTCGGGACGGCCGCGCCCGGGGCGTTCGTCAACGGCACGGCACAGGAGACGCGCCCCGCGCATCGGTGTGGCCATTGAGGCCGGTCCGATGTGCCCCTGCCTCCGCCTCCGCCCGGGTTCGCGCCGACGCCCCGGCGGCGTGCCGAGTGGCGTCCCGGGCCGTGCGTAGGGAGGGTGGCCGAGGGGGCTGCTTGCCCACCGGCCGCCCCGGGGCGACCGGTCTCTACCAGGAGGCACCGATGTCCGAAGTCACCGCCCCGTACCAGCCCGGCACCCCGTGCTGGATCGATCTCGTGGTCCCCGACCAGCAGGCCGCGCTGGACTTCTACGGCGAGTTGTTCGGCTGGGCCGGAGAGGTCGGCCCGGCCGAGACCGGCGGGTACGCCGTCTGCACCCTGCGCGGGAATCCGGTCGCCGGGATCATGTCCGCACAGGCCATGGGCGACCAGCCCGCGCCGCCCCCGGTGTGGACCACCTACATCGCCTCGTCCGACGCCGAAGCCACCGAGCGGGCCATCGGCTCCGGCGGCGGCAATGTCATGGTCCCCACCATGGACGTGATGGACCTGGGCCGCATGCTCGTCGCGGCCGACCCGACGGGAGCCGTCTTCGGCGTCTGGGAGCCGAAGGAGTTCTTCGGAGCGGCCATCGTCAACGAGCCGGGCTCGCTGATCTGGAACGAGCTCAACACCAGCGACGTCCAGGCGTCCACCGCCTTCCTCTCCAGCGCCCTCGGCATCGAGACCACACAGATGGAAGGCGCGGAGAGCTATTACGCGATCTCCGCCCAGGGACGTACCGTCGGCGGGCTCCAGCCGCTGAGCGACCGGATGCCGTCCGGCACGCCCTCGCACTGGCTCGCCTACTTCTCGGTGGAGGACGTGGACGCGACGGTGTCCAAGCTGTCCGCCGCCGGAGGCACGGTGCTCAAGGCGCCGTTCGACATGGTGGCCGGCCGGATGGCCGTCGTCGCCGACCCGCAGTCGGCGGCCTTCGCGGTCATCGCCCCGAAGCCCATGTGAGCTGTCGGAGCCCGGCCCCTCCCGGAGACCGCACGTCCCGACGGCCCCTCCGAGAACTCCCCGGAAGCTCCCCGGGAAACGCCCGAGGGCGGCACCCGCGATGGGTGCCGCCCTCGGTCCGTACAGCTGTGAACAGCCGATCCGTCGAGACGGATCAGAAGTCCATGTCACCGCCCGGCATGCCGCCCGGAGCGGCCGCGGCGGCCTTCTCCGGCTTGTCGGCGATGACGGCCTCGGTGGTGAGGAAGAGCGCCGCGATGGAGGCGGCGTTCTGCAGCGCGGAGCGCGTGACCTTGGCCGGGTCGATGATGCCCTCGGCGACCAGGTCGACGTACTCGCCGGTCGCGGCGTTGAGGCCGTGACCCGGGGTCAGGTTGCGCACCTTCTCCACGACGACGCCGCCCTCGAGACCGGCGTTGACCGCGATCTGCTTCAGCGGGGCCTCGAGCGCGAGCTTGACGGCCTGCGCACCGGTGGCCTCGTCGCCCTCGAGCTCGAGCTTCTCGAACACGGAGACGGTCTGCAGCAGGGCCACGCCACCACCGGCGACGATGCCCTCCTCGACGGCGGCCTTGGCGTTGCGCACCGCGTCCTCGATGCGGTGCTTGCGCTCCTTGAGCTCGACCTCGGTCGCGGCACCGGCCTTGATGACGGCCACGCCGCCGGCCAGCTTCGCGAGGCGCTCCTGGAGCTTCTCGCGGTCGTAGTCCGAGTCCGAGTTCTCGATCTCGGCGCGGATCTGGTTCACGCGGCCCTGGACCTGCTCGCTGTCACCGGCACCGTCGACGATGGTGGTCTCGTCCTTGGTGATGACGACCTTGCGGGCGCGGCCCAGCAGGTCGAGACCGGCGTTCTCCAGCTTGAGGCCGACCTCCTCGGAGATGACGGTGCCACCGGTGAGGATGGCGATGTCGCCGAGCATGGCCTTGCGGCGGTCACCGAAGCCCGGGGCCTTGACGGCAACGGACTTGAAGGTGCCACGGATCTTGTTGACGACCAGGGTGGACAGCGCCTCGCCCTCGACGTCCTCCGCGATGATCAGCAGCGGCTTGCCGGACTGCATGACCTTCTCCAGCAGCGGAAGGAGGTCCTTCACCGCGGAGATCTTGGAGTTGACGATCAGGATGTACGGGTCGTCGAGCGACGCCTCCATACGCTCCATGTCGGTGGCGAAGTAGGCGGAGATGTAGCCCTTGTCGAAGCGCATGCCCTCGGTGAGCTCGAGCTCGAGCCCGAAGGTCTGCGACTCCTCGACGGTGATGACGCCTTCCTTGCCGACCTTGTCCATCGCCTCGGCGATGAGCTCGCCGATCTGGGTGTCGGCGGCGGAGATGGAGGCGGTCGAAGCGATCTGCTCCTTGGTCTCCACGTCCTTGGCCTGCTCGAGCAGCTGGGCGGAGACGGCCTCGACGGCCTTCTCGATGCCGCGCTTGAGGGCCATCGGGTTGGCGCCCGCGGCAACGTTGCGGAGGCCCTCGCGGACCAGCGCCTGGGCGAGGACGGTCGCGGTCGTCGTGCCGTCACCGGCGACGTCGTCCGTCTTCTTCGCGACCTCCTTGACCAGCTCGGCGCCGATCTTCTCGTACGCGTCCTCGAGCTCGATCTCCTTGGCGATGGAGACACCATCGTTGGTGATCGTGGGGGCGCCCCACTTCTTCTCGAGGACGACGTTCCGGCCCTTGGGGCCGAGGGTCACCTTGACGGCGTCGGCGAGCTGGTTCATCCCGCGCTCGAGGCCGCGCCGCGCTTCCTCGTCGAACGCGATGATCTTGGCCATGTGAAGTGGTCCTCCCGGACGTCGGGGGTCCCTGGCACAGGGTGCAAGGGGCGGATTGCTCCGGACCGCGCTGGCGCCCGCGACGGACGGCCTGCACACCTGGTGGTTTCCTTGTCCCACCCGGCCTGCGGGCCTCACCGACCCGGTCCTTCTGTCACTCTCAACGTCAGAGTGCTAACGCCAATGATTAGCACTCGACCCCCTCGAGTGCAAGCGCCTATAGGGCTTCCATGGGGGGTGGCGGTCGGGCGACAGGTGGGAGCGAGCACCCCGGAAGGGGCTCCATGGGGGGTGGCGGCCGGGCGACAGGTGGGAGCGAGCACCCCGAAGGGGCTCCATGAGGGGTGGCGGCCGGGCGACAGGTGGGAGCGAGCACCCCGAAGGGGCTCCATGAGGGGTGGCGGTCGGGCGACAGGTGGGACAACGCCCGCAGGGCTTCCCTGAGGGCCGGCGGTCGGGCGACGGATGAGAGACCCCCAAGCCCGTCGAGACGCGAGCCCGCCCGCCGACGCGCCGCACCCGACGCGGAGGTCGGAACAGAAGCGGGCCCGCTCCCCGGGGGGAAGCGGGCCCTGCGCTGCAGTCAGTCGGCGCGTATCAGCCGGCTACACGGACCATGTCCGCCTGCGGCCCCTTCTGGCCCTGCGAGATCTCGAACTCGACCCGCTGGCCCTCCTCGAGGGTGCGGTAGCCGTCCATCTGAATCGCGCTGTAGTGCACGAAGACGTCCGCACCACCGTCGACCGCGATGAAGCCGTAGCCCTTCTCCGCGTTGAACCACTTGACGGTGCCCTGAGCCATCCCTAACTCCCCTATTACTGGCCCTTGCACAGGACCGCACTCCGCGGACCCGGGTCAGACCTCACCTCCCGACAGGTAGGAGGTGTGCGCCGTAACGCGTCGACCGCGGCTGAATGTATCCGCACAGATGCCCTCTGCAACAGGTCAAACGGACGAGAATTCTGAGCAGGGCCGCAGGGAGCTATCCCCTGAATCACCGTGAAGTCAGGACAAGTTGGGTCAGACAAACGGGCATCAACGCGACAAATCGCACGCACACTTCGGGCACATCTTGTCGCGTTCTCATATGCGTTCGGCAGAGCGGCCGGTGGGGGATCGCTCAACTGTACCGCGATCAACCACACAGAATGGCCCCCTCCGTTTCTCTTACGGAAGGGGCCATTCCTATTACGCAAGGTTCTTGCGTTTATGGTTCAGCAGCCGCCGGCGACCGCCGGAATGATCGATACACCCGCACCGTCCGGCGTGGCCGTCTCCAGGCCCTCGCTGAAACGCACGTCGTCGTCATTCACATAGACATTCACGAATCGACGCAGCTTGCCGGTGTCGTCGAGCACCCGGGCACCGATGCCCTGGTGGTTCTTCTCCAGGTCCGCGAGCACCTCGCCGAGAGTCGCGCCCTCGGCGGGCACCTCGGACCGGCCGCCGGTGTACGTACGCAGGATCGTGGGGATTCGAACGTTGACGCTCATGCGAGGCCTGCCTCTCGGAACGAGTCAAGGGTGGGGCGGATGGTCGCGGACGGGCCCGTCGTCGGAGCCACGGCGTCCAGGGTCTTGAGGCCGTCACCGGTGTTCAGCACCACGGTCTCCTCGGCCGGGTCGATCCGCCCGGCCTCGATCAGCTTCCGCAGCACGCCCACCGTCACACCGCCCGCGGTCTCCGCGAAGATGCCCTCGGTGCGCGCCAGCAGCTTGATCGCGTCGACGACCTGCTCGTCGTTCACGTCCTCCACGGCGCCGCCGGTGCGGCGGCAGATGTCGAGCACGTACGGGCCGTCGGCCGGGTTGCCGATGGCGAGCGACTTGGCGATCGTGTCCGGCTTCACCGGGCGGACCACGTCGTGGCCGTCCTTGAAGGCCCGGGAGACCGGGGAGCAGCCCTCGGCCTGGGCGCCGAAGATCTTGTACGGCTTGTCCTCGACCAGGCCGAGGGCGATGAGCTCCTTCAGCGCCTTGTCGATCTTGGTGAGCTGGGAGCCGGAGGCGATCGGGATCACGATGTTGTCCGGGATCCGCCAGCCGAGCTGCTCGCAGATCTCGTACGCCAGCGTCTTCGAGCCCTCGCCGTAGTACGGGCGCAGGTTGACGTTGACGAAGCCCCAGCCCTCGCCGATCGGGTCGCCGATCAGCTCGCTGCAGAAGCGGTTGACGTCGTCGTACGTGCCCTCGATGCCGACCAGGTCGCCGCCGTAGACCGCGGCCATGACGACCTTGCCCGCCTCCAGGTCGTGCGGGATGAACACGCACGACCGGAAGCCGGCCCGGGCCGCCGCGGCGCCGACGGCGCCGGCCAGGTTGCCGGTGGAGGAGCAGGACAGCGTGGTGAAGCCGAAGGTGCGGGCGGCCTCCACCGCGATGGCGACCACCCGGTCCTTGAAGGAGTGCGTCGGGTTGCCCGAGTCGTCCTTCACGTGCAGACCGCCGGTGACGCCCAGCTCACGGGCGAGGTTGTCGGCCTGGACCAGCTTGGTGAAGCCCGGGTTCAGGTTCGGCTTGTCGGCGACGTCGGCGGGGACCGGCAGCAGCGGCGCGTAGCGCCAGATGCTGTCCGGACCGGCCTCGATGCGCTTCCGCAGGCCCTCGGGGTCGCCGCTCGGCAGGTCGTACGCGACCTCGAGCGGCCCGAAACACACCTCGCACGCGAAGATCGGGCCGAGGGCGAAACGCTCACCGCACTCGCGGCAGGACAGCGCGGCGGCGGGGCCGAGAGCGACGGGGGCGGAACCGGAGGTGGCGTCCTGGGAATCCGCGGACGAAGTGGCGGTAGCAGCTTGCACAGCCATGGAGGCGAGGCCCTTTCTCCTCATCTTCCTCGCGACGGACTTCGCCACGAGACGGAATTGGCACCTTCCCGAGCCGGGAGCCTCGCGTCTGAGACGAGACCGGCCGGAGGGTTGCCGGGGCTTCAACGGGCCGTTCCCTCTGCCCCTCTGGATGAGCGGTATGGCGCCGGGCGGGGCCCGGTGCGTTTGTCCGCGGCAGGCCACCCCGACATGAAGTGGACTTCCGCGTTGTTCAAGACTGTAACCGACGGCCCCCACGGTTGAGATAGTCGTCCGAACCGCGAGACGGATCACAGCGGACCATCGCCCGGTCACCCGCGGGCCGCCCCGCGAACACACCAGGGAGACGAAACACGTGCTGGAAGAGGTGGAGCGCTGGCTGGAGCACCACTCCTGGTCGGCCGCCGACCGGCCACTGAGCCGGCTCCTCGCCGCGAAGCAGGCGGCGGGCCCGTCCGGAACGGTCAGCGTGGTGCTCCCCGCCCTCGACGAGGAGGCCACCATCGGGCCGATCGTCGAGACCGTCCGGCGTGAGCTCATGAGCCCGGAGGTCCCGCTCGTCGACGAGCTGGTCGTGATCGACTCCGGCTCCGCCGACCGCACCGCCGCGGTCGCCGCCGCCGCCGGAGCCCGCGTCGTCCACCGCGACACGGTGCTGCCCCGGCTGCCCGCCCTGCCCGGCAAGGGCGAGGTCCTGTGGCGTTCGCTGCTGGTCACCCACGGCGAGATCGTCTGCTTCGTCGACGCCGACCTGCGCGACTTCTCCGCCCGCTTCGTCTCCGGCATCGTCGGACCGCTGCTCACCGACCCGGGCCTGCACCTGGTCAAGGCCATGTACGACCGGCCGCTCGGCGACACCGGCGACCGCGGCGGCCGGGTGACCGAACTCGTCGCCCGCCCCCTGCTCAACCTGCACTGGCCGCGGCTCGCCGGCTTCGTGCAGCCCCTCGGCGGGGAGTACGCGGCCCGCCGCTCCCTGCTGGAGCAGCTGCCCTTCCCCGTCGGCTACGGGATCGAGCTGGGCATGCTGGTGGACGCGCTGGACCTGGCCGGGCTCGACGCGCTGGCCCAGGTCGACGTCGGCGTGCGGCGCCACCGTCACCAGGACGGGCAGGCGCTCGGCCGGATGGCCGCCACGATCTACCGCACGGCCCAGGCCCGGCTGGCCCGCGGCCACCTCGTACGGCCCGTGCTCACCCAGTTCGACCGGGGGGCGGGGGGCGGGTTCACGCCGTCCGTGCACGAGGTGGCGGCCGAGGAACGCCCGCCGATGATCACCGTTCCGGAGTACCGGGAGGTGCGCGCCCGGGAGGCCGCGGGGCGGGGGCGGGTGGCCTGACCGGCGCGGCTCCCCGGGTCCGCGCGGGTCCGTCCGGTCCGCGCTCCCGCGGGCGCTCGGGCGCTCCGCGGGTACACCGGGGCGCCTCCGGACGGGCGCTGCCGGTGAGCGCTCCGTACGGGCTCCGCGACGCTCCGTACGGACCGTCGGTGACCCCTCCGGGTGACAAACCGCCCCTGTCCGCACGTTTGAGCGGATCTTTCGCGGGCTAGGCTCGCGACATGGTCGCAGAGCAGGCTGCCGAGGTACTCGTCGCGTCCAACCGCGGCCCCGTCGCGTACACCCTCGCCGAGGACGGCTCCCTGACCGCCAAGCGCGGCGGCGGCGGGCTGGTCTCGGGGCTGAGCGCGATCGGCTCCGGCACCGACGCGCTCTGGGTCTGCGCCGCCCTCGGCGACGGCGACCGCGAGGCGGTGCACCGCGCCGCGGGCGAACTCGACCCCGCCGACTCCGGCGGCCGGCGGGTACGGATGCTCGACATCGACCCGGAGACCTTCGCCGCGGCGTACAACGGCATCGCGAACTCGGTGCTCTGGTTCGTCCACCACATGCTCTACCAGACCCCGCTGGAGCCGGCCTTCGACGCCGAGTTCCGCGCCCAGTGGGCCGCCTACGAGCGCTACAACGAGGCCTTCGCGGAGGCGCTGGCCTCGGCGGCCGCGGAGGGCGCCGCCGTCCTCGTGCAGGACTACCACCTGTGCCTGGTCCCCGGCATGCTCCGGGACCGCCGCCCCGACCTGCGGATCGGCCACTTCTCCCACACGCCCTGGGCGCCCGTGGACTACTTCCGGCTGCTCCCCGACGACATCGCCGCCCAGCTGCTGCGCGGCATCCTCGGCGCCGACCGGGCCGCGTTCCTGACCCGCCGCTGGGCCCGCGCGTTCTCGGTGAGCTGCGCCGAGGTCCTGACCGGCAGCACCGTCGAGCCCGGCGGCCCGTCCGACGTCTCGGCGGTCGTGCACGGCGGCCGGACCACCCGGCTCGGGGTGCACGGGCTCGGCGCCGACGCGGACTTCCTGCTGGAGCGCTCGCACCGCCCCGACGTGGAGGAACGGCTCGCCGGCCTGCGCGAACAGGTCGGCCGGAGCGACGGCGAGGCCCGCAAGGTGATCGTCCGGGTCGACCGCACCGAGCTGTCCAAGAACATCGTCCGCGGGCTGCAGGCGTACCGCCGGCTCCTCGACGACCACCCCGAGTGGCACGGCCGCGTCGTGCACCTCGCCTTCGCCTACCCCTCCCGGCAGGACCTCGCCGTCTACCGCGACTACACCGCCGAGGTGCGGCGGGTCGCCGACGGGATCAACGCCGACTTCGGCACGAAGGGCTGGCAGCCGGTCGTCCTCCACGTGAAGGACGACTTCGCGCGCTCTCTGGCCGCCTACCGGCTGGCCGACGTCGCCCTGGTCAACCCGATCCGCGACGGCATGAACCTGGTGGCCAAGGAGGTGCCGGTCGTCTCCGACGAGGGCTGCGCGCTGGTGCTGTCGCGGGAGGCGGGGGCGTACGAGGAGCTGGGCGAGGCGGCGACGGTGGTGAACCCGTACGACGTGACGGGGACGGCGCGGGCGCTGCACCGGGCGCTGTCGATGCCGCGGGGGGAGCGGGCGGAGCGGACGAAGCGGCTGGCTGCCGCGGCTACGGCGTTGCCGCCGGAGCGGTGGTTTCTGGATCAGTTGGCGGCGTTGCGGGAGGGGTGAGGGGCGGCTCGGCGCCGGGCCGGGTTCTGCGGGGTGCGGGGTGCCTTGCCAGGCCGGGGTTCGGGGCGCGGGTGCTACGTGGGCGGGCGGGTGCCGGGGGGGGGGGGGGGGGGGGGGGGGGGGGGTGTTTTGGGGGGGGGGGGGGGGCGGGGGCCTCGGGGGTGGGGGGTTCCGGAACGTATATTTACGGCCCTGGGGGCCACAAATACACGGAAGCTTCCGGAACCCCCCACCCCTGCGGCCCCGTCACCCTCACGTCTCGTCCGCGGCTGACCCCCATCGCCGCTGAGCCAGGAACGGCCTCTCGGACTCGCCGTCCCCGCGGCTGGGTATGCCCCGGCACCGTCACGTCTCGTCGGCGGCCCTCACGTTCGTCGACGAATGACCGAGCCTGCGAAGGCAGGGGGTTGTTTACCGGTTCCGGAGGGTGTTGGCCAGGGCGGTGATCAGGGTGACCACGCCCGCGGGGCCGTCGACTACGAGGTCCGCGCGTTGGGCCAGTTCGTCGGCGCCTTCGCCCGAGGTGGCGGCGCTGCAGACCAGGAGGCCGGGGAGGCCTTCGGAGCGGAGTTTTTCCACGGCGCCGAAGGCCGCGAGGTCGCCCAGGTCGTCGCCGGCGTAGAGGACCGCGCCGGCGCCGGACTGCCGTAGGTACTCCTCCAGGGCCACGCCCTTGTCCATGCCCGGCGGGCGGAGTTCCAGGACCAGGCGGCCCGGTTCGACGACCAGGCCGTGCCGCTCGGCCAGGGCGTACAGGGGCTCGCGCAGGGATTCGAAGGCCCCCTGCGGGTCCTCGGCGCGGCGGGTGTGGACCGCGATGGCGCGGCCCTTGTCCTCCACGAAGGTGCCGGGCCAGCCGCCGTTGCGGTCGAGTACGCCCGGGAGTTCCGCCTGGACGGCGGCGACTCCGGGGTGCGGGGCGGGGGCGTGGACCTGGCTGGTCACGGCGTCCCAGCGTTCGGCGCCGTAGTGGCCGAGCACCACCAGGTGCTCCAGGCCCGGCACGCCCGCGAAACCGCCGTGCCGTACGGCGACCCCGGCCGGGCGGCCGGTGATCACCACGGCCGACTGGAGCAGCGGCGCCAGGCGGGCGAGGGCGGGGACGGCGTCCGGGTGGGCGCGGGCCCGGTCCGGGTCGGGCACGATCGGTGCCAGCGTGCCGTCGAAATCGAGTGCCACCACAGCCCGTTCGGGCCGCTCCAGGAGAGCGGCGAGGCCGTCGCGTCCGGCGGGGGTGGCAGGGGTCGGCAGGGAATCCGGGATGCTGCCCATGGGCCCGACCCTACCGGGGCCGGGCCCCGTGCGGGTCAGCGATTGCGGCGACGGGACTCGCGGACCCGGCGCAGCCGGTTGACGGTCACCGGGTCGTGCGCGAGGGCCCGCGGGTCGTCCAGCAGGGCGTTCAGGAGCTGGTAGTAGCGGGTCGGGGACATCCCCAGCTGCTCCCGCACCGCCCGCTCCTTGGCGCCCGGCCCCGGCCAGGTCCTGCGCTCCATGGCCAGGACGGCGCGGTCCCGGTCGGACAGGCTCTGCTCCTCCATGACCCCAATCTAACCGGCGCTACTCGGAGGCGTTCTCCATCGTGTCGGCGTCGCGCTGGAGCGCGCCGAGCACGCTGGACGGGTTGCCGTTCGGCTCGACGACGGTGCCGATGGAGCCCTTGAGCCGCTTGACGACCGGCCCCCAGGACCGCTTGCTCACCGGATAGAACTCGGCGGTGGGCAGCTGGTCGAGGAACTCCCACAGGTCCTTGTTCTTCCGGTCGGCGCGCATGGCCTCGGACGCCGAGGTGGTGACCGGCAGCAGGTCGTAGCGGTCCGCGAACTTCAGGACGTTGTCCTGGCTGTAGACGAAGTCGAGGAACTTGCCGACCGGCTCGCGGTTGCCCTTCTGCTTGAACGCCATCATCCAGTCGGCCACGCCGGTGGTCGCCTCGGACTCGCCGTTCTTGCCGGGCAGCGGCGCCATGCCGTACTTCACGTGCTTGGCCCGGGCCTGCTGCATCAGCGTCGGGTGACCGTTGAGCATGCCGACCTCGCCGCGGGTGAAGCCGTTGAAGACCTCCTGGCGGTTGGTCCGGCCGGGGTCGGCGTTGGTGAGGCCCTTGCCGACCATCTCGTCGCGCAGCCACTCGAACGTGCTGATGTTCGCGGGCGAACCGATCGTGTAGTTGCCGATGTTGTCGGTGTAGCCACCGCCGCCGCTCAGCATCCAGTTGAGCGTCTCGGCCTGCGGCTCCTCCTTGCCGAGCGGCAGCCCGTACGGGGACTTGACCCCGGCCCGCTTCAGCGCCTGGGCGTCCTGCTGGAGCTGGCTCCAGGTCTTCGGCGGTGCGGTGATACCGGCCTTGGCGAACAGCTTCTTGTTGTAGAAGAGCACCCGGGTACTGGAGGCGAACGGCAGTCCGTACTGCACCCGGTGGAGCTCGCCCGCCTTCGCGAGACCGGGCAGGAAGTCGGCCTGGGTGGGGATGGAGAGCAGCTGGTCCGACCTGTAGAGCTTGCCCTGGGCCGCGTAGTCCGCGTACGCGCCGATCTGGGCGATGTCCGGGGCGTCGCCCCGCTCGACCATCTCGGCGACCTTGCGGTCCACGTCGTTCCAGCTGTAGACCTCGACGTCGACCTCGACCTCGTCGTGCTTCGCCTCGAACTCGCGGGCCAGCTCGTTCCAGTACTTCTTGGAGCTGTTGGCCGACGAGTCGCCGTAGTCGGCCGCCACGAGCTTGATCGTCACATCGTCGCCGACCGAGCCGTCGCTTCCGCAGCCCGAAAGCGTGAGGGCCATGGCCATCGTGGTGCCTGTCGCTATGAGGCCCAAATACCGCCGCTGCACTGCGGATACCACCTTTGTTCCCGAATCTTTCGTACCGCGGGGCTCCCCCGGCCCTGCGCGGGGGCGCGGATCTCCGTCGGCGCGCCCCCCACAAGGTCTACACCACCGGATGTTCCGCTTCCGCAGCGCCCTTCCCTCTCCCAGCTCAGGACTGCTATCCACGAGGCGGACCCGAGTTCACTCCGCTTCGAAGGAGCACCGACCATGCCCGCAGCAGAGGAGTCCCGCACCGCGGCCGAGACGGCCACCCAACCCGCCTGCTGGCGCCGAGCGGTGACGGCCGCGGAGGGGGCGGAGGGCCTGCCGCGCCCGGGGGAACGGGTCGCGGTGACCGGCTGCGGCACGTCGTGGTTCATGGCGCAGGCCTACGCGGCGCTGCGCGAACAGGCGGGCCAGGGCGAGACCGACGCCTTCGCCTCCTCCGAGTTCCCGGCGGACCGCCACTACGACCGGGTCGTGACGATCACCCGCTCGGGCACCACGACCGAGGTCCTGACCCTGCTGTCCGCCCTCCGCGGCCGCACCCCGACCACCGCCCTCACGGCCGACCCGAAGACCCCGGTCATGGACGCGGCCGACGCCGTCGCCGTCCTGGACTGGGCGGACGAGGAGTCGGTCGTCCAGACCCGCTTCGCCACCACGGCGCTGGCCTTCCTCCGGGCCGGCCTGGAACGGCACGGCACCCTGCCCCCCGGCGTGAAGCCCGTCACCGAGGCCGCCGCGGACGCGGAGCTCGCCATCACTCAGCCCCTGCCGGCCGCGGTGCTCGGCGCGGAGCAGTGGACCTTCCTGGGCCGCGGCTGGACGTACGGCCTGGCCCAGGAGGCCGCCCTCAAGATGCGCGAGGCGGCCCGGGCCTGGACCGAGGCGTACCCGGCGATGGAGTACCGGCACGGCCCCATCTCCATCACCGGACCGGGCCGGGTCGCCTGGATCTTCGGCGACCTCCCCGAGGGTCTCTCCGGCGAGGTGGACCGCATCGGCGGCACCCTGATCGCCGACTCGGACGGCGGACTCGACCCGATGGCGGACCTGATCCGCGCCCAGCGCCTGGCGGTCGCCGTGGCGGAGTCCAAGGGCCACAACCCGGACCACCCCCGCAACCTGACCCGCAGTGTGATCCTCACCGACTGACCGCACAGCCACTACGCCACGTGGACGGCCCCGGAGAACGGCGCCACCGCACGCTGAACGAAAGCGTGCACGCCCGCGAACGGCGCGGCGGACGCGCAGGCGGTGCCACCCGGGGCCAGGCAAAGGCGACGTCGCACCACGACGGGTCCGGTCCGGACGCGAAGGCGCGGTGCCACCGGCCCGACCTGCACGTCAGGGCCACCGGACCGGGCGAACACGGCGGCGCGCCACGACGCCGCCGGCGGTCCGAACGTCAGGGCGCGGTGCCGCAGGGCTGGGCGAACGTCAGGGCGCGGTGCCGCAGGGCTGGGCGGACGTCAGGGCGCGGTGCCGCAGGGCTGGGCGGACGTCAGGGGGTGGGGGCGCAGGGCTGGGCGGACGTCAGGGGGTGGGGGCGCAGGGGTGGGGGGGTGGGGGCGGGGGGGGGTTTTTTTTGGGCCCCCCGGGCCCGGAAATTTCGGTTCGGGGGCGCCCCCCCCCCGGGGGGCCCCCGCCCGCGCGCGCGCGTCGTCGGCCCCCCCCCCCCCCCCAAAACCCCCCCCCCCCCCCCCCCCCCCCCCCCCCCCCCCCCACCCCCGAAACCCACCCCACACCCGCACCCACCCAACCGACGCCCGCACAACCGAACCGCAAGACCCCAAACGCGCGCCGCAAGGCGACAACGTCCCCCACGACAACCCCACAGTGGACTAGACCTCTCCCCCCGTCCCGCGGGACACTGGCCCCGTGAAACACGTCATCGCCCTCGATGTGGGAGGCACCGCCATCAAGGCCGCCCTCGTGGCCGCGGACGGCACACCCCTGCACGAGGACCGTCGGCCCACCGGCCGCGACCGCGGCCCCGACTCCGTCGTCGCGTCGGTCCTCGACTTCGCGGCGCACCTGCGGGACGTCGGCCTCGACCGGTACGGGGAGCCCGCCTCCGCCGCCGGAGTCGCCGTCCCCGGCCTGGTCGACGAGCCCGGCGGCATCGCGCGCTACTCCGCCAACCTCGGCTGGCGCGACGTCCCGCTGCGCGCCCTCCTCACCGAACGGCTGTCGACCCCGACCGCACCCCGCTCCACCACCGCACCCCGCACCCCCACCACCGGCCCGAGCTCCAGCCCCCACTCCCCCACCACCGGCCCGAGCTCCAGCCCCCACTCCCCCACCACCGGCCCGAGCCCCAGCCCCCACGAAGGCCCCACCCCCGTAGCCCTCGCCCACGACGTCCGGACCGGCGGTCTCGCCGAGGGCCGGCTCGGCGCCGGCCGGGGTGCCGACCGGTTCCTCTTCGTACCGCTCGGCACCGGCATCGCCGCCGCCATCGGCATCGACGGCCGGATCGAGAGCGGCACGCACGGCCGTGCGGGTGAGCTCGGCCATGTCGTCGTCCGCCCCGGCGGCCTGCGCTGCGGCTGCGGCCGGCGGGGCTGCCTGGAGACGCTCGCCTCCGCGACCGCGGTGTCCCGCGCCTGGGCCGAGGCCGGTGACGACCCCTCGGCGGACGCGGCGGACTGCGTCAAGGCCGTCGAATCGGGTGACCCCCGTGCCGCAGACGTGTGGAACACGGCGGTCGACGCCCTCGCCGACGGCCTCGTCACCGCCGTCAGCCTGCTGGCCCCCCGCACACTGATCATCGGCGGCGGCCTGGCGCGGGCCGGGCGGACGCTGTTCGCACCGCTGCGCGCGGCGGTCGAGGCCCGGCTCACCTTCCAGCACGTCCCCCACATCGTTCCGGCGGCCCTCGGGGACACCGCCGGATGCCTGGGCGCAGGTCTGCTCGCCTGGGACCTTCTCACCGCGGAGGTAACCGCCTGATGGTGGCTCGCAAGGTTCTCACCGGCGCCCGCGTGGTGCTGCCGACCGGTGTCGTCGAGGGCGGTCGGGTCACGGTCGACGGCCGCACCATCACCGGCACCGGCGCCCCGGCCCGTCCCGAAGCCCGCCCCGACGCCCCTCCTCACCCGGACCACCAGGACCGGGCCCGAGGCGAACCCCCTTCCACCCCCCGCCACACGAGACCCGCGGCCGAACACGCCGTCGAGCCCACCACGTACGCCGAACACCCCGAGCGCACCGAGCGCACCGAGCGCACCGAGTACGACGCGTACACCACATACCCCCTTCCCCCCGACCACTGGATCGTCCCCGGCTTCGTCGACATCCACGTGCACGGCGGCGGTGGCGCCTCCTTCTCCGCCGGGACGGCCGAGGAAGCCCTCACCGTCGCCGGCACCCACCGCCGCCACGGCACCACGACGATGCTCGCCTCGACCGTCACCGGCGACCTCGACGACCTGGCCCACCAGGCGTCCGCCCTCTCCGAGCTCGTGGAGCAGGGCGACCTCGCGGGGCTGCACTTCGAGGGGCCGTTCATCGCCCGGAACCGCTGCGGCGCCCACGAGCCGTCGCTGCTGCGCGACCCGGCCCCGGCGGACGTCCGCAAGCTCGTCGACGCCGCGCGGGGCACCGCCCGCATGATGACCCTGGCGCCCGAGCTCCCCGGCGGGCTGGAGTCCGTGCGGCTCCTCGCCGACCAGGGCGTCATCGCGGCCGTCGGCCACACCGACGGGTCGTACGAGGCCACGCGCCGGGCCGTGGAGGCCGGCGCGCGCGTGGCGACGCACCTGTTCAACGCGATGCCGGGCCTCGGCCACCGGACGCCCGGCCCGGTCGCCGCGCTGCTGGAGGACGAGCGGGTCACCGTCGAGCTGATCAACGACGGGGTGCATCTGCACCCGTCCGTGCTGGGGCTCGCCCTCCGCGGGGCCGCGGGCCGGATCGCCTTCATCACGGACGCCATGGGCGCCGCCGGGATGGGCGACGGCCGGTACCCGCTCGGCCCGATGGAGGTGGAGGTCAGGGACGGGGTCGCCCGGCTGGTGCAGGGCGGTTCGATCGCGGGCTCCACGCTCACCCTGGACACCGCGTTCCGGCGGGCCGTGACGGTCGACGGGCTGCCGGTCGAGCAGGCCGTCGAAGCAGTCTCGGCGACCCCCGCGCGGCTGCTCGGACTGGACGGCCGGGTGGGCTCCCTGGAACCGGGCAAGGACGCCGATCTGGTGGTCCTGGACGGGGAGTTCGCGCTGGTCGGAGTGATGCGCAAGGGAGATTGGGTGGTTTCACCCGAACTGGGCTGAGGGTTCCCGTGGTTGGCCTGTGGAGGTCCGCGGGAGGTCTGGGCCAACCGTCGCTGTTTTGGCATGATCGCTCGCGCACTTGTCCGCCTGCGCCGGTCATCGGCAGCCGCGCGCACTACGGGAGGGGACCGTTGATCCTCACGGTCACGCTGAACGCCGCCCTCGACATCACGTACCGCGTGCCGCGGCTGCGGGCCTCGGCCACGCACCGGGTGGCCGAGGTGTCGGAGCGGGCGGGCGGCAAGGGGCTGAACGTCGCCCGGGTGCTCGCGGCGCTCGGGCACCGGGCGGTCGTCGCGGGATTCGCCGGCGGGCCCACGGGCGCGGTGCTGCGGCAACTGCTGGCGGAGGACCACGGACCGGGCACGGTCGTCGACGCGCTGACCCCGACCGCCGGGGCGAGCCGCCGGACCGTGGGCGTCGTGGACGCCTCGTCCGGGGAGACCACGCAGCTCAACGAGGCCGGGCCGACGATCGACCGGTCCGAGTGGGACGCCTTCCGCGCCACCTACGCCCGGCTCCTCGGCGACGCCGAGGCCGTCGCGCTCTGCGGCAGCCTGCCGCCGGGACTGCCGGTCGGCGCCTACGCACAGCTCGTCCGGGAGGCCCAGGCGGCCGGCGTCCCGGTGCTGCTGGACACCAGCGGCGAGCCGCTGCGCCGGGGCATCGCCGCCCGGCCGGACCTGGTCAAGCCGAACGTGGACGAGCTGACCGGCCTGACCGGCTCCACCGAGCCGCTGCGCGCCGCGCACGACGCGCGCCGCCGGGGCGCCCGCGCGGTCGCGGCGTCCCTGGGCGCGGCGGGCATGCTCCTGGTGACGGCGGACGGCAGCTGGCAGGCGGCGCCGCCGCGCCCGGTCCGCGGCAATCCGACGGGTGCCGGCGACTCGGCCGTGGCGGGCCTGCTCTCCGGCCTGGTGGCCGGGCTGCCGTGGCCGGAGCGGGTGGCGCGGGCGGTGGCGCTGTCGGCGGCGACCGTCCTGGCCCCGGTCGCGGGCGAGTTCGACCGTGCCGCGTACGAGGATCTGCTGCCGCGGGTCGAGGTGTCGGACGGGGCGGCGGCAGCGTGACGGGCCGACGCGGGGGTGGCCTCCCCCGGCCCGGCCCGGGGCGCGGTGTCCGGAAGCCCGGCGCCGCGAAGTGCAGCGTCAGGAACCCCGGTGTCCGGAAACCCGGTGTCCGGAAGCCCGGTGCCCAGAGGCGCAGTGTCCGGAGGCGCAGTGACCGGGAGCCCGGTTTCCGGAAGCTCGGGGTCCGGAAGCTCGGGGTCCGGAGGTGCGGTATTCGGCGACCGGGCTGATCCGGCCCGGGACATCGGGCCGGGCCGGCCCGGGATTGGGGACGCAATGCCACTCGTCGGTACGGGCGAACTCGTCATGCGGGCGCGGGCCGCGGGCCACGCTCTGGGCGCGTTCAACGTGATCACCCTGGAGCACGCGGAGGCGATCGCCGCGGGCGCGGAGGAGGCCGGCGTCCCCGCGGTGCTCCAGGTCTCGGAGAACGCCGTGCGCTTCCACGGCGGCCGGCCGGCCCCGATCGCGGCCGCCGCGGCGGCCGTCGCCCGGGCATCGACCGCCGAACTCGCCCTCCACCTCGACCATGTGGTCTCCCCGGAACTGCTGCACGCGGCGCACTCCGCGGGCTTCGGCTCGGTGATGGTCGACGCCTCGAAGCTGAGCTACGCGGACAACGTCAAGGCCACGGCGGAGGCGGTGCGTTGGGGCCACGAGCGGGGCATCTGGGTGGAGGCCGAGCTCGGCAGAGTGGGCGGCAAGGCCGGTGAGCCGCCGCTGGACGCCCACACACCCGGCGTCCGGACCGATCCGGCCGAGGCGGCGGCGTACGTCGCGGAGACGGGCGTGGACGCCCTGGCCGTGGCGGTCGGCAGCACGCACGCGATGACGGAGCGGACCGCCGTCCTGGACCATGCGCTGATCGCCCGGCTCCGGGACGCCGTGCCGGTCCCGCTGGTGCTGCACGGCTCCTCGGGCGTCCCGGACGACGAACTCCGCCGGGCCGTCGCCGCCGGCATGGTCAAGATCAATGTCGGGACGGCGCTCAACACCGCGTTCACCGGCTCGCTGCGCGGCTCCCTGGAGTCGGACCCGTCCGTGGTCGACCCCCGCCGCTACCTGCGTCCGGCACGGGACGCGATGGCCGGGACGGTGGCGGCCTTCCTGCGGCTCCTGACGGCCGGCAGCGCGGACTCCGGGCCCGCGCACGCCGGGACGGAGACGGCAGCGACGGCGGGCGGCGACACGGACCAGCGCCCGGCGCGGCAACCGGGCGCGTAGCCGGGACGCGCAACCGGACCGTGCGCCCGGAGTCCCCGGTTACCCCGCCGCCCGGCCGCACACGGGCTCGGGGCCCGCCGCACGCAAGCGACGGGCCCCGAGGGTGCGTTGAGGAAGCGCGCGGGTCAGTCCTGGACCTGGCCCGACTTCAACTGCACGTAGTCCAGGTTGAAGTTGCACTTGTCGTTCGGCCCGCAGGAGAACTCGATGGTGTTGGTGCCCTTGTTGAGCTGCAGCCAGTCGTACCGCTTGGTCCAGCCGCGCTCCCACTGGCCTTCCTTGGCGCCGGTGTAGTTCTTCAGCTTGAGCGGCTGGGACCGGGGCTGGCTGTTCACCGTCAGCGTGGCGTCGGTGTCCTTGCCCGGGACCCCGTAGCCGGTGAACAGCGTGTACTGGCCGGCCTTCGGGACGTCCACGGTGTACGTGACGGTGTCGCCGGGGCGCTCCATCTTGACGTAGGCGCCGCTCTTGGAGTGGGCGTTGGGGATCTCGCGGCCGACCGCGGCCGTGCCGCCCAGCCGCAGCGAGGCGCCGTCCCGCTGGTCCGAGGCGAACTTCTTCGGCCCCTTGCCCGAGGGCTTCTCGGGCTCCACCTTGTCGGCGCCGGAGTCGCCGGGCGCGGAGTCCCCGGCCTCGTTCTTCCCGGTCTCGTCGTCCTTGGTGTTGGTGAGCATGGCGACACCGATGCCCACGACCACCACCGCGACGACCGCGATCGCACCGACGAGCAGGCCCTTGCTGTTGGGGCCGCGGCCGCCGCCCTGGCCCTGCGGTCCGGACCGGCGCGGCGCGCCGCCGGAGAGGGTCTCGGGGGCCGCGTAGTGCGCGTTCGGCTGCTGCTGACCGTACGGCTGGCCGGGCGCCTGCGGGGGTGCCTGCCGCTGGCCGTACTGGCGCTCGCCGACGCGGGAGACCTGGTTGTACGAGGTGCGGGGGACACCGGGCTGGCCGGTCGGGCCGGGGTAGCCGTAGCCGCCGGTCCGGGGAGCCGCGCCCGCGTCGTCCGTCGCGCCGTCGCCGCCCTCCGAGCGGTACAGATAGCCGAACGGATCGTCGTTCTCAGGCGTGCTCGCGCCGTTGTTGCCGGCCGTCATCCCCTGTCACTCCCCAACTGGTTCTCGGACCATCGGCGCTCTTGATCAGATGCGCCCTGACAGCTCCTATCAAGGCCGGGGCGGCCCCGACAGAGTCTGTGCTGTCCGGATGGCCAATGTTCACGATGGATTCACTGCCGGCGTTCCAGCGGCGGCACCGCCGACGCCCGAGCCTACCCGCTCACCCGCTCGGACGTTCACTCCTGCGGCAAGGGTGCGGGCAGCGCTCGACACGGCTGCGCCTGCCCGGTGCCGGGTCCGCCATGCTCCGCGGACGCCCCGGTGAGACGCGTCTCACCCCGTGGCGGACCCGGCTCGGGGCGCGGTCCGGCGGAGCCCGGAAGCCGTCGTTCCACGCGGTCCCGGTCCGATGGCCCCCGGCACCGAGGCCCCGGGCAGCCCGCCCGTCGGCCCGCTCCTCAGCCCGCCCGCCGGTGCTGCTTGGCCCGGGACCGCTTCTCCACGTACATCCGCTGGTCCGCCGAGGCCAGGACCTCTTCCGCCGACATGCCGCAGCCCGCCCAGGAGATCCCGATGCTGGCGCCGACCCGGACCGCCCGGCCGTCGACCCGGATCGGCGGGATGATCGCGTTGCGCAGCCGGACCGCCAGGTCCTGGGCGTCCGCGCGGCCGAGGCCGTCGGCCAGGACGACGAACTCGTCGCCGCCGAGCCGGGCCACCGTGTCGCCGTCCCGGACGCCGTTGGTGAGCCGGCGGGCGACCTCGATCAGCACCGCGTCACCGGTGTGGTGCCCGAAGCGGTCGTTGATCGACTTGAACCCGTCGAGGTCGCAGAAGAGGACCGCGAGCCCCTTGGAGCCGTCGTCGGTGTCCGGGTCCGGGGCGACGGTGTGCACATGGTGGTCGTACGAGGCGGGCGGCGGGCCGCCGAACGGGGCGTCGAAGGCGTCCGCCCGGAAGCCGTGCTCGTCGGTCTCCACCCCGTCCGGGTCGCCGCCGTAGGCCGCGCCGCCGTACACCCCGCCGGCCGCGTCGAGGGTCGCGCTGCTCGCCCCGTGCGGGGACGGCGGCCGGGTGCACAGCCGGGCGCCGAGCCGGGCGCGCAGCTCGGCGCTGTTGGGCAGCCCGGTGAGCGAGTCGTGGCTGGCGCGGTGCGCGAGCTGGAGCTCGTGGCGCTTGCGCTCCTCGATGTCCTCGACGTGGGTGAGCAGGAAGCGCGGCCCGTCGGCGGCGTCGGCGACGACGGAGTTCCGCAGCGAGACCCAGACGTACGTGCCGTCGCGCCGCGCCAGCCGGAGCTCGGCGCGGCCGCCCTCGGCGGAGGTGCGCAGCAGGGTCCCGATGTCCTCGGGGTGCACCAGGTCGGAGAAGGAGTAGCGGCGCATCGCGGAGGCCGGGCGGCCGAGGAGGCGGCAGAGGGCGTCGTTGGTGCGGAGCAGCCGGCCGTGCTGGTCGCCGCCCATCTCGGCGATGGCCATGCCGCTGGGGGCGTACTCGAAGGCCTGGCGGAAGCTTTCCTCGCTGGCACGGAGGGCCTGCTGCTCGCGTTCGAGCCGGACGAGGGCGCGCTGCATGTTGGCGCGCAGCCGGGCGTTGCTGATGGCGATGGCGGCCTGGAAGGCGTACATCTGGAGGGCTTCGCGCCCCCAGGGGCCGGGCCTGCGGCCGTTGCGCGGCTGGTCGACGGATATGACCCCGAGCAGCTCCTCGCCGGAGGAGTACATGGGAGCGAGCAGCCGGTCCATGGGGTGCCACTCGTCGACGAACCGGGGCTGGGGGCCGTCGCTGCGCCACTGCGGTATGTCGTCGTCGTCCAGCACCCAGCCCTCGGTGTGCGGGATGAAGCGGAGTTCGCCCCACTGCTCGCCCATGGTGAGCCAGCGCTCCCAGGCGGTCCGGGCGCCGACCCGGCCGGCCATCAGGGCCTCGGCGCCGGAGTCTCCCGCGACGGCGGCGACGACGAGGTCACCGTCGGGGCGGACCAGGTTCACGGCCGAAAGTCCGTACCCCAGGCCGTTGATGATGCCGTTGGCGACGGTCTGCAGGGTGTCCGCCAGGCTGCGGGCGGTGTTGAGGTCCGCGACGACATGGTGGAGCTGGCGCAGCGTCGCAAGCCGGACGTAAGGCTCCGACTCGGTTTCCATCGCTCGCACCCCCCGAGACCTGACACAACTCCAGAGTCCTAGTCGTCCGATTACCACGGTCACTGAATCACAGCGAGCTGTTCACCCGGTACACAGGGTCAACAATTCCTGCCAGCTGTGACTCAAGTCACAGCACATGATGAACGGTTGAGGTAGTGGGTCGGGAGCGCTTCTGACACTTATTGAACGCAAATTCGAAAACGGATGGCGCCCTTCCGCGCGGTCTCGGCCATCGGACCTAGGTCCCGCCTGGGCCCCGGGGCCGATGCGGACCGGATCTGGTGCCGGATAGCGTTCCTGGCGTGTTGCAGCAGACTCCTTCCCCTCGTGCCGAGACCATCCCCCATGCTGATGGGGTGAGTGACGACGTATTCCGTGCCGCCATGTCCCGGCTGGGCGCGGGCGTGGTGCTGGTGACCGCGTTCGATCCGGAGGACGGACCGAGCGGCGAGGACGTCGGCATGACGGCGACGTCGTTCGTTTCGGTGTCCCTCGATCCGCCGCTCGTGATGGTGAGCGTTCGCAACGATTCACGGATGGACGACCTGCTGGAGCGGCAGCCGCTGTGGGCGGTCTCCGTCCTGTCCGAGAGCCAGCGTCAGATCGCCGGACGGTTCGCGATGAAGGGCCGGATCAGCGACCGGCTGCTCTTCGGCGACCTCTCGCACGAGCGCGGCGAGGTCGCCGGCGCGCCGCTCGTCGACGGGGCGCTGGCCGTTCTGGAGTGCCGGACGGAGCAGCGCGTGCCGGCGGGCGACCACACGCTGGTGATCGGCCGGGTGCTGACCGCCCGCACGCCGAGCACGGAGGGCGGGCCGCTGCTCTACTTCCGGGGGCGGTACCGGCATCTGGGGTAGGGCCGCTGGTCCGGACCCCGCGAGCCCGGTGGCCGGCGCCGATCCGGCCGGGTCGTTCGGATTCCGCCGGGCCCGCGGGGCCGGACCTCCGGGGAGGAACCCGGGCCCCGGCTCACGGCCCAGGACCCACCGGAGCCGGCCGGAATCCGGGCCGCCGGCGGCGCCGCGCGTGCGGGCGCCCCGGTCACCAGTCGCGGCCGGAACGGCCCCGCTTCGTGTCACCGCGCTGCTTCTTCTCCCGAAGCCGGCGCTCGTTGATGCCGCGCGGCACCCGCGTCTTGCGCCGCGGGCGCGGCGGTGGCGCGGTGGCCTCGGCGAGCAGCGCCGCCAAGCGGACGGCCGCGGTCTCCCGGTTGCGCCACTGGGAGCGGTGCTCGGCGGCCCGTACGGACACGACGCCGTCCGTCAGCCGCCCGGCGAGCCGCTCCAGCGCCCGGTCCTTCCAGACCTGGGGCAGCGCGTCGGTCCGCGCCAGGTCGAAGCGGAGCTCGACCCGGCTGTCGCTGGTGTTGACGTGCTGGCCGCCGGGTCCGGACGAGCGGGAGAAACGCCACATGAGCTCGGCCTCCGGCAGGGAGACCGAGCCACGGATGACGTAGGGCCCGGACATGCGTCCCATAATCCCGGCTCGGGGCCGCCGCGTCACCTCCTTTCCCGGTGCAGCTCCTTTCCCGGTGCAGCCCGGCCCGTCCCGCCCCCGGCGCCCGGTGACGGCGCCCCGCGAGGGACCCCGATGCGGATTCCGGGTAAAGAAAGTAAAGCGATCCGGAACCCTGTGCCGACCTCGCCGCGTTATGAAGGGTGACGGTAGCTTCGTCACCGGCACGAAGCCCGACACACTGACGAGGAAAGGGACATCCCCATGGCTGTAAGCCTGTCCAAGGGCGGCAACGTCTCGCTCACCAAGGAGGCGCCCGGCCTCACCGCCGTCACGGTCGGCCTCGGTTGGGACGTCCGCACCACCACCGGCACGGACTTCGACCTCGACGCGAGCGCGATCGCGGTCAACCCCGGCGGGAAGGTCGTCTCCGACGGCCACTTCGTCTTCTTCAACAACAAGTCCACCCCGGACCAGACCATCGTGCACACCGGTGACAACCGCACCGGCGAGGGCGCGGGCGACGACGAGGCGATCAACGTCAACCTGGCGGGCCTCCCCGCCGACGTCGAGAAGATCGTCTTCCCGGTCTCGATCTACGACGCCGAGAGCCGCAGCCAGAACTTCGGCCAGGTGCGCAACGCCTACATCCGCATCGTCAACCAGGCCGGCGGCGCCGAGGTCGCCCGCTACGACCTGAGCGAGGACGCGGCCACCGAGACGGCCATGGTCTTCGGCGAGCTCTACCGGAACGGCGCGGACTGGAAGTTCCGCGCGGTGGGCCAGGGCTACGCCTCCGGCCTGGCGGGCATCGCCCAGGACTTCGGCGTCAACGTCTGACGCACGCTCGTCCGCTGACCTGCCGTCGGCCCCCGGATCCTCGCCGACCGGGGGCCGTCGCGTTAGCGTGCCGCGCATGATCCTCGAACCGCTCACGGTCACCGACGACGGGGTCCACGGGCCGCTCGGGCCCCACGGGCTGCCCGCGCCGCTGCTCGACGAGCTGACCACGCTCTACCGCTCCGACCCCGTCTTCCAGCGGATCAGCGGGGACTTCCCCGACCCGGAGGACATCCGGCCCGAGCAGGTGGCCGCGAGCCTCGCCGAGGAACTGGCGCACCCGTCGTCCGAGGTGCTGCTCGCCCGCGAGGGCCACCGGCTGCTCGGCGTGGCCATCACCCTGGCCGAGCACCCGGACCCCGACGACCCCGACCCGTGGATCGGCCTGCTGATGGTGCACGGCCAGGAGCAGCGCACCGGGTACGGGCGGGAGCTGGCCGGGCTGGTGGAGGACCGGCTCCGGGCGGGCGGCGCGGACGGCGTACGGCTGGCCGTACTGGAGAGCAACCCCAGGGCACTGGCCTTCTGGACCGCGCTGGGCTACGAGATCATCGACCACCGCGAGGACCGGCGGCTGCACCGCCCGTGTCTGATTCTGCGGAAGCGGCTCACCGAGCGCTGAGCACCCGCCGCTGAGCAACACAGCGCCGGGCACGCGGCGCTGAGCGGGGAGAGCTCAGTCCGCAGAGCTCAGCACGCCGGGCTGAGCACGGAGAGCCGAGCACCGTCCGCTTCACGGCGCCGGCGGGCCGCCGGCCCGTACCGCGAGTGCCCTCAGCCAGTGAGGTGCGAGTCCATGCCAGGGGCACGCCCGGGCGTTCCCGAGGCGGCTCGCTTCGGGGGTGCGCCCGCACCTGCGCCCGCGCCCACCGCACCGGCGCAACGGCGCAACGGCGCAACGGCGCACCATCAACTCCCCTCACCTGCACGGAATTTCGCATTCCATCGCCGCGGCAGCTCCCCCCCTCCCCGTCACTTCCCTTCCCGCCCGGACAAATGCCCGGATTTCAGCCTGCATCAGCTCAGTTCGGCTCGTATAACGAACATGTCCTGACGTAAATGGAGAACGTCAGGTCAAATCTGTGTTGCTTACCTGTCAAAAAGAATCAACCAATGGCACGCTCAGCTCGGCTCGTTCGCCTCCGCGGACGGGCCGGTCCTCCCCTGCGCATCTTTCGGGGCAGGGCCGTTCTTCGGCATCACTCAGCACCGCACCCGCACCTCCTGTTTCGCCGGGCCGTCCCACCCAGGGCGGCCCGCCCCCACGAACGGGCCGCATTGCCGGCGGCCCTCCTTCAAGGAGACCGAGTGAGACGCACGCCCAACTCTCCCCGGAAGCACGCGCTTCGCGCCGCGGCCCTGGTGGCCTCGGCCGCCATGGTCGCCGTCGGCGTCCAGACGGGCACGGCGAACGCCCAGCCCGACCGCACGTCCGGAACCACAGCCCTGACGCTGTCCGGATCGCAGCGCGCTTCCGCGATCAAGGCCGCGCAGGCCGACGCCTCGGCCCAGGCCGACGCGCTGGGCCTCGGCGGCAAGGAGAAGCTCCTCGTCCGCGATGTGATCAAGGACGCGAACGGCACGGTCCACACCCGCTACGAGCGCACCTTCGACGGGCTGCCGGTCCTCGGCGGCGACCTCGTGGTCCACGAGAAGAAGGACGGCGCCCGGAGCGTCACCAAGGCCGCCCGGGCCGCGATATCCGTGGCGGGCACCGACGCGGAACTCCCCGCCTCCGCGGCGAAGAAGTCCGCCCTCGAGGCCGCCGCCGACGGCACCACGAAGACCGCGGCCGACGCGGCTCCCCGCAAGGTGATCTGGGCGGCCTCCGGCAAGCCCGTGCTGGCCTGGGAGACCGTGGTCACCGGGCGCCAGCACGACGGCACCCCGAGCAAGCTGCACGTCATCACCGACGCGACGACCGGCAAGCGGCTCTTCGCGGACGAGCGGATCGAGACCGGCACCGGTACCGGCGACTACAGCGGCCGGGTCACCCTCGGCACCCGGAGGAGCGGCGGCTCGTACGAGCTCCGGGACACCGCCCGCGGCGGGCACCGCACCAACGACCTGAAGCAGGGCACCTTCGGGACCGGCAGCCTGTTCAAGGACGCCGACGACGTCTGGGGCGGCGGGCGGCAGAGCGCCGCCGTCGACGCCCACTACGGCGCCGCCACCACCTGGGACTTCTACAAGAACGTGCTGGGCCGCAACGGCATCAGGGACGACGGCGCCGGCTCGTACTCCCGCGTCCACTACGGCGACAGCTACGTCAACGCCTTCTGGGACGACGACTGCTTCTGCATGACCTACGGGGACGGCGACGACAACGCGAACCCGCTGACCTCGCTGGACGTCGCCGCCCACGAGATGAGCCACGGCGTCACCTCCAACACCGCCGGGCTCAACTACAGCGGCGAGTCGGGCGGCCTCAACGAGGCGACCTCCGACATCTTCGCCACCTCCACGGAGTTCTACGCCAGGAACCCCGCGGACCCGGGCGACTACCTCATCGGCGAGAAGATCGACATCAGGGGCAACGGCACCCCGCTGCGCTACCAGGACGAGCCGAGCAAGGACGGCGCCTCCGAGGACTACTGGTTCCCGGGCATCGGCAACGAGGACGTCCACTACTCGTCCGGCCCCGCCAACCACTTCTACTACCTGCTGTCCGAGGGCAGCGGCGCCAAGACCCTCAACGGCGTGCGCTACGACAGCCCGACCTACGACGGCTCCACGGTGCGGGGCATCGGCCGGGCCAAGGCCGAGCAGATCTGGTACACGGCCCTGACCACGTACATGACGTCCACCACCAACTACAAGGCCGCCCGCAAGGCGACCCTGCGGGCGGCGGGTGACCTGTACGGGACGACGAGCACGGAGTACAAGGCGGTTGCCGCCGCCTGGACCGCGATCAACGTCAAGTAGCCCTCCGCGCAGGGCCACCCGCCCGAGCGGCGGGTGACTCGGCAGGAGGACGCGGGCCGCACCGTACGCCACGGTGCGGCCCGTTGCGCGGGTGCGTCCGCTTCGGTGGCGCTTCCGCTTCGGTGGCACGTCCGCTTCGGTGGTGCGGCGTCCCTTCCGCGACGCGGGCCCATCCCCGGTGTTGGGCCGCTCCGCCCCGGTGCTGATCTCCTGGCCCCGGTGCGGTCGTTCTGTTCCGGCCGCCCACGCAATTACGCTGCGGGGCATGACACAACACGTACGCGGTGTGGTTGCTCCCGGCAAGGGCGAGCCGGTCCGGGTCGAGACGATCGTGATCCCGGACCCCGGCCCGGGCGAGGCGGTGGTGAAGGTACAGGCCTGCGGGGTGTGCCACACCGACCTGCACTACCGGGAGGGCGGCATCAACGACGAGTTCCCGTTCCTGCTCGGACACGAGGCGGCGGGCGTGGTGGAGTCCGTCGGTGACGGCGTGACCGATGTGGCCCCCGGCGACTTCGTGATCCTCAACTGGCGTGCGGTGTGCGGGGAGTGCCGGGCCTGCAAGCGCGGCCACCCCTGGTACTGCTTCGCCACCCACAACGCCCGCCAACCGATGACGCTGAAGGACGGCACGGCGCTCTCCCCGGCCCTCGGCATCGGCGCCTTCGCCGAGAAGACCCTGGTCGCCGCCGGACAGTGCACCAAGGTCGACCCGTCGGCGAGCCCGGCCGCGGCGGGGCTGCTCGGCTGCGGCGTGATGGCGGGTCTCGGCGCGGCCATCAACACCGGCAACGTGGGCCGCGGCGACTCGGTCGCGGTGATCGGCTGCGGCGGCGTCGGCAACGCGGCCGTCGCCGGGGCCCGGCTCGCCGGAGCTTCGAAGATCATCGCGGTGGACGTGGACGAGCGGAAGCTGGAGCTGGCCCGCTCCCTGGGCGCCACGCACACCGTCAACGCCCGCACGGCCGACGTGGTCAAGGGCGTCCAGGAGCTGACCGGCGGCTTCGGCGCGGACGTCGTCATCGAGGCGGTCGGCCGCCCGGAGACGTACCAGCAGGCCTTCTACGCCCGGGACCTGGCCGGAACGGTGGTCCTCGTCGGGGTGCCCACCCCCGAGATGCGGCTGGAGCTGCCGCTGCTCGACGTCTTCGGGCGCGGCGGCGCGCTGAAGTCGTCCTGGTACGGCGACTGCCTGCCGTCCCGCGACTTCCCCGTGCTGATCGACCTCTACCTCCAGGGGCGGCTCGACCTCGACGCGTTCGTCTCGGAGACCATCGGGCTGGACGACATCGAGGAGGCGTTCGCGAAGATGCACCGCGGGGACGTGCTGCGTTCGGTGGTGGCGTTCTGATGACGGTCCACTCCTCGGTCCGGGTCGACCGGCTCGTCACCTCCGGCACGTTCTCCCTCGACGGCGGCACCTGGGAGGTCGACAACAACGTCTGGCTGGTCGGCGACGACAGCGAGGTCTACGTCATCGACGCGGCGCACGACGCGGACGCGATCCTCACCGCCGTCGGGGACCGCCGGCTGCTCGGCATCATCTGCACGCACGGCCACGACGACCACATCGACGCCGCCCCGGAGGTCGCGGAGCGGGCGGGCGCGCCGATCCTGCTGCACCCGGACGACGACGAGCTGTGGCGGATGCGGCGCCCGGACCTCCGGCCGGACGCCGCGCTCGCCGACGGCGAGGTGCTGAACGTGGGCACCGCCGAGCTGCACGTCCTGCACACCCCCGGGCACAGCCCCGGCGCGGTCTGCCTCTACGCCCCGGAGCTGGACACCGTCTTCTCCGGCGACACCCTCTTCCAGGGCGGGCCGGGCGCCACCGGCCGGTCGTTCTCCTCGTTCCCGACGATCATCGAGTCGATCCGGGAGCGGCTGCTGGCCCTGCCGCCGGAGACGGTCGTCCGGACCGGACACGGCGACTCCACCACCATCGGTGACGAGGCGCCGCACCTGGACGAGTGGATCGCCCGCGGGCACTGAGCCGCTTCGCCTCCGGCGGTCCGGCATACCGATCGGGCCGCCGACGCCGGTCCGGGCCGGGCTCCCGACGCCGGGCCGGGCTTCCGGTCCGGCCGCGCCGGCGCCGGTCGGGACAGCGGGCGCCGATCCGTCCCCCGGCCCGGCGCGGGCGCGGGGCCACCCGGCCCGGCGCCCGGGGCCGCCCCGCCGGGCACGGCGTCACCGGGAGAGGCGGCGGGAGACCGGTGCCTCCGGTCGTGACACCATCGATGGGTGATCGACCTCGGCTATTCGCTCTCCCACCGCTTCCCGGACCCGCCGCAGACGGACTACCGCACGGCGGACGTCCGCACCCTGCGGCACGACCTGTTCTGCGGAGACGTCTACCTCGCCGACACCAAGGCCGACCGGGAGCTGTCCACAGCCTGGGGATGGGTGCCGGTGCTCGACTTCGCCTGGGCCCTGTGCGACATCGTCGAGCAGCTCGACCGCGACCCCCGGGGCAGCCGTTCGCACCGCGCCCAGTACGCCGAGCTCGACTTCACCGAGTCCGCCGACCGGATGTGCTTCGAGCGGCGGTTCGGCTGGGTGGACGTCACGGCCGACTGGATGCCCGCCGACGAACCCCCGCTGACCTTCAACCACGGCGCGCTGCGCCGCGAGGCCCGCGACTTCCTGCACGACCTGATCGCCGACCTCACCGACATGCACGACGGCCTCGGCGACAACCCCGTCGTCTGGGACCTCCAGGCCCGCTTCCGCCGGGTCTGACACCGGCCGCTCCACGGCCCACCGCCACGATCCAGCGCTGCGGCACACCTCCACAGACCGCGGCCCGGATCACTCCCGGCACCCGCCGACGCCCGCCCCCGCGCCACGGACGGCCCCGCGTCACTCCCCCGGATTCTCCACCCGTACGCCGATCTGTGCCGCGAACGCCGGTGCCAGGTCGAGCAGTTGGGCCGGGCTGATCACGGCGCCCGCCAGCCGCTCCACCCCCCGTGCGATGTCCAGCTCCGTCACCGCGCGCAGATCGACCTCGCTCAGCTCCGCGCCGTGGAAGTCGGCCGCCCGCAGCGTGCAGTCCCGGAACTCCACCCGCTCCAGGCGCGCCTCCCCGAAGTCGGCCTCGATCAGCACACAGCCCTCGAACACCACGTCCTTCAGGGACGCCGTCCGCAGGTTCAGATAGTCGATCTTGCCGCCCCGGACCAGGACCCGCTCCAGCACGGCGCCGTGCAGCTGGGTGCCGCCGAGCCGCGGCTCGGTCAGCTCCACATCCCGCAGCAGGCCGCGGGACAGATCCGTCCCGACGCCCCGCACCTCGTCCAGCACGCAGTCGACGAACCGCGCGCCGGACAGCCGGGCCTCGTCCAGCCCGCAGCGGTACACCCCGCAGTCCATGAACCGCGCCCCGCCCCCGTCCCGGCCGCCGAGGTCGAGATCCGCGAACGCCAGCCCGTCGTAGTCCCCCTCCGGCTCCGGGCCGTCTCCCGTGAACGGCCGCAGCGGCGGCAGCCGCACCTCGGGCCGCCGCACCCCGCCGGCCGGTTTCCTGCGCCGCACCATGCGTCACCACCTCCCGGCCCCATGGTGTCCCACGGCACCGACAGCGCACGGTGAACGCCCGCCCCGCCCCCTTGGCACCGCCTTCGACGGGAGTCAATATAGATGTATGCCTAAATTGATGGAGGCGACGGCCACCGGGCTTCCGGCGCCCTGCTGCCCCCCGTTGACCTCCCCGGATCTGTCCGAGAAGGACGCGGAAGCCATGGCCGCGATGTTCAAGGCACTCGCGGACCCGGTGCGCCTGCGCCTGTTCTCCCGCGTGGCGTCGCACGAGGGCGGGGAGGCCTGCGTCTGCGACATCCAGGACGTCGGGGTGTCGCAGCCGACCGTCTCGCACCATCTGAAGAAGCTGCGCGAGGCCGGGCTGCTCACGGCCGAACGCCGGGGCACCTGGATGTACTACCGCGTCGCGCCCGGCGCCCTGACCGCCATGGCCGCGATGTTCACCGGTCCGCGCTGACGCCCGCACCCGCGCCGCGACCGGACGAGGACTCCCGGCAGGGCGGGGGCGGATTGCCGGGTGGGGGCTCCCGGCCGGGCGGGGGCGGATCGCCGGCCGCCGGAGCCGCCGCGCCGCGGAACGTGCTCCGGTAGGCGCTCGGCGACACCCCCAGCGCCGCCTGGAAGTGCTGGCGCAGCGACGCCCCCGTACCGAACCCGGCGTCCGCCGCGACCCGGTCCACCGGCAGACCGGTCTCCTCCAGCAGCTGCCGGGCCCGTTCGAGACGCCGCTGGGTCAGCCACTGCACCGGGGTGATGCCGACCTCCTCCCGGAACCGGCGGCTGAACGTCCGGACACTCATCGACTCCTGCGCGGCCAACTCCCGCAGAGAGAGCGGCCGGTCGAGCCGGCGCAGCGCCCAGGCACGGGCCGTACCGGTGGAGGACTGCCGCGTCTCGGGCACCGGCCGGTGGATGAACTGGGCCTGGCCACCGTCCCGGTGCGGCGGGACGACCGTACTGCGGGCGACCTCGTTGGCCACCGCGGCGCCGTGATCGCGCCGGATCATATGAAGGCAGAGGTCGATGCCCGAGGCCTCCCCGGCGGAGGTGAGCACATCGCCGTCGTCGGTGTAGAGCACGTCCGGATCGAGCTGCACCGCCGGGTACAGCTCCCGGAACCGGTCGGCGGACTTCCAGTGGGTGGTCGCCGGGCGCCCGTCGAGCAGCCCGGCCGCGGCCAGCGCGAAGGCCCCGGTGCAGATCGAGGCGGTCCGGGTGCCGGGCCGGATCCGGGAGAACGCCTCCGCCGGCGGACGGCTCGGCCGGACCTCGCCCGCGGCCCCGTCCTCCTCGTGCGACGCCGGAACGATCACCGTGTCCGCGGTGCCCAGCAGCTCGGGCCCGTGCTCCACCAGGATCGGGAAATCGGCGTCCGTCCTGATCTCCCCCGGGACGGGTGCGCAGGTCAGGACCTCGTACAGCCGCTCTCCCCCGCCCGGCGCCCGCGCCGAGCCGAACAGCTGGTGCACCAGCCCCAGCTCCATCGGCAGCACACCGTGCCGGACGAGCACCACGACCCGGTGCCGTCCCGGACCTGTGGAGCCGGAGTGCACAGAACCACCCATGGCGCGATTCTTTCACACCATGGCCATCCGGCCACTCGTTGCGGCGGAACCCGCCGCACATGCTGTTCCTGTGGCACCGAACGACAGGTCGTCGCCCCGGCGCCCGGGCCACGGCTCGGACGCGGGGCCCGACGCACCACGGCACCACGACCACCGCACCCCGACCACCGCACCACGAACCGGCCGGTGCGAACCGGCAACCGGCACGAACCGGAAGGAGCGTTTCCTGTGAACGTCCTGTGGGTGTTCGCCCACCCGGAACAGCGGTCCCTCAGCGGCTCACTCCGCGACGAAGGCGTCCGCGCCCTCACCGAGGCAGGCCACGCCTGCCGGATGTCCGACCTCTACGCGATGGGGTGGAAGGCGACCGTCGACCGGGACGACTACCCGCGCCACGACCCGGAGGAGCGGCTGATCATCGGCACGGCCTCCCGGCAGGCCCACCGCACCGGCACCCTCAGCCCGGACATCCGGGCCGAGCAGGAGAAACTCGACTGGGCGGACACGGTCGTCCTGCAGTTCCCGCTCTGGTGGTACTCCGCGCCGGCCATCCTCAAGGGCTGGTTCGACCGGGTCTTCGTCAAGGGCTTCGCCTACGGCGTCCCCGACCCCCGGCGCCCGGGCCGCAACCTGCGGTACGGGGAGGGCGGGCTCGCGGGGAAGCGCGCCCTGGTCGTCGTCACCGTGGGCAGCCCGGAGGCCTCGTTCGGCCCGCGCGGCGCCCACGGCCAACTGGACCAGGTGCTGTTCCCGTTGCTGCACGGCACGCTCTGGTACACCGGCATGGCGGTGCTGCCCCCGGTCGCGGTGTACGGCGCCGAACGCGTCTCCCCGGAGGCCTACGCCGAGGCCGCGACCCTGCTCAGGGAGCGGCTGACGGCCATCGAGGACACACCCCCCATCCCGTACCGCACCCAGAACGGCGGCGACTACGACGACGCCCTGGTCCTCCGCCCCGAGGTGGCCCCGGAGGCCACCGGCCTGGAGGCGCATTACGCCTGCTGAAGGGGCCGTCCGCTCCACCGGCCGGCCCCTCGCTCCGCCGGGCCGCGGGTGCCGGGCTTCGTGTGCCGGGCTTCGTGTGCCGGGCCGGTGGGGCGCCGGGCCGGTTGGGTGCCGGGCCGGTTGGGTGCCGGGCCGGTGAGGCGGTGGGCCGGTAGGCCGGTGGGGCCGGGCCGGGCGTGGGTGCCGCATCCGCCGCCGGCTTCGGCCTCAGGCCCCCGCTTACTTGGCCGACTTGGCGGCCCTGGCGGCCCGCTTGGCCTCCTGCTTGTAGGCGCGCACCTTGTCCAGCGACTCGGGCCCGGTGATGTCGGCCACCGAACGGTACGAGCCCTCGTCCCCGTACGAGCCCGCCGCCTCCCGCCAGCCCTCGGGCGTCACACCGAGCTGCTTGCCCAGCAGGGCCAGGAAGATCTGCGACTTCTGCTTGCCGTAGCCGGGCAGCGCGTTCAGCCGCCCCAGCAGCTCCTTGCCGCTCCCGACGTCGCGCCACACCGCACTCGGATCACCGTCGTAGTGGTCGACCAGGTACTGGCAGAGCTGCTGCACCCGCTTGGCCATCGAGCCCGGGTAGCGGTGCACGGCGGGCTTCTCCGACAGCAGCGCGGCGAACGCCTCGGGGTCGTACGCCGCGATCGCCTCGGCGTCCAGGTCGTCCCCGCCCATGCGCTGAGCGATCGTGTACGGCCCGGAGAAGGCCCACTCCATCGGCACCTGCTGGTCGAGCAGCATGCCCACCAGCGCGGCCAGCGGGCTCCGGCCGAGCAGCTCATCGGCCTCCGGCTGCTGCGCGAGCCGCAGTGTCACATCCATGGCCGCCCGTCCTCACCTTCCGTCGGTTCGCCGCAGATCCCGGCCCGACCGGGGAGAACGGCGGCCCGGGGACCTGCGCGACACAGATTCCGCTGGCACCACGCTAAGCGGTCCGCCGCACGGGGGCGATTCCTGCCGCTCCACCGCGTGCCTCCGTGCCGCCGTGGCCGGACGTCACCGCGGCCGTGTCCGCCGGCGGGACCCGCATCCCCCGAGCTCCCCCCATCGGCGGAGGCGAATCATCCCTCGGTGCGATCTTCGTTCCGCGATCCTGCGGAACCGTGGAACCGGCCCGTCCGCTCACGGCCTCCTGACAGAAGGACCAACATCCAACTCCGAAAGGGAAGTTGACACATATGCGCAAGTCCATCACCGCCGGCCTGACCGGCGCGCTGGTCGCCGTCACCGCGCTGGCGGGGACCTCCGTCGCATCGGCCGAACCGCAGCCGAAGGCCGGCTGCCCCAACATCGGGTACCCCATGACGACACTGCAGGTCCGCGACAAGCCCTTCTCGAGCGGCCGGGCGCTGGGCACCGTCGCGCAGGGCAAGAGGATCTGCATCTACGGGGCCACCAGCCACGGCGGCAAGGCGACCGAGTGCGGGGACACCTCGCATGTGTGGCTGGAGACCAAGGCTCCCGGCGGCAGCACCCGCCGCGGGTGGGTCTTCGAGCCCTGCGTCCGCCACTGAGCGCACCCGGAACCGGCTGAGAGCCGGTCAGCAGCCCCTCGGCACAGCCGGACGGCACCTCCTCGGCCGGCCCGGCGGCCGGGGGGCTTCGCCGTTGCCCTCTCCGGCCGGCGCGGAGGGGCCCGACGCAACGCACCCGCCGGCAGCCACCTCACCCCCGCGCAGAACCTCCCACCAGCACCAGGCGCGCACACCGCCGGCAGGCGCGGGCAGCCCCCGCCACCGCCGCGTGCGACACCGCGGCAAGCCCCCCGGCGAACGCCAACAGCGGCCAGTCCGTGGCCAGGAGACTGGCGCCGGCCAGCATGAGTGTCGCGACCGCCATGGCGATGCTGGTGGTCGTGCCGGCCCAGGCGACCGCGCGGGGCAGCGCCTGCGGCGTGGGCAGGCGGCGGGCGAGGTGGCCGGTGGCCGCCAGCGCGACGGCGGCCAGCAGCGCGGCGACGGTCGCGACCCCGGCCAGATGAACGGCCAGCAGCTGCGCCGTACGGAACCACTCCCACGCCTGCGCGTGGCCGGCGGTCCGGGCCAGGTACCAGCAGGCGATCAGAAAGGGCGCCGCGAGAGCCACGACGCGCGCGGTGTGCCGCGCCTGAACGATGGTCAGTTCCCGCTGACAGCTCGGCACGAGCTCGTCGGCGGGCCCGAACTCCCGCACCGCTTCCCGTGCGGCACGCGCATACGGCACCTCGTCACCCTGATGGGCCGCGGCGGTGTCCACGAGCCCGCCGCGGATCTCCTCGATCATCCGGGCCTTGGCGCGGACCGGGCCGTGCAGGGCGGCCGTCAGGGTTCCGACGTAGTCGTCGATGGGGTCGGCCGGCCGGCCGACGGCGGTCACATCGCCTCCGCGGGCGGTGCCGCGGGGTTCAGGACCGAGCCGATCGCCGCGGTGAACTCGTTCCACGCCGTCCGCTCCCCGGCCAGGGTGGCCCGCCCCGCGTCCGTCAGCGCGTAGCAGCGCCGGCGCCGTTCGCCGGACGACTGCCAACTGCTGCTGAGCAGCCCGAGCCGCTCCAGCCGGTTCAGGGCCGGATAGATCGTCCCCGTGCGCAACTCCAGTGCGCCGCCGCTGCGTTGCTGGACCGCGGCGATGATCGCGTATCCGTGCAGCGGCCCCGGTTCGAGCACGGCCAGCAACAGTCCGTCCAGGTGCCCTCGCACCGCGTCTGCCCTCATGGGTAGGCAGCCTACCCAAAGAAGCTGTAGGTAGTGTATGTATTGGCAGCCAACATATACAGCTTTCCGACGACTGGGAGGCACCGCAGTGACCAAGCTGCTGCTGTCCGTACACGTCCTCGCCGCGATACTGACGGTCGGATCGATCGCCGTGGCCGCTTCGCTCTTCCCCCGCTACGCGCTGCAGGCGGCCGGGGGCACGGATCCCGACGGGCGGGCCGCCGGAGTCGCCGCGCTGCTGCACCGGATCTGCCGCGGCTACGCCGTCGCCGGCCTCGCGGTACCCGTCTTCGGGATCGCCACCGCCGCCCAGCTCGGCGTCCTCACCGACGCCTGGCTGATCGCCTCACTGGTACTGACCACCCTCGCGGCGGGCCTCCTCGCCCTGGCGATCCTCCCCGGCCAGCGGCGCCTGCTGGCACCGCCCCGCACGCCGGACGGGGACGCGGAGGTGGAGGTGGAGGAGAAGGCGGCCCCGGACGAACTGCGCCCCGTGGCAACCCGGCTGACCATGCTCACCGGCGTGTTCAACCTCCTGTGGGCGGTCGTCGTCATCCTGATGATCATCCGGCCCGGCTCCACCACGGGAGCGTGACCGCCGTGCGCACCCTCCGCCTCGCGGCCGCCGTCGAGGCCGCCTCCTTCGTGGCCCTGCTGGGCAACCTCTGCACCGCGCACATCCCGACGATCACGACACTCGTCGGCCCCCTGCACGGCACGGCCTACCTCGCCGTCATCGCGGCCACCGCGCTGACGGCCACGGCCCCGACGAGCGCCCGGTGGCAGTCCGCCGTCCCCGGAGTCGGCGGCCTGCTCGCCCTGCGGCTGATCGGGCGGAGAACCCCCCAGCGCACCTGACCGTCCGAGAGCCCCGCCGCTCGGTCCTTCCCCACTCCGCACGAGGGGCGGCCGGCCGGGACGGAACCCGCCCCGCGCGGCCGTTCTCGCACCCCCTACAGCTGACGCAGCCACGCGTTGACGAGCAGCACCCCCAGCAGCGCGAACACCACGGACAGCGCGACCGGCCACCAGGGCCGCCGGCCACCCGACGCCGGCGGCTCCAGGGCCCGGTCGGCGGCCGAGACACCCCGGAGCACGCCAAGCGCCGCCAGCACCACCGGCACGGCGACCAGCGCATGAACCACCCACGCCCCCACCAGCGTCGGCCCGCCCCACGAGTGCTCGTAGTCGTGCGCGTCGATCAGCGGATACAGCAGCCCGTTGGCGGTCGCCTGCCCCGCCAGCAGCGCCACGGCCCAGCCGAACAGCCCCAGCGCGACACCGCACCCGCCCCGGAGCACCGTGCCGCCCCGGCCCTGCCCGATGCCTGCCACCAGCCTGCCGACGGCAGCCGGGAACAGCACCAGCCCCCGCCCCGCGCCACGCCATGCGGAGGTGCCGACGAGACCCGACACGACCGGCACCCACCTGCTGCGATTCGCCCCGCGGGGCCGCGTGTTGACCATGCGACAAGCCAACCAACGCACCAGCGCCGACTCCATCGTGCGGGCACGAGGAAACACCCTTCGTGCTGGCCACACCCTCCGGACCTCACGGAAGGGCGCCAGGAACGGACAGCGCCCCGCACGCCGGTCGGATTCCACCGGGGCCGGGCGCCCCCGGTGCCCTTCCGGGCCGGGTGCACCCGGAAGGGCACTCAGCAGGACTCCTCGCACCAGGCGCCCCGCACGCCAAGGGGACACGGCTGCCGGGTGCCCGCACGTCAGGGTGCACGGCTGCGGGCCGAGCCGTACGCCGTGGTCCTCGCGGCGCCCGTTCCCCGGTCACCGCGCCACGGGGGCGCCCCTGCGCGTGTAGCGGCCGGGTGCGATGCCCACGAGCCGTTTGAAGTGCCGGGTCAGGTGCGACTGGTCGTAGAACCCGACCTCGGTCGCCACTTCCGCGGGCAGCCGGCCGTCGAGCAACAGCCGTCTGGCGCGGTCGACACGGCGGGCCATCAGGTACTGGTGCGGGGCAATGCCGAAGGCGGCGCTGAAGGCCCGGACCAGGTGGGTCGGATGGGCGTGCAGCAGCTCGGCCGCCTCGTCCAGAGTCGCCCCCCGGACCAGCCGTTCGTCGAGGAGTTCCCGCAGATCCTCGGCCACGCCGCGGCCGGGCTTCGGCGGACGCCGGACGAGCCGGGGCCGCAGGTGGCCGCGCAGCCGTTCGCCGATCAGGGCGAGACGGCTCTCCGCCTCCAGTTCGTCGCCCCGGTGCGCGAGGGCCGTGTGCAACTGCCCGACGCGTCGGCGCAGGAGCGGGTCGGCGAGGTCCGGGCCGTCGGCCGCTGGGCCGATGAAGCTCTCGTTCAGCAGGCTCTGGTCCAGGTAGAGCACCCTCTTGCGGAAGCCCTGCGGGGTGGCGGGTGAGCCGTTGTGCGGAATGTGCGGCGGGAGCAGCGACACCGTGTCGTCCGGGGTGCCGCACGCGCGACGATTCAAGTCGTAGCGGACCGCGCCGTCGTCAACGATCAGCAGGGTCCACACGTCGTGGACGTGCATGGGGTACGCGTGCTCGGTCAAGTGGGCGTGGAAGACCTCCACCACACCCGAGACCGGCGGACGCCACGCGGAGATCTCCTGCCGGCCCACCATGCAAGGAATGTACAAGACCGTACGACAGTCCGGTCGGCAGTCTCGGAGCATGACCACCGAGCACACGCCCGTACGTTTCGACACCAAGATCGCCGTCCTGCTGCGCGAGGACCTGGAGCCCTGGCAGCGGCTGAACGTGACCGCGTTCCTGGTCAGCGGTCTCGGCTCGGAGCTCCCCGAATTGATCGGCGAGCCGTACGCCGACGCCGACGGCACCGCCTACCTGCCGATGTTCCGCCAGCCCGTCCTGGTCTTCGAGGGGGCCAAGGAGACGGTGACCGCCGCACACGGCCGCGCCCTGTCCCGCTCACTGCCACGGGCGGTGTTCACCTCCGACCTCTTCGCCACCGGCAACGACCGGGACAACCGCGCGGCGGTGCGGGCCGTACCGAGGGACCAGCTGGACCTGGTGGGTCTCGCCGTGCACGGCCCCCGCAACGCGGTCGACAAGGTGATCAAGGGCGCCCGGATGCACCCCTGAGCGCCATGCGGCAGGCCGGGCAGCGGGAGCGGGAGAGCCCGGGCGGGAGAGCCGGGCGCCGCTCCCCCGCTCACCTCCCTCCCGAAGCGCGGCTCGCAGACGCGGCGACAGCCGATCGGCACCGCGATGGCCGCAGGCCGACCACGGGCTGCCGTATCAACCACCCACGGCCTGAACAGGGTTGGCCCGCAACCCGCTCAGCGGCTCGCCGTACCCGTCTCCGCGCACCGCACGCAGGTACTCGCCGCCGGGCGCGCCTCCAGTCGCTCGACCGGAATCGGCTCCCCGCACCCCTCGCACCGCCCGTAGTCACCGCGCTCCAGGCGCTCCAGCGCCCGGTTCAGGTCGGCCAGCTGATCGTGCGCCTTCGCCAGCAGGGCGGCGACATGGGCGCGCTCGAAAGCGGTGCTCGCCCCCTCGGGATCGTGCTCGTCGTCCACCGCCACCAGGGCGTTCGCCGCGACGATCGCGTCGAAGTCCCGGCTCAGGGCCGCGATCCGGTCACGCGTACCGGCCCGCTCGGCCACCAGACGCTCGCGCACGGCCTCCCGCTCGGGGAAGGAACCGACGTCACCGGACGCATCACCCATGCCCTGGAGAACGCCGACGCCCGGGACCGCATTCCACACCCGCCCCGGACCATGATCGGCCCGGGGCTTCGCCGGGGTTCCGCTTCGGAGGGAACCGCCGGAACGAGCGGGCAGTGCACGCTGTGCCAACTGGGGTGTGCACGCAGCGCTAACGACTTCGAGCCAACCGGCCGCGAACATGTCGCTTGCACAAGGCACATGCACATGCACAAGGAGAAACATGAGGAAGTCAAAGGCGCTGCGCAGGACCGCCGTGCTCGGTCTCACCGCCGCCGCCCTCGGTCTCGGCGCGTTGAACGCACCTTTCGCTGCCGCCGAAACGTACTGGACGGCGGACGGTGAGGGCTCGTGGGTCGAGTACAGGTCCTCTGGTGACCAGTTCTGGGTCCACGACTCGCAGGCGGACGGCTACTCCGCCGCAGTCCAGTACCAGTTCGAAGATCAGAAGATCGTTACCCTGGTCAACGATCGGGGTGTGAACACCTCCAAGCACTTCGTGCGGGACTTCCCCGAAATCGGGAACATCCAGTTCCGCGCCTGCAGGCACAAGACCAGCACCGGCAAGGTCTCCGGCTGCGGCAAATGGGTCCACGCCGACACCAGCAGCTGATCCTCCCCGCACCCTTCGGGATCCCGCACCTCACACACGGATCCGTCCCGTTCCGCTCCCGTTGACCTGCCTGGCTGCGCTGCGCGCCGGGGCGGCGTCAGCACCATGGATCGGCTGCTCGAACGCCGCATTGATCGTGGCCGACCGCCCACGTCGATGTCAGCTGCAGATGCAGAACGCCCCGAACCGATCATGGTCCGGGGCGTTTCCCTGCTCGGGCTCTGAGCCGACTGTCGGGTTCGAACCGACGACCTTCGCTTTACAAGAGCGGTGCTCTACCAGCTGAGCTAAGTCGGCGCCGCGCACTGGTGACCCGCGCGCGGAGGCGGCTCCACTCTACACAGGGCGCTCAGCTTCCGGCATCAGGCGATCCCGGGCTGTGCAACTCGATCCAGGCCTGTCCAACTACTGACAAACCTCGACCCTCGGGGTAGCGTCCTGGCAACCCACTCTCAGTGGACTACTCCTTTACTCGGATCGTCCGGCACGTTCCTGCCGGTGAAGGGACACATCACCATGGCTACGGTCACCTACGACCAGGCAACCCGGATCTACCCGGGCACCGACAAGCCCGCCGTCGACAAGCTCGACATCCAGATCGAGGACGGCGAATTCCTCGTCCTCGTCGGCCCCTCCGGCTGCGGCAAGTCCACCTCCCTGCGGATGCTCGCGGGCCTGGAGGACGTCAACGACGGAGCAATCCGCATCGGCGACCGCGACGTCACCCACCTCCCTCCGAAGGACCGGGACATCGCCATGGTGTTCCAGAACTACGCGCTGTATCCGCACATGACCGTCGCCGAAAACATGGGCTTCGCCCTCAAGATCGCCGGCGTCAACAAGGCCGAGATCCGGCAGAAGGTCGAGGACGCGGCCCGGATCCTGGACCTCACCGAGTACCTCGGCCGCAAGCCCAAGGCCCTCTCCGGCGGCCAGCGCCAGCGCGTCGCGATGGGCCGCGCGATCGTCCGCGAGCCGCAGGTCTTCCTGATGGACGAGCCGCTGTCCAACCTGGACGCCAAGCTCCGCGTCCAGACCCGCACCCAGATCGCCGGCCTGCAGCGCCGCCTCGGCATCACCACCGTCTACGTCACCCACGACCAGGTCGAGGCCATGACCATGGGCGACCGGGTCGCGGTCCTCAAGGACGGCCTGCTCCAGCAGATCGACTCGCCGCGCAGGATGTACGACCGCCCGGCCAACCTCTTCGTCGCGGGCTTCATCGGCTCCCCCGCCATGAACCTCGTCGAGGTGCCGATCACCGACGGCGGCGTGAAGTTCGGCAACAGCGTCGTCCCGGTCTCCCGCGAGGCGCTGTCCGCCGCCTCCGACAAGGGCGACCGCACCGTCACCGTCGGCGTCCGCCCCGAGCACTTCGACGTGGTCGAGCAGAACGGCGACACCGCCCGCGCCCTCTCCAAGGAGGCCGCGGACGCCCCGGTCGGCCTGGCCATCACCGTCAACGTCGTCGAGGAGCTCGGCGCCGACGGCTACGTCTACGGCACCGCCGACGTCGGCGGCGAGCGGAAGGACCTGGTCGTCCGGGTCGGCGGCCGGCAGGTGCCGGAGAAGGGCGCCGTGGTCCACGTCGTGCCGCACCCCGGCGAGACGCACGTCTTCTCCACGTCCTCCGGCGAGCGCCTCGGCGACTGACCGGCCCGGCGCCGTACACCCACCCCGGGTGTACGGCGCCGTCGCCGTGGGCAGCGTCAGGGCATCCGCCCGGCCAGTGCCCACCACCTCCGAGATCACCACACTTCTGACGTTTCGATCCTGTACGTCAACACGCTGAGCGGACCGGCTCGGCAGTTCGTCACTCAAGAGGGTGACTAAATGCCGTCGAATCATCACTCCTCGCTACGATCGCGTGCGTGAATCACGCAGCCCGCCGCATCGGCAGAACCCTCGCCTTCGTCCTCCCCGTCGTCCTGGTGCTCTCCGGGACGCTCGCGGTCACCAGCGTCCCGTGGTCGGGATCCGGTACGGACTCCCGGATGCTCACGGCGTCCGCGGAGAAGGCCTCCACGCACGCCACGTCCCGCGCCCCGCAGGACGTGCTCCGCGACCGGCTCCTCGCGGAACTCCAGGAGAAGGACCCGGGCATCGCCCTCACCCACCTCCAGGAGGAGACCAACGCCCGCCCGTCGCTCGCCAAGCACTGCGCCTCCATCGCCCGCGCCCTGGGCCGGGCCGCGGTCGCCAAGTACGGCGGCGCCGCCCACCGCGCGCAGGAGTTCTCCCGCCCCGTCTGTGACACCTCCTTCGCCTACGGCGTCTCCCAGGAGGCCCCCTGACCTTTTGCCGCGAATGTCCGGACAGCACCTAGGGTGCACCTATGACCGGTGACCACCGTGGGAATGTGAACGAGGACGTGAGCGCGGCTGCGCGCAGCGACGCGGACACCGACGTGTATCCCACACAAGCCGTGATCCTGGCCGGCGGCCAGGGGTCACGGCTTCGTCCGTACACCGACGACCGGCCCAAGCCGATGGTCGAGATCCCCGGAACCGGGACCCCGATCATCGGCCATCAACTGGCCTGGCTGGCCGAGGAGGGCGTCACCGACGCCGTGGTCTCCTGCGGACACCTCGCCGCCGTCCTCCAGGACTGGCTGCGGTCCGCCGCCGACCGGCTCCCGCTGCGCGTCACCACGGTGGTCGAGAAGGAGCCGCTGGGCCGGGGCGGCGGCCTCAAGTACGCCGCCGCCTCCCTCCCCCACCCCGAACGCCCCTGGTACGCCACCAACGGGGATGTCTGGACGCGCTTCTCGCTGCGCGAGATGGCCGCCTTCCACCACGAGCGCGGCGCGGACGCCACGGTGGCGCTGGCCCGGCCGCGGATGCCCTGGGGAGCGGTGGAGACCGACGAGTTCGGCCACGTGCTGGACTTCATCGAGGCCCCGCTGTCGCCGTATCACATCAACGCGGGGGTGTACGTGCTCTCCGCCGCGTTCACCGGCCTGCTGCCGCTGCGCGGCGACCACGAGCGCACCACCTTCCCGCGGCTGGCCCGCGAACGGCGCCTGGCGGGCTTCCCGCTCCCCCACGGCGCCTACTGGCGCGCGATCGACACGGTCAAGGACCTCTCCGAGGCAGCCGACGAACTCGCCTCCCACACCGGCTGATTCGCCCGGGCCGCCCCACCTCTGCCGAGTGCTGTCGGGCGTACGGCCCGCCTTCGCCCGCCCGCCCCACGACACCGACACCCGCCGGGCCCCACACAGAGCGCCGCCCCACGACATGAGCCGTGGGGCGGCGTTCTGGCCCGCGGGACCGGGGGGAGGCGTAGGCGGGGGCCCGTACGGGGTCCCGGGTCAGCCCAGGATGCCTCCCAGCGCACCGCCGGAGGACGAGTCGCCGCCCGAGCCACCGGAGCCCGAGCCGCCGCCCGTCGCCCCGCCCGGGGTGGCGCCGCCGCCCGTGGACGACGGGCCCGCCGTCTGGCTCGGCGGAGCCGCCGGCGCGGCCGGCTGCTGCGGCGTCTGCACACCGCTGGTGTCCCGGCCGGAGGGGGACTGGCCCAGCTGCTGCCCGGTGCCGACGGTCGCGGTCTCCCGCGCCGTGTCCGGGCCCGTGGACGCCCCCGCGGAGGCGCTCGGGGTGGCGCTGCGGCTGGCCTCGGGCGAACCCGAACCGGCCGACGTCGGGCCCTGGGAGGCCCGCTCGGACTCCGGCTCCTTCGGCATCGGCGAACCGGGGAGGTGGTTGCGCGGAGCGTCCGTCGGCCCCGGCACCGTGGTCATGTCCGTGGACCGCACGGCGCTGCCGAGCATCGAGCCGACCAGCAGGGCCAGCCCGCCGACGACCGTCGCCATGACGGCGCCGCGCCGCAGCACCCGCCGCCGCAGGTCCCAGATGCCGACCCGCGGGCCGAGCCGCCGCCAGGCCTCGCCCGCCAGCCGGGCATCCATCGAGTACACCGGCGCGCCCGCGATGATCAGCGGGCTCCAGGCGGCGAGGTAGATGAAGTCCGGGGCCTCGTAGACCGGCACCGAGCGCCAGCTGACCATCATCAGCAGGGTGGCCGACAGCAGCGCCCCGAACGAGGCGGCCAGCCGCTGCCACAGTCCGAAGACCGTCAGCACGCCGACCACGACCTGGAGGAACGCGACGCTCAGCCCCGAGCCCACCGGGTGCGCCAGGGCGAAGTCGCGCAGCGGCGAGGCGAAGCCCCACGGGTGCAGATGGGTGAGCCAGGTGACCATCGAGCCGCGCCGGCCGCCGTCGAAGTACACGGGGTCGCAGAGCTTCCCCATGCCCGCGGAGATGAGGATCAAGCCGAGGAAGATGCGCAGCGGGAGCAGCACGACGCCGAGGTTCATCCGGCGGCCGGGGTAGTACGCGTGCCGGACCGGGTCCGTCCCCTGGCGTCGGGCGGCGCGCCCCGCGTCGTCGAGCACGGCGAACTCGTCGGTGTCCGGGCCGTCGTCGTAGTCGTCGTACGCACCACGGGCGGGCCGGACTCCGCGCAGCAGTTCCGTCTCGCCGGCCTGGGGGGACCGCGGGCCGATGACGGACGGCGGGGCGTCGTCGAGCCGGACGCGGGGCAGCACCTGGGTCGAGCCCATGTCGGCGCCGCCCCGGTTTCCGGTGCCCGAGGCCCGTACGGCCTGGAGGAGATTGCCTGCCGCGCGGTCGCCCGGTTCGCTGCGCCCGCTCCACACGACGGGTGTCCGGCGCTTCCCTGCCCCGGGCGCTCCGGCGCCCGACCGTGCGGCCGAGCCGACGAGCTGCCGGGCGTGCCCCGGCGTACCGCGGCCTCTGACCGGCGTGGCGAGCTGCACGCGGAAGCTCGCGTGGTTGACGATGACCTGGGACGGGTCGCACGGCACCTTCACCGTGCTCAGCACAGGCTCGTCGTCGAACCCTCGCGAGCGTGCCCCCGTAGGGCGGGGTGTTCTGGTGTCCACACTCATCTAACCGAGTGACGAGCGCATAGGACACTGCCTTGACGCCTCGAACTGTCCGAGGCCCGTCAAGCTCCCCGGGGGAGAGGGGTCACGCCCTGCGACGAGCCGCCTCGTAGAGGACGACGCCCGCGGCGACACCGGCGTTCAGCGACTCCGCGCCGCCCGGCATCGGGATCCGCACCCGGATGTCGCAGGTCTCGCCGACGAGCCGGGACAGGCCCTTGCCCTCGCTGCCGACCACGATCACCACCGGGCCGTCCAGCGCCTCGAGGGCCGTCAGCTCGGTCTCGCCGTCGGCGGCCAGGCCGACCACCGTCATCCCGGCCTTCTGGTAGCTCTCCAGGGCGCGGGTCAGGTTGGTGGCGCGGGCGACCGGGGTCCGGGCCGCGGTGCCCGCCGAGGTCTTCCACGCACCGGCGGTCATCCCGGCGGCGCGGCGCTCCGGCACGACCACGCCGTGGCCGCCGAACGCGGAGACCGAACGGACGACCGCACCCAGGTTCCGCGGGTCGGTCACGCCGTCCAGGGCGACGATCAGCGGGTCCTCGCCGGCGTCGAAGGCGGCCGCGGCCAGGTCCTCCGGGTGGGCGTAGTCGTACGGCGGCACCTGGAGGACGAGGCCCTGGTGGTTCAGGCCGTTCGTCATCCGGTCCAGCTCGGGCTTGGGCGCCTCCATCAGCGCGATGCCGCCGCGGTCGGCGGCGAGCTGCAGCGCCTCGCGCACCCGCTCGTCGTTGTCGATGAACTGCTGGACGTAGAGCGTGTTCGCCGGGACGCCCTCACGCAGCGCCTCGAACACCGGGTTGCGGCCGACGACCAGCTCGTTGGTGCCCTTGGGGCCACCACGGCGCGGCGCCGGACGGCGGGTGGCCGCCTGCTTGGCCTTGGCGTTCGCGGCACGCTGCTTGGCGTGCCCCTTACGGGCCGAGGCCGGCGGGGTCGGGCCCTTGCCCTCCAGGGCACGGCGCCGCTGACCGCCACTGCCGACCTGCATGCCCTTCTTGTTGGACGTGCGGCGGTTCCTGCGCTGGCTGTTGCCGGCCATGGGTCACCTAATTTCTTACTGCTGCTGCAAATCCTGCGTTGCTGCAAACCTGCGTATGTATGGACTCCGGCGCCCCGGGACCCCCGGAGCGCCGGTCAAATCTGCAATTGTGCGATCAGCGCGGGCCGAGCTCCCAGCGCGGGCCGGACGGGGTGTCCTCGATCACCAGGCCGGTCTGCTGGAGCTGGTCACGGATCGCGTCGGCGGTGCCGTAGTCCTTGCGGGCGCGGGCCGCCTGGCGCTGCTCCAGCACCAGCCGCACCAGGGAGTCCACGACGCCGTGGAGGTCGTCGCCGCGGTCGGCGCCGGCCCAGTGCTCGTCGAGCGGGTCGAGACCCAGCACTCCGAGCATCGCACGGACCTCGGCCAGGCGGGCGACGGCCGCTTCCTTGTCGTCGGCGGTGAGTGCGCTGTTCCCCTGCCGCACCGTGGTGTGCACCACGGCCAGCGCCTGCGGGACGCCCAGGTCGTCGTCCATCGCCTCGGCGAAGGCCGGCGGCACCTCGGCCGCGGGCTCCACGGGACCCGCCTTCTCGACGACCCGCTGGACGAAGCCCTCGATCCGCGCGAAGGCCGACTCGGCCTCGCGCAGCGCCTCCTCGCTGTACTCGATCATCGAGCGGTAGTGCGGGGTGCCCAGGTAGTAGCGGAGCACGATGGGGCGCCAGCGCTTGACCATCTCCGAGACGAGCACCGAGTTGCCGAGCGACTTGCTCATCTTCTCGCCGCTCATCGTCACCCAGGCGTTGTGCACCCAGAACGACGCGAACGCGTCACCGAAGGCCTTGGCCTGCGCGATCTCGTTCTCGTGGTGCGGGAAGACGAGGTCCAGCCCGCCGCCGTGGATGTCGAAGGCCTCGCCCAGGTACTTGTGGGCCATGGCCGAGCACTCCAGGTGCCAGCCGGGGCGGCCGCGGCCCCACGGGGTCTCCCAGCTGGGCTCCCCGGGCTTGGCCGCCTTCCACATGGCGAAATCGCGCGGGTCGCGCTTGCCGGTCTCGCCGGCGCCCGACGGCTGCTGGAGGTTCTCCAGCTCCTGGTTGGAGAGCCGCAGGTACTCCGGGAAGGACCGCACGTCGAAGTAGACGTTGCCCTCGGCCGCGTAGGCGTGGCCCCGCTCGATGAGGCCGCGCATCATCTCGATCATCTCGGGGATGTGGCCGGTGGCCCGCGGCTCGTAGGTCGGCGGGAGGCAGCCGAGCACGTCGTAGCCGTAGGTGAAGGCCCGCTCGTTGCGGAAGCCGATCGACCACCACGGCTCGCCGCTCTCCGCGGACTTGGCCAGGATCTTGTCGTCGATGTCCGTGACGTTCCGGACGAAGGTCACGTCGTAGCCGCGGTGGGCGAACCAGCGGCGCATGATGTCGAAGTTGAGGCCCGACCTGATGTGCCCGATGTGCGGGGCGGCCTGCACGGTCGCGCCGCACAGGTAGATCGAGACGCAGCCCGGCCGGAGCGGGGTGAAGTCGCGGATCTGCCGGGCGCTGGTGTCGTACAGGCGAATGGTCACCCCACAAGGGTAGTGCGCCCACGGCAGTGCCCTGCGACCCATGGGGTCACAGGGCACGGAAGCATGACGGCCACGGTACGCCGGACGCCGTACCGCGGGCCGAAAGCTCCAGGTGACGGGAGCCCGCGGGCGTCAGATGCTGCCGACGACCTTGCGCGGGGTGATCCGGACGACAACCCGCTCGGCGTCCTGCCCCGACGCGGGGTTGAACTCGGCGTAGGGCTTGCCGGCGTACTTCATGGACAGCTCGTCGATCAGCTCCTGGCCGCCCTCGGTGGTGAGGGTGGCGCTGCCGCGGATCTCGGCGTACGTGTACGGCGCGTCAGCCGGGTTGACCAGCACGGTGACCCGCGGGTCGCGCCGCAGGTTCTTCTCCTTGCGGCGGCCGACCGTGGTGGAGAACAGCACGTCGTCGCCGTCCCGCTTCACCCAGACGACGGACAGCTGCGGACTGCCGTCGGGCTGGACGGTGCCGACGGTCACGAAGACCGGGCTGTCGATGAGCTTCTTGAGGCCATCGGAGAGTGCGGCTGCCACGGCGGTTCCTTCCGGTGCGGGTGTGCGGATGAAACGGGGTGCCCCGATCCGTACCCAACTCCCCGGCGGGGAGGCGTATTCCTGCGGCCGGGCACCGGTTCGGCGCAGAGCCGGAGAGCGGGCGGGGAAACGGCGGAAGCCGCTCGGAACGGGGCGCACGGCCGGTCGGCGCGCCGGGGGAACGAGGGCGCGCAGTCGGATGGCGCTCCGCGGAACGCGGCGCATGACCGACCGGGGCCGGGGACGTCGCACGGCCCCGGCCCGGCGAGGGGGACGGGCCGTCCCCGGGCGCCTCAGGGGCGCCGGAACACCACGGCCGTGGCCAGCGCGGCGAGCCCCTCGGCGCGGCCGGTCAGCCCCAGGCCGTCCGTGGTGGTGCCGGAGACCGAGACGGGCGCGCCCACCGCGGCGGAGAGCGCCTGCTGCGCCTCGGCCCGGCGCTTCCCGATCTTCGGGCGGACGCCGATCACCTGGACCGCCACATTGCCGATCTCGAAGCCCTCGGCCCGCACGATCCGCGCCGCCTCGGCGAGCAGGGTGACGCCCGAGGCGCCGGACCACTCGGGCCGGTCCGTACCGAAGTGCGCCCCGAGGTCGCCGACTCCGGCGGCGGAGAACAGCGCGTCGCAGGCCGCGTGGGCCGCGACATCGCCGTCGGAGTGCCCGGCGAGCCCGTACTCGGCGCCCTCCCAGAGCAGGCCCGCGCACCACAGCTCACGGCCCTTCTCGAAGGCGTGGACATCGGTGCCGATCCCGACGAGCGGCAGCACGGGCGCCGCGCCGGACGGATCAGGTGCGGCCATCGGATCAGGTGAAGCCATCGGTGGCCCTCCTCCGGGCGAGTACGGCCTCGGCGAGGACGAGGTCCAGCGGCCGGGTGACCTTGAACGCCTCCTCGTGGCCGGGGACGACGACGACCGGAACGCCGAGGCGCTCCACCATCCCGGCATCGTCGGTGGCCCCGTCGCCCTCGCAGTGGATCTTCTCGTGGGCCTCGACGAGCACGGCCCGGTCGAAGCCCTGCGGGGTCTGCACGGCGCGCAGCCGGGCGCGCTCGGGCGTGCCGACGACGGGCTCGGGCTCGCCCGCGGCGGCGGGCTCGACCTGTTTGACGGTGTCCGCGAGCGGCAGCGCCGGGACGACCGCGGGCGCGCCGGACCGCACGGCCGCGGCGACGGCGTCCACCGTGTCGACGGGCACCAGCGGGCGCGCGGCGTCGTGCACCAGGACCACGCCGACGTCGTCGGGGAGCGCGGCGAGGCCGAGGCCCACCGACTCCTGGCGGGTCTCCCCGCCGGGCACGACCACGACGTCGGTGGTCTCCGGCAGGGCGTGGTCGTCGAGGAGGGTGCGGACCTCGGCGGCACCGTCCGGCGGAGCGACCACGACGACCAGCGAAACGGCTCGGGAGCGGGCCATCGCCCGCACGGCGTGCACCAGCATCGGCGTGCCCGCCAGCGCCCGCAGCGCCTTGGGGGCACCGGGTCCGAGACGGACGCCACGACCGGCCGCGGGGATGACCGCGGCGGTACGCGGGAGGTGCGAAGCGGGGGAGTTTGGTTGCGCGTTCAGGTTTGTTTCCTCGGCCGAGTTGGGTATGGCCACAGCGTGCCGGGCGCGATGCCCCGACCGGTCCCTTCCGTGACAACCGGTCGAGCGTGTGCCCGGGCCCGGCACATCCTTCAACGGGCCGGTCTTCCGTGGGCCCGCTCACACCGGATCATCACGTCGGGGGCGTCGGCAACGACGCAGCCACGCAGAAGGACCCGGATTCGCGATGTCCGGTTCCCCGATGCGCGATATCCGGCTCTCCGAAGATTTGGACGCCGAAGATCTGGACGTCCGGTCCCTGCAGAGCTTCCCTGCAGGAGGAGTCCGGCGACCGGCTCCAGCGATGGCCCGACCGATCGCCCCGGGCCCGATCTCTCCGGCGTTCGCCAGGTCCGGTGCGGCACCGGCCGCCCCCCGTACTGCACGGCCCGCAACGCCGACCTGCACCTATGCCGCAGCGCCCGGCGACGGGATCGTCACTCGGGCACCGCGGCTGTTCTGCCGGCACCGGCGCTTGCGCGCGGTCCGCGTCAGGACGATCGGTGCGTCAGGACGCGAGAACCTCGTCGAGCAGCGCCTCGGCCTTGTCCTCGTTGGTGTTCTCCGCGAGCGCGAGCTCGCTCACCAGGATCTGCCGCGCCTTGGCGAGCATGCGCTTCTCACCTGCGGAGAGTCCGCGCTCACGCTCACGGCGCCACAGGTCGCGCACGACCTCCGCAACCTTGATCACGTCGCCGGAGGCGAGCTTCTCGAGATTTGCCTTGTAGCGACGGGACCAGTTGGTCGGCTCTTCGGCATAGGGTGCACGCAGCACCTCGAAGACCCGGTCCAGCCCGTCCTGGCCGACCACATCGCGCACGCCGACGAACTCCGCATTGTCCGCAGGCACACGAACCGTCAGGTCACCCTGGGCAACCTTCAGCACCAAGTAGGTCTTGTCCACGCCTTTGATCTGACGAGTTTCGATGGCCTCGATCAGCGCGGCCCCGTGATGGGGATAGACCACGGTGTCGCCAACCTTGAACGTCATGTGACAGGTACCCCTTCCGTGGCTATCCAGAGTAACACGGGAACGCCCCGTTCTGAATGGCGTTTTCGCAGGTCAGGGCATATCTCGGGGCTTGACAATCACGACCGGAACGTGCTGCGCGGGGTCCCCGGAACCAGGTATTCGCAGGTGGGAGCGGCTGTGGCGGGGAGGCGAAACGCGTACGTTACACGCATCCACGACCCCGGAAGACAGGCCGAACGTCCCGGTTTGCCGGAGTCCAAGCGGCTGACTTCCGCTACTCCGTTCGGAGCCAGGGGATGCGGATCCGGCCGTGATTCGCGAATTGATCACTCCGACCCGTTCGGCGCACTGATCAATTTCTCGCCTTCACGGATTCGGCGCCGATAATCCGCCGAGCCGACTCCCGGAGGATATTCCCCCGTCATCGGCGGCGCGGCCGTGGCGGACGGCCGGGTGACGACCCTGGGCAGCGACCCTGAGTAGCGACCCGTGCGGCGTGGCGACTGTCGTCCGGCCTCTCCCGTCGTGGCTGCTCAGCCGCCCGTGAGGGGCCCGCACCCGGGCGTGGAGCGGCCGCGGCGGGCTCGGGGGCCCGGGCGTGAGCCACGGGGCGCGAAGGGCGCGTGGGGCCCCGGGGGCGGGTCGGGTGCGGGGCCGAAACCACGGCTCGGTAATGTAAGCGCGCTGACACCCCCTTACGTCCAAGGAGATGCCGCCGCCGTGAGCAGCAGCCTTCGACGCGGCGCCCTCGCCGCGACCGCCATCGCGTTCTCGATCGCCTCGCTCGCCGCCTGCGGCGCCGGGAACTCCGCCTCGACGCTCCAGGTCAAGCCGGACAACGCGGCCACCAGCGTCGGTGACGTCCAGCTCCAGAACGTGAACGTCATCACCCAGCCCGACGGTGCGGAGGGTCCGGCCGTCGTGTCGGGCCGGATCTTCAACAACGGCACGAAGCCGCAGACGCTCGAGTCCGTCACCGTCGAGGGCTCGTCCACCCCCGTGAAGCTGCGGCCCGCCAAGGGCAGCGGACCGGTGACGATCCCGGCGGGCGGCTCGCTGATGATCGGCGGCAAGGGCAACGCCTCCGCCGTCATGGCCAAGAGCGGCGAGTCGGTCCGGGACGGCAACGTCCAGCAGGTGTCGTTCGAGTTCAGCCGGACCGGCAAGGTCGAGCTGAAGGCGTTCGTCGTGCCCGCCCACAGCTACTTCAAGGACTTCGGGCCGAGCATCGTGCCGACCCCGTCGTCCTCCGCGAAGCCCTCGGGCACCGCGTCCCCCTCGGGTTCGCCGACCGGCAGCCCGGGCAGCGAGGAGGCCGCCGGCGGGGAGTCCACGGAGGGCGACGAGGCCAACGGCGACACCGCCGGGAGCCCGTCCGCCGAGGAGCACGAGGGCGCCGAGCACTGAGCACTGAGCCGCGCGCCGGACACACCGTCCGGCGTCGGCCGCCCGGCCCGCCGCGTCACGCGTCCGGCGCGTATGCGTCCGGCGCAGCGGCACCCAGGCAGCACGAAGGCCCCGGAGCAGCACTGCTCCGGGGCCTTTCGTCATGGCTGGGGCTTTCCCGTTGAAGGGTTCTCAGCCGGGACCGCGTGGCCGGGTTCTCCGTTTGGGGACTCCCCGCCGGGACGGTTTACGGCTCGAACTTGTAGCCCAGGCCGCGGACCGTGACCAGATAGCGCGGCGCGCCCGGGTCCGGCTCGATCTTGGCCCGCAGCCGCTTCACATGGACGTCCAGGGTCTTGGTGTCACCGACGTAGTCGGCACCCCACACCCGGTCGATCAGCTGCATCCGGGTGAGCACCCGGCCGGCGTTCCGCAGCAGCATCTCCAGCAGGTCGAACTCCTTGAGCGGGAGGTCCACCTTGCCGCCGCCGACGGTGACCACGTGCCGGTCGACGTCCATCCGTACCGGGCCGGCCTCCAGGGCCGCCGGGACGACCTCCTCCGGCTCGCCGCGGCGCCGCAGCACGGCCCGGATCCGGGCCACCAGCTCGCGGGAGGAGAACGGCTTGGTCACGTAGTCGTCGGCTCCTATTTCGAGCCCGACGACCTTGTCGATCTCGCTGTCCTTGGCGGTCACCATGATCACCGGGACGTTGGAGCGGCCGCGCAGCTGGCGGCACACCTCGGTGCCGGGCAGGCCCGGCAGCATCAGGTCGAGCAGCACCAGGTCGGCGCCATTGCGTTCGAACTCGTCCAGCCCTTCGGGCCCGGTTGCCGCGATGGCGACCTCGAAGCCCTCCTTGCGGAGCATGTACGACAATGCGTCGCTGAACGATTCCTCGTCCTCGACGACGAGCACTCGGGTCACGGAAGGACCTCCGGGGCGGGAAGTGGTTCATCGGTGAAGGTCTCGTACGGCCGGTGGTCCTCGTCTTCGAGGTCGTCCGGCTCGATCAGGGTCCGGTCGTGGCGGTCCGTCCGCTCCCGGTCCCTTTCGCGGCCTGCCTCCGGAAGCCGCAGGGTGAACGTGGAGCCCTGTCCCTCAGCGCTCCACACCGTGACCTCCCCGCCGTGCGAGGCGGCCACGTGCTTGACGATGGCGAGGCCGAGGCCGGTCCCGCCGGTGGCGCGCGAGCGCGCCGGGTCGACGCGGTAGAACCGTTCGAAGATCCGGTCCTTGTCGCGGTCGGAGATGCCGATGCCCTGGTCGGTCACAGCGATCTCGATCATTGCCCCCGAGCCGCCGGCCGGGGAGCCGCCGGGCGCGTTGACCCGGCGCCCGGCTATGCCGACGCGGGTGCGGGCCGGGCTGTAGTTGACCGCGTTCTCGACGAGGTTGCCGAGGGCCGCGGCGAGCTGTCCCCGGTTGCCCCACACGTGGAGGCCCGCCGTCCCCCCGGCCGCCATGGTGATCTGCTTGGTGCCGGCCTGGTGGCGGCAGCGGTCGATCGCCTCCGCGACCAGTTCGTCCACCCGCACCGGCTCGGCGTCCTCGAGGGGATCGTCGTTCTGCACCCGGGAGAGGTCGATGAGCTCCTGCACCAGGCTGTTCAGCCGGGTCGCCTCGACCTGCATCCGGCCGGCGAACCGGTCGACCGCCTCCGGGTCGTCCGAGGCGTCCATGACCGCCTCGGAGAGCAGGGAGAGCGCGCCCACCGGGGTCTTGAGTTCGTGGCTGACATTGGCCACGAAATCCCGGCGGACGGCCTCTATGCGGCGGGCCTCGGTGAGGTCCTCGACCAGTAGCAGCACCAGCCGGGAGCCGAGCGGGGCGACTCTGGCGGAGACCGCCAGGCCTTCGCCCCGGCCGGATCCGCGCCGCGGCAGATCCAGCTCGACCTGCCGTATCTCGCCGTCCCGGCGGGTGTCCCGGGCCATCTGGAGCATCGGGTCGACGGCCAGCTTGCCGCCGCGGACCAGGCCCAGGGCATATGCCGCCGAACTGGCCTTGACGACGCTGTCGCCCTCGTCGAGCACGACGGCGGAGGACCGGAGCACGGACAGCACGGTGTCGACCCCCGGGGGCAGCACGGAGTCCGTGTGCAGCGAGCTGCGCGTGGGCTTCGCCTGCTCGCGCTCGCTCCAGCGGAACGCCAGCATGGCTACGACACCGGTTCCGACCCCGGCGATCGCTGCCGCTGCGGCAACCGCCGCGTTCACGTCCATGAGTCCAGATTAAGCGGGTGGCAAGAGCCGCCCACAGCCATCGAAGGGCGCCCCCGGTGAGACGTTGCCGAGAGTTCACCACCAGGATGCGGCCGGTTCACCCCGGACGTACGGGCGTCAGCGGGCCGTCGTCACCCGCCGCCGGGCGGCGGGGCGTACGTTGCCAAGAGTTCACCGTGACGTCGGGGCCGGTTCATCCCGGCGGCTGATGCGGGACGCACTGTCCCCGGAGCGTGGATGCTGGGAGAACCAGCCAGTTCGATGAGATGAGGAAATCGATGCGGGACGCATACCACGAGGAGCTCGACTCGATCGGGGAAGGCCTGGTCGAGATGGGCCGGCTCGTCGGCTCCGCGATCGGCCGCGCCACCACGGCGATTCTCGACGCGGACCTCAAGCTCGCCGAGAGCGTGATCGCCGGGGACGAGAAGGTGGACGATCTCCAGCGCGAACTGGAGGCGCGGGCGATCGCCCTGCTGGCGCGCCAGCAGCCGGTCGCCACCGACCTGCGGATCGTCGTCACCTCGCTGCGGATGAGCGCCGACCTGGAGCGGTCCGGCGACCTCGCCCAGCACGTCGCGAAGCTGGCGCGGCTCCGCTTCCCGGACTCGGCCGTACCGTCCGACCTGCACGCCACGATTCTGGAGATGGGCCAGCTCGCGCAGCGGCTGATGGCCAAGGCCGCCGAGGTGATCATCACCAAGGACGTGGACCTGGCGCTCCAGCTGGAGCAGGACGACGACGCGATGGACCTGCTGCACCGCACGCTCTTCCAGCACCTGATGGACGACCGCTGGAAGCACGGCATCGAGACGGCCGTCGACGTGACGCTGCTCGGCCGCTACTACGAGCGCTTCGCCGACCACGCGGTGTCCGTGGCCAAGCGGGTCGTCTACCTGGTGACCGGCGAGCACGCGGACGAGATCCTGCCGGTGACGCCGGTGGAGGGGGCCTGATTCCTGGCCTCGGACCTGATTGCGGGGCTGATCCCCGGGCTCGGTTGCGGGGCCTGATGGCGAGGCCCGTTTGCGAGGTCTCCGTGCGGGGCCTGATTGCGGGGCCTCGGTGCGGGGCCTGATTGCGGGCCTGATCTTGAGGGCCTGATCTTGAGGGCCTGATCTTGGGGGCCGGGCCGGTCGTGGGGGCTGGTTCCGGTCCTCGTCCCGGGGCTGATCAGGGCCCCGGAGAGAGAGCCCGGGCGAGGGCGGCTGGTCCTCGCCCGGGCTCTCTCCTGCCAACTCCTGCCGACTCCTGCCGCCGTGCCGGCGCCCGTGGCCCGACCAGGGGCGCCCTGCTCGTCGTGCCTGGTGGGGCGGTGTCTGGCGGGGCCAGTGGGGGCCGCTGTGCTTCCGCGCGCCGTTGATGCGCCCGCGGACGGCGGTGTGGAGTGTGCGGCAGGCTCACTGCCTTCGAGGAGGATCCCATGGCCGAATCCATCCGCCCCGTTCCCTCCCGCGAACAGAAGCCGCACGACCGGGCACCACGCCTGGTCGAGGTACCGGTGCCCGTCCTGGGCTCCTGCGGCTGCGGCCCCGGCTGCAGCTGCGGTTGTCAGAGTGGCGGTGCCTGCCAGTGCGGCGGGTCCTGCGGCTGACCCGTACGACCTGAGCTCCACCGATCCGCGGTTCCACCGACTCCTTTTCAGCGCGACTCCACCGGGCCTGCTCCCTTCTCCGGTGGACCACCGAGCACAGAGGGCCCGGCCGGGCAGACCCCGGCCGGGTCTGTGCGTTGTGAGGCCCACGTCGACGCCAGGCGTCCGCGTTCGGACGCCTGGGTCCACGTTCACCGTGCGGTGCGGAGCCGCTCGGACATTCGGGTGATGCCGGGGCGGAATCCGGAGCACTCCCGGAGGGGCCCGGACAGGATGCCGAGTGCACGGGACGCTCGACCGCGTCCGCTGCGTCATGGCCGGTCCCGGGCCTCACCAAGTCCCGGGCCTCACCAAGGGGGACCATGAACCTCAGGCATTCACTCGGCATCTCGGTGGCGGTTGCCGCCTTATTGGGCACCACCCTGGCGACCGCCCCTCCGGCAAGCGCGACCCCTGCCGGTTGCGGAGACCTCAGCAACGGACAGCTCTGCGTCAGGGGACGCACCGGCACCTCGGGCACCTTCCGGTTCTCCACCTTGTACTGGCGGAGCGGAGCGCGGGGTGAGATCACGGTCAAGCTCGGTTCGCAGCGGAAGACCGACCGCATCATTGCGTTCCCACTGTGGTTCGGCTCGAAGAAGACCCGTAACGGCTACGCGAAACTGAGCAAGCGACACCACATCTCCCGGCACGAGTGCGTCCGCGGAGTGATGGAGTACAAGCGCGACATCTATTTCACGAAGTGGCGCTGCCCCTGATCCCTGAAGGGCCGACTGATCCCTGAAGGGCCGCCGGACGATCCGGCATCCGCCGCGGCCCGAGGGAACACTCGGGCCGCGGCGGATCAGGCGGGTGGCGTCGATCTGGAGAGCTCCATGTGGCAAGTCGTTCTGTACATCAACCCCGCGACCGTCGCGCTGTTCGTCGCGGCGGTCGTGGCGCTGTCGGCGACTGCGGCGTGGTGGCACCACCGCTCGGACGGCTGCGCGGCGAACCGGGGAGTCAAGGGAGTCAATGCGATGCTCGCGGCCTGGACCGTCCTGGTCCTGGCCGCGACGATCATGCCGACTCAACCGCTCGGCACCGGGGGCCATGACATCTTCTGGACGCCCGGTGAGGGCCTCTGGACGCCCACCGGCGAAGGCGGCGCCGCACTCTTCGCGGAGGAACGGGACATGATCGTCCGTCTCCAGATCGCCAACGCCGCCATGTTCGTCCCCCTGGCGTCGCTGCTGACCTTCTCCGCACCGGGACGATCGGCGGGCAGAGTCGTCGCGCTGTGCCTGCTGCTGAGCACCGCGATCGAGACGATCCAGTTCGTGATGGCTGCCGGCCGGACCGTGGACGTCGACGACCTGCTGTTCAACACGGTCGGCGCCGTGCTCGGCGTCGCGGCGGCCAGGGGGGCGCTGTACGCGGTGGGAAGGTTGAGCCCGTCGGGGGTGCGGCGCGGGCCGTCTCCGCGTCTGCGCAGCGCCGAGATGAGCGGCACCGAGAAGCAGTAGCGCCGAGAGAGCGACGCCCGAAGAGAGCGGTCGTTGACCACCGTTGCGCGGCCTCGGACGGCCCACGGCCGGCCCGGACAACGGCTCGGAAACTGTTCGACGGCCTACAAGCTGATGGGCAATTCCCGTGCCTGCTGGCGCGCTTGGGCCCGTAGCTCCTTCAGGCGACTGTGAAACGCGTTGTGGCGGTTTTGGTCGAGGTTCATCGGGAGGTCGAGCTGAGAGATGAGCTGCGACTCCAGCTCCCAGGGTTCGCTCTGCTCGATCCAGCACACCCGCGCATTGTCCGCCATCCACTGACTCAGGGTGGCTTCGCCAGCCTTGCCGAAGGTCATCCGCTTGCCGCTGCCCACGCGGCGCAGCTCAAGTCCGAGCAGACATCCGAGGGTGAGCCGCAGCGTCGAGCCGGCCGCGTTGCCCCGGTAGTGGTAGCGCACCCGCTTGCGCAGGTTCTGCGTGCTGGTCCGGTTCGCCATGTTCCGCGGGGCTATCCCGACGTAGAGCAGACGCCCAGCGCCCAGGTCTGGGTGCAGCGGCTGTATGAAGTGCCACCCGTAGACCCCTGCGGCCGCCGGGACAGGGCTCGGACGCGCCAAGACCTCCTGCGCCGACCACAACCGATCGGGACGGACGAGAGCGGTAGCTTCCACGAAGCCTCCAGGCGTGACACGGCTGATCGTCGCAGGCTACTGGTCGACGCTGACAGAACATCCCTGGACTGTGGTGGCGTGGTCTCGAAGCCGGGGTTGGTCGCTGCTGTGATCCCCGTTGTTCTCTCACCTCGCCTTCGGCGCACCTCGGACCGCACCTGACGGTCCAGGTCCCAGCGCAGCAACAAGCCCCCCACCCGCGGGAAAACCGCAGGCAGGGGGCTCAGAGCGGGGGGCTACTTCTTCTTGCCCTGGGTCTTGCCGGGGATCTTGGTGAGCTGTTTTTTGCAGGTCAGGGGCGGTGGGATCGTGTGCCTGGTGGTCGTCGTTGGTCGTCATCGGCCGCTGTTGAGCGGCCTCGGACGGCCCAGAGACGGCCCAGCTCCGGCCCGCTCGACTGACGGCCGGCACCTTCGATGGCCCCGTCTGAACCTGAGCCAACGACAGCCCGCCACGACGGTGAGTCCGCCGACCACCCAGGCGCGCGTGTGCCTCGTTGCGCCCCACTGGCCTCAGCCACGTTCTCTGAGCGTGGAGTAATGCTGAGCTGCGGCGTGAGCGAGTCGAGGCTTGGTAGGCAGTTCGGCGACTTCCCGATGTTCCCCGTGGTTCCCCGCACGATCTGGCAAGCGTCTGGCACGCGGCTTATCACCGACGCCAGCAACTCGCCGCCCCTTGACCTCAGGAAGCCAGGCAGGCGCACTCAACTGAGACTGTCACTCAGCTCCCTCTTCTATTACGCTATGTGTTCGCGCGTCGGTGGCGCCGGCTAGGGGGAGCAACAAGAGACATGAACCGCCGCCCATTCTTTGCTTATCTCGATGAGGCGTGGACTCGCCTGTTTCATGGACGAGGACGGTCAGAGATACCCGACATCATCAATTGGGCAGACATAAATGCCTCCTGGTTTGATGTTCGCAAAAATGTTGTAACCGCACTCCGAAGCGGCCAAGTCGGCCCCGACTATGTCGAGGTTCTAGATCTCCCCAAAAATACCGTCGCCGTTCGGCCGATTGCCCGCCTGACAGCCCATGATCGTCTCGTTTACGATACGCTCGTCTTCTCCATTGCCGAGCTAGTTGAGGCGCAGCTTCGCGAGAGCGTTTACAGCGCAAGATGGGGCGACAACGGCAAGTCTTTCTGGTCGCCTGTCAACTCGTGGGTTTCCATGCAAAAACACGGTGTGCGGTTGGTGACGGAAACTCCGTTTCAGCTGGCCCGGACCGATGTCGTTTCATTTTACGAGCATATCGACATCGATACGCTGGCAATTGATATCCAATCCACGGGCGCATCCCCTCGGGTGACCGAGAGCCTAATTACCTATCTCCGAATGTTCCAGTCTTCGAGCCATGCTTGGGGAATACCGCAGGGGCCAGACTCTTCAGCAATTTTGGCCAATCTTTATCTCCTGCCCGTGGATGAGTTCGTTCACAGGTCGGATTTCGAGTACCTGCGCTACTCGGACGACATGATGATATTCGACACAGAGAGGGAGTCTCTCCGGAGCGCCCTGCTTGAAATAAATGCCATTCTGCGCTCGCGTCGCCTCTCTATGTCTATGACTAAAACCAGCATCCATGACGAGGAGAACGCACGTTCGCAACTTGAGGACCTAGAAAAGGACGCGATCAACTATGGGCTAAAGATCGGTGAAATCGGAGCCGACGAAAGGCTCTATAAACTATTTCTCGAAGCAATCACAGGGAAGCAGTTAGATCGAGATGTTAAGTTCGCCCTCTTCCGCATGGGAAACTTGAAAGATGATCGCGCCCTCCCCTGGGCCCTGCGGCACCTCAAGGAGAGCCACCATTTGGTGGTCGAGATAATCAGATACCTTGAGTGCTTCCCTGAGCGCTTGCATGCAGTCACCAGGGCCTACGTATCCACGATGCGGCAAGCCGCCGATCACAAGTACGACAGCCTAGAACAGCGCATACTCCAGGCCGCTACGCGCCAGAGAATCAACTCACCCGACATCCGAGATGCAGCCTGGACGATACTTCAGAACAAGAATAAGTCGAGCCTCCCTCGCGAATTTGCTGCTCGATACCTCGGAAGGGTAAGTACGATTGCTGACGGGCAGCTCCTGCGCCGTGAGTTCGAGCACGAATCCGATGTAAATGTTCGACGTGCGCTGCTTGTCGCGATGTACGAAGCCCGTTCAGTCTCCCGCCCGCTACTTGAGAGACTGGCGCAATCCAATTCCAGACTTGTGTGGGTGAGTCGTTACCTCCTCGGCGATCCCGTAGTGCCCCTACCTCGCTAGGAGAATTCCTTGTTGCGGCTTACTGTCTACGCACTCCTGGCGATTTCATCAGGAGTAGCCAGCTTTTTTATCACTAACTCAACCGTCGTCAATATGACGGCTGGCCTCAGTGTCGGTCTGTTTGTGCCAGTGGTTGACGAGATAGCACAGAACTGGGGGAGTGTTAGGCACCTTTGGTATTCACTGCGCTATCGCAACCGTTCCATTCGCGTCTCAACCTCGTACCTGTTCAAAATCTACGTTGACGGAAAGTACCTACTGATCCGAGGATCGCGGTACCGCACTCAGTTCCAGCCGGTGGGCGGGGTGCATAAGGTTTCGCCTCGGGGGAACGCAACGCTTTCTGCCATGGGGGTCACGGACGATGACTTGATCCCTCTTGATTCCGTGAGCTATAACGATCTACGCGTACGAGTTCCAGGAAAGAAGATATTTCAGTTTTTCCGATGGTTCGAATCTCGACAAGGTCGCGAGGATTCCCCTTGGCGAGAGTTCCAAGAAGAGTTGCTTGCCACTGGAATTATACCGCTAGACAAATTCCCGAATATTATGCATAATTATCTCGGGCGAGAGGTAGATCGGATTCGCTACAGTCCGTGGGCTGAATCGCTGGAGATTCTAGTGGCGGACGTTTATGAGCTTGTGCCGAATCAAGAGCAAGAGGACGCACTGCGTCAGCTGGCTGCCACTGGCCATCCGGACATCGTGTGGGTCTCCTCGCAGCAGATCAAACGTCGCGGTGCCATCGCGGGACAGCCTCAGGCCATTGAGATCTCGGCGCACAGTCAACGGATCCTGTGACGACATCGGCGGAGCGGGTTGGGGGTGGCGCTGCTTTGGCGCGAGTGATCATGGCCCCGTAAGCTTCCGGCGCGTCGGGCAGTCTGTGGACCTGCCCGGTAAAGCACGACGTTGAGACCATGATGTTCGAGACTCGCGCCAAAGTGGCTCCGTAAAGCCGTGGAGCCGACCGCCCCAGCCACGACGTACCCCTTTTCTGGCGTCAGGCGGCTGATTGCTGTGAGCGCGGCACGGGGCGCCGGCTGGGCTGGAGCGGGGCGGGGACCGGAGCGCAGACCCGACCGGGGCCGGGCCGCGCGTGGCAAGCGGAGCGAACCGCCTTGAACTGATAGAGGAAGGTGCAGCTCAGTCTGTGAAGTGGAGCTTGAAGCCGTGTGTGCAGGCTGGGAGTTCGGCGCCCTGCCGATGCGCGAGTGGCAGGAAGATCACTGGGCGGATGGTCCAGGTGATGCGGGTGGCGGCGTGGGTGATGGTCACCGTGGACGGTTGCTGGCGCAGTAGGGCGCGCCTCGTTTCGTTGCGGCCGTGGTAGAGCCACGCCCATGCCTCGTCCGAGGTGTCGGAGTCGAGAGCCGGGGAGATGGTGCGGAGGGCGACGGCTACCCATCTGTCCGCCTGGGGTGCCGAGTACGCGTCGAAGGAGACGTGAAAGGGCGGCCTCTCCGCCGGTTCCCCGAGGCGTTCCGTCCAGCACTCGCACCAGTAGCCGCGGGGGGCCTGTCGATCAGCACGGGTGGGCTCCCGGTCGGGTGTCCGTGAAGAGTTCCGCGGTGATCGTGTGGCCGCGCCGCGTGCTGCGAACTACGACTCGGTGGGCCAGCGCGCTGACCATGCCGAGCCCCCGGCCGTGTTCCGCTTCCTGGTTCCGGTGCTCGATCTTCGGTGCCTCACCCGTGCCTCCATCGTCCGTGACGGACAGGGCGATCACCCGAGGGGAGACCGCGAGGGCCAGATGGAAGCTGCCGGATGCCCGGCCGCTGACGGTGTGGAGGATTGCGTTCGCGCTCAGCTCGCTGACGATCAGCTCGGCGTCCTCCGCTAACGGCGAGCCTCGCAGGATGTCGCGGGTCCAGCGGCGGGCTCTGCTGACCTCTTCCGGAAATCCTGGGCAACTGAGCCCCCAGACCCTGGGTTGACTCATATACTCGTGCATACAAGTTCCTTCGTTCAGGTAGGCCGCCATGTGCAGCGGGTTCGTTCTAGACGAGTCGTACGCCGTCGTGGGCGCGGATGGCCGGCGGGGACGCCGCGTCGAGTGCGTCCAGGACGCGGATCGCGTATGCCTCGTCGGCGAGTTCGCTCACTTCTTCGCGGGTGGCCCAGCGCAGTGCGCGGGTCTCGTCCCCCGTGGTGGGAGTGCCGTCGGCCGCCTGGCAGCGGAAGACGAGGGAGACGATCAGGCCCGCCATGTTCTTGTAGACGCCGGTCAGGGTCGCGGGAAGCGCGATCTTGATGCCGGTTTCTTCGAGGACTTCGCGTTGCAGGGCCTCGGGGAGGGTTTCCTCGCGTTCGAGGACTCCGCCCGGGGGTTCCCAGTGGCCGTTGTCGCGGCGCTTGATCAGGAGGGCCCGGCCGTGGTTGTCGACGATGACCCCGGCAACGCTCACGGAGTGCGGGCGTTCTGTGCTCACGTTCCTCGGCCCTCTCGGCTGGCTAGGCTCCACACCGTAGCAACACCACTCACCCACTCGTCTAGATATCTAAAGGAGTACGCGTGGCGTCTCTACCGAGCGTTCTCGACGGCCTCGACCCGACCAGTGACCGTGCGGTCTTCCGGCAGATCGCCGACCAGTTGCGCGAGGCCATCGGCCGTGGGCGATTCAAGGAGGGCGAGAAGCTGCCCTCCGAAGCCGAACTGGTGGAGCACTACGGCGTTTCCCGGATGACCGTCCGGAACTCCTTCTCCGTCCTCCAAGGTGAGGGCCTGGTGCACGCCGAGCACGGCAAGGGCGTCTTCGTCCGGCCCCGGCCGCCCGTGCGGCGGCTCGCCTCCGACCGGTTCGCCCGGCGCCATCGCGAGGAGGGGAAGTCCGCGTTCATGGTGGAGGCCGATGCCGCCGGCGGCCATCCGCAGGTCGACAGCCTGGAGGTCAAGGAGGAGAAGGCGAGCCAGGACACGTCCACGCGGCTCGGTTCCGTGCGGCGCGTGCTCGCCCGGCGTCGCCGCTATCTGCTCGACGGGCGGCCGGTCGAGTTCGCCACGTCGTACCTTCCGCTCGACATCGCCCGCGGTACGCCGATCGCGGACCCCAACCCCGGACCCGGCGGCATCTACGCCCGCCTCGAGGAGCTGGGTCACCGGCTCGACCACTTCGAGGAGGAGATCCGGGCCCGGATGCCCTCCCCATCCGAGGTCAGGACGTTGCAGCTGGCCCCTGGTGTGCCGGTGATCCACCTGGTCCGTACCGCCTTCGACACCGCGGGGCGGGCCGTGGAGGTATGCGACACGGTCATGGCGGCGGACGCGTATGTCCTCTCCTACCGGCTTCCGGCGGACTGATCCGCGGTGCGCGAGGCGAGGTCTTCGTGGCTCGCCACCTCGCCTTCGGCGCACCTCGGACCGCACCTGACGGTCCAGGTGCCAGCGCAGCAACGAGCCCCCACCCGCCGAGCACGCAGGTCAGGGGCATGTTCACCGAACTCGCCGTGACGTCAGAAGGGCCCGCAACCGACGAAGCCGCAGTTCCCCCTACCGCCCCCAGTAGCACAGGCCATGGGTTGAACCGCGGCGCTCCAGCAAAACTCGCCGTCAGCCGCATCCCTGTTCAGGCAGACTATTCGAGCGACGATGAGTTAGAAGGACAGCAGCCGAGCAGGTCGCGGCTGATCGATCTATTCAGGGGGGGGCAGCGCCTGATGGATAGCGTTCCCAGCGATGAACGAGCGGCAGGGCCCGTTGATTTCTCTTACAATCAAGAGCGAATTGACATTATTCGTGAATGGGTAACGCGAGCACATGACACCGCTACAAGTCATCACGAAATCGCCAGTAGCATTTTCAGTGAGCCTGGGCAAGAGGACCCGAAAATTCAAGCCGAGATCAGGGAGGTCGCTTCAACCTTCTATTATCGCTTCGACCTGGAGCGGGGTCCCGGATCGAAGCCAGGTGCGACCCTTGAACCTCTTAGCGAAACCGGAGAGGCACATTTCTGGCCGCGTCCTATTAGAGCGGCTGGACCGGAAACTCTGAAGCTATGGAACAAGCTCCTAGCCGAATGCATCCAACCTGAAATTCAAGGGCTTCTGGCAGACCTACTATTCTGTGCTCGATATCCCAAGCCTCACATCTATGCACGCCGGGCCGTGGAAGCCTACGTAGCTGCACAGAACGGAGAATTCAGCCAGCTCAATAAGGGCACGATGCTGGTGCGGGCCTGGTCAATTCTGCGTCCCCTCGGATTGAGGGATCTTGAACCTTCAGTCGAACAAGCCATGATAAGTCTCACCGAGAGCACGTTGAGAGCCGACGCATCGGCTCCTGGCGTCGCACTCCCGATTCTTCGATGCCTCCTAGAAGGTCGACTCAAGGAGAAGAAGGGGGCAAAGCAGGCAGGCGTACCCACCGAGGCGGTTGATTTCCTTTTTTCCGCACTCGACCGATACAAGGCAGACCACCTTTCCATGCAACTCGCCTACATGGCACGTGACTGCCTGAACGACAACGAGCTGATAGATCTCGCACTGCGAAAAGCCGCATCAAATCTACTCGAAGCGGCCGAGCAGGCAACAGAAGGACACGCGAAGACTCACTGGCTGCAACAAGCTGCTAAATTCGCGCGGAAGTTCCACCTGGAAGATATCCATCGCGAATGCGTGAGACAACTGCAAGCGATCGATCCTTCAACGTTTCAATGGATGACCATCAGGACTGCCTCAACGATACGCCCGAGCGATGTTGAATCCTACCTGCGAGTTTTCGATCAGCCTCATCTTACCGACGCGCTTATTCGATTTTTCGCTACCCCATCCCCCACCGGATCGCGCAAGGAAAACGAAAAGACAGCTAAGCGCGTTATCGAGAACTCGCTAACTCACAAGATAATGGGTACGGCGACTTACGGCGCGCACGGCCTGCCGCAAAAGTCCTATGGCACGGAGAGTGAAAAGCTGCAATATCAAATCAACAGCGTCGAGACCATAGGTATGGGAATGCAGGGGCGCATTCTTTCGGCAGCCTTGGATCGGATAGCGGGTACGCACGTGATCCCCCAGACCGGGGATCTTGCCGCGTGGCTCGTGGAACGGTATGGGTCAGATCCTGGACTTTGCACGTCACTCGCAGAGAGCCTACTGCTCTACTGGGGACGCGACTACATTTCTTGCGCCCAATCGGCCATGCCGAGAATTGAAGCTGCTGTCCGATCGCTTCTACTGCTGCTCGATGAACCAATCTATCGAGTCGAAGAGGATAAGTCACTAGGGCAATTCCCAGGCCTGGGCACCATGCTTCCGCTACTTGACAAGTATGGTTTCGACCCTGACTGGTCTTCCTTCATACGCGCTCTACTCTTGACACCGGGACGCAACCTTCGCAACCTTGGGGCGCATGGATTCCTGCAAGGCGTTGACAAGCAAACGGCCGCACTAGTAATCCGCGCTCTGGCCGTGGTGGCACTGCTGGCACCGGAGGAATCGAGCAGAAAGGCATGTGATCCTCAGGCAATCAAGGAATCTCTGTCTTTCCCCACAGGGCGGAAGCATCTTGGCTTCTTTGATCGCCTACTTGTCAAGGTTTCGTCACAATTGAACGCAATACTCTCCGTGCGCTTGGGACGACCGTGACGTTGAGGAGCCGAAGGCCGCACCTGGTCAGGGCTTCGCAGCTGGCATCTCATCTTCGAACCCAAAGCCGCACCTATGAGACGCTGAGCATCCAACCAAAGACGTCTGGCCTTTGTTCACCGCCTCCTCTCGCGGACGGTGCAGGTACTGCTGAAGCCCTTTGTTGTTGGTCCACGCGTCCAGCCGAAGCCATTGGGCGCCCGCTGGAAAGGCTGGTTCCCCCGCCCAATCAAGGGACCGGCCCTCTAGGTCCTGCCCCGTGTACGTTCGCGCCACGGTCAGTTGTTGCTAAACAAGAAGGCTCTCGCAACTGACTTTCCGTCCTGGCGAGGGGCGTTGAAGGAGCACATCAAGCGGTTCCCGCCTGTGGAGATCAAGCGCCCCTTGATGCGAGTTCCTGAGGTTCAAGAGAGGTTCCACCGCACGAAAATGCCTCCCGCCCACGCCGTATGCGCAGGTGGGAGGCATGATCACAAGCGCTACTTCTTCTTGCCCTGGTTCTTCACGGCCTCGATCGCGGCCTTCGCCGCGTCCGGGTCCAGGTACGTGCCGCCCGGCTTCACGGGGCGGAAGTCGGCGTCCAGCTCGTAGGCGAGCGGGATGCCGGTGGGGATGTTCAGGCCGGAGATGTCCTCGTCGGAGATGCCGTCGAGGTGCTTGACCAGGGCGCGCAGGCTGTTGCCGTGGGCGGCGACCAGGACCGTGCGGCCGGTGAGGAGGTCCGGGACGATGCCGTCGTACCAGTACGGCAGCATGCGGACGACGACGTCCTGGAGGCACTCGGTGCGCGGGCGGAGCTCCGGCGGGATCGTGGCGTAGCGGGGGTCGTCGCTCTGCGACCACTCGGTGCCGTCCTCCAGCACGGGCGGCGGGGTGTCGTACGAGCGGCGCCAGAGCATGAACTGCTCCTCGCCGAACTCGGCCAGGGTCTGCGCCTTGTCCTTGCCCTGGAGCGCGCCGTAGTGCCGCTCGTTCAGGCGCCAGGAGCGGTGGACCGGGATCCAGAGCCGGTCGGCCGACTCCAGGGCGAGCTGCGCGGTGCGGATCGCGCGCTTCTGGAGGGAGGTGTGGACGATGTCGGGGAGCAGGCCGGCGTCCTTGAGCAGCTCACCGCCGCGGACCGCCTCCTTCTCGCCCTTCTCGGTCAGGTTCACGTCCACCCAGCCGGTGAACAGGTTCTTCGCGTTCCACTCGCTCTCGCCGTGGCGGAGGAGGATCAGCTTGTACGGTGCGTCGGCCATGGCGCCGAGCCTAATCGACGGGATTCGGACGCAGTACGACCGCCCGACTGGTGGACCGGGAGGGCCCTGGAGTACGGGGCCGTCGGCGTGCGGGGCCGAAAATCCATGGCGGTTTCCGCCCCATGATCCGTAAGCTGCGTTCGGGGTATTGACCACTTACGGAGCCGGGGGGCCTGCTTGTCCGTCGCCAGTCTGAAGCGTGCCGCGACGGAGAGTGTCTCGGGTCTGCCCCGGGCCTTCTGGTGGCTGTGGACCGCCACGCTGGTCAACCGGCTGGGCGCCTTTGTCGCCACCTTCCTTGCCATGTATCTGACAGTCGATCGGGGCTACTCGGCCTCGTACGCGGGGCTGGTCGCGGCGCTGCACGGGCTCGGTGGCGCGGTCTCGTCCCTCGTCGGTGGCGTGCTCGCCGACCGGCTGGGCCGGCGGCCCACCCTGCTGGTCTCGCAGATCGGCACCGCCTGCTCGGTGGCCCTGCTCGGCTTCATGGAACATCCGGCCGCGATCGCCGCCGTGGCCTGTCTCGTCGGCGTGACCAGCAACGCCTCCCGGCCGGCGACGCAGGCGATGATGGCCGACATCGTCGCCCCCGAGGACCGGGTGCGGGCCTTCTCCCTCAACTACTGGGCGATCAATCTCGGGTTCGCGGTGTCGTCCTCCGCGGCCGGACTGCTCGCCGCCCACGGCTATCTGCTGCTCTTCCTGGGCGAGGCGACGATGACGGCGGCCTGCGCGGTCGTCGTCTTCGTGAAGCTCCCGGAGACCCGTCCGGAACGGGGCAGGGGCGACGGCTCGACGGCGGCGGAGGCCGAGATCGGGCTGGGCTCGGTGCTGCGCGACTACCGGTTCATGGGCGTCGTCGGGCTGTCGTTCCTGATCGCGACCGTGTTCCAGCAGGCCTTCGTCGCCCTCCCCGTCACGATGGGCGCGCAGGGCTTCTCCAGCAGCGACTACGGCCTGGTGGCGGCCGTGAACGGCGTGCTGATCGTGGTCCTGCAGATTCCGGTGACCCGCTTCATCGAGCACCGCGACCCGGCCCGCCTGCTGATTCTCGCCTCCCTGCTCATCGGGTACGGCTTCGGGCTGACGGCCTTCGCGGGGTCCGTCGCGCTGTACACGCTGGCCGTCTGCGTCTGGACGCTCGGCGAGGTCATCAACGCTCCGACGCAGATGGGGCTGGTCGTCCGGCTCTCCCCCACCCATGGGCGTGGCCGCTACCAGGGCATGGTCGTCCTGTCGTGGTCGACCGCCGCTCTGGTGGCGCCGCTGGTGAGCGGCTTCGTCATCGACCGCTTCGGTCCCGACACGCTGTGGTACGCGAGCGCGGTCGTGGGGACGGTGGCCGCCGTCGGCTACGGCCTGCTGATGCGGCGCCTGCCGGACGACCGGCCCGCCCTTCTCGTAACGGAGGAGAAGGGGGAGCCGGAGAAGAAGGGCGCGGAGTCGCTGGAGGCCGGGGAACGGCAGGCGGCCGGGGAGCGGTAGCTCAGTCCGACGGGCGCTGCTCACCCGTCAGATGGGTGAACGCCTCCAGGTTCCGGGTGGACTCCCCGCGGGCCGTGCGCCACGCGTACTCCTTGCGGATCGCCGTGGCGAAGCCCATCTCCAGCAGGGTGTTGAAGCTGCCGTCCGCGTGCTCCAGCACCGTGCCGAGGAGGCGGTCCAGTTCGTCAGCGCTGACCGAGGCCAGCGGCAGCTTGCCCACCAGGTAGATGTCGCCGAGCCGGTCGATCGCGTAACTCACGCCGTAGAGGCGGGTGTTGCGCTCCAGCAGCCAGCGGTGCACGGCGGCCTCGTTCTCGTCCGGGTGCCGGACGACGAAGGCGTTGACCGACAGCGAGTGCCGGCCGATCACCAGGGAGCAGGTCGTCGACAGCTTCCGGGTGCCGGGCAGCTTCACGACGTACGTGCCGTCGCTCGGGTTCTCCCACTCGAGTTCCGCCTCGGTGAGGGTCCGCTCGACGGTCTTCCGGGCGTCCAGTTCAGCGTGAGCAGCGTCAGCCATGCAGTGAGCGTAGACGACGCCGTTCCTGCATCGCCGCCGTGTACACCTCGGCGGTCGACGCCGCGGACGCGTCCCAGCCGAAGGCCTGGGCGTGCCGGGCGGCGGCCGCCCCCATCCGGTCCGCGAGGGACGGGTCGTCGCTGAAGCGGCGCAGCGCCCGCGCGTAGTCGCGCGGGTCGTGGCCGTCGACGAGGAAGCCGCTCTCCCCGTCCCGGACCGCGACCGGCAGGCCGCCGACCGACGCGGCGACGACCGGGGTGCCACAGGCCTGCGCCTCGATGGCGACCAGGCCGAAGGACTCGCTGTAGGAGGGCATGACCAGCACGGACGCCGCCCGGAACCAGTCCGCGAGCTGCTCCTGGCCGACGGGCGGCCGGAACCGGACCACATCGCAGATGCCCAGCCGGGCCGCCAGTTTCTGCAGCCCCTCGGGCTTGGCGAGGCCGCTGCCGCTCGGTCCGCCGACGATCGGCACCACCAGGCGTTCCCGCAGCTGCGGCTGCTCCTCCAGCAGGGCGGCGACCGCGCGGAGCAGGACGTCGGGGGCCTTGAGCGGCTGTATCCGGCCGGCGAAGAGGGGGATCAGCGCGTCCTGCGGCAGCCCCAGGCGGGCGCGGGCGGCGGCCCGGCTCTCGGTGACACCGGTGGGGTCGGGCCGGAAGCGCTCCAGGTTCACCCCGGGGTGGACGACGGCGACCTTGCCGGCCGCCGCGTCGTAGTGGCGGACGAGCTCGTCGGCCTCCTCGGCGGTGTTCGCCACCAGCCGGTCGGCCGCGCGGACTATCTGGGTCTCGCCGATCACCCGGGCCGGCGGCTCGGGGGTGTCGCCCGCGGCGAGCGCGGCGTTCTTGACCTTCGCCATGGTGTGCATGGCGTGCACCAGGGGGACGCCCCAGCGCTCGGCGGCGAGCCAGCCGACGTGGCCGGAGAGCCAGTAGTGGGAGTGGACGAGGTCGTAGTGGCCGGGGCGGTGGCCCGCCCACGCCTGCATCACGCCGTGGGTGAAGGCGCAGAGCTGGGCGGGCAGGTCCTCCTTGGCCAGGCCCTCGTAGGGGCCGGCGTCCACGTGCCGGACAAGCACCCCGGGGGCCAGCTCGACCGAGGGCGGGAGCGTGCCGGTGGTCGCCCGGGTGAAGATCTCGACCTCGATGTTGATCGCGGCCAGGCGCCGGGCGAGCTCGACGATGTAGACGTTCATGCCGCCGGCGTCCCCGGTGCCGGGCTGGTGCAGCGGCGAGGTGTGCACGCTGAGCATGGCGACCCGGCGCGGGCGCCGCGGCGCGGTGCCGGGCAGCCTCAGCCGGGGCGGAGTCACCAGCGGGCCATGGGAACGGCCACGGAGCGCACCGAGACGGGACACGTACTGGCTCACCTCGCGAGACCTCCTTAGGCGGGAGCGGACCTCCCCATCGAACGTGTAACCAGCGGAACGCCTCGTACCATTTCCGCTTTGCCAAAACGTGACGCTCGATGCCTCCGTGGGCCGGAGGAAGGGGCCGGTCCGGGCGGCGGGGAGTGGACCATTCCCGGACCAGGGTTCCACGGCCACCGGGCGTCACGGCGTCACGGCGTCTCGGGCACGGGCCCGGGCAGTACGGGGCGAGGCGCGGTACGGGCCGGGACGGCCGGGGGCGCAGCACCGGGCGGTACGGGCTTCCGGGTGGCACCGCCTACCCTCTCCTCATGGCCGTCCGCATCCCCTCGCCCCGCCCTGTGGGGACCGTGACCCGCGGCACGACCAACCCCAATCGTCTGCGGCGCATGGACCGCTGGATCGCCGCGGTCCACGGCGGAGCCGTGCGCCGGGACCGGGACGGGGTCGCCGTCGACCTCGGCTACGGCGCCGCCCCGTGGACCGCCGTCGAGCTGCTCGGGCGGCTGCGGACCGTGCGGCCGGACGCCCGGGTGGTGGGCATCGAGATCGACCCGGTCCGGGTCGAGGCCGCCCGCCGTTACGAACGCGACGGGCTCGCCTTCGCCCACGGCGGCTTCGAGGTGCCGCTCCCCGGCGGGCGCCGGCCGGTGCTGATCCGGGCCGCCAACGTGCTGCGGCAGTACGACGAGGCCGAGGTCCACGCCGTCTGGGAACGGCTGCGGGCCCGGCTGGCGCCCGGCGGCCTGCTCGTGGAGGGGACCTGCGACGAGATCGGGCGGCGGCACGTCTGGGTCGCCCTCGGCCCCGAGGGCCCGCGCACGGTGACGTTCGCGACCCGGCTGGGCTCCCTGTCCCGCCCCTCCGACCTGGCGGAACGGCTGCCCAAGGCGCTCATCCACCGGAACGTGCCGGGCGAGCCCGTCCATGCGTTCCTCAGGGACTTCGACCGCGCGTGGGCGGCCGCCGCGCCGTTCGCCTCCCTCGGGGCGCGGCAGCGGTGGATCGGCGCCGTGCGGGCCCTGCGCCGGGACTGGCCGGTCGCCGACGGGCCCGGGCGATGGCGGCAGGGGGAGGTCACCGTCCGCTGGGACGCCCTGGCTCCGCGGGGCTGACCGCAGCTCCACGGGACTGACCGGGGCGCACGGACAGCCCCGGCCCGGTCGGCTCCCCCTGGCCGGCCGACGGGACGGCGCCTTCGCGGCGCCAGTGCGCACGGCTGGCCCGGGCCGCCGTGAGCCGTTCGTCGTCCGGCGCGGCCGCGCTCTCCCAGTCGGCGACCACGGCATCGAGCAGTGCGGCGGCGCCCGGCGCGTCCCCCGCCTCGCCCACCACCGATCCGTGGGCGTGCCGGTAGGTGAGGACCTCCCGGTCCGTCGGGGAGAGCTCCCGGACGCCGTCGGCGACGATGCCCGCGAAGAGGCGTACGGCCTGTTCCATCCGTTCGGGCCTGACCACGGCACCCTGCAGGGCGAGCCGGCGCGTCCGCAGGGCGAACCGGGCCCGCGCCGCGAGGCCGTCCCTGGTCCGTCCCGTCCCGTGCGCGGGGTTGCGGGTCAGTGCCAGGTCGTGGCTGAACCCCACCGTCCGCTGCGCCGGCGCCGGACAGCGGTCGGCGGACGTGGGCAGGGTGACCGCGAGCCGGCGGTGGAGCGTGCCGAGGTCGAGGTGTTCCGGGCCGTCGGGGATGCCGTCCCCGAGCAGCTCCAGCAGCGCGCCGGTGAAGCCGGTGAACTCCGCGGCCTCCCCGTACCGCGCCTTCTTCGTCCGGGTCGTCGCGGTCAGCAGATGCACATCGGCGGCGGCCGGGGCGTCGAAGGCCCGGGCGGCGAAACAGCAGTCGAGCACCGCGACCTTGTGGCGGGCCGCGGACTGGGACATCGCGGCGAAGACGTCCTGCACGGGAAGCGAGGTGCGGGCCGCCCTGCCCGGCTCGTCCACCGAGCCGGGGAGGGCCAGGCACAGCCGGTCCCCCTCCGCGAGCAGTCCGTGGCCGGCGTAGTAGAAGAGGCACAGGTCCGTCCGGCCGCCGCCGGCCGGCGGGAACAGATCGAGCACGTCCGTGGCGGTCTGCGGGTCGACTCGCAGCCGCACGGCGTCCGGGTCGAGGTGTCCCGCGGGGCCGGTGAGGGCGTCCGCGAGGGCCCGGACGCCGGCCGCCGCCTGCGGAATCGGGTGCAGGCCGCTGGGTGTCACCTGGGTGGCGGTGCCGACGAGCACGGCGGACGAGCGCCGGGGGCGGGGCAGTTGTACGACCCATCCGCCGTCGTTCACGCGCCCGGGCCGCGGCCGTCGCCGGTCCGCCCGCCGTCGGCCCCGGTGCCGCCGACTCGCGCGTCACCGGCCTGCATGTCACCGGCCTGCATGTCACCGGTCGGCGTGCTGCCGTCGGTGGCGCCTCCGCCCCGGCCGTCGGCGTTCACAAAGCGCTCCAGTTCCTCCCGGACGGCTGCCGCGTCCGCCGGGCTGCCCGCGGAGACCCGCAGTTCCGCGCCGTCCGGCCGGACGGCGCGGAAGCTGACGCGCCGGCTCTTCGTACGCTCCGCCAGCCACATGGCGACGGCGCCGACCCCGGCGCTGAGCAGCGGCTCCGCCGCGCCGAGCAGTTCCGTGGCCTGGGCGAGGGCGCCCTGTTCGCCGCGGGCGGGCGGTGCCATCCGGAGCCGGACGGCGCCGCTCAGGTCCTCGTCGTCGTTCAGCCAGTCGGCCAGGTTGCGGGCGAGGGTGTCCGCCTCGGCGGAGCCTCCGTCGAATGCGAAGGTGAGCACGGTTGCTGGGCCTTTCCGGTCGAGTTCGGTCGGTCCTGTACGGTTCGCGGCGCTCTCGTCCTCTGCCGCCACGTCGTCACAGGCCCGGGAAGTGCGGATCCGCCTGCGGGGCGGCCGGGGCCGGTCCTCCGCCCCGGGGTCCGCCCTGGGCCGCCCGTCGGCTCGCGGTGTCGAACAGCGGGGGCCGGCCGGGGGTTTCGTACGGGAACCGGAACGCGGTGCCGGCCTCCGGCAGATCCACCAGATCGCTCAGCACCCGCTCCACCGGTCCCAGCCGGCCCGGCGGCGCGCCCTGCCCATAGGTCTCCTCCAGCCAGGCGCGGCCCAGCGTGGAGACGCTGTGCCAGGCGGTCCGCCGCTCGCCCTCCGGCGGCACGCGGACCACCGCGGCCTCGGCGGCCGTCGCCGCCCCGGCCCCCGGTTGGGTGGACACCGTGGCCGCGACCGTCTCCGCCAGGTGCAGCGGCACGGGCCCCGCGGCGGCGACCGCGATCCGCATCCGGAAGACGCGGCCCCCGTAGCGCCGGGCCGCGTCCTGGTACAGCGGCGCGGCCCGGATCGCGAACGGGTCCGCGGGCACCGGCTGCTGGTACACCGGGTTCGGTGTGCCGGCGACCGCGAGGCGGCCGTACTCCTGGGCGAGATAGCCGAGCCGGGCCGGCAGTCCCTCTCCGGGGGCGGACGGTTCCAGACAGACGCCGATCACGCACGGCCGGTCCTGGCGGGCCAGTTCGTCCCAGACCGGTTCCCAGGAAACGGCCTGTCCGGCCAGCGGGAACACCATGACGCCCACCCGGAACCGGGCGTCGTGGCGGGTCGACGGCGCCCAGGCCAGCCGCTTGCGGACCTCGGCCAGGCCGCCGTCCCCCGGACCGCTGTCCCCACCGGCACCGGCACCGGGTCCGGCTCCGGCTCCGCGTCCGGGTCCGATTCCGGTCCCACCACCGGCTCCGAAAGGTGCGAGCGCGTGCCGCACCCCCGCCGCGTCGAGCCCGACGGCCCGCACATGCCGGGGTACGGAGAGCAGGCGCGGACGCAGGGCGCGGGCGGCGGTCTCCGCGCTCTGCCGGTCCCGGTCGTGGACCTGGCCGAGCAGGGCGCAGGAGACCCGGCCGGTGTCCGGCTCGTTCCAGTAGCGGATCTCGAACCGGTGCCGCCCGTCGGGGACCCACCGCTCGGCGAGCCAGGTCCGTTCCCGGACCGCCGCCTCGGCCGTGCGCCGCTCCTCGGGCAGACCGGCGAAGCCGCCGTGCTCCGACAGGGCCGCCTCGGGTTCGAGCCGGGCGCCCACCCAGGCCCAACTGCCCTGCGCACCCGAGGAGACCAGCACACCGTCGTCGGTCATACCGTGCCGGGACCTCCGGCCTGCGGCGGGACACCGGGGCGCGGCGGCATGGGCGGAACGGGGACCGGCGGGGGCGCCGGGGCGGCGGGCACGTCCTCGTCGACGACCGGCGGCAGCCCCTGCGGGAAGCCGTAGGAGTCGGGCACGTCGATGCCCTCGATCGCCACGAACAGGCCCTCGCGGCAGGCCAGGTGCACGGCCTCCCGCATCGCCTGCGGCCGGTCGGCGCGCATCATCTGCTTCTCGGGCGTGTTCTGCCCCAGCACGCCGCGGAACAGGTCCCCGACGAACTGCACGAACAGCGCGGCCCCGCGGCGCGAACGCCACATCGTCCAGCCGAGGTAGAGGCTCGACCCGTAGCCGAACACGGAGACGTACGCCGTGTACGGGCCGTCGTCCAGGACCAGCCGGTGGCTGATGCTCTCCGCGCCCCGCCCGCCGGTCCTGATCCGGCGCTCCTGGACGGCCAGCGGGCTGCGCCGGAGCCGCAGCGTGCCGCGGATCTGGCTGTAGACCGACGTCGCCCGGTCCTCGCGGTCGGCGAGGAGGACCCGCCAGGCGCCCAGCGGCTCCCGGACCCGGGACGCCAGCAGGACCAGCCAGAAGGCCGCGGTGGAGGCGATGAACGCGAACATCAGCCAGGCCGCGCCCGCGTCGGCGTCGCTGGAGCTCTCCCCGTAACCGCTGCCGTACCCCGAGGACGAGCCGAGGTCGGCCATCAGGGAGATCAGCCCGATGAAGGCCGGGACCATGGCGACGAGGACCGAGGCGAAGAAGGCCCGCAGCACCAGGAAGAGAATGAACCGGCCGCTGACGCCCTCCGCGAGGGACAGCTCCATGTCTCCATGGCGCAAGGTCTTGTCGAGGTACGCGGCGTTGCCGTCGCCTCCGCGCCACCCCGGTAACTGCATCCCGTCGCCTGTGATCACCGCTGCCCCCCAGAGGTCTCGCGTTGGTGCCAAGGTGCGACAGAATGCCACGTCAGCGGCCCAAGTGCACTGCCTGTGACGGAACTTGACACCAAGTTTCCCCGACCCGGCCGTCCCCTTTCCCCAGCCCGGATGCCTCCTCCGGCGCACCCGCACCGCCCCACTCACCGGGGAAGACCGATACCCGATCGAATTGAAGGCATCGGCGACCGAGTTGACGGTGAAATCGACCGGATTGATTGCGGAGTTGGAGCGGTTGATGACGGCGGGTGGGCGCCGCTCGGGACGGGAGATGCAGGCGGCGGCCGGCCCGTCCGCGACGATGCCTGACGCACCACCCCGCGCCGGTGGGCTCAGGCCGTGTGGAGCACGTCGCGGAAGGCGTCGACCAGTTCCCGGTCGCGTTCGTGCGTGAGGCGGAGCCGGGCCGCGTCCGGGGGCAGCCAGAGGAGGCGGTCGACCTCGGGGTTCGGCACGAACTGCCCGTCGGTGGCCTCGGCGGCCCAGTAGTGGACCAGCTTGGGGCGGTCGTTGGCCAGATAGTGGGCGGTGGGGAGCGGCGGTCCGGGTGCGCAGGCGTATCCGGTCTCCTCCAGCACCTCGCGCAGCGCGCCCCGCAGCGGTTCCTCGCCTCGCTTGAGCTTGCCCTTGGGGTGCGACCAGTCGTCGTACTTCGGACGGTGGACCAGCGCGATCTCGACCTCCCCGGCCCGCGGGGAACGCCGCCAGAGCACGCACCCCGCCGCCAGCACGGTCCTGCCGACCTCGGGATACCGCCCGGCCGAGGGCTCGCCCGTGGAGGGCCCGGCCGTGGAGGGCCCGGCCGTGGGCGCCCCGCCGGCGGACGACGCGCCGGTGGACGACGCGCCGGTCGAGGAACCGCCGGTGCCGCCCGGGCGGCTGGTGTCCGGGTGGCCGGTGTCCGGGCCGCCGGTGTCCGGGGGGTCGTCGTCGCGGTTCACCGGGTGGTCACCGCCCATCGCTGCCAGAGCCGGCCGAAGGCGAACCGGGCCGCCTCCACGTCGTGCCGCTGATCGGCGTGGAGCACGCCCAGGGCGTACGCCGTGGCGGGTGCGATCCGCGGGGTGCGGGCGGCCGCCGCCGCTGCCGCCGCCGCCTCGGCCGCGTCGCGGTGCCGCTCCAGGGCCTGCGCCGCACCGGAGAGCCGCACGCTGAACGGCGGCTCGTCTCCCCCGCCGAGCACCGGCCGCGGCTCCGCCGACTCCATGACCTCCTCGGCGTACCGGCACAGCCGCAGCAGCAGCCGGACCTGGTGCCAGGGAGCGTCCTGCTGCTCCGCCGCCGGGGGTGCGTCGGCCGCCGCCGTGGCGGCGAGCCCGTGCACCAGGGCCTCCGCGTTGTACGGGTGCCCGGCCCGGTACAGCGGCAGGGCGTCCACCGCGTCCGCCAGCCGCCGGTGCACGTGGTCGGCGAGCGGCCGCAGCGCCTCCTCCGGGGAACCGGCGGCGGCGACCGTGTCGAGCGGCGCCTCCGAGGCCAGTACGGCCACGCCATCGGCGACCGCGTGGAACCGTGACGAGCCCAGGACCTGCAGTGCCTGCGAGTGCGCCCGGGTCCGGGCGAGCGTGAGCTGCCGGTCCAGCAGGGCGGCGGCGCGGGCGGCGCCCACCGTCAGCGCGCCGGGAGCGGCGGCCGTGGCCTGGGCGGTGTTCCGCTGCTGGGCCCTCCGCTGCCCACCGGCGGCCCCGCCCTTCCCGGCCGTCCCGGACGCCCTGGCCGTCCCGGCCGTACCGACGGTCCCGGACGGCCCGGCAGTCGTCACGGATCCGGGCGCCCGCTGCGCCACGACCTGCTCCGCGCGCTCCCCGGTTCCGTGCTCCCCGTTCCCGTTCGTCCCGGGCCCCGCTCCGGGGGCCCTGCCGTTCCCCGGGTCCGCCGCCCCGTACCCGGTGGGCCCGGTGGGCAGCAGGTCCCCGGGGGCGGGCAGTTCGGCCTCGCCGAGCGCGAGCGGCCGGGCCGCCGGGCCGTCACCGCCGTACGCGGCCGGGGCGCCGCCGAAAGGCTGTCCGCCGTCGAAAGGCTGTCCGCCGTCGTGGAGCCGGCCACCGTCGTGGGCCGGTCCGCCGGGACCGCCCGTGCCCGTCAGGTCGTACCACTCGGTGGCGCCCCGGCCGTCCTCTCCGGCCCCGGCCGCCGCCACGGGGGACGGTTCCGCGCCGGAGAGCCGGTGCAGGGCCGCGCGGAGCCGGAGCAGCCGGGCGGCGTAGGCGTGTTCGCGGGCCAGCGTGCCGGCCACCCAGGCGAGTTCCGCGCGCAGCGGGTCCGACCAGGCCGTGTCCGTCAGCGGGCGGAAGGTGTGCAGGGCGCCGCTGATCCGCCGCGCGGACCGGCGCAGCCGGCGCCCCGCCTCGACGGCCTCCTCCGCGTCGGAACCGCTCTCCCGCTGCAACCGCAGGCTGCGCAGGAACTCGGTCGCGTGCGCGTGCAGGTACCCGGCCAGCACCTCGCCCGCGGTCGGGGCCGGGGGCGCGCCCCGGACCGGCCTGCCGCCCGTGCTCTCCGCCACCATCACACGCACCCCTCGTGCCGGTTCCTCCCCGCCGTCCGCGGCCGGACGGCCGCGCTCGCCGGATTCCCGGCGGTCCCGGCCGTGACGCTGCCGCCACTCCCCGTCCCGCCCGTCCTCGTCCCCGCGGCCCCCGCCGTGGCGGTCCCCACGTCTCCCAGGGCTGCGGTCCCCGGGGCGGCGGTCCCCGCCCCTGCGCACCCCGTCGCGTTCGTCGTCGCGGCGCTCCCGGCCGGGGTGTTCGGCCCTCCGGCCCACGAGGGCCGACCCGTCCGCGGCACGGGCCGTAACCTCCCGCTCCGGACCGGTCCCCTGAACGCTGTCGCCGTGCACACGGTCGCCGTCACCGGCTCCACCGGCGGATTCATGATGTCGCTGGGCCACGCCGGCGCCTCCGGGCGTCGATGAGCATTTCCTGGACGTTGGGCAGCCGCTGCCCCTCGGCGTCCGTCGCGTGCCGCGTCCAGTTGCCGTCCGGGCCGAGGTGCCAGGACGCGGTCGCGTCCGACATACCGGTCTCCAGCAGCCGGGTCAGGGTGGCCCGGTGGGCCGTGTCGCTCACCCGGACCAGCGCCTCGATCCGGCGGTCCAGGTTGCGGTGCATCATGTCGGCGCTGCCGAGCCAGACTTCGGGCTCCCCGCTGTTGCCGAAGGTGAAGACCCGCGAGTGCTCCAGGAACCGCCCGAGAACGCTGCGCACCCGGATGTTCTCCGACAGCCCCTCGACCCCGGGCCGCAGCGCGCAGATCCCGCGCACCCAGACGTCCACCGGCACCCCGGCCTGCGACGCCCGGTACAGCGCGTCGATGACGGCCTCGTCCACCATGGAGTTGACCTTCATCCGGATGTACGCGGGCCGTCCGGCACGGCAGTGCGCGGCCTCCTTGTTGATCCGCTGTATGAGGCCGTCGCGCAGCGACTTGGGGGCGACGAGCAGCCGCCGGTAGTTCTCCCGCCGGGAGTAGCCGGACAGCCGGTTGAAGAGGTCCGAGAGGTCCGCGCCGACCTGCGGATCCGCGGTGAGCAGCCCCAGGTCCTCGTAGAGCCGCGCCGTCTTCGGGTGGTAGTTGCCGGTGCCGACGTGGCTGTAGCGGCGCAGTGTGTCGCCCTCCTGCCGGACCACCAGCGACAGCTTGCAGTGCGTCTTCAGCCCGACCAGGCCGTAGACGACATGGCAGCCCGACTCCTCCAGCTTGCGGGCCCACTTGATGTTGGCCTGCTCGTCGAAGCGTGCCTTGATCTCGACGAGGACCAGCACCTGCTTGCCGGACTCCGCGGCGTCTATCAGCGCGTTCACGATCGGCGAGTCACCCGAGGTGCGGTAGAGCGTCTGCTTGATCGCCAGCACGTCGGGGTCGTCGGCGGCCTGCTCCAGGAAGGCCTGCACGGAGGTGGAGAACGAGTCGTACGGGTGGTGCAGCAGCACGTCCCGCTCGCGCAGCGCGGCGAAGATGTCCGGGGCCTGCGCCGACTCGACCTCGGCGAGGTCGCGGTGGGTGCCCGCGACGAACTTCGGGTACTTCAGCTCGGGCCGGTCCAGCTTCGCTATGCCGAACAGGCCGGTCAGGTCCAGCGGGCCCGGCAGCGGGTGGACTTCGGCCTCGGAGATCTTCAGCTCCCGGACCAGCCGGTCCAGGACCTCCGGGGCCATCGACTCCTCGACCTCCAGCCGCACCGGCGGGCCGAAGCGGCGCCGCATGAGCTCCTTCTCCAGCGCCTTGAGGAGGTTCTCCGCGTCGTCCTCCTCGACCTCCAGGTCCTCGTTGCGGGTGACCCGGAACATGTGGTGGGCGAGCACCTCCATCCCCGGGAAGAGCTCCTCCAGATGCGCCGCGATCACGTCCTCCAGCGGCACGTACCGCTGCGGGGAGGCCTCCAGGAAGCGGGAGAGCAGCGGCGGCACCTTGACCCGGGCGAAGTGCTCGTACCCGCTGACCGGGTTCCGCACCACGACGGCCAGGTTCAGGGAGAGCCCGGAGATGTACGGGAACGGGTGCGCGGGGTCCACGGCCAGCGGGGTGAGCACCGGGAAGATCTGCTGGCGGAACAGGGTGAACAGCCGCGCCTGCTCCTTCTCGGTCAGATCCGGCCAGCGGATCATCTGGATGCCCTGCTCGGCGAGCTCCGGCAGGACGTCCTGCTGGAAGCAGGCGGCGTGCCGGGCCATGAGCTCGCGGGAGCGGTTCCAGATGAGGTCCAGCACCTCCCGGGGCTGGAGCCCGGAGGCGGACCGGGTGGCGACCCCGGTGGCGATCCGGCGCTTCAGACCGGCCACCCGGACCATGAAGAACTCGTCCAGGTTGCTGGCGAAGATCGCCAGGAAGTTGGCGCGCTCCAGCAGCGGGGTGGCGGGGTCCTCGGCGAGTTCCAGCACCCGCTCGTTGAACGCCAGCCAGCTGCGCTCGCGGTCCAGGAACCGTCCCTGGGGCAGCTCGCCGTCCCGGTCCTCGTAGCCGTCCTCGTAGCCGTCGAGGTCGGCGTCGAGATCCGGTTCCAGGTCGGAGTAGGCCGCGGCCGCCACGGTGTGGGTGCGGTGCGCGGCGATGGAGCCGACCGAGGGCTGGACGTGCTGGGCCGGAGCCGGAACGCTGGAGTCGCTGCTCATGTCCTCATTGTTCCGCGCCCACGCGTGTTCGGGCGCGTCGGAAGGGGGCGGGGACAGCGGCGGAGGAGCGGCACGGAGCCGTCTCGTGGGGGATTTCGGCACAGCGGGCTGCATTCAGTGATGCTCGCAAGCAACGTTGAATCGCCGGTAACGCGCACATGGCGGCCAGGCAAGCGGGTCCCTTCCCAGGGGTGGACGCGGCCCGGCTCCCGGGGGCCGTGCCCAGTGCCCGGCGGGGCGCGAGGGCCCCGGGCGGGGTGTGAAGCCGCCGTCACGGAGTGCGGCCACAGCCGTCCTCCGCGACGTACCGCATCCGGGCTTCCCACCGGTGCCACGGGGGCGGCAGGGGCTCCGGAGCCCGCCGGGGTCCGGGGGCTGCGGGGGTCCGCCGGGGTCCTGGAGCCACCGGAGCACGCCGGTGGCCGCCGGGGCCGGGGTGACGCCCGAGGAAGCCGGGCACCGGGGGGGCCGCCGCACGTCTTCCGCCACCAGGCTGCCCAGCCCGGCGGCCGGTCACGCATGGCGGATTCTCCTCCCGGTCAGGGGCTCCCGACGTCGCAGGGGCCGGAGGGGGGGGAGTGGGGAGCTTCGGCGGTGCCCGGTACCGGGGTCCGATGCTCTGGCCATGGGTTTCCGGGACTACTCCATCCGGGTACCGGGAGCGCCGCCGGGGCCTCGTACGGCGGCCGGGAGGGCCGGTCCGGCGCGGGCCGCCCACGGGCGGCGGCCCGGCCGTACCCGGTGCCCGTCCTGATCAGCTCTCCACCCCGGATCAGCTCTCCGTCCGGTACATCAGATCCGTCTCGTGGGTGACGAACCCGAGCCGTTCGTAGACCGTGACGGCCGCGGTGTTGTCCGCGTCCACGTACAGCATCGCGGTCGGCAGCGCCGACGCCGCCAGGTGCCGCAGCCCGATCGCCGTGAGTGCCTTCCCGAGGCCGCCGCCCTGCGCGCCGGGCACGACCCCGACCACGTAGACCTCACCGAGCTGTTCGGCGGCGTGCACCTTGGTCCAGTGGAACCCGACGATCCGGCCCTCCTTCTCCGCCAGGAAGAAGCCCTGCGGGTCGAACCACGCCTCCGCCATGCGGTCGTCGAGGTCCCGCTGGGTGAGGGAGCCCTGCTCGGGGTGGTGGGCGAAGGCCGCCGCGTTCGCCGCCAGCCACGCGGCGTCGTCCTGCCCCGGCCGGAAGGTCCGAACGGTCACGCCCTCCGGCAGCACCGGGTCGGCGAGCGAGAGATCGGCCAGCGGGCGGCGCATCTGCCGCAGTTCCCGGAACAGCGACATGCCCAGCACCTGCGCCAGGTGCCGCGCCGCCGGGTGCCCGCCGTGCGCCCACATCCGCAGCCGCTTCCCCGAGGCGTCCAGCAGCGCGCAGCCCAGCGCCCGGCCGTGGCCGCGCCCCCGGTGCCCGGGGTGCACGACCAGTTCGGCGGCCGGCGCCTCCACCGGATCCGTCTCCTCCAACTGGGCGTAGCCGGCGAGCGTCCGGCCGCCGTCGCCCTCGTCCGCGTACAGCAGCAGATGCCGGACGCCCTCGCGGCGGCCGCCCCGCAGCTGCAGCCGGCCCTGCTCCGAAACGGCGGGCTGCCCGTCGATCCGGGCCGCCTCCTCCAGCAGCTCCGAGACCGTCTGCGCCGCCTCGGGCGCCACCTCGTCCAGAATCTCGATCTTCCGCACCGCGCCCGTCCCGTTCACCACGTTGCTCATGTCCTGAGCCTACGACCCGCCGGTTCCGGGGGAGCCCTGCCGCCACCGGGAGACATCGCGCTCCCCGTCTTCGGCGACGACCACCCGACCGCCGACGGGACCTGCGTCCGCCCGTCCGCCGCTGTGACCCCGGGGGCTCGTCCGGCGGCCTGCCGGCCCCGTCGACGTCCGCGGCCGGCCGGGCGCAGGCGGCCCCGGAGCTCCGGGCCGGCCGCCCGCTCACCTCGCCCGTCCGCCCGAGGTTTCCGGCCACACCGTCGCAACCTGCTCGTTACCGCCGGAGTCCTGACACGCTACGCGCGTTGACCATAAGCTGCCGCTCGACTCGACCACGCCGGCGAATTCCGCTGTCGCAGAACTCGCTGTCCACAAAGGGGAACTCATGTCAGCGACACCTCAACGGCGCCGCACGGCCCGCCGTCTGACGATCGGTGCGGCGGTGCTCGCGGCCACGGCCGGGGCGCTGTCCGTCGCCGTTCCGGCCGGGGCCGACAGCAACCGGCACGGCCGCGGTCACGGACACGGCCGCACCGTCGATGTGCAGCTGCTCTCCTTCAACGACTTCCACGGGAACCTCGAACCGCCCGCCGGCTCCTCCGGCCAGGTCACCCAGCAGAACCCGGACGGCACCACCCAGAAGATCGACGCGGGCGGCGCCGAGTACCTGGCCTCCTCGCTGCGCACCGCGCGGAAGGGCCACCCGTACAGCGTCACCGCCGCCGCCGGCGACATGATCGGCGCCAGCCCGCTGGTCTCCGGCCTCTTCCACGACGAGCCGACCGTCGAGGCGATGAACAAGCTCGGCCTCGACGTGACCAGCGTCGGCAACCACGAGTTCGACGAGGGGCGGACCGAACTCACCCGCATGCAGAGGGGCGGCTGCCACCCCAAGGAGGGCTGCTTCGAGAAGGGCAAGGTCTTCCGGGGGGCGGACTTCCCCTACCTGGCCGCCAATGTGACGGACGAGAAGACGCGCAAGCCGATCCTCAAGCCGTACACGGTCTGGAAGCACCGCGGGGTGAAGATCGGCTTCATCGGGCTGACCCTGGAGGGCACCCCGGACGTCGTCTCCGCGGGCGGCATCAAGGGCCTGAAGTTCCACGACGAGATCAGGACCGTCAACAAGTACGCCAAGGAGCTGAACCGGCGCGGGGTGAAGTCCATCGTCGCGCTCATCCACGAGGGCGGGGCCCCCGCGAGCGGCTCGTACAACTACAACTGCGACAGCCCCGGCCAGGGCGACGGCATCTCCGGCCCCATCGTGGACATCGCCAAGGGCATCACCCCGAAGGTCGACGCGCTGGTCACCGGCCACACCCACCAGGCGTACGTGTGCACGGTCCCCGACCCGGCGGGCAAGCCGCGGATGGTCACCTCGGCCTCCTCGTTCGGCAAGCTCTACACCGACACCACGCTCACCTACGACCGCCGCACCCATGACATCGTGCGGACCAGGGTCGCGTCGGCCAACCACGTGGTGCGCCGGGACCAGCCCAAGGCCGCCGACATGACCGCGCTCATCCAGCGCTGGAACAAGCTGGCCGCGCCGGTCGCCGGCAAGCCGGTCGGATACATCTCCGGCGACATCCCCGGCCGTGGGGCCGGCACGTACGAGTCGCCGCTCGGCGACGTCATCGGCGACGCCCAGCTGGAGGCCATGGCCCCGGCCGGCAAGGGCGGTGCGCAGCTCGCCCTGATGAACCCGGGCGGCATCCGCTCCGACCTGGTGCAGAAGGCGTCGGGCAGCGAGGGCGACGGCGTGGTCACCTACGGCGAGGCGTTCACCGTGCAGCCGTTCACCAACATGATGACGGCGGTCGACCTGACGGGCGCCCAGCTGATCACCGCGCTCCAGCAGCAGGTGAGCGGGCCGAACGAGGCCTCGCCGAAGATCCTCCAGGTCTCGAAGGGCTTCACCTACACCCTGGACATGACGAAGACCGGCGCCGCCCGCATCGACAAGGACTCGGTGAAGCTCAACGGCACGGCGATCGACCCGTCGAAGACCTACCGGGTCGCGATGAACGAGTTCCTCTCCGGCGGCGGTGACGGCTTCACGGCGTTCAAGGAGGGCCGCAACAAGTTCGTGGGCCAGTCCGATCTCGACGCGCTCACCGCGTACTTCGCCGCACACTCGTCCGCGGCGCAGCCGCTGGCGCCGCCGAAGGCGGACCGGATCACTGTCGTGAAGTAGTCCGCGCGAAGGGTGAACCGACTCTCCGTACAAGGGAGTCACGTCACCGGGCGGTGCGCCGGACACCGGTACGGCCCGGCGGGACACGATCCCGCCGGGCCGTCGTGCGTGCGCGCCCCGCCCGCGGTCCGGCCCCTCCTCCGTCACCGCCGCGAGTGACCAACTGCGGTCCTCCGGACGGCCGTATACGGCTGAACGCGGCCGGTCACCGGCGGCCCGGCGGACCCGTCCGGAGCCTCCCCTCCGCTCCCCGCCCCGGCCCGCGGTGGCTGCCGGACCCGTTCCGACCTGCCCGGAAACACTCCGGAGGGCACGGGAGTCCGTTGTCCCCGGGCACGGCACCCGCGCCCCGCCGGACGTGAAATCCCTCGCATTAACCGAGGTTTAACGCCTGAACTTGCATTCGAGGGTGCGGTTCGTGATCGGATATACCGATGCGACCCCCCACACGACCTCCCGAGTCAGAACCGAGGCCGTCGGTGCGCAACCCGTACGAGGACCTCGCAGCGCTCGCCGACCCCGAAGAGGACTACGGCGACAGCTCACGGCATCGGCGCCTCGAGGACGACGTCCTGGGGCTGGGGCTTCGCGCGGACGACGAGCAGGCCGACGAGGAGTGGACGCGGCCCGACCACCGCCGGGGCAGACGGCGCCGCGGCCGGTTCGCCGCCCTTCCGCTCGCTCTCAAGGGCGTGGTGGCCGTGGTGGTGGCCATGGCGTTCCTGGTCGTCGCCGACCGCTGGGCCGTTCTCTACGCCGAGCAGAAGACGCAGGAGAAGCTGAAGGAATCGCTGCATCTGGCCACCGAGCCGGATGTGACCGTGCACGGCTTCCCCTTCCTGACGCAGATGGCCGACAAGCGGCTGGACAAGGTCGACATCGCCATCCCCGATGTCGCCGCCGACCGCGTCTCGCTGGCGCGGGTCGAGGCGTCCGCCTCCGACGTGCAGCTCCAGGGCAGCCTGCCCACCTCCATCAAGGGGGCGGTCGTCGGCCGGATGCAGGGCAGCGTGCTGCTGTCGTTCGACGACCTGAACCGGGAGCTCGGCTCCTCGCAGGTGCGGTTCACCGAGATGGGGCGCAGCTCCGTCCGGGCCGAGGGCAGCCTGCCGGTCGCGGGCCACGACCTGCGCATGAAGGCCGAGGCGCACATCCGCCGGGTGGGCGGCCGCGGGATCGCCACCGACATCAGCGGCATGCAGCTCAACATCGCCGACATCGCCGTGTTCCGCCCGGGGAAGGGCGAGGGCGAGGGGCTGCGGCTGACGCGCAAGGGCGCCGAGGAAGTGCGCCGCAACCTGGCCCAGGCGAAGGCCCTGCTCTCCGTCCCGTCGCTGGCCGAGCGGCTCGGCGTGCCGGACTCGGCGATCGACCGGACGGTGCGCAGCGAGGAGGAGCTGCACCGGGTCACCGGGGCGCCGCGCTTCGTCAAGCAGGTGATGAAGCTCAACCTCGTCGACGTCCTCGTCGACCACCCGTGGCTGCTGAAGAAGATCGGCATCGACCCGGGGCTGGCCTCCGGGCTGACCGAGCTGACGAAGCCGGACCTGTCGAACCGGTTCTCCCTCTCCTTCCAGCTCCCGAAGGTGCCCGGATACGTACGCCTCCAGAACATCTCGGTGGAGCGCGAAGGCATCCGTGCCGACCTCTCGGGGATGGACATGCCGCTCGGCGACGCCGAGAAGAAGGACGTGGAGAAGAAGGAGCCGGCGAAGAAGGGCGCGGAGAAGAAGGGCGAGAAGTCCGAGCCGTCCGGGAAGAACGCCCAGGGCAAGAACGCCCAGGGCGGGAAGAACGAGAAGTCGCAGAAGCCGGAGGGCGGCAAGGAGCACTGAGGGCCCGCCCCTCCGGCGCCGCCGCACCACCCGCTGTCCGAGCCCCGCTCAGGCCTCCGCGCCGGGCGGGGCTCGTCGTTTCCGCGGCTACGTCCGCGGGGGCACGAGGACCCCCGAGCCGGAACGCCCGCAGGGCTACGGCGCCGTCTCCGGCGGAGGCGCGCTCGACCCCGGCAGGGCGAGACGGGCCAGCGTGCCGCCGCCCGGTGCCGCCTCCAGCGTCACCGTGCCGCCCGCCTGCTGCACCGTGCGGGCCACGATCGACAGCCCGAGCCCCGACCCGGGCAGGCTCCGCGCCGAGGTGGAGCGCCAGAACCGTTCGAAGACGTGCGGGAGTTCGTCGGCCGGGATCCCCGGGCCGTGGTCCCGCACCGTCAGCGCCCCGCCCCGGAGCCGGACCTCGATCGCGCCGGCCCCCTCGGCCGGAACGCCCGCCTGCCCCGTACCGGCCGCCGGGGCCGCACTCCCCGCCCGGCCGGCTCCGCCGCCCCCGGACAGTGGCTCGGCCGGGCCCCCGGCACCGCCCTCCGCCCCGCCGCCGGAGAACTTGACCGCGTTGTCCAGCAGGTTCACCACGGCCCGCTCCAGGGCGGCGGGCTCGCCCCGCACGTACCAGGGGTCCAGCTCGGTGGTGACGGTCAGGCCGGAGCCGCGGAGCCGGGCCCGTTCCACCGCCCGGCCGGTGATCTCGTGCAGCGCCACGACCTCCAGCGGCCCGCTGCCCGCCACCGCGTCCGGCCGGGACAGCTCCTGGAGGTCCCCGATCAGCGCCCCCAACTCGACGACCTGCGCCTTCACCGAGGACAGCAGCTCGCGCCGGTCCGCCTCCGGCAGCGCCCGGCCGGTCTCCGCACTGCGCACCAGCAGCTCGATGTTGGTGCGCAGCGAGGTGAGCGGGGTCCGCAGCTCGTGCCCCGCGTCGGCGATCAACTGCTGCTGCCGGTCCCGCGAGGAGGCCAGCGCCGCGGTCATCGCGTTGAAGGACTGCGACAGCCGGGCGATCTCGTCCTCGCCCTCGACCGGGATCCGTACCGCCAGGTCCTCGGTGCGGGCCACGTGCTCCACCGCTCCGGTCAGCCGGTCCACCGGCTTGAGCCCGGCCCGCGCGATCCACAGGCCCGCCGTGGCGGCCCCGACCACCCCGACCCCCGCGACCGCGGCGAGCAGCAGGGCCAGGGTGTTCAGCGCGCCGTCGATCTCGCTCAGCGGCCGGGACACGGAGACGGCGCTGCCCACCTGGGTCTGCTGGGTCAGCACCCGTACGGGCTCGCCGCTGTCGGTGACGCCGTCGTGCAGCGCCTCCTCCCGCAGCCCGGCGGCGACCTCCTCGTCCACCCGCTCGACCTCGACGGGCTGGGAGTTGATCCCCACGCACCGGTGGCCGTCGGCCAGCACCAGCTGCCCGCTCGCGATGCCCGGCAGGACCTCCTTGTTGGTGTTCGGCTCGGTGTCCCGGCAGTTCCGGAGCAGCTGGCCGACGAAGCCGGGCGGGATGCTGGTGTTGTGGAGGCTGTTGTCGAGTTCCGCGCGCAGCTGGTTCCGCGTCAGGAACCAGCAGGCGAAGGCCGACACCGCGACCGCCACCGCCACCGCGACCGCCGTCAGCAGCGCCAGCCGGGAGCGCAGTCGCAGCCGGTGGATCCGGCGCAGGGAGGCCGGGATCACTCGCCGCCGCCGTCCCCGCGCAGCACGTACCCGACGCCGCGCACCGTGTGCACCAGCCGCGGCTCGCCGCCCGCCTCGGTCTTGCGGCGCAGATACATCACGTACACGTCCAGCGAGTTGGAGCTCGGCTCGAAGTCGAAGCCCCAGACGGCCTTGAGGATCTGCTCCCGGGTGAGGACCTGCCGCGGGTGCGCGAGGAACATCTCCAGCAGCGTGTACTCGGTGCGGGTCAGCTCGACCACCCGCCCGCGCCGGGTGACCTCCCGGGTGCCGAGGTCCATCCGCAGGTCGCCGAAGACCAGCGCCCGCTCCTCCGGCTCCGGGCCGCCGCCGGCGGACGCGTACGAGCTGCGGCGCAGCAGGGCCCGGATGCGGGCCAGCAGCTCGTCCAGCTCGAACGGTTTGACCAGGTAGTCGTCGGCACCCGCGTCGAGCCCGGTGACCCGGTCCCCGACGGTGTCGCGCGCGGTCAGCATGAGGATCGGCACGGTCAGGCCCGCGGCGCGCAGCCGGCGGGCGGCGGTGAGCCCGTCCATCCGCGGCATGAGCACATCCAGCACCACCAGGTCGGGCTGGTACGCGTCGACCTTCTCCAGCGCGTCGAGGCCGTCGACGGCCTGCGCGGTGCCGTAGCCCTCGAAGGCCAGGCTGCGCTGGAGCGCCTCGCGGACGGCGGGTTCGTCGTCGACGATCAGGATGCGGTGGTCGCCTTCGGCGGGGCTCATCGGTGCCTACCTGGGGAGGGGAGCGGCGGATCGGTTCGGTGGGGGTGGGTGCGGTGCGGACCTTCCGGGTACGGGCCGGGGTGCGCGGGTCCGGCGCCGCCGCACCAGCCTCGCACGCGGACGCCGGAGCCGGTCGCCCGACGGGCGGGCCCGTTCACCCGCGCCCTCGGCCTCAGCTCCGTCCCTGTCCCTGTCCCGAGCCTCAGTTCCCGTCCCGCAGGTCGTCGAGGATCCCGCGCACGTCGTTGACCGGGATCGCGAAGCCGAGTCCGATGCTGCCGGCCGCCCCCGAGGCCGCGCCGCCGCCGGAACTGGGCGTGTACATGGCCGAGTTGATCCCGATGATCCGCCCCTCCATGTCGACCAGCGCGCCGCCGGAGTTGCCCGGGTTGAGCGAGGCATCGGTCTGCAGCGCCTTGTAGGTGGTGGTGGACGAGCCCACCTCGCCGTTGTACTGGCCGCCCCCGAAGGAGAACGGCCAGCGGTCGCCGTCCCCGGGCGAGCGCTGCCCGTCGTCCTTCTGCACGGTCACGTCCCGGTCGAGCGCGGAGACGATGCCGCTGGTCACCGTGCCGGTGAGCCCTTCCGGGGAGCCGATGGCGACCACCTGGTCCCCGACCTTCACCGCGTCCGAGTTCCCCAGCGTCGCCGCCTTGAGCCCGCTGACGCCCTCCGCCTTCACCAGGGCCATGTCGAGGTCGGGATCGGTGCCGACGACCTTCGCGGTGGCCGTGCGGCCGTCGTGGAAGGTCACGGTGACCGACGAAGCGCCGGAGATCACATGGTTGTTGGTGAGGATCTCGCCGTCCGCGGTGGTGATGACACCGGAGCCGGTGGACTTCCCGCCCGGCGAGGAGGCGGTGATCTCCACGACGCTCGGGGCGACGGCGGAGGCGACCCCCGCCACCGTGCCCTTCGTCGTCACCGCCGCGGTGGTCCCGGCGACCGCGTTCCCGCCGCCGGCCGCTCCCCCGGTGGCGTGCTCCACGAGGAGGGCCGTCCCGCCGCCGACCGCGGCCGCCGCGAGGGCGACGGCGGCGAGGAGCGCCACCGGCCGGCGGGCGCGCCGCCGGTGCCCGCCGGGCGGCCCGGCCTCCGGAACCGCCCCGGGCGCGCCGCCTCCCGCGCCGCCCCACCCGCCCGGACGGGCGCCCGCACCTCCCCCACCGGGTGCGGGCGGCAGCGTCGGCCCCTGGGCGGGCGCTGCCGGAAACCGGGGGTCGAGCGGCGGGCGGGACGCGGAAGCGCCCTGGTCCGGGCCCTGGGGAGCAGGAAACGCACGGGTGTCGGTCATGTCATGTACGGTCCGCCCGCAGCATGAGAACCGTCTGAACGATCCGTGAGAAGCCCGATAGAACTCGGTATGCCCGACATAAGGACGGGCCCCGAACCGGGCTCTCGGTCACTCGGGGGCCGAGCCTTCGTCGGGTTCACGCTCCCTCACGAGCCCGTGCCGAAGGGCGCGCTCCCTCACCGCCCAGGGCACGAACCCGCACCGGCGCCCCGCTCCGGAGCCGGCCCCGCCGGGGCGCCCGCCCCTGGGGAACGCCGGACGCGCTCCGCACGCCACCGCACCGCGGACGTCAGCCGCAGCCGCACGACCTCCGGATCACCAGCGCCGACGGGAACTGCTTCAGCCGCTCCCGCCGCGAACCGGCCACCCGCAGCCCGTCGTCCAGCACCAGGTCCACGGCCGCGCGGGCCATCGCCGGGCGGTCGGAGGCCACGGTGGTGAGCGGCGGGTCGGTCAGCGCGGCTTCCTTCACATCGTCGAAGCCGGCCACCGCCAGCTCGCCCGGTACGTCGATCCGCAGCTCCCGCGCCGCACGGAGCACCCCGATGGCCTGGTCGTCCGTGGCGCACAGGATCGCGGGAGGCCGGTACGGGCCCGCGAGCAGCCCGAGCGCCACCCGGTAGGCGTCGTAGCGGTTGTACGGCGCCTGGAACAGGCGCCCCTCCACCGAGCGGCCGGACTCCCGCATGGCCCGCCGCCAGCCCTCGATGTGGTCGGTCACCGGGTCGCCCGTGGTCGGGGTCTCCTCCACGCCGCCGAGGCAGGCCACGTACGCGTGCCCGTGCTCCAGCAGATGGCGGGTGGCGAGCTGCGCGCCGCCCACGTCGTCCGTGACCACCGCGACGTCGTCGATCGCGTCGGGCCGCCGGTGCAGCAGGACCACGCGCGCGTCCCAGGCGTCGATCTCCGCGGCGGCGTGCTCGCTGGGGCCCTGGCTGACCAGGATCAGCCCGGAGACCCGCATGCCGAGGAACGCCCGCAGATAGTGCACCTCGCGCTCGTCGAGGTAGTCGGAGTTCCCGACCAGGACCATCTTTCCGCGCTCGGCCGCCGCCCGCTCCACCGCGTGCGCCATCTCCGCGAAGAACGGCTGCCGCGCGTCCGGGACGATCATCCCTATGAGATCGGTCCGGCGGCTCGCCATGGCCTGCGCGACCCGGTCCGGCCGGTAGCCGAGCTCCTTGATCGCTGCGAGGACACGCTCGCGCGTGGCCGGGGCGACCGGCCGGGGTCCATTGTTGATGACGTAGCTGACCACAGCGGTCGACGTCCCCGCCAGCCTTGCCACATCATCACGCGTCACCTTGGCCACGCGCGGCAGTCTACGCGGGGTGACTCAGCTCTCGGCCGGTCCTGCGGAACCGGCCTTCACACTCTCCCGGACATTCCCGCGTCCCGGCGCGCCGCCCGTGCCCTCGGCCGGCCGCGCGGCGTCGGACGCGGCCTTGTTCTTGGCCTCCTCCGCGGCACGCTCCACCTTCTCCGGCACCACGAAGCGGTAGCCGACGTTCCGGACGGTGCCGATCAGCGACTCGTGCTCCGGACCGAGCTTGGCCCGCAGCCGCCGCACATGGACGTCAACCGTCCGCGTGCCGCCGAAGTAGTCGTAGCCCCACACCTCCTGGAGCAGCTGCGCCCGCGTGAACACCCGGCCCGGGTGCTGCGCGAGGTACTTCAGCAGCTCGAATTCCTTGAAGGTCAGGTCCAGCACCCGCCCCTTGAGCTTGGCGCTGTAGGTGGCCTCGTCGACCGAGAGGTCACCGGTGCGGATCTCCATCGGGCTGTCGTCGGTGGTGATCTGCTGGCGGCCCATGGCGAGCCGCAGCCGCGCCTCGACCTCGGCCGGGCCGGCCGTGTCGAGCAGGACGTCGTCGATTCCCCAGTCGGCGGTGACGGCGGCGAGCCCGCCCTCCGTCACGACCAGCACCAGCGGGCAGCCGGGGCCGGTGGAGCGCAGCAGCTGGCAGAGCGAACGGACCTGGGGGAGGTCGCGCCGCCCGTCGATCAGGATGACGTCGGCACCGGGGGTGTCGACGAGGGCCGGGCCCTCGGCGGGGGCCACCCGTACGCCGTGAAGCAGCAGGCCGAGCGCGGGCAGCACCTCCGTGGAGGGCTGGAGGGCATTCGTGAGGAGCAGCAGCGAGCTCATCGAATGCTCCCTTCGGTCAGGGAATCCGCAAGGTCGCGGAAAAAGAAGCCGTATGTCCGGATGGTACGGTCCTGCACGCTTCGCTCGCCCATTACGTCGGATCCTCCTCGGTCCCTGCGACGGGGCACCCCGGGCGTTCGAGCACGGGGGGAGTTGGCGGCACTGCTTCGTACGGTCCTGCTCCCTGGAGCCCGTCCGCGCCGCGCCGCGCGGGCGGGCTCCTGAAAGCACGAAAGGACCCGGGGGCGTCGCTGCCCGGATCCTCTCCCAGCAGAATAGCCCACATGAGCTCCGGTTCCGAGGCCGCCCGGTCACGTTCCCGTGTTCCCTCGATCACCTCGCGTATCCCCGGCGGCCGGCCCGCGGACCCGTTCCGGACCTGGCTGCGGACCGATGACGGGGTGCGGATCGAGGCCGCCCGTACCCCGTTCACCGGGCCGCTCACCGGGGCCGGGCCTCCCGCCGACGACGGTCCGGCGGAGGGCACGACCGGCTCCGCAGGGCAGGGCTCCGCAGCCCTCTCCGACCGCCCGGCGATCGTCGTCGCGCACGGCTTCACCGGGGCCCTGGACCGGCCGGCCGTCCGGCGGGCGGCGCGGGCGCTCGCCCGGCACGCGACGGTGATCACGTTCTCGTTCCGGGGGCACGGACGGTCCGGCGGCCGGTCCACGCTCGGCGACCGCGAGGTGCTCGACCTGGCCGCGGCGGTGCGCTGGGCCCGGTCGCTGGGCCACACCCGGGTGGCGACCGTGGGCTTCTCGATGGGCGGCTCGGTGGTCCTGCGGCACGCCGCCCTGTACGGCCCGCACGGCCTCGGACGGGCGGCGGCCGGCGGCCCCGGACCGGGCTCCGACGACCCCGGACCGGCCGCCGCGGCCCGCCCGGACGGCCTGCCCCGGGCGCCGCTGCACGAGCCTTCGAACGGGCCGCTGAACGGGCGCGTGAACAGGCCCGTGAACGAGCCCCTGAACGAGCCCCTGAACGAGCCCCTGAACGGATTTCCGCACGAGAGGCGCACGGATGCGCACGCCGATGCGGTCGTCTCGGTGAGCGCCCCCGCGCGCTGGTACTACCGCGGCACCGCGCCCATGCGACGGCTGCACTGGGTCGTCACCCGCCCGGCGGGCCGGCTGGTCGGGCGCCTCGGGCTGCGCACCCGGATCCACCCCGAGGACTGGAACCCCGAGCCGCTCTCCCCGGTCGGCGCGGTACCGCACATCGCCCCGGTCCCGCTGCTCATCGTCCACGGCGACCGGGACCCCTACTTCCCGCTGGACCACCCGCACGCGCTGGCCGGGGCCGCGAACGGCGCGGCGGAGCTGTGGATCGAACCGGGCCTCGGCCATGCGGAGAACGCGGCCGACGACGCCCTGCTGGCCCGCATCGGCGCCTGGACGCAGCGGGCCCGGCCGGTGCGTCCAGGGGCCGGCTGACGGGGCGGCCCGCCCGGGGGCCGGCGCCGGGGGCGGGGCGGTCCGAAGGAACGACGGCGCGGCACGGACGGGACGTCGGGGAGCGCGGCGGGACGCCCCCGACCATCCCCGTCCCCGGCGCCGGGGACGGGGCGGGGCGCCGGGGGACGGCCGGCAGCGACCGGGCCGGACCGGCGGAGGGTCACCGGGGCGCGGAGCCGCACCGGGCGACGACCGACAGGGCACGGGCCCCACCGCGAGACGACCGACAGGCCACGGGCCGCACCCGCGGCGGACCCGTTGCCCCCGGTTGCGCCGAACGGCTGACGCCTGCCGTCCGGCACCCGCGATCGACGCCTGCCGTCCGGTACCCGCCATCATGGAGGGCGGCGCCCGCGAGGGACGCCGTCGACGGAACGAGGACAGGAGTCCCCATGGGCGCAGCCCAGGCCGCACCGGACGGGAACGCGGCCGTGGCCACCAGCGGTTCGGACGGAGCGCGCCGGCCGCACGGCACCATCCGGTACTGGGCCGCCGCCAAGGCCGCCGCCGGAACCGGTGCGGAGAGCTACGGCGCGGCGACCCTCGCCGAGGCGCTCGAGGCGGCCCGGCAGCGGCACGCCGGGAACCCGGAGTTCGCGCGGGTCCTGCTCCGCTGCTCGTTCCTGGTGGACGGCGACCCGGTGGGGACCCGGGGCCACGAGACGGTGACACTGACCGAGGGCGGCACGGTCGAAGTGCTCCCGCCGTTCGCAGGAGGATGAGCTCCACGCCATGAGCGACAAGCCGCACAGCCCGTACGAGCCGCCGAGCCCGCACGAGCCGCCGTACGACCCCCAGGACCCGCGCGGGCCGTACGAGCCGCGCCACGCCTACTACGACCCGTACGGGACGCCCCGGGACCCGCAGGCCGCGCATCAGCAGCCGCCCCGGGCCCAGCACCCGCAGCAGCCCCAGGGCACTCAGCCGTCCCAGGCGGGGCCGCACCACGGCACGCACTCCGGGTACGCCGGGCAGTCCGGGCACACTCCGTACCCGGCGCAGCCGCAGGGCCCGTACACCCCGCAGGCACCGCAGGCCTCACAGCCCACGCAGGCCCCCCAGCCCACGCAGAGCCTGCATCAGCAGACCCCGCAGCAGGGCGCGTACCCGACGCACGGCGGGCAGGGCGGGCAGGGCCGGCACAGCCGTCCCGGTCAGCACGGCGTCCCGCAGGCACCGCAGGCCCCTCAAGGCCGGCACGCCCAGCAAGCCCCGCACTCCCCACAGACCCCGCACGCCCCGCAGGCGCCGGGCAGTCGGCAGGCGCCGGGCGGTCGGCAGGGCCCGTACGGCCATCCCGGCCGGCCCGCGCCGCAGAGCCCGCCGCCCCCGCCGGGGCAGCACGGGCAGCACGGGCAGCACGGCCCGCAGGGCGCGTACGGCTCGCGGCCGCAGGGCTCGCCGCCGCACGCGCCGGCGGCGGGTGCCGCCTGGCAGCAGTCGCCGCAGCCGTCCCACGGCTCGGCGGGCTGGTCGGCCGGAAGCGCCGGCGAGGCTCCGCCCACCCAGGTCTGGCAGGGGCTGACGCACCAGGAGGCCGGGACCGGCGACTCCCCGTACCAGCAGTCGCCACCGGGTTCCGCGGCCGCGGAGACCGCGTATCTGCCCGTCACGGGACCGGCCCCGGGCCCGGGGCCGCTGCCGCCGGAGCAGCCCACCGGACCGACGGGCGCCGGTCACCGCGGAGCTCCGCGTACCGGCCCGGTGCCGCAGTCGCCGGCCCCCGGCGGGCACCCGGCCGGCGGCCGGAGCCGCCAGGACGGGCCGCACACCCCGGGCAGGAGCGGCTCCGACGCGGCGGATGACGCCCGTCGCCCCGCGGACGGGCCGCGCGGCGCCGTACGGACCGTGGACACCCCGGGGCTCACCCCGGCGCAGCGGGCCCGCGCGGCGGGCGCGTCACCGATCATTCCGCCCGGCATGGAGTCCGCCCTGCTGACGGCCGGTCTCGCCGCGCTCATCGCGCTGACCGGGGCGCTGGCCCGCCCGGCGCTGGCGTTCGCCGTCGTGCTGCTGCAGGCCGGGACCGCGGCCGGCTGGTACCGGCTGAACGGCATGTGGCCCGCCCGCCAGGGCATCGCGCTCGCCTTCGCCGGCGGCCTGGCCACGGACATCGCGCTGCTGGCGACCGAGCGCGGGGACGCCCCCACGGTGGCGCTCGGGACGCTCGGCGTCTGGTGCCTGCTGGTGCTGGTCCTCCAGCTCCGCAACGGGAGTTCGGCGGACGAGCGGCTGTACGCACTGACGGCCGGGGTGGCGTCCTCGGCGTTCACCGTGCTCGCCGCGGGCCATCTCGCCGCCTCCGCCGTGTCCGGCGACGCGGTCGTGGTGGGGGCCGTCGCGGTGGCCGTCGCCGTGGTGGCCCGTGCGCTGCCGCTGCCGTCGCGGGTCGCCCCGGCCGTCGCCCTGGCCGCGGCCACAGGAGCCGGAGCCGGCGCCGGAGCCCTGACGGGCCTCGGGGCGGGCGGGGCGCTGCTCGGTGCGGCGGCCGGAGCGTGTGCGCTCATCGGCCTGCGGGTCGCGAGCTACGACTACCCGTCCCGGTTCGTGCACCTGACCGCCGGCGTGGCACTGCCGCTGACGCTCGCCGCGCCCGCCGTCTACGTGCTCGGCCGCGCCCTCGGCTGAACCGCACCGACAGCCGGAACCACGCCGTCGGGCGGACGCCACCGCGCGCGTTCCGGGCCCGGGCCCGTTCGATGTGTGCGGGCCCGGGCCACACCCATCGAGCGCTCCGGAGCCGGCCCGTCCGCTCGGCCGCCGGGCGATCCGGGGGGGGACTGCTGACGTTCCGGGTGTTCCGGGTGGACTGCTCCCGCAATCTGGTGATCGGCCACGATCGGATCACCGGCCGGTTAGGCTCACTGGGCAACGGAGTCCGATCGAAAGGGTGGGGGAGCCAGTCGGATGCGTGCACTGCGAATACTGCTGATCGTCGCCGTGGTCCTGGGGGGCCTGTTCGTGGCGGCCGACCGACTCGCGGTCGGCATGGCCGAGTCCGAGGCGGCGGACAAGATCAAGAGCAGCGAGGGCCTCGCGGAGACCCCGGACGTCTCCATCAAGGGCTTCCCGTTCCTCACCCAGGCGCTGAGCAGGGAGCTCGACGAGGTCGACGTGACCATGAACGGCGTCACGGCCAGCTCGGCGGGCCGGTCGCTGCGGATCAGCCGCCTCACCGCCGAGCTGCGCGACGTGAAGCTGAACGACTCCTTCTCCTCCGCGGTGGCCGACTCGGCGACCGGGTCCGCACACCTCGGCTACGACGACCTGTCCCAGGCCTCCAGCGAGGGAGTCGCCGTCAGCTACGGCGGCCGGGACCAGGTGGGGAAGAGCCAGGTCAAGGTCACCGCCGGGGTCTCGATCCTGGGCCGGACCGTCAAGCGCAGCGTCCTCAGCACGGTCAGCGTCACCGGCGACGACACGATCCGGCTGCATGCCGACGACATCCCCGGCGCCGGCATCCCCGGATTGGAGAATCTGGTCCGCGGGAAGATCGACTTCGACCGGAAGATCGACGGCCTGCCCGAGGGCATGAAACTGGACAAGGTCGTCACGACCCAGGACGGTGTCGATGTATCCGTGGTCGGCCGTCAGGTCGAACTGGCGGGCTGACCGGCGTCAGCCGCATCCGCCGGAGCCCCTGACCGACGAGCCCACCACCGGCGGGCCCACCGACGGTGGGCGAACCGACGGTGGGCGAACCGACGGTGGGCGAACCAACGGGCTCCGGCCCCCAGCCGTCTCACCGGTACCGAACAGCCCCGCACCCCGCCGCGGCCGACGCGCCACCGGGGCCCCCGGACGGCCGCCCCGGCCCCGAGGTGTCCACAGAGCGAGACAGCTCCGTCCGCACCTCAGATGGCGGACGGACGGCCGTGACCCCGCTCACCCCCGACTGCCTGGCAGGACGGCATCTGCCGATGTTGCGTCCCACATGGCGGGCATTTGCGTCTCAGCATCCGACACGCCGGTGACATGCGTGCCCGCGGCTCCTTACGATCGGACGCATGAAGCGACAGGCGGATCTCACGAAGCGGCGGGCAGTCGACCTGTGCCGTGTCGCCGCCATGCTCTGTCGCTCGTTCTGAGCGGAGCCCCGACTCCCGTTTCTCCCAGGCCCTTTGGGGCCTCCCCGCTCCACAGAAGCGGCCGCGCACCGACGCGCACCCCTGCACCACCGCGCGCCGCGCGCAGCCGCAGCCCGCGCATCCGAAACTGCCCCGGAGGAGAAAAACATGAGCCGCAGCGACGTCCTGGTCGACGCCGACTGGGTCGAGGCCCACATCGACGACCCCAAGGTGGTCATCGTCGAGGTCGACGAGGACACCTCGGCCTACGACAAGAACCACATCCGGAACGCCGTACGCATCGACTGGAAGAAGGACCTCCAGGACCCGGTGCGCCGTGACTTCGTCGACCAGGCGGGCTTCGAGAAGCTGCTGTCCGGGAAGGGCATCGCCAACGACGACACGGTCGTCCTCTACGGCGGCAACAACAACTGGTTCGCCTCCTACGCCTACTGGTACTTCAAGCTGTACGGCCACGACAGCGTGAAGCTCCTCGACGGCGGCCGCAAGAAGTGGGAGCTCGACTCCCGCGACCTGGTGGCCGAGGTGCCCGAGCGCCCCGCGACCGACTACAAGGCCAAGGAGCAGGACACCTCGATCCGCGCCTTCCGCGACGACGTCGCGCAGGCCATCGGCAAGCTGAACCTGGTCGACGTCCGGTCCCCCGACGAGTTCAGCGGCAAGCTGCTCGCCCCGGCGCACCTTCCGCAGGAGCAGTCGCAGCGCCCCGGCCACGTGCCGAGCGCCCGCAACATCCCGTGGTCGAAGAACGCCAACGACGACGGCACCTTCAAGTCCGACGACGAGCTCAAGAAGCTCTACGAGACGGAGCAGGTCGACCTGTCGAAGGACACGATCGCCTACTGCCGCATCGGTGAGCGCTCCGCGCTCACCTGGTTCGTCCTGCACGAGCTGCTCGACCAGGCGAACGTCAAGAACTACGACGGTTCCTGGACCGAGTACGGCTCCCTCGTCGGCGTGCCGATCGAGCTCGGCGCCAACAGCTGATCCCCGACCCCCGACCCGAAGGACACCCTCATGTGTGGAGCAACAGCCGGCGGCCCGGACCTGGCAGGAGTTGACGTGGCCAAGGAGACGATCATCCAGGGTTCGGTGACCCGCGACGGCGAGCCCGTATCGGGCTACGTCCGCCTCCTCGACGGCGGCGGCGAGTTCACCGCCGAGGTCCCGACCTCGGCGACCGGGCAGTTCCGCTTCTTCGCGGCCCCGGGCACCTGGACGCTGCGCGCCCTGGTTCCGGGCGCCACCGCGGACCGTACGGTCGTCGCCCAGCAGGGCGCGGCGGCCGACGTCGCCATCGCCGTCTGACGACGGCGCACAGCGGCCGGAGGGCCGTACCCCGGGGTTGGACTCTCAGGGGTGCGGCCCTCCGTGCTGTCCGGGCGCACCGCCTGTTCCAGGTCCGGTCGCCCCGCGGTGGCCCGCCGGAGCCCTGCTCCTCGACGCCCCGCCGCCGTACGCTGGAGGCATGTACGCACGGCGACGCCGCCGGTACTTCGTCCTCATGGGGCTGTGCCTGGGGCTCTTCGTTCTGGCCTGGGGAGTCGTCCGCCTGTGGTCGGTCCCGGCCGCCGTCGGCATGTGCTGCGTCGCCATGGCGATCCCGCCGGTCGCCGCGATCGTCGCCAACCGCCGGGAGCCGGACGATCACTGGTGGGACGTGCCGGACGACAGCTGGCTGGACGACGAGCCGCTGGACGACAGCTGGCGCCGCTTCGAGCACTACGGGCGGCAGACCGGCGACGAGGGCCGGAGCGACGACGACCGCCCCTAGGGCGGACCGCCCGGCCCCGGCGGGACTCAGTGCCCCGGCCGGGACTCAGTACACGAGCGCCTGGGTGTCGTCGGCCAGGGACTCGCTGACGAAGACCTGCGCGCCGGCGATCCGCACCCCCTCCAGGGTGTCCTTCTCGGTGATCTCCCGGCGGGCCGCGCACTGCGTGCACACGGTGATCCGGCCGCCGGCGAGGACGGAGTCCAGCAGGTCGGGCAGCGGGGCGGCGTGCGGCAGCTCGAACTCGGCCGCCTTCCCCGGCAGCGCGAACCACGCGGACTCACCGGTCAGCCAGAGCGAGACCTCCACCCCGCTGGCGACGGCGACCGCCGCCACCGTGAACGCCTGCGAGCACCGTTCCGGTGCGTCGGCCCCGGCCGTCACCTTGATCACGAGCTTCTTCGCCATGTGCTCACTCTAGAGCGGCCGCCGCCGGGACCGGCCGGACCCGCAACGGCCGGGAGCGCGGCCCGCCGGGACAGCGGCGCACCTCACAGCACCGGGGCGGCCCTCACAGCACCGGCCCCGACGCCGCGGACTAGACTCGACCGCGGTCCGTACCACCACACTCCCCCGAGGAGCGCGCTCGTGCTTGAGGCATTCTTCATCACCCTGCTGGTCCTGGTCTGCGTGGGCGTCGTCGCGTTCGCCGGCCTCACCATGAAGAAGCTGTACCAGGGCCAGCGCTGACCAGCGCCTCCTCCCGCTCCCTAGAGATCGCCTGAGCTCATGATCGAGATTCCGTCCGACCTCCACCCGGACCTCGTCCCCCTCGCCTTCCTCCTCGGCAACTGGGAAGGCGCGGGTGTCTTCGACTTCCCCGGTGACGAGAAGTGCAACTTCGGCCAGGAGGTGACCTTCACCCACGACGGCCGTGACTTCCTCGAGTACACCTCGCACACCTGGGTGCTCGACAGCGAGGGCAAGAAGGTCCGTCCGCTGGAGTCCGAGTCCGGCTTCTGGCGCATCGACAAGGACCGCAAGGTCGAGATCGTGATGATCCGCGACCAGGGTGTGGCCGAGGTCTGGTACGGCGAGCTGGCCGACCAGAAGCCGCAGATCGACCTGGCCACCGACGCCGTCGCCCGCACCGCCGGTTCCGGACCGTACACCGGCGGCAAGCGGCTCTACGGCTACGTCAAGAGCGACCTGATGTGGGTCGGCGAGAAGGCCACCCCCGAGGTCGAGCTGCGCCCGTACATGTCGGCGCACCTGAAGAAGGTCGTCGACCCGAGCGAGTGGGCCAAGGACCTCAAGGACCTGCCGGACGACGGCATCGCCTTCTTCAAGTAGACGCGCGGCACACAGACGCACAGACGTAGACACGCAGCACGCGGACACGCAGCAGCGCGTTCCCGCGGACTCCGTTTCCCCGGGGCCCCGGGGCGCGCCGCTCCGCCGCCGCACACGGCTCCACCGGCCGCGGGACGTCCGTCCCCGGGGGTGGAGCCGTTGTCGTGGGCGCGCGGCACCCGGCCCGCCGCCTCCTACACTGGCCCTGTGGTGACCACCGACTGGCAGAGCGACCTCCGGAAGCGCGGGTACCGGCTGACCCCGCAGCGTCAGCTCGTGCTGGAGGCCGTGGACCGGCTGGAGCACGCGACGCCCGACGACATCCTCACCGAGGTGCGGCGCACCGCGGGCGGGGTGAACATCTCCACCGTCTACCGCACCCTGGAGCTGCTGGAGGAGCTGGGGCTGGTCAGCCACGCCCACCTCGGGCACGGGGCGCCGACCTACCACCTGGCGGACCGGCACCACCATCTCCATCTGGTGTGCCGGGACTGCGGTGACGTCATCGAGGCCGATGTGTCGGTGGCCTCCGGGTTCACCGCCCAACTGCGCGACACCTTCGGCTTCGACACGGACCTGAAGCACTTCGCGATCTTCGGGCGGTGCGCCGGCTGCTCCTCCGCCGCCACCCCGGACGCATCCGGCGGCGCCGCCACGGAAGCCGGTCCCACGGATGCCGACCGCGCAGCCGGAGCGTCGAACGACGGACCGTAGGCTGGTACACATGCAGGCACACTCTCCCGCCAGCCCCCTGCTCTCCCTGCCCGGCGCCGTTGCCGCCGAGGCACCGGACGACGGTGTCGCCGCGCACTACGGCGACCTGTTCCGGGAGCAGCGCGCGCTCGCCGACGGCACCGGCTTCGTGGACCTCTCGCACCGCGGCGTGATCACCGTGACCGGCGAGGAACGCCTGAGCTGGCTGCATCTGCTGCTCACCCAGCACGTCAGCGAGCTCCCCCCGGGCCGGGCCACCGAGGCACTGATCCTCTCCCCGCACGGCCACATCGAGCACGCGCTGTACCTGGTGGACGACGGCGCGACGACCTGGGCGCACGTCGAGCCGGGCACCCAGGGCGAGTTGATCGCCTACCTGGAGAGCATGAAGTTCTTCTACCGGGTCGAGGTGCAGGACGCGACGGACGACTACGCGGTCGTCCACCTCCCCGCGGGCTCCATCACGGAGTCGCCGGAGGGCGTCGCCGTCCGGGAGACCCCGCACGGCCGGGACCTCTTCCTGCCCCGTGCGGACCTGGAGTCCTTCGCCGCCGCGAACGGTCCGGCGGCCGGGGTGCTGGCGCTGGAGGCGCTGCGCGTCGAGGCGCACCGGCCCCGCTTCGGCCTGGAGACCGACCACCGGACGATCCCGCACGAGCTCGGCTGGCTGGGCTCCGCCGTCCACCTGGAGAAGGGCTGCTACCGCGGGCAGGAGACCGTGGCGCGGGTCCACAACCTGGGGAAGCCGCCGCGCCGGCTGGTCTTCCTGCACCTGGACGGCAGTGAGGTGAAGCTGCCGGGGCACGGCGCTCCGGTCCGGCTGGCGGCCGACGGCGAGGAGGGGCGGCAGCTGGGCTTCGTCACCACCTCGGCACGCCACCACGAGCTGGGGCCGATCGCGCTGGCCCTGGTGAAGCGGAACGTTCCGGTCGACGCCGAGCTGATCGTGGACGCGACGGCGGCGGCCCAGGAGGTCGTCGTCGAGCCCTGACGGCCCCGCGGGGGACGGCCCCGGCCCTCCCCCGTCTCAGACCGCGTCGCTCTGGGTGTCCACCAGTCGGCGCCGCACCACCCGCACCGCGGGCAGCACCGACACCGCGACCGCCCCGGCCACCGCGGCCAGCCCGACCAGGAGCAGCAGCGCCGGCGGGGGCGGTACCGCGATGCCCGCGCCGATGCCGCTGGCCCGCCCCTGGAGGTCGATCAGCCAGTCCGCGGCGAGGACTCCGGCGGGCGTGCCGATCACCGCGGCGGCCAGGGCGGTGAACCCGGTACCGGAGACGATCACCGCCATGATCTGACGCGGCGTCAGCCCGATGGCCCGGAGGGCGAGCAGATCCCGCCGCCGGTCCCGCACCCCCGCGCCGATGGTGGTCGACAGCTCGGCCAGACCGATCAGGGCCAGCACCGCGACCAGCCCGACGATCACGCCCCGGACGGCGGAGAGCCCGTCCGCGGGGTTGGTGATCCGCCGGACGTCCAGCCGGCCGTGCGCGGAGTCCGCGAGCGCGGTGCTCACCGCGGCCGGGTCGGCGCCGGGGGTCAGCTCCAGATGGAAGAAGTCCGGCCGCAGCGCGGCGTCCCGCTCCCGCAGGGTGTCCATCGACGTGGAGATCACCCGGCCGCCGTCCTCGGGCTCGATACTGCGCCCCACGATGTGCAGGACCTGCGGCTTGCCCTCGACCGTCATCCGCACCCAGTCGCCGACCCGGGCGTTCAGCAGATCCAGCAGCCCCTGCCCGGCCACCGCCTCGTCGGGCCCGTGGGCGGCGCGCCCCTCGGCGACGGTGAACGGGTACGGGACCCGGGCCGTGCCCAGGCCGCGCAGCGTGATCGTCCCGGTCTGGCCGGGCACCAGGGCCTCCACCTCGGCGCCGGGGTGGGCGGCGGTCACCTCCGGGCGGGCGGTGAGCAGCCGGCGGACCGCGGCGTCCCCGAGGCCGTCGCCCCGCGCGGTGAGCTCGGCGGCGAGCCCGACCTTCTCCGGGTGGCTCTCGAACCGGTCCAGCGTGGTCCACGCCCCCAGCGCCACGGTGATCAGCAGCAGCGGTACGGCCAGCCGGCCGACGGCCGCCGCGGAGCGGGCCGGGCGGTGGAAGGCGCCGCGCCAGCCGAGCACCAGCGCGGGCGGGATCCGCAGGCCCAGTGCCCGGATCGCGGTCCCCGGCAGCCGGCGGCCGGCCGGCTGCGCGGCCCGCGCCATGGGCACCGGCGGGACCCGCCCGGCCCGCCAGGCGGCCAGTGCGGTGGTCGCGGCGATGAGCAGCACCGCCCCCGCCGAGATCGCGAACGGTGCCCAGGTGTGCTCCGGCAGGTCCTGCCAGAGCGCCATCGCCTCGCCGGTCCGGCCCGGCAGCCGGGCGCCCAGGGTCTCGGTGAGCACGGCGCCGCAGCCCACCCCCAGCAGCGCCAGCGCCAGATGCTCGACCAGGAACATCCTCACGACCTGGGCGGGGGTGAAGCCGACCGCCTTGAGCACCGCGATGTCCCGCAGCTGACCGCGGATCCGGGTGCCGATCGCCCCGGCCACGGCGAGCGCGGCGGCGAGCAGTGCGCCGAGCCCGAACAGGGCCAGCAGCAGGCCGAGCACCCGGTCCCCGCCCTCGGCATCGGCGCGCGCCTGCTGCCAGGTCGAGATCCGGGCGATCCGGTCGCTGCCCAGTGTGGTGACGGCCCGCTGGACGGCGTAGTCGGTGTCCTCCGGATCCGCCAGGCGCAGCCCGATGGTCCGGCCGTGCCGGTGCGCGTCGGGCTCGACCCGGTTCAGGGCGGCGGGAAGCACCCAGCCGATGCCGGAGGTCTCCCCGGGCCGGAACGCCGGTTCGGCGCTGTCGGCGACGCCCACCACCCGCAGCCGTACCGTGCCGCCGGGGCCGCGTACGCCGAGCGCGTCGCCCGGTTCGGCCCACAGCGCGCGGGCCAGCGAGCTCTCCAGCACGATGCCGTTCTCGGAGCGCTGACCGAGCCAGTGGCCGTCGGTGAGCAGCGGGCGCGCCACCGCGGGCGGCTCCTGGCCGGTGGCCCGCAGTTGCAGGCTCGCCCGGGTACCACCGAGCTCGGCGGTGGCCTGCGCGGTGGAGTACGGGCCGGCCGCCCGCTCGACGCCGTCGAGCCCGGCCAGCCGTCCGGCGTCGGGTCCGGCCTTGGCGTGGATCCAGACGTGGGCGCCCTCGGACCGGGTGAAGACCCGCTGCCAGGGGTTGGCCGCGTACGCCAGGAACGCGCCCGCCAGCAGCAGGGAGACGATGATGCCCGCGGTGGCGAGCACCAGGAAGAGGGCCTCGCCACGGTGCTGCCGGAGGTCGGCGCGCACCCAGCGCACCGTGGCCCGCATCCCGGTCAGCCCTTGAGTTCGAGCACATCGGCGACGCCGCCGCCGCGCCGGGCCCCGGCGCCCAGCGGTGCGTCGTCGGCGATCCGGCCGTCGAAGAAGCTGATCACCCGGTCCGCGGTGCTCGCCACCCGGGCGTCATGGGTGACCAGCAGGATCGTCTGACCGCGCTGGTGGTAGCGGGTGAGCAGGCGCAGCACCTCGCGGGTGCCCTTGCTGTCCAGGCTGCCGGTGGGCTCGTCCGCGAGCAGCAGGCTCGGCCGGTTGACCAGCGCGCGGGCCAGGGCGACGCGCTGCTGCTCGCCGCCGGACAGCTCGCCGGGGGTGCTGCGCTCCTTGCCCTCCAGACCCAGCTCGGCGAGGAGTTCCGCCCGGCTCTCCCTGGCCTGCCGGGGTGAGCTCCCGGCCAGCAGCGCGGGCAGCTCGACGTTGTCGGCCACGGTCAGGTCGGAGACCAGGTTGAAGAACTGGAAGACGACGCCGATGCTGCGGCGGCGCAGGACGGCCCAGCGGGCCTCGCTGTAGGAGTCGACGCGCTCGCCGTCCAGCCACAGCCTGCCGCTGTCCGGCCGGTCGAGCCCGCCGAGCAGATGGAGGAGGGTGGACTTCCCGGCGCCGGACGGGCCGGTCACGGCGACGAACTCGCCGCGCTCCACCACCAGGTCGGCGCCGCGTACGGCCAGGGCCGGGGCGCCGTCCGTACGGTGCGTCTTGTGCAGGCCCTCGGCCCGCAGGAGGGGCGCTGTGCCGGCGGGGGAGGCGGCCTCCGGGGCCGTGCCCGCCTCCGGGGCCGTGCCCGAATCCGGGTCCATAGCCGTCCCCGTGGCCGCAGCCGTCCCCGTGGTCGCAGCCGTGTCCGCGGCCGTAGCCGTACCGGGCTCCGCCGCCCCGGTGGCGGCCTCGGCCCGCCCCACGGCGGGGCGCCGGCGGTCGCGGCTCATTCCAGCTCCTCCTGACAGCGCTCCAACCAGTCGAGATCCGCCTGCAGATGCAGCATCGCGCCCTCGATCAGCAGCTGCGCGACCCGGTTGTCCCGGTCCTCGGCCGCGGCCAGCTTCGACAGGTCGCGCATGGTGTTGAGGTAGTGCCGGCGCTGCTTGTTGATCAGGGCGATCTGGTCGGCCGCCCCCGAGTGCGGGGCGAGGGCGAGCTTCATGAAGAACTCGTCCCGGACCCGCGGCTCGTCGGCCGGCTCGTCGAACCAGGCCTCCACCGCCTCCCGCCCCGCGGCGGTGAGCTGGTAGATCCGCTTGTTCGGTCTGCTGGACTGGGCGACGTCCTCGCCCTCGATGAGACCGGCCTTCTCCAGCCTGCCGAGGGTGACGTAGATCTGCCCGACGTTCGGCTGAGGGTACGCCGCGCCCAGAAGCTTCTCAAGAGCCTGCTTGAGCTCGTATCCGTGCGCGGGGCCCTTCGCCAGAAGTGCCAGGAGGGGCAGACGCACGCTCGCCCTCCTCCCTCCCCGCCGTACCTACTCGTCAGTGACCCGTTCGATGGCCGCCGCAGGCCGCCCCGCCTGTGAGCCGGATCGCTCCCCGGACCTTGCTGCGACGTCTAGTATCGCGCATGCCTAACGGGTATACAGGTGCCCGACGCCGGGCACGCCTGACCGGTGCCGGCGCACAAGGAGGAACCCATGCGGTGGGCGCGAGCCGCGGGCAGGGGGCTCCTGGCGGCGGCACTGATTGCCGCCGGCTACGCCGGTACCGGCGGGCCGGCCACCGCGTCCGCGGGCGGCACCGGCGGACGCGGGCCGATGACCCTCGTGACGGGCGGCGACCTCACCGGTTATCTGCGCGGGGTGCTGGCGGACTGGAACCGCGGCCACCCGGCGGAGAAGGTGACCCTGGTCGAGCTCCCGGAGGCCGCGGACGAGGTCCGCGCCCAGATGTCCACCAGCCTGCGGTCCGGCAGCGACCGGTTCGACGTCCTCAACATCGATGTCGCCTGGACCTCCGAGTTCGCCGCCGCGGGCTGGATCGCCCCGCTCGACGGCCGCCGCTTCCCGCTGAAGCGCTTCCTGCCGCCCGTGGTGGACACCGCGACCTTCGGCGGCCGGCTGCACGCCGTCCCCTACGTGACCAACGCGGGCCTGCTCTACTACCGCAAGGACGTGCTCGACAAGGCGGGCGAGAAGCCGCCCCGCACCTGGCCCGAACTGCGGCGGCTGGCCCGGACGGTCGCTCCCCGGTACGGGCTGGACGGCTACGCCGGGCAGTTCCTCCCCTACGAGGGCCTCACCGTGAACGCGGCCGAGGCCCTGCAGTCCGCCGGCGGCTCGATCCTCGCCGACGAGGGCAGCCGGGTCACGGTCGACTCCCCCGCCGCCCGCACCGGGCTGGAGTTCCTCACCGGCGGTGTGCGGGAGGGCTGGATCCCCCGGAAGGCGCTCGGCTACAAGGAGGAGGAGTCCCGGCGGGCGTTCCAGAACGGCCGGCTGCTCTTCCTGCGCAACTGGCCGTACGCCTACCCGCTGGCGGGCGCCGAGGGCTCCAAGGTCGCGGGGAAGTTCGGGGTGGTGCCGCTGCCGGGGCCGGACGGGCCCGGGGCCGGCATCCTCGGCGGCTCCGACCTCGCGGTCAACACCAACTCCCGGCACCCGGAGTCGGCGGCCGCGCTCATCCGCTACCTGACGAGCGAACGCGTCCAGCGCCGCGTCCTCACCGAGGGCTCGCTGCCGCCCGCCCGGGCGGATCTGTACCGGGACCCGGCCCTGGTGCGCAGGTTCCCGTACCTGCCCACCCTGTACAAGAGCCTGCTCACCGCGAAGCCGCGGCCCAAGAGCCCCCGGTACGAGCAGGTGAACCTGGCCGTCCAGGCGGTCGTCCACGACGCGATGGCCCAGCGGCAGAGCCCGGCCGGCGCCCTGCGGCGGCTGAGGGCCGAGCTCGACGCGATCGCCCGCCGCGGCTGACGCTTCGTCCCCTCTCACCGAAGCTTCTACTTACTCGTTAAGTAGAAGCCTCTCCCTTTTCCTTGATCCACAACCCCGCACCCTCCCCATTTACGGGACATATCGGGCCAGTTATGCATCCGTTGCCTGCAGACTCGTTGACACCCGTTCGACACGCCTACTTAACATGCATGCACAACGGCGGCCGACTGGATCGAGGCCGCAAATCGAGTCAGACAGCCGCATTTCGAGTCAGACAGGGCAACGGGACATGCTCATAGCCACGGCCGCCGCAACACAGCACTGGTGGCGGGATGCGGTGATCTACCAGGTCTACGTCCGCAGCTTCCTCGACAGCACCGGCGACGGCATCGGCGATCTCGCCGGGGTCCGGGTGGGCCTGCCGTACCTCAAGAAGCTCGGGGTGGACGGCATCTGGCTCAGCCCGTTCTACCCCTCGCCGCAGCACGACCACGGCTACGACGTCGCGGACTACACCGGCGTGGACCCGGTCTACGGGGACCTCGCCGAGTTCGACCTGCTGGTCGCCGACGCGCACCGGCTCGGGCTGAAGGTCCTCATCGACATCGTCCCCAACCACTGCTCCAGCGCCCACCCCTGGTTCCGCGAGGCCCTGGCGGGTGGCCCGGACAGCCCGGCCCGCTCCCGCTTCCACTTCGCCCCCGGGCGGGGCCCGGACGGCGCACTCCCGCCGAACAACTGGCGGGCCATGTTCGGCGGCCCCGCCTGGTCCCGGATCACCGAGCCGGACGGCGAGCCCGGCCCCTGGTACCTGCACCTGTTCACCCCCGAGCAGCCCGACCTCAACTGGCGCGACCCGGCCGTGGGCGAGCACTTCGACGACGTGCTGCGGTTCTGGCTGGACCGCGGGGTGGACGGCTTCCGCATCGACGTCGCCGCCGGCCTCCACAAGCACCCGGAGCTGCCCGACTCCCCCGACCCGGAGGCGGACGAGCGGTCCCGGGACTCGGTCAACCCGCTCGCCTGGAACCAGCCCGAGGTGCACCAGGTGTGGCGGGACTGGCGCGCGGTCTGCGAGGAGTACACCGCCCGCGACGGCCTGGACCGGCTGCTCGTCGGCGAGGTCTCGGTGCCCACCGCCCGCGAACACGCCGAGTACGTCCGCCCCGACGAGCTCCACCAGGCGTTCTTCTTCCACCTGCTCAGCGCCCGGTGGGACGTCGACGCGTTCCGCACGACCATCTCCGAGGCGATGCGGGACATCGCGGGCACCGGCTCCACCGTCACCTGGGTGCTCAACAACCACGACCAGGTCCGGACCGTCACCCGCTACGCCGGCGAGCCCAGCGGGGAGGCGAGCGGCCTGGGCCCGGCCCGCGCCCGCGCCGCCGCGTTGCTGATGCTGGCCCTGCCCGGCGCCGCCTACGTCTACCAGGGCGAGGAACTCGGGCTGCCCGAGGTCGTCGACCTGCCCGACGAGGTCCTCACCGACCCGATCTTCCACCGGACCGGCAGCCGCCGGTTCGTCCGCGACGGCTGCCGGGTGCCGCTGCCCTGGACCGGGCACGCCTCCCCGTTCGGCTTCACCTCCGGCGCCGGAGCCGCCCGGCCGTGGCTGCCGCAGCCGGAGTGGTTCGCCGAGCACGCCACCGACCGCGCCCTGGCCGACACCCGCTCGTTCTGGCACCTCTACCGCGACGGGCTGCAACTGCGGCGCAGCCTGCCCCAGCTGGGCGAAGGCACCCTGCGCTGGCTGGAGACACCGCCGCAGGTCCTCGCGTTCGTCCGCGGCGACGGGCTGGTGTGCGCCGTCAACTTCGGCACGGAGGCCGCCCCGGCCCCCGTCACCGGCACCCCCCTGCTGGCCAGCGGCGACTGCCCGCCCGGGACCCTCCCCGGCTCCACCGCCGCCTGGTGGATCAGCGACCCGACCACCACCGCACCGCTCTTCCCACCCGCCTCATCCCCGAAGGGACCCACACCATGAGCCGTACCTCGAGACGACGCACCGCCGCGGCCTCCGGCGCGCTGGCCCTCGGCCTCGCGCTGACCGCCACCGCCTGCGGCGGCACCACCGGCCCGGCGAGCTCCGGCAAGCAGGAGCTCAAGGGGCAGAAGATCACCGTCGCCGGTGTCTGGACCGGTGTGGAGCAGAAGAACTTCAAGAAGGTGCTGGACGCCTTCGGCGAGAAGACCGGCGCCACCGTCAACTTCGTCTCCACCGGCGACAACGTCTCCACCGTCGTCGGCAGCAAGATCGAGGGCGGCAACGCCCCCGACGTGGTGATGGTGCCGCAGGTCGGCGTGCTCAAGCAGTTCGCCGAGAAGGGCTGGCTGCAGCCGCTCTCCGCGAACGTCCACGACAAGGCCGGGATCAACTTCGCGCCGGTGTGGCGGGATTACGGCAGCGTGGGCGGCAAGTTCTACGGCCTCTACTTCAAGGCGTCGCACAAGTCCACGGTCTGGTACAGCCCGGAGGCCTTCGACACGGCCGGGGTGACGCCCCCGAAGAGCTGGCCGGCACTGCTGAAGACCGGGCGCACCGTCGCCGACTCGGGCCTGCCCGCGTTCTCCGTCGCCGGCGAGGCCGGCTGGCCGCTCACCGACTGGTTCGAGAACGTCTACCTCTCCCAGGCCGGCCCGGAGAACTACGACAAGCTGGCCGCCCACAAGATCCCGTGGACCCACCCCACGGTGAAGAAGGCCCTCGCGACCCTGGGCGAGCTCTTCCGGGACAAGAACCTGGTCTCCGGCGGCGGTTCGGGCGCCCTGCGCACCGATTTCCCCGAGTCCGTCGAGGAGGTCTTCGGCAACAGCCCCAAGGCGGGCATGGTCTACGAGGGCGACTTCGTCGGCGGCCTGATCTCCGGCCAGTTCAAGAAGAAGGTCGGCCAGGACGCCAAGTTCTTCCCGTTCCCGGCCGTCGACCAGGGCAAGGCCCCGGTGGTCGGCGGCGGTGACGCGGCGGCCGTGCTCAAGGACGGCAAGAACCCGAAGGCCGCGATGAAGCTCGTCGAGTACCTGGCGACGCCCGAGGCCGCGGAGATCTGGGCGAAGGCGGGCGGCTTCATCTCCCCCAACGAGAAGCTGGACCCCAGCAGTTACGCCGACGCCACCAGCCGCCGCACCGCGCAGTCGCTGGTGAAGGCGGGCGACTCGGTCCGCTTCGACATGTCCGACCAGGCCCCGGCCGCCTTCGGCGGAACCCAGGGCGCCGGCGAGTGGAAGGCCCTCCAGGACTTCCTGCGCGACCCCTCCGACCCCGCGGCCACCGCGAAGAAGCTCGAGGCCGCCGCGGCCAAGGCCTACAAGGACTGAGACCTCCCGATGCCAGCCACCGCTCCGCCCGACACCGCCGTGCCCGGCACGGCGGCCCCGGTGCCGCCCCCGAAGACGGGCGGCACCGGGGCCGACCCCCGCCGGCGGGCCACCCGGCGACGCCGGCTCATCGCCGGACTGTTCCTGCTGCCCGCGCTGCTGCTGCTCGGCGCGCTGGTCGCCTACCCGATCCTGTTCACCGTCGGCCGCAGCTTCTTCGACGCCGGCGGCACCCGGTTCGTCGGCGGCGAGAACTACGCCGAGATGTTCCGCGACCCGGCCACCCTCACCGCCATCCGCAACAGCACCATCTGGGTCGTCGTCGCCCCGGTGCTGCTCACCGGCCTCGGCCTGGTCCTCGCCGTCCTCACCGAGAAGATCCGCTGGGCCACCGCGTTCAAGCTGCTGATGTTCATGCCGATGGCGATCTCCTTCCTCGCCGCGGGCATCATCTTCCGCGTCGTCTACGAGCAGGACCCCGAGCGGGGCGTGCTCAACGCCGCGGCCGTCGGCGTGCACGACTCCTTCGACCAGGGGGCGTCGTTCCCCACTGCCCGGCCCCGCCCCGGCCAGGGTCTGACGAAGCAGCAGGACGGCTCGTACCGGACGGCTCCGGACCTCGGCCCGGGCAGCACGGCCGCCCTCGGCCTGGTCGGCGTCCCGCCGAAGGACCTCCCCCGGCAGGCGAAGCCGGCGCAGGCCGCCGCGTCCGCGAAAGCGTCCGGCGGCGAACTCCGGGGCGTCGTCTACGTCGACTTCACCCCCGGCGGCGGCGGAAAGCCGGGCCGGGTCGACCCGGCCGAGCGCGGACTGCCGGGGATGACGGTCGAAGCGGTGCGCGGCGGCACCGTGGCCGCCAAGGCCACCACGGCCGCGGACGGCTCGTACCGGCTCACCGGACTGAAGCCGGGCAGCTACGCCCTCCGGCTGCCGGCGGCGGACTTCGCCGAGCCCTACCAGGGCGTCGCCTGGCTCGGCCCCGCCCTCGTCACCCCCGCGATCATCGGCGCCTACCTGTGGATCTGGACCGGATTCGCCATGGTCCTCATCGGCGCCGGCCTGGCCGCCCTGCCCCGCGAGGTGCTGGAGGCCGCCCGGATGGACGGCGCGAGCGAGGGCCAGATCTTCCGGCGGATCACCGTCCCGCTGCTCGCCCCGGTACTGACCGTGGTCTTCGTGACCATGGTGATCAATGTGATGAAGGTCTTCGACCTCGTCTACATCATCGCCCCCGGCCCGGTGCAGCAGGAGGCCAACGTCCTGGCCATGCAGATGTGGCTGGTGTCCTTCGGCGGCGGCAACAACCAGGGACTCGGCAGCGCCCTCGGCGTCCTGCTGCTGCTCCTGGTGGTCCCGGCCATGGTCTTCAACATCCGACGTTTCCGCAGGAGCCAGTCATGACCACCCTCCACGCCCCTGACCGGAAGCGGCCGGCGGCCCGGCTGGCGCAGTGGGCCGGCGGCGGGCTGGTGCAGGCCGTCCTGGCGATCATCGGACTGCTGTGGCTGACCCCCGCGCTCGGGCTCTTCCTCGCCTCGCTGCGCTCCGAGGAGGACAACGCCACCACCGGCTGGTGGCACGCCTTCACCGACCCCGGCGGGCTCTCCTTCGACAGCTACACCGCACTGCTGAAGGACGCGGGCATCGTCCAGGCGTTCTGGAACACCGTGCTGATCTCGGTGCCCACGACCGTCGTCGTGGTCGTCGTCGCGGCCCTGGCCGGCTACGCCTTCGCCTGGCTGGAGTTCCCCGGCCGGGACTGGATCTTCCTGATCGTGGTGGGCCTCCTCGTCGTGCCCGTCCAGGTCGGGCTGCTGCCGGTCGCCAAGCTGCTCGGCGGGCTCGGGCTCTTCGGCTCCATCCCGGGCGTCGTCCTCTTCCACGTCGCCTACGGGCTGCCGTTCGCGATCTTCCTGCTCCGCAACTACTTCGCGGAACTCCCCCAGGAGATGCTGGAGGCCGCCCGGATGGACGGCGGCGGCGAATGGCGGATCTTCGTCCAACTGGTCCTGCCGCTGGGCCGGCCGGCCATCGCCAGCCTGGCCATCTTCCAGTTCCTCTGGGTGTGGAACGACATGCTCGTCGCACTGATCTTCGCTGACAGCGACTCCCAGCCGCTGACGGTGGCCCTGCAGTCGCAGATGCGGCAGTTCGGCAGCAACATCGGCGTGCTGGCGCCCGGGGCGTTCCTGTCCCTGATCGTGCCGGTGGCCGTGTTCTTCGCCTTCCAGCGGCACTTCGTCCAGGGGGTCATGGCCGGCTCGGTCAAGTGACCTTCCCGCCGCCGCGCCGGCCCGGTCACGCGACCGGGCCCCCGCGCCTCACACCTCCAGCAGCACCGTGAACGGGCCGTCGTTCGTGAGCGAGACCTTCATGTCCGCTCCGAACCGGCCCGTTTCCACCTGCGCGCCCAGCGCCCGCAGCTGCGCGACGACCTCGTCGACGAGCGGCTCGGCGACCTCACCGGGCGCGGCCGCGTTCCAGGTCGGCCGGCGGCCCTTGCGGGCATCACCGTAGAGAGTGAACTGCGAAATCACCAGGAGGGGTGCATCGAGGTCCGAACACGACTTCTCCCCCTCCAGGATCCGCACGGACCAGAGCTTGCGCGCCAGTTGGGCTGCGGTGGCCGCGGTGTCCTCATGGGTGACCCCGACCAGCACACACAGGCCCGGACCCACGATCTCGCCGACCGTCTCGCCGTCCACGACGACCGCGGCCCCGTTCACTCTCTGCACCACTGCACGCATACGGACCATCATGCCCTGCACCCGTCCGGGTCCCATCAGGTGCGGTGCCGATGCACGTGCAGCGCGCACAGTGGCACGATGCTCACAGGCGGTGCGCACGTCGGTGACCTGGCGCCGCACCGGACGAGGGGACGGATACGCATGAGCACACCTGGAGCCGGGAAGACACCCGGTCCCGTACCTACAGCCCGTACGACCACCACCACGCGACCGCCGACGCAGAGGACCACCTCCTTGTCCGACACACCGCGGCACGAGCTCCGGGAGCTGCGGCTCCCGGAACTCCGGGCGCTCCGCCGCGAGTCGCAGCAGGAGGAGGCCGATCTCAGCTACGTGCGGCGGCTGCTGCAGGGGCGGATCGACATCCTCGGCGCCGAGCAGGGCCGGCGGGCCGCCCCGGAGTCGCCGGTCGTCGACCGGCTGCCGGAGATCCTGGCCGACGGCCCCGCCCGCAACCGCTCGGCCCGGCACGTCTCGCTGCGCACCCCGCACGGCGAGGAGGCCCAGCGGCTGGCCGAGGACATGCTCGCCGAGGTCGAACTGTCGGACCTGGAGTCCCGGACGGACGAGGAGCTCCACGGCGCGATGGGCCGGCTCGCCCGCTGCGAACAGCAGCTGTCACGACGACGGCAGCAGCTCCAGCGCACGGCGGACGACTGCAGCGCGGAGATCGCCCGCCGGTACCGGGCGGGCGAGGCCCAGGTCGACGACCTGCTCGCCTGATCACGGGCTCGCCTGATCGGGGACGTGCCTGATCGGGGACGTGCCTGATCGGGGTCCGGGAGCCGGGCGGCCGACGCCCGGACCGGTCACCGTTACCGGCATCGGCCATCGGTTGCCGGCCGCCGGCCGCCTGCCCCGGCAGAAGCGTCCGGCCCGGCACCGTACGACGGACCGTACGCACCGCCCGACGGCCCGCCGCAGGCTCCACGCCGACCGGGCCGGACGGGTCGCGTACACCCGGAATGCGGTGCCGGGCGGCTCCCAGAAAATCATGTGCTCGGGCGTGACGGGCTCGCCTAGCGTGGAGACATGAGCCTCGACATCCGGACCATCGCCGATTCCGAGCTGACCGACTGGATACGCGCCATGTTCACCGGGTTCCTCCGGCCGCAGCAGGGTGTGGAGGAGGAGGCCGAGGTCCGGCGGGCGGGCATCGACCCGGACCGCACCCAGGGCGCCTTCGACGCGGGCCGGTGCGTCGGCACGTTCCGCAGCTTCTCCCAGGAGCTCACCGTGGTGGGCGGCGCGGCCGTGCCGGCCAACGCGGTCACCAATGTGACCGTCTCCCCCACCCACCGCCGGCGCGGGCTGCTCAGCCGGATGATGGCCGACGACCAGGCCCGCGCCAAGGAGCGCGGCGATGTGGTCTCGACCCTGATCGCCGCCGAGTACCCGATCTACGGCCGGTACGGCTTCGGCCCGGCCACCTGGGCCTCCCGGTGGCGGATCGACGTCGGGCGGACGGGGCTGGACCCGCGCTGGTCGGGCCCGGACGACGGCGGCCGGGTGGACCTGGTGGACGGCACGGACGTCCGCAAGCTCGGCCCGGATCTGCACGAACGGCTGCGCGCCGGCCAGCACGGCGCGGTCGACCGCGACGAACGCTGGTGGCGGATCAACACCGGCGACATCCGCCTCCCCTCCGCGTCGTGGAAGGAGCCGTTCCATGTGCTGTACCGCTCGGCGGACGGCCGGGTCGACGGGCTCCTCACCTACACCGCCGACGACCACTGGACGGACAAGCAGCCGCACTGCCGCGCCACGGTGCGCGACCTCGTCGCGACCACCCCGGCCGCGGAACGGGCGCTGTGGCACTTCCTGCTGTCGATCGACTGGATCACCGAGGTCAACACGAACTTCCGCGCCCCGGACGACCTCCTCCCGCTGCTGCTGCCGGACCCCCGCGCCGTCCGGACCGTCGAAGCCGCGGACTGGCTCTGGATCCGGCTGCTGGACGTGCCGCGCGCCCTGGAGGCCCGTACCTACCCGGCCACCGGCTCGCTGGTGCTGGACGTCCACGACCCGACGGGCCTGGCCGCCGGACGCTTCCGGCTGGGCGCCTCCCCGGAGGGCGCGACCTGCACCCCGACCACCGCCTCGGCCGATCTGACGCTGGGCATGACCGAGCTGGGCAGCCTCTACCTCGGCGACGAGTCGGCGGTCCGGCTGACAGCACTGGGACGCGTCACGGAGGAGCGCCCGGGAGCCGCCGCCCTGGCGGACACCCTGCTGCGCACCTCCCGCCGCCCCTGGTGCCCCGACGTGTTCTGACGTGTTCTGACGCCGTTCCGGCCCTGCGCCGGCCTCGTTCCGGCCCCGCTCCGACTTCGTTCGCACGTCGCTCCGGCCCCGCTCCCACTTCGTTCCGGGCGGAGGCCGGGCAGGCCGGCAGGGGTCCTGCCCGGCCTCCGCCGCGCGCAAGCGTCAGCCCGGCAGCGCGGGGACCGCGGAGTCCAGCACCACGTCCAGGGCCCGCTCGGGGTCCGAGGCGTAGAGGTGGCTGAACCACGCCATGTTCGCCTCCACCACCGCCCACTGGGCCTCGAGCCCCTGGCGGCCCAGGACCCGGCCGACATCCAGCACACAGGCGCGCGGCAGCGTCCACCCGTAGGCGGCCAGCAGCTCCTGGGCGAAGCCCTCCACCTCCGCGTGCTCCGGGCAGGAGGCGAGCGGAGCCGGATCGAGACGCCCGTACGTGGCGTAGCGGCTGCCGGTGCGGATCGCGCCGTCGAGGAGGAAGAGCCTGAACTCGGCGGCGAACGTGACGATCTCGCTCACCTGGACCGGGGTGCCGGCCGGCAGATGGTCCGGCAGGGCCTGCCCGCCGGGGTAGACGTCGGCCGCGAAGGTCTTGTCCACCGGCGGCTTGGCGAAGAACGCGTGCGGCAGCTCCCGGGCCGCCGAGAGCGGCAGTTCGCGGATCGTCCGGCCGGTGAAGCGGCGCGGCAGGGAGAGCAGCCAGTCGGCGGCCGGTTCGAGAAGCGTCACCCCGAGCTGCGGGGCCACGGCGGCGGCGAACAGCGGACCGCCGTAGAGGTGGGCCGGCCGCAGCTCGCGGAGGCGGTCCGGAACCGTACGGGACGGCGGCAGTTGCTCGACCGCCAGCCCGCGGCCCGCGGCGGCCTGGGCGAGGAGCGCTCCCGTGGAGGTGTACTGCGGGGTGAGGACGAGCAGTCCCGGTTCCGTGCTCACTGCGCTCATTCCGCGCCCGGCCACGTCCGGCGGCCCGGGCCCGGGCCGGCGGCCGGCCGCCCCGGACGATGCCGGCTGCCGGCGGCGTCCGGGTGGACCGCAACGGCCGACATCTCGTGGCCGGGCGGGCGGCCCGGGGCGGGAAACGGCGTCCGATCGCTCATGAGCGGATCCTATGCAGGCCCCCCGGCCCGCCCCCAGGGGGTTTGTGCCCTGGGGGCCCCTGCCGCCGACGCGGGGCGGGTCTCCGGACGGGCCCCACCCGCCCGCGTCGAGCGCACAGGCAGCCCCGGGAGACGGCCACGAGCCACGTCACCCTGACCGTCCGGCATCCGGCCACCGGATACCCGCACAACCTCCACACCCCGACCGCCACCACGGAAAAGCCGCATCGCAGTCACCAGCAGTCCCCTACTGGCCACCTGCGACCCCCACAATCAAGCCAACTACCATGATCGCGCTCATACTTGACCGAAGAGAGGGCGCACACCCACATGAAGAAGATCATCCGCGGGGCGGCGGTGCTGGCCGCCGCGACGGGACTGGTGCTGGGGACGCAGACCGGCGCGCAGGCCGCGGACCGAACGGGGAGCATCGCCGGCGGATCGTTCGCCTACATCGACAAGGGCAACATCCTGACGGTGACCGACACCAAGGCCGACGGCGCCTGGGCGGAGGTCGTCGTGTTCAACAAGCGGTGGCCGGGCGGGGCCCTGGAATGCAAGGCCGAAGGCGCCGGGAAGTCCAAGCGGTGCAGCCTCGCCGGCTCCGACACCCGGGAGAACGAGAAGATCGAGCTGTGGCTGCGGGTGCTCAACACCCATGGCAAGTACAGCGACAAGAGCTACCACACGACGGCCTGACCTGCCCCGGGACCACGGTCCGCTCCGGTCGGCCGGCCTCCCACGGCCGGCCGGCCGAAGGGCGGCGCGCGGGCAGGCGGTCGGGGCCGCAGGCCCGGTAGCCGGCGAGAAACCGGCGGGATTCCGTCCGATTGCCATGAACTTCACTGACAGAAGGTGTCAGCGAGCCTCCGGACACTGGCGCAATGAACCTCAGCTCCCCTCCGCGCCGGGCCGAACGGCTGCTCGTGCCCGCTGCCTTCGCCACCGCCCTCGGCAACAACGTCCAGCTCATCGTCGGCGCACTGCTCGTGATCAGGGAGCAGCGGACCATGATGGCCGTCGGCTGGCTCTTCATCGCCGTCGCCGGTCCGCAGGCGCTGCTGTGGCTGGTGTGCGGCGGCGCCGGGACCTTCGCGGTCTCGGCGCTCTGTGTCGCCGCGGTGGGGCGCCGCCCGGACCGGGCGCCGACAACCACCGTCGCCGCGGGGCCGGCAACGGTCCCGGCAGCTGCGCGGGGGCAGCTGCGGGTGCGCCGCTTCGGTACCGGTCGAGCACGGCCGCCGCCGTCTCCGCCATCTCGCGGCGCAGTTCCGCAGGGGCGAGCACTTCGATGCCGGCGCCCAGCGACGGCAGCATGGGCACCGCCGGGCCGACCGACTCCAGTGGCACCGTCGCCGTCACCCAGCCGTCGGCGTCCGGCGGCCCGGCCGAGGTCTCGACGGCGCGGACCAGTGCCCCGTCCAGGCGGTCCGGCAGCGCGGCCAGCAGCACCGGGGCGATCCGGACGGAGGCTTGAAGCCGCAGCCTGCGGGCGTCGTGGGCGTCGAGGTAGTCGCGCCAGTGGGCAGCCAGATCGAAGCCGTCCTCCCCGATGTCCAGGCGGAGGATCGACGACACCCGGTACGTCCTCACCGCGCCTTCCGTCGCCGCGACGAGATGCCAGACGCCCGCCTTGAGGACCAGACCGTAGGGATCGAGCTCCCGCTCGACCTCCTGCGGCTCGGCCCAGGGCGATATCGCACCCGGATCCGCCGCTGGTTCCACACGGCCTCGGCGAGCGACGCGAGAGCGGGGTGACGCTGCTGGGCGACGCCGCCCATCTGATGCCCCCACTGGGGGCGGGCGCGAACCTCGCGATGCTGGAAGGCGCCGAACTCGCCGAGTCCATCGCCGCCGCCCCCGGCCATGGAGATCCGGACGAGGCCGTCCGCGCCTTCGAGGAGCAGATGTGGGCGCGGGCCGGCAGGTGGGCGAAGATCACGACGGCCGGTCTGGAACGCCTGGTGAGCCCGGACCCCGCCGAAGCCCTCGCCCTCTTCGACCAAGTCCAGCCATCCTGACTGCCGAGCGCGAGAGCACCAGCAGCTCGCCACGGCTTCACGGGACAGTACGGCACCACCGCGTCCCTCAACCCGCTACCGCCGCATCCGGCCCGACCCTCCTCCCGGCCCGGCAGGGCAGCTCGATACTCAGGTCGTTCACTTCACACCGGCGGGAAACCACAGATGGACAGGGAACGGACACAGGACCCTCCAGCCACCCGTCCGGAAACACAGCCGTCACACCACTTTTGCAAGCGCCTGCTTGCAAAAGTTAGCAAGAGTGAGGCAGCATCGAGGCATGGCTTCACTCAACGTCGGCAACCTCGGTGAGTTTCTGCGGGACCAGCGGCGCAACGCGCAGCTGTCGCTCCGCCAGCTCGCCGATGCCGCGGGGGTGTCGAATCCGTATCTGAGCCAGATCGAGCGCGGCCTGCGCAAGCCGAGCGCCGAGATCCTGCAGCAGCTGGCCAAGGCGCTGCGGATCTCCGCCGAGACCCTCTACGTGCAGGCCGGGATCCTGGACGAGAAGGACCGGGACGGGCTCGAGGTGCAGAGCGCGATACTCACCGACCCGACGATCAACGAGCGGCAGAAGCAGGTACTGCTGCAGATCTACGAGTCCTTCCGCAAGGAGAACGGGCTCGCGACGGACGACGAAGCCACCCGACCCTCGACCTGATAGCAGGAGGACCATCTCCATGGCCATCACCGACGACCTGCGCAAGACGCTCACCGACCCGACCCCCCTCTACGCCGCCGCCGGCACCGCGGACCTCGCGGCCGAGAAGCTCAAGGAGGTGCCGGCGCTGCTCGAGAAGTTCCGCGCCGAGGCCCCGGAGCGCATCGCGGCCGTCCGGTCCACCGACCCCAAGGCCGTGCAGGAGCGGGTGACCAAGCAGGCCAAGGAGGCGCAGGTCACCATCCAGAGCAAGGTCAACGAGGTGCTGGGCTCGCTCGACTCCGACCTGAAGAAGTTCGGCCAGAACGCGCAGGACTTCGCCCTCCAGGGCGTCGGCCGCGCCGCCGAGTACGCCGTCAAGGCCCGTGAGACCTACGACGAGCTCGCCGAGCGGGGCCAGCGCGCCGTGAAGACCTGGCGCGGGGACGCCGCCGAGGAGATCACCGAGATCGCCGTGGCCGTCGAGCCGGAGCCGGCGCGCAAGCCCGAGCCCACGGTCGGCGCGGTGGTGGCCTCCGAGAAGGCCAAGCCCGGCCCGGCCAAGAAGCCCGCGGCCCGCAAGACCGCCGCGGCGAAGAAGCCCCAGTAACCCCCTGGGACAACGGACGAGCCGGGCACGCACTGCGTGCCCGGCTCGTTGTCCGGGTACGGTGACGGCGAGGGTCACGACTCGAGGTGGAGGACAGCGTGCTGGTACAGGGCTTTCATGACCTACTGAGCTGGCTCTACCTGGCGATCCTGCTCTTCACCGTGTTCACCTTCGGCGACGCGGCCTTCCGCCGCGAGGACGCCTTCCGCGCCGCGGACAAGCAGACCAAGCCGTTCTGGCTGATCATTCTCGGCCTCGCCGTCGTGGTGAACCTGATCCCGGCGCGCCTGTTCTTCCTTGTGATCATCGGCCTGATCGCGGCCATCGTCTACATGGTCGACGTCCGCCCGGCACTCCGCCACGTCACCGGCCCCCGCAAGGGCCGCCGCGGCAGCAGCTCGGACGGCCCGTACGGCCCCTACAACGGCGGCCGCTGACCCCACCGCACTGATAACGCCGACTGGCCGAGCACTCACATGCTCGGCCAGTCGGCGTTTCGGAGGCCGGACAAGGATGTCCGCGACGGAACCGGGTGGCTGCCACACGGGCGAGGTGATCACCGACGCACAGGTCCGCAGGCAACTGCGCGAACGCACCGGCGCGGTGCCGCCGGGCAGGTCTGGGGACACGGCAGCGGGCTACGACGGGGGCCGGTCCGGACGCAAGGGGGTGGGGGCGCAGGGGTGGGGGGTTCCGGAAGCTTCCGTGTATTTGTGGGCCCCCAGGGCCCGTAAATATACGTTCCGGAACCCCCCCCCCCCCCGCCCCGCCCCCCCCCCCCCCCCACAAAACCCCCCCCCCCCCCCCCCCCCCCCCCCCCCCCCCCCGCCCCCGAAACCCACGACCGCCGCACCCGACAAAAGACCGGGGCCCCGCACCGTCCCGGACACACCGGTCACCCCGGAAACGGGTCACCCCGGTCACCCCGGTCACCCCCGGAAAACGGCTCACCCGGGAACCACCCGTTCACCCGGCCGGGACACCGGTCACCCGGGACACCGGTTCACCCCGGAACACCGCTCACCCGGGAAACACCCACCGCGGCAGCGGCCTCAGCACAGCCCCCGGTCCAGCAACAGCACCGCAACGTCATCCGTCAGCTCGCCCCCATTGAGCGACCGAGCCTCCGTCACCGCCGCATCCAGCAGATCCTCGCCGCGCAGCCCCTCCGCGAGCTGCCGCCCGACCATCTCGGCCATGCCGTCCTGGCCCAGCCGCTGCGTGCCCTGGCCGATCCGGCCCTCGATCAGGCCGTCGGTGTACATCATGAGGCTCCACGCCCCGCCCAGCTCCACCTGGCGGCGCGGCCAGCGCGCCCGCGGCAGCAGCCCCAGCGCGGGGCCCCCGTCCTCGAACGGCATCAGCCGCGGCGCCCGCCCGGCGCGGGCGAGCAGCGGCGCGGGGTGACCGGCCAGGCACAGCCCGGCGCGGCGGCCGTCCGGCGCGATGTCCACGGTGCACAGCGTCGCGAAGATCTCCTCGTCCGCGCGCTCGTTCTCCAGGACCTTCTGCAGCGTGCCGAGCAGCTCGTCGCCGCAGAGCCCGGCGAAGGTCAGCGCACGCCAGGCGATGCGGAGCTCCACGCCGAGCGCGGCCTCGTCCGGGCCGTGGCCGCAGACGTCGCCGATCATGGCGTGCACGGTGCCGTCGGGGGTGCGGACGGTGTCGTAGAAGTCGCCGCCCAGCAGCGCCCGGCTCCGGCCGGGCCGGTACAGGGAGGCGAACCGCAGGTCGGAGCCGTCCAGCAGCGGCTTGGGCAGCAGTCCGCGCTCCAGCCGGGAGTTCTCCTGGCCCCGCAGCCGCGACTCGGTGAGCTGCCGCTGCGCGACATCGGCGCGCTTGCGCTCGACGGCATAGCGGATGGCCCGGTTCAGCAGCCGCCCGTCCAGTTCGTCGCGGAAGAGGTAGTCCTGGGCGCCGACCCGTACCGCCTCGGCGCCGCGCTCGGCGTCGGCCATGCCGGTCAGCGCGAGCACGGCGGTGGTGGGGGCGAGCCGCAGGACGTGGCGCAGGGTGTCCAGCTCGTCACCCGTCTCCTTGCCGGGGACGGCGAGGGCGAGGTCGAGCAGGATGCAGTTGACGTCGTCGGTGAGCAGCCGCTCCGCCTCGGTGAGGTTCCGCGCGGTGCGGATGCGGACGCGTTTGCCCTCGGTGTCCAGCATCTCGGGGATGGTGAGCGGGACGGCCGGGTGGTCCTCGATGACGAGCAGCGTCAGACCGGCGCCGTTCGCCCCTTCGGGGGACGGCGCGGACGGGACGGGGGGCGCCTGCTCCAGGGACGCGATGCCGCCTGCGAGTACGGCCCCGTCCACGGGGCCGGGCTGGTGCGGCACGGGCACGGCCGGCCGCCCGGCCTCGGAGCGGGCCGAGAGGTCAGCCGGAGCACCGGCCGCAACGAGGGCATCCCTCTGCTGCGGTACGGGTACGGGCATTGCTCTGCTTCCTTCCCTCCCCCCGAGGGTGCGGCGGCCGCCGATCGGTCACGCTGCCGGCCCGGTGCGCGCCGTGTCTGGTCCGTGGGCTTCCTCGGGCGGCGCCGGGCACTGACAGGCGACCATAGCGCCAGCCGACGGCGGAGCGGAATGCCGTATCGCAAACGTCCAGTGTCATATGCCCCTCCGGAATGGGCTTTTGACCGGAAGCGAGACAATAGGGGAATGACGAACATCACGCTGATCATGGGCGACATCACCGAGCAGACGGTGGACGCCGTGGTGAACGCCGCGAATACGTCGCTCCTCGGCGGCGGCGGTGTGGACGGCGCGATCCACCGCCGCGGCGGGCCCGGGATCCTGGAGGAGTGCCGGGCGTTGCGCGCGTCACAGTACGGCCGGGGGCTCCCCGCGGGGGAGGCCGTGGCGACCACGGCGGGACGGCTGCCGGCCCGCTGGGTGGTGCACACGGTGGGGCCCGTCTGGTCGGGCACCGAGGACCGTTCGGAGACGCTCGCCTCCTGTTACCGCGAGTCGCTTCGGGTCGCCGACGGACTCGGGGCCCGGACGGTCGCCTTCCCCGCCGTCTCGACGGGCGTCTACCGCTGGCCGCTCGCGGACGCCGCGCGCATCGCCCTCTCCACGGTCCGCGACACCCCCACCGATTCGGTGACCGAAGCCCGCTTCGTACTCTTCGGCCAGGACGCCTACGACGTTTTCGCCGAGGCCCTGCGCACCCTGGAATCCGGTGGCTGATCGATCGTCATGCACACCTGACGGACCGCCATCACCCGCCCAGGGGCGCCGCTTTCAGGAAAGCGGGCGGCAGCCGCGGACGGAACCACGGCCGCGGCCGCCCGCGGCCTCACTTGTCGGGCCGGACCACGCCCAGGATCTCCATGGACCCGGCCCCGGCGAGCGTCACCTGCCGCCCCGGGCGCGGCGCGTGGACGATCGTGCCGTCACCGACGTACATCCCCACATGGGAGGCGTCCCGGTGGTAGATGATCAAGTCGCCCGGGCGCATGTCCTCGATGTCCACCCGCGGCAGCTGCCGCCACTGCTCCTGCGAGGTCCGCGGTATGCCCCGGCCCGCGGCGAGCCAGGCCTGTGAGGTGAGCCCCGAGCAGTCGTAGGTCCGCGGGCCCTCCGCTCCCCACTCGTAGTCCTTGCCGATCTGCCGGGTCGCGTACGCGATCGCCTTCCGGCCCTGCTTCGAGGCCTCGCCGCCCGCATCGTCCAGAACGCCGGAGCCGAGCCACTTCGCCTGCGCCTTGCGGGCGGCCTCCCGCTCCAGCTCGCGCAGCCGTTCCAGCTCCTCGTCCCGGAGCTGGGACTCCAGCTCCTTGGCCTCCGCGAGCCGCGCCTTGACCTTCTTCTTCGCGTCCGCCTTGCGCTTCCGGTTCTCCTCGAGCTTCTTCCACTGCTCGTTCGCGGACTTGGCGTACCGGTCGAGGTCCCGCTGCGTGGCCGACAGGGAGGCGATCAGCCCCTTGGTCGCCTGGTGGCCCTTGCGGACGGTGCCGGCGTCCCGGAAGAACTCCTCGGGGTCGCTCCGCAGGAGCAGCTGCGCCTCGGCGGGCAGGCTGCCGCCCCGGTACTGGGCCCGCGCCAGCGCCCCGGCCTGGGCTTTGAGCCGGTCCATCCGCTTCTGCGCGTCGACGACCGCCCGGGCGATCCGCACGATCTCCCGGGACTGCTTCCGGGACGCGCCGCGGGCCTGGTTGTACGCCTCGGTGGCGGCCTCCGCCTTGCGGTAGAGGCGGTTCACCTCCTTGGCGACCTCCTCCAGGCGCTTGTCGCTGCGGGGAGCCGGGTCGGCCGGGTCCGCGTGGGCGACGCCCGGCACCACGAGCGACACGATCCCGCACACCACCGCGGTCGCGGTGACGACCGCCCCGCGAGCCCCCGCACGCGCTCCCATCGAACCGTCCCCCTGCCGCGTCACCCGCCACCGTCCTCTCGCCGCCCAGCAGTTGCTGCTTTCGACAACCCGTTTCCCCCGCGCGGATGGTGCCACGCCTCTCCGCAAACCGACAGAGGTGCGGAAGGCCCGAAAGGTTCCGGCCAAAGGTTCAATCTTTGATGTCCGTCGGCGCGCCGCCCCGGCCCGGCCCCCCGGGGCGGCGCCGGGGGACGGCCGCCGGATGTTCACCCGGACACGGCCCGTGCGCAACCCGGGAACCGTCCGGGCCGGACGCCGCCCCGGGCGCTCCGGCCCCCCGCGGACCGCTCCAGGCCCGTCAGCACGGGGCTGCGCGGCCCACGGCGCGCGCCCGGGGCGGATCCGGATGAGACTGAAGCTGTACGTCGACCGGGCTACCGCTCGTCACCCCGCGTCACCCGTCCGGCCCCGACCCCCGGTCGCCGCACCGACGGATGAGGTTCACCTCGCGTTCACTCCGCCCCGTCGGCCGATTCATCTGCTCTCCCTAATTTCAGCCGTACCGGTGAGCACTGTGCCGCCGGGTGGATGCAGAACCCCAACCTCTGCTTCGCCGTCCACCGGCGGGCCTCAGGAAGGAACACTCCAAGGTGAAGCTTCAGCGTAAGAACGGCCGCGGACTGCGGGCCCTGACCGTCGGCGCGGTCGCGGTCTCGGGAGCACTCGTCCTCACCTCCTGCGGATCGGACGACAACTCCCAGAACGGCGGCGTCGACAAGCAGGCCGCGAGCAACATCAAGTGCGGCGGCAAGGGCCAGCTCCTCTCCTCCGGCTCCACGGCACAGAAGAACGCCATGGACGCCTGGGTGCAGACCTACGCCACGGCCTGCAAGGACCTGCAGATCAACTACAAGGACATCGGCTCCGGCGGTGGCATCACCGAGTTCCTCCAGGGCTCGACCGCCTTCGCCGGCTCCGACTCCGCGCTCAAGCCGGAGGAGGTCGCCCAGTCCAAGAAGGTCTGCAAGAAGGGCCAGGGCATCAACCTGCCGATGGTCGGCGGCCCGATCGCCATCGGCGCCAACGTCCCGGGCGTGGACGACCTCGTCCTCGACGGCCCCACCATCGCCAAGATCTTCGACTCGAAGATCAAGAAGTGGAACGACCCGGCGATCAAGAAGCTGAACCCGGACGCCAAGCTTCCGTCGCTGGAGATCCAGGCCTTCCACCGCTCGGACGAGTCCGGTACCACCCAGAACCTGGGCAAGTACCTGGCCAAGGCCGCGCCGAAGGACTGGAAGTACGAGCCGGAGAAGTCCTGGCCCGCCCAGGGCGGCCAGTCCGCCAGCGGCTCCTCCGGTGTCGCCTCCCAGGTCAAGCAGACCGAGGGCGCCATCGGCTACTTCGAGCAGTCCTACGCCACCTCGCAGAACATCAAGACGGTGAAGGTGGACACCGGCGCCGCCAAGCCCGTCGAGGCCACCCCGGAGAACGCCTCCAAGGCCATCGCCGCGGCCAAGGTCGTCGGCAAGGGCAAGGACCTCGCCCTGGACCTCGACTACACGACCAAGGCGGAGGGCGCGTACCCGATCATCCTGGTCACCTACGAGATCGCCTGCGACAAGGGCAACAAGGCCGAGACCCTCGACGCGGTGAAGTCCTTCCTCAACTACACCGCCAGCGAGGACGGCCAGAAGATCCTCCCGGAGAAGGGCTACGCCCCGCTCCCGGCCGAGATCGCGACCAAGGTCCGGGAGACCGTGCCGACCCTCTCCTGACCCAGCGGCCGGCTCCGCCCACCACCACCGGGCGGGGCCGGCCGGACCGGGTCACCCCACATCCGGTGCACCGCCGCCAGGGGTCATCCCCCAACCAGACCGGAGCCATCCATGGACATATCACCCAACGCGACCGCCCCACCGCCACAGCCCGCTTCCCTGCCCAGGGGCAGGACCACCCGCCCCGGTGACCGGATCTTCCTCGGTCTCTCGCGCGGCTCCGGGATCCTGCTGCTGGTCATCATGGCGGCGATCGCGGGCTTCCTGACGTACCGCGCCTGCCTGGCGATCGCGAAGGACGAGGCCAACTTCCTCACCGCCTTCGAGTGGAACCCGGCGGGGAGCCCGCCGGAGTTCGGCATCGCGATCCTGGCCTACGGCACGGTCGTGAGCTCGATCATCGCCATGGTGATCGCCGTCCCCGTCGCCGTCGGCATCGCGCTGTTCGTCTCGCACTACGCCCCGCGCAAGCTCGCGGCACCGCTGGCGTACGTCATCGACCTGCTCGCCGCGGTGCCCAGCATCATCTACGGCCTCTGGGGCGCCCTGGTGCTGGTGCCCTACCTCGGCGGCCTCAACAGCTGGCTCAACGACTACCTGGGCTGGACGTACATCTTCGACAAGGACGGCACCGGGCCCGCCCGCTCGCTCTTCACCGTGGGCATCCTGCTGGCCGTCATGATCCTCCCGGTGATCACCAACGTCACCCGTGAGGTCTTCCTCCAGGTACCGCGCATGCACGAGGAGGCCGCCCTGGCCCTCGGCGCCACGCGCTGGGAGGTCATCCGCATGTCGGTGCTGCCGTTCGGGCGCTCCGGCATCATCAGCGCCTCGATGCTCGGCCTCGGCCGCGCGCTCGGCGAGACGATGGCCGTGGCCACCGTGCTCTCCCCGAGCTTCCTGTTCTCCGGCCACCTGCTGGACCCCGGAGGCGGCACGTTCGCCCAGAACATCGCCGCGAAGTTCAACGAGGCGGACGACTTCGGCCGCGACGCGCTGATCGCCTCCGGCCTGGTGCTCTTCGCCATCACGCTGCTGGTCAACGGCGCAGCCCGGATGATCATCGCCCGCCGCAAGGAGTACTCGGGGGCCAACGCATGAGCAACGCGACCACGACCTCCCGCCCCGTCACGGACGCCCCCGCGCCGGACACGCTGTCCACGGCCCGGCTGCCCCGGTGGGCCCCGGCCGGTATCGCCGCCGTCTCGGTGGCCCTCGGCTGCGGCATCGGTCTCGCGGCCGGCTGGCAGAGCAAGGTCCAGTGGGGCCTGATCTCCGCGCTCCTCTTCGTCCTCGCCAGCTACACGGTCACCGCGAAGGTGGAGGGCCGCCGCCAGGCCAAGGACCGGGTGGCCACCAGCCTGATCTGGGTCTCCTTCGTCCTGGCGATCGTGCCCCTGGTGTCGCTGGCCTGGACCACCGTGGTCCGCGGCATGGAGGTGCTGGACGGCGCCTTCCTGAGCCACTCCATGGCGGGCCTGGCCAACACCGACGCGGGCGGCGGTATCTACCACGCCCTGATCGGCACCCTGGAGCAGGTGGGCATCGCGACCCTGATCGCCGCCCCCATCGGCCTGCTCACCGCCATCTACCTGGTCGAGTACGGGAAGGGCCGGCTCGCCCGGGCCGTCACCTTCTTCGTGGACGTCATGACCGGTATCCCGTCGATCGTCGCGGGCCTGTTCATCCTGTCCACCTGGGTCCTCACCTTCGACATGGGCTTCTCCGGCTTCGCCGGCGCGCTGGCCCTGTCGATCCTGATGATGCCGGTCGTGGTGCGCTCCACCGAGGAGATGCTCAAGCTCGTCCCGAACGAGCTGCGCGAGGCGTCCCTCGCCCTCGGCGTACCGAAGTGGCGCACCATCCTCAAGGTGGTGCTCCCGACCGCGATCGGCGGCATCACCACCGGTGTGATGCTCGCCATCGCCCGGATCGCCGGTGAGACCGCGCCCGTCCTGCTGCTGGTGTTCGGCAACGCGTTCATCAACAACGACCCGTTCACCGGAGCGCAGTCCTCGCTCCCGCTGTTCGTCTACGAGCAGTACAAGATCGGCACGGACGCCTCCTTCGACCGCGCCTGGGCGGCAGCGCTCGTCCTCATCGCGTTCGTCATGATCCTCAATCTGGTCGCCCGCGGCGTCGCCCGCTGGAAGGCCCCGAAGACCGGCCGCTGAGGCCACGGCAAGGAAGTGATTCACATGGCCAAGCGCATCGACGTCAGCGGCCTCACCGCCTTCTACGGCAGCCACAAGGCCATCGAGGACATCTCGATGACCGTGGAGCCCCGCTCCGTGACGGCCTTCATCGGCCCGTCCGGCTGCGGCAAGTCCACCTTCCTCCGCACCCTCAACCGCATGCACGAGGTCACCCCCGGCGGCCGCGTCGAGGGCAAGGTGATGCTGGACGACGAGAACCTCTACGGCGCCGGTGTCGACCCGGTCGCGGTGCGCCGCACCGTGGGCATGGTCTTCCAGCGCCCGAACCCGTTCCCGACCATGTCGATCTACGACAACGTCGCCGCGGGCCTGCGCCTCAACGGCTCGTACAAGAAGCGCGAGCTCGACGAGGTCGTGGAGCGCTCGCTCAAGGGCGCCAACCTCTGGAACGAGGTCAAGGACCGGCTGAACAAGCCCGGCTCCGGCCTCTCCGGCGGCCAGCAGCAGCGGCTCTGCATCGCCCGCGCCATCGCGGTCGAGCCGCAGGTCCTGCTGATGGACGAGCCCTGCTCCGCCCTGGACCCGATATCGACCCTCGCCATCGAGGACCTGATCGGGGAGCTCAAGGAGCAGTTCACGATCGTCATCGTGACGCACAACATGCAGCAGGCGGCGCGGGTCTCGGACCGTACGGCCTTCTTCAACCTGGCCGCCGTCGGGCAGCCGGGCAAGCTGGTCGAGATCGACGAGACCGAGCGGATCTTCTCCAACCCGTCCGTGCAGGCCACGGAGGACTACATCTCCGGCCGCTTCGGCTGACGGCTCGGAGAACCGAGCGTCCTGCGGTGCTGCATGGCGGTGCCACCGCACGGCGAAGGGCCCGCCCCTGGCTCCCGGGGGCGGGCCCGTTCTCCGTTCCCGGGTGGTCCCGCTTCTCTGTTCGGCCGGGCGGCCCGCGACGTGCGGCCCGCGCGGTGTTCCCGGCCGGGCGCCGGAGTGACCGGGGGCCGGGACGGAGTGGCCGGGGCCGGGGCGCGGAGGCGGCGTGGCCGGGGCCGGAGTGACCGGGACCGGAGCGGCCGGGGCCCGGACCGAGTGGGCGAGGCCGGGGCGGAGCGGCCGGGGCCGGACCGAGTGGGCCGGGGCCGAGTGACCGAAGCCCGGACCGAGTGACCGGCCGAAGGCGAGTGCCCCGGGACCGAGCAGAAAAAGACCGAGGCCGAAGCCCCGGCCCGAAGGCAGGGGGCTTCGGCCTCGGTCCGAGGGCCGGAGTGCCTAGCCGAAGGCCAGGTTCACGATCCAGTAGCTCAGCGCGGCCACCAGCGCCGCGGCGGGCATCGTGATGAACCAGCCGGCCACGATGTTCTTGGCGACGCCCCAGCGGACCGCGTTCACCCGCTTCGTCGCGCCCACACCCATGATCGCGGACGTGATGACGTGGGTGGTCGAGATCGGCGCGTGGAACATGAACGACGCGGTGTACATCACCGAGGCCGCGGTCGTCTCGGCGGCGAAGCCCTGCGGCGGGTCGAGCTCGATGATCCGCCGGCCCAGGGTCCGCATGATGCGCCAGCCGCCCGCGTAGGTGCCCAGCGACAGCATCGCGGCACAGGCGATCTTGACCCAGACCGGGATCGGGTCGCCCTGCCCCTGGACGTCCGCGATGGTCAGCGCCATCACGACGATGCCCATCGTCTTCTGCGCGTCCTGGAGGCCGTGGCCGAGCGCCATGCCCGCAGCGGAGACGGTCTGGGCTATGCGGAAGCCCCGCTTGGCCCGGTGCGGGTTGGCCTTCCGGAACATCCAGAGGATGACGACCATCACCAGGTAGCCGAGGATCAGCCCGACCACCGGGGACAGGAACATCGGGAGGACGATCTTCTCCACGACACCGGTCCAGATGACCTCGGTGCCTCCGGCGAGCGCCGCACCGACCATGCCACCGAACAGCGCGTGGCTGGACGACGACGGCAGCCCGAAGTACCAGGTGATCAGGTTCCAGGCGATCGCCCCGACCAGCGCGGCGAACAGGATCCCCATCCCCGACCTGCCGGTCGGCGTGGCGATCAGCCCCTCACTGACCGTCTTGGCGACCCCGCTGCCCAGGAAGGCACCGGCGAGGTTCATCACCGCCGCCATGGCGAGCGCGGCCCGCGGGGTCAGCGCCCGCGTCGAGACGGACGTCGCGATGGCGTTCGCGGAGTCGTGGAAGCCATTGGTGTACGTGAAGAACAGCGCGACCCCGATGGTCACGACGAGAGCGAAGGTGTCCACCTCGGGTCAGGACTCCTTGACCGCGATGGTCTCGACGGTGTTGGCCACGTGCTCGAAGGCGTCGGCCGCCTCCTCCAGCACATCCACGATCTGCTTGAGCTTGAGCACCTCGATGGCCTCGTACTTGCCGTTGAAGAGCTGTGCGAGCAGCTTGCGGTGGATCTGGTCGGCCTGGTTCTCGAGGCGGTTGACCTCGATCCAGTACTCGGTGAGGTTCTCCATCGTCCGCAGGTGCGGCATGGCCTCGGCGGTGAGCTCCGCCGCGCGGGCCAGCACCTCGATCTGCTGCTCGACGCCCTTCGGCAGCTCCTCGACCTGGTACAGCACGACCAGGTCGACGGCCTCCTCCATGAAGTCCATGATGTCGTCGAGCGACGAGGCCAGCTTGTAGATGTCCTCGCGGTCGAACGGTGTGATGAAGGAGGAGTTCAGCTGGTGGAAGATCGCGTGAGTCGCGTCATCACCCGCGTGCTCCGCCGCCCGCATCCGGTCGGCGATCTCGGCCCGGGCGGCGGGATCGGCCCCGAGCAGTTCCATCAGGAGCTTCGAGCCCGTGACGATGTTGTCCGCGGAAGCGGCGAACATGTCGTAGAAGCTCGTCTCCCTGGGGGTCAGACGAAAGCGCACGTGGGGTCCTCGGGGTGCATCGGATTCGGTCAGGGTGATGCTAGGCGCATCATCCGGCCACGGCTAACCGGCGTTCCCTCAGTGTGGCCCATCGCTCGCGGCGCCCGTCAGGGGCCCCCGGGCGCTATCGCCCCATTCGGTAACATATACCCACCAGGGGTATACGCCACGGCCCATGACATCGCAGCGGACAACGGGAGGACCCCATGACGACCGCCGAGCCCGCCGCCTGCCACGCCCCGGAGGCCGAGCCCGCCGGGGGCACCGGCCCGCACGGCTACAGCCCGCGGAAGGACCAGCACCTCAAGCGGCTGCGGCGGATCGAGGGCCAGGTCCGCGGGCTGCAGCGGATGGTCGAGCAGGACGTCTACTGCATCGACATACTCACCCAGGTGTCGGCGGGCACCAAGGCCCTCCAGTCCTTCGCCCTCCAGCTGCTGGAGGAGCACCTGCGGCACTGCGTGGCCAGCGCCGCGGTGGAGAGCGCCGCCCGCGGCGAGGGCGAGGAGGGCGGCGAGGAGATCGACGCCAAGGTGACGGAAGCCACAGCGGCGATCGCCCGGCTGCTGCGGACCTGATGGCTCCGCGTACCGGCCGCATGGCTGTGCGTACCGGGCCGGACGGCTGTGCGTACCGGCCCCGACGACTCCGCGCACCCGGGCCGGACGGCTGTGCGTGCACACCGGCGGCTGCCGAGGAACGGCGATTTCCGGCCAGGCCGTCTCAGGCGCCGGGCCGACACCCTCCGCCGACGGCCGCCGCCCCCTCGGGGCACTCCACCGCCCCACGGAGCACCTCGTCGATGCGGTCCGGGCTGAGCCGCTCCTCGTCGGCGGCGGACGCCGCGATCATCAACTCGCCACAGAGCTCGATCTCGGCGAGGGCCACGTAATCCTGCACCGTCGAACCACGGGACACGGGCACGTGCGTCACCTCCTCCTTGCGAGCTTCGCGCGCGCCGTCCGTCCGTGGACAGCACGCACCGCCCAGCGTAGGGATCCCGGCACAGCACGCGCATGGCACGGACGGACCATTTCCATGGGCCCGATCGGCCCCCTGCCCCTGTGCCGCCCCACGACACCCGCCCTTCCCCCGTGCGCCTGTTCGCCGGCGCCGCCTCGTCCCTGACAGGGTGCCCCGCTACGCCTCCGGCACCGCGATCTTCCCAGCGTAGATGTCACGCTCGGCCGGGAGTTCGATCGCCACCCCGGAGCCGAACCCGTAGAGCACGGTCGTCGAGACGACCTCCGTACCAGCGCTTCCGCCGCCTCCGGAGAAGGTGAAGCGGTGGCGCACCTTCCGCAGGCGCCCCTGCTCGTCCAGGAAGACGTCGAACGGCACCCGCCGCTCGGAGAAGCCCCGCGCGGCGGCCCGCAGCGCGCCCCGCGCGGACGGGGACGCTGCCGCGGCGGCCCGCGCGATGTCGGCCGTCCCCCGGTAGTGCAGGACCGGCACGCCGCCCTCCCCGGCCTTCTCCTCGCCGACGAAGGTCACCTCCCGCGCCCCGCGCAGCAGCTCGGCGGCGGACAGCGGATCGGTCGCCCCGCCGGTGACCAGATTCCCGTCGGCGAGGCCGGTGGTGTCGACCCGCACCCACTTGTCCGGCGGGACCCCGGCCCCCCGGTCCTTCATGTACAGCGCCCCCGGTGCCAGCAGTTCGGTGACCGGCCGGTGCTCCGCGCCGCCCGCGGCGTCCTGCGGCAGCACGACCCGGAGCCGCCCGAGCCGGCGGCCGTAGTCGAACGCCCCGTACCCGCGGATGGTGACCCGGGTGCCGCCGGTGGCCGTCTCCATGGAGGTGCGCACCCGGGAACTGCCGGACCGGGCGAGGACATCGGCGGCCCGCCGCACCGCGGCGGCATCGGCCGCCCGGCCGGCCCCCCGGTCGTCGGCGGCCGCGCCCATCCCCGAACAGCCCGTCGACACCAGCCCCAGCCCCACCAGCAAGCCGCTCGCGGCGGCGACGGCACCGCCCCGCCCTCTGTGCCGCTGCACCACCATCGCCGCGTACCCCCGGAAAGACGCCGAGCCGGAAATGAGCCGGTCCAAAGCTCGTTCCGGTTAACGACAGTGCCGGGCCCCCCGTCACGGCCGGTACGGTGTGTCGGTGCACCGGACAGCCCGCAACGACGACGCCGCGCGCGACGGGCGGCACGACACCCGCACCGTCGAGCGTGGCTCCTTCAGCATCGCCCGCTGCTCCTGCGGCTGGTCGGGACCGGCGCGCCGCGCCCGGGCCCTGGCCCGCGAGGACGCCGCGGGCCACACCGCTCCCTGAGACCGGCTGCCGACGGGACCGTCCACCAAGAAGCGGGACCTTTCACGACAAAGAGGATGCACCGGACGTCTTCTGAGGGCGCGCCGGAGCGTCGCTCCCCCGATGCCGCCTGCGCGGCCGTCCGGAACCCCCTTCCGCCTTCCGTTCGTCACCGCTGTCCGCCCTCCGGTTCCGTCGGCGCTCCCCTCGCCCGTCGGCGTTGCCGCCGGACAGCACAGCGCCCCGGTGCCGTCCGAGGATCGGACGGCACCGGGGCGCGGAGTGGACCACCGGGAGCTGCGCGACGGGCCCGCACGCCCGCCGCGCTCCGGCCCGGTCAGGTCCGGTCGAACCCGGTCAGGCCCGGGGGAAGCGGCCCTTGGTGATCGGCCACTCGCGGTGGAAGATCGGGATGGTGATGCGCCGCTCGAACAGCGGCGTGCCGAAGACGGCCAGCCGGGCGAACAGCGCGCCGTCGAGCCCCACACCCCCGTACAGCGCCCAGCTGCCGCGGGCCGAACGCGGCGTGACGGTGCCCTCCGCCTCGCCCCGCAGGTACGGCGTGAAGGTGGCGGAGATGCCGACCGAGTCGTAGAGGCCGATGGCGGCCTCCGCCGCGATGGCGGCGCGGACCTCGCCCTTGCCCGTGAGCTTCGCGGAGACCGGGGTCGGCGTGCCGTCGGCGCGGACGTCCGGCTTCCAGCCGTCGCCCTTGACGTACTGCGCCCCGATGGTCACCGCGCCCTTGACGTCCTGGCTCATCCGCAGGCTGACCTCACCGGAGGCGTTGACCTCGTAGTACAGGGTGAGGCCGACGTTCACGACGACGGGCACCGGGCCGACCATGATGACCGGGCTTGCGGCGAGCTTGGCGAACGGGACGCGGAGCGGGCCGGTCTTGGCGTTCAGCTCGCCCTTCAGCCGCCAGCCCGCCTTGTAGCCGCCCTTCAGCTCGACGGAGGCCTTGGCCGGAATGATGTCGGTGGCGCTGTTGCGGCTGTAGGAGAAGGCCACTTCGGGGCTCAGCTCGACGAAGCCGCCCAGCTCGACCTCGGGCTTCGGGGCGCCGGGCACCTCCGGGAGGGGCAGCGGGGTGTCCATGCCCAGGCGGAGGGTGCCGAACCGGTGGCGGTACTCCTTGCCGGCCGGTGCCTTCGCGGTGCCGCCGGGCTGCGGCGCGGCGCTGCTCTGCGCGGCGTCCGGACCGGGGGCGGCGGAGGGGCCGTTGCCGCCCGGCGTGCCGGCGGGGCTCGCCGGGGCCGACGGCGCGGCGCTGCCGCCCGTACCGCCGCCGGCCGCCACACCCGGGCGGCGCTTGACGTCCAGGCCCTTGACGAGCGGCTCGACCTTCCAGGCGGCCGGGTCGACGGGGACGGCACCCTGGGCCTGCGCGTTGCCGAACAGCTCGGTGAGGTTGGCCGGAGCGGTGGCCACCTCGGTCTTCTCGCCGTCGGTGGAGCGCACCTCGGTGACCTTGACCAGGGCACCCTTGGGCAGTTCGCGGGTGGCCGGGCTCGCGATCACGTCACCGGTGCGCACCTTCGGGGCGCGGCCCCGGGAGCCGCTCAGCACGGCGCGGCGCTTGCCGGCGTCGTACGAGGAGAGCTGGACGCCGCTGCCGGTGACGTTACGGGTGGTGCCGGTGGTCCGGGTGACCTTGGCCGAGTCGTCGTCGCCGGGGCCCGCAGGCGAGACGGGCAGGGTGGGCGAGGGGTCGGTGGACGCCTCGGCCTGGACGGCGGACCGGCCGGAGCCACCGGCCGCCGAGCCGGTTCCGCCTGACTGCGGCGGGGCACTGCTGCAGCCCGTGGCCAGCAGCGCGGAGACGCATATCGCGGACAACACCGCGGGGCGCGAAACCCTGTTCAATTCTGGAGTTCCCCTCGGGGGTGGGGTGGGCGAAAGCCCGAAGACTGGTCGAACGGATGTTACTGATCAGTCCGGGCACGGTGGGACTTTCCGTAACTGCCTGAATTTCGAACTACTTTGAAACCCCGTGATCACCTGCGGAAACACCGACGGACCGGTCCGCCCTGTGACGCAGATCGCTCGGCCGTCGAACGGAACCCCGGCCCCCGGAACACCGTCTGGCAGGGCATCAACGCCCCACGGGAAGGTTCGATTCGGGATGGACAGGCGCACGCTGCTGGCAGCAGGCACCGGAGCCGCGGCAACCGCCGCCTGGCTCGTGACCGCGGACACCGGCCAGGCGGCCGTGAGCACCACACGGGCGGCGGTGGGCCGGTCCCTGGCCGGCGTCGGACTGGGGTCGGCGGGGCGCCGCGGACCGGCCGACGCCGACTGGGCCGCCCTCGACCGGGGCCTCGGCGGCGGCCTGATACGCCCGGGCGAGGCCCATTGGTCGACCGCCCGCCAGCTCTACAACACCCGCTTCGACACCCTCCGTCCGGCCGCGGTCGCCTACATAGCGAACAACGCCGACGTGGCCGAGTGCCTGGCCTTCGCCCGCCGCCACAAGGTGCCGGTCTCCATACGCAACGGCGGCCACTCCTACGCCGGCTACTCCAGCGGCAACGGCCGGCTCGTCATCGACGTCTCGAAGCTCAACCGGGTCACCTCCGGCAGCACCGCCACCATCGGCGCCGGCGCCAAGCTCATCGACGTCTACAACCGCCTCGGCGCGCACGGCCGCACCGTGCCCGGCGGCTCCTGCCCCACGGTCGGCATCACCGGACTCACCCTCGGCGGCGGCCACGGCGTGGTCTCCCGCGCCTACGGCCTCACCTGCGACAGCCTCGTCGGCGCCACCCTCGTCACCGCCGACGGCCGCACCCTCGAGTGCGACAAGGACCACCACTCCGACCTCTTCTGGGCCCTGCGCGGCGCGGGCAACGGCAACTTCGGCGTCGTCACCGAACTCCGCTTCCGCACCCACAGCACCCCGGACGCCGCCAGCGCCTACCTCAGCTGGCCGTGGTCCAAGGCGGCCAAGGTCATCCGCGCCTGGCAGGAGTGGGGCCCGGGACAGCCGGACGAGATCTGGTCCGCGGCCCACCTCAGCGCCGCCGCGGGCGGCACGCCGCGCATCACCGTCTCGGCCTTCTCCATCGGTTCGTACAGCGGGCTCAAGAACGCCGTCGACCGGCTCATCGACCGAGTGGGCGCCCCGACCACCACGACGTCCGTGCGCCGCCGGGCGTACCGGGACGCGATGAACATGTACGCGGGCTGCGCGGACTACAGCAACGAGCAGTGCCATCTGCCGGGCGCCACCCCGGGCCGCCGCGCCGGCGGCAAGCTCGCCCGCGAGACCTACACCGCCCGCTCGGACTTCTACGACCGCTCGCTCAGCGCCGCGGGCATCCGGGTCCTGATCGACCGGACCGAACGCTTCAGCCGGTCCGGCGGCAGCGGCGCCGGCAGCATCCAGCTCACCGCCCTCGGCGGGGCGATCAACCGCGTCCCGACGGGCGCCACGTCGTTCGTGCACCGCGACTCCCGGGTCCTCGCCCAGTACCTGACCTCGTACCCGGCGAACAGCAGCGGCTCCACCCAGACCGCCTGGCTGGACGACCTGCACGGGGCGATGCGGCGGCACTCCTCGGGCGCGGCGTACCAGAACTACACCGACGCCAAGCTCGGGGACTGGCGCCGGGCCTACTACGGCACGGCCACGGACCGGCTGACGCGGCTGAAGAAGAAGTACGACCCGGAGCGCCTCTTCGACTTCCCGCAGGCGCTCTGACGCTCGGGGGCCCGCGGGGCTCCCCGGGCTCTGTCCGTGGACTCCCGGGCCCGGCCGACGGGGCCCTGCGGCCCCGTTCGCGAAGCCGCTCCGAGACCGTCCAGCACGTGCTCGCACCCCTGTTGACCAGGCGTTACACGATGACGATCAGTCGATGACAAGCGCTCCATAAGATCGTTCACATCAGTCGGCGATCAGCCGGCGCACGACTCAAGGGGGATCACCACTTGCGACGCACCGCTCTGGCACTGTCCACGGTCGCTCTGCTCGGACTGGGTGCGGCCGCGGCCGTCCCGGCCAACGCCGCGGAGCACGCCACCACCGCGCAGGCCGCTCCGGCCTCGGCCGCCTCGGCCGCCGCCTCGAACTACTGGGACGGGCGCAACTGGACGGTCGGTACGAACGGCGCCCGGCTCCGCACCAAGCCGAGCACGAGCGGTTCGGTCAAGGGCCAGCTGTACGAGAACGACGAGATCAAGATCCTGAAGCACGGCAAGAAGTGGGACCACATCAAGCTGACCGCGAAGAGCCGCGGCGGCCTGGCCAAGGGAACGAGCGGCTACATCGCCACCTCCTCCCTGAACATCCCGACCTGCTTCCCGGAGGACATGGGTCCCTGCAACGCCTGGTGACCAGCGCTCCGGCCCGTTAGGAACGTGAACGTCCTCCCGCGGCCCTGAGCGACGACGAAGGTCCCGCCTCCCGGCGTCCGGGAGGCGGGACCTTCGTCGTCGCAGCAGGTGCTGTCGGACCCGGGACGCTGTGCCCCGGAGAAGCGAAGTGGTACCGGGAGGAGCGTCGGTGCTCCCGGGCGCCTGGGCCGTCAGGGCCGTCCGGCGCCTCGGGACGCCTTCCGGGACCGTCGTCGCCCTGCGGGACCGTCGTCGCCTTGCGGGGCGGGACCGTTCCCGTACCCGCCGCGGCTCCCTGCCGGGGCGCGGCGGGGGAGGCCGCGCCGTCAGGCCGCGAGGCCCTTGTCGCCGCCTCCCGGCGCGTGGGGCGCGGACGCGGTGCCGTCCCCGTGCCCCGGTGCCCCGGCCCGTCCCGGGTCCGCCGGACCGGGTGACGCCTGGGAGCCCGTCTGCCCGGACGCCGGCCCCGGCGCCCGTACGAGCCATCCGGCCCGCGGGGTGTCCGCGACCGTCCGGGCCAGCGGCGTCAGCAGGGCCATCGCCGCCGGCGCCAGCAGCAGCACGACCGCGGTGCCGAGCGCGAACCCGCCGATGACGTCCGACGGGTAGTGGACGCCCATGTAGACCCGGCAGAAGCCCTCGAGGAACGCGAGGGCGATGCCCGCCAGCCCGAACGTGCGGTTGGCGACGAAGATGCCCACGCCGAGCGCCATCGCCATCGTGGAGTGATCACTGACGAACGAGAAGTCGGTCTTCCCGTCGACCAGCACCTCCAGGCCCCGGTGGTCCACGAAGGGCCGCGGGCGCTCCACGAACCCCCGGATCGGCACGTTGAGGAGCACCGCGATACCGGCGGCGAGCGGCGCCCAGACCAGCCCGGCCACGCCGGACGGCGCGTCCTCCCGCCGCCTGACGCCCCACCAGCACCAGACCATCAGCAGCGCCATCGCCGCCAGGATCCCGTACTCGCCGGTCCACTCCATGACCCGGTCGAACCAGTGCGGGGCGTCAGCCGCCAGCCCGTTGATGTCGTAGAGGAGGGATACATCGGGGTTCGACCCGGTCGATTCGACTCCAGCCATCAGGCGCGCCCCTTGTCTGTGCTCGATGTGAAACTGCTGAGAACCCGCGGTCTCCTGAAGCTGCGTCCCCCGGAGAAGGGAACGTCAGATCCCCGTGCAGGCGTTCCTCTCTCCACCGAATGATCACGAGGACGTTACCCAAGGGTGACCCATCATCGCAGCTCAGGGGGTGGGCTTCACCCGGAGTACAGCCGAAGGGCACACCGGGCCGCTCACCGGTCGGGCACGACGCAGGGGCACAGCCTTACGCAGAGTCGGCCGAGGGGAGCGCCTTTGCGCCATCCTCCGTGACCCGGGTCGCCCCGAAATAGTCCGGGGTATCGATCTTGTCGAAGCGGATCACGGCCCCGGTGTACGGCGCGTTGATCATGTAGCCGCCGCCGACGTAGAGCCCCACGTGCCGGATGGCGCGCGAGTCGGAGAGGTCGTCCGAGAAGAACACCAGGTCACCCGGGAGCAGCTCGTTCCGGCGCGGGTGCGACCCGGCGTTGTACTGGTCGTTCGCCACCCGCGGCAGCTCGATGCCGACCGACTTGTACGCCGCCTGGGTGAGTCCCGAGCAGTCGAACCGCCCGCCCTGCCCCGCCGTGCCGGTGCCGCCCCACAGATAGGGCGTGCCGAGCTTCTTCTGCGCGTAGTAGATCGCCCCGGCGGCCTGCCGCGACGCGGGGACCCGGGAGACCGGCGCCTCGAAGCTCTTGGAGAGGGTCGTGATGATCTTGACGTAGTTCTGGGTCTCCCGGATCTGCGGCACCCCGCCCGCCTTGAGTACCCGGTACGCCCCGGCGTTGTAGGAGGCCAGCATGTTGGCGGTCCGGTCCCCCGGCACGTTCTTGACGTACCGCGCCAGTTCGCAGTCGTAGGAGGCCGCCGACGGAATGGCGTCCTTGGGGTCCCAGACGTCGCGGTCGCCGTCCCGGTCGCCGTCGATGCCGTGCGTGGCCCACGTCCCGGGGATGAACTGCGCGATGCCCTGCGCCGCGGCATGGCTGCGCGCCTCCGGATTCCAGCCGCTCTCCTGGTACAGCTGCGCGGCGAGCAGCGCCGGGGAGAGGGCGGGGCAGAGGTTCCCCCACTTCTGCACCAGCCCCCGGTACGCCGCCGGTACCGCGCCCTTCGCCAGACCGCCCGCACTGCCGGCGCCGCCGGCGAGGTTCGCCGCCGCCGTGTACGTACCGACCACCAGGAGCCCGAGGAAGGAGAGGCACAGCCCGATCCCCAGTCCGCTCACGACCCAGATTTTCCGCACCCCTCAACCCTCCCCCATCCGGCGCGAGTTCACTGCATCATTGTCGGCCTACGGCCCGTCCGGAACTCGAACCCGCGTCCCCCGCACGGCCCGACGGTCCGGACCGGCGCACGGCAGCACCCACGACACGGCCCGGCCACCCCGGACGAGCGCCACACGTGTCCGAAAAGGCTCGCACAGCGCCTTGCATGGGACTGCCCGCGGCCCGCGGCGGACGCCGCCTCCGGTGGCGGATCAAGCCGTTGCGCCGTGGCGGAGCCGGTGGACGCCCGGCGCCTACGGCACCGTGAACCCGCTGCACGCGATGCTGGCGTACTTCTTCGGCTCCCGGACATGCTGGAACGTCACCGTCCAGTCCCCCGGGTCGTTCGCCAGGGGAATGGCGTCGCTGTAGGGCTTGCCGCGGACGAACTGCCGGAAGTCGTCCGGATAGGTCAGGTCCACGAACTCCGAGGCGTCCCCTGCGAACACGTCGACCGGCTTGCTGGTGTACCCCAGATCGAGATTCTGCTGCTCCAGCCCCTCGTACGGCTTGCCCGTGTCCCTGTCGATCTCGTGCGGAGGCTTGACCGCCACGGACACGTAGTACGGCTTCCCCAGGGACGGATCGGGGAACTTGAGACGGAACGAGATCTTTCCCTTGTCCGAGACGGTCTCGGCCTCCGGGTCGTCCGCGTCCGCGATCGACATCTGAAAGTGCTCGTTCCGTTCCTGCGCCGGCAGATTGCACGTGCCGGCCCCGGGCACCGGGCTGTCCGCCGCCGGTGTCCAGTAGTCGCGGGACGGCTCGATCGTCTCGATGTAGGCCGGGGCCTTCGCCGTCCCGGTCCCGCCTTCCTTGCCCGGTGACGCGCTGCCGGACGGTGCGGCCGGATCCTTCGCGTTCCCGTCCGCCGGAGCCGCGCCCGCCCTGCCGCCCCGCTCCCCGTCACTGCCCGAACCGTCCGGGAGCAGCCGGATCACCGCCGCGGCCGTCAGTCCGAGCGCGGCCAGCACCCCCACGGCGACCAGCCACCGGGTGCGCCGTGACCGTGCGGACGGCGGGCCGGACGGTGCGGTCTGCGCCATCGGCGCGAGCGTCGGAACGTACCCGTGCCCCGGCGGCACCAGCCCGGCGGCCATCGCCGTCTCCAGATCGTGCGGCGCGGCCGCGGCGCCGTCCGGCGGTGCCGCCACCGGCTGGTAGCAGGGGTCGTCGGCGAGCGACGACGTCACCGCGCACCGCTCGATGATCCCGGACGGATCCGGGCGGTCGGACGGATCTCGGGCCACACACGCCCTGATGAGCTCCGCCAGCCCCGGCTCCACCCCGTCGAGATCGATCTCGCCGTGCACCACCCGGTAGGTGACCGACTCCATCGACCCCTCGCCGTACGGCCGCCGCCCGGTGGCCGCCACGGCCATCGTGGCCCCCAGCGCGAACACATCGGCCGCGCCGCTCACCCGGTTGTGCGTGATCACCTCGGGGGCGGTGTAGCCGGGCGTGCCCGGGGCCTGTCCGACCTGGGTGAGCGCGGTCTGCTCGGCGCCGCGCGCGATACCGAAGTCGATCAACTGCGGTCCGACAGGCGACAGGATGATGTTGTGCGGCTTCAGATCCCGGTGCGTCACCCCGTGCGTGTGCACGTCCGCCAGCGCCTCGGCGAGCGCCGCGAACAGCCGGAAGCAGGTGTCGGCGGGGAACGGCCCACGACTGCCGACCGCCTGGACCAGCGTCGGCCCGGGCACGTACTCGGTCGCCAGCCAGTACGGGGCGGACTCCAGCGACGCGTCGACCAGGTTCGCGGTGTACGCGCTCCGCACGGCCCGCAGCGTCTCCACCTCCCGCCGGAACCGGAGCAACGCCTCGGGGGAGTCGGCGAAGTCGTCCCGGATGACCTTGATGGCCACCTGCCGCCCGCCGGGCGACCTGGCCAGAAACACCTGCCCCATGCCGCCGGCCCCCAGCCGGGCGAGGAGGGTGTGCGGGCCTATCCGTGAGGGGTCCTGAGAGCGCAGAGCTTCCACGGCACCAGACTCTGTCACAACCGGCGTCCCGCCCGGCCGCCCATGGATGACGTGTGATCACATACGGTGCCGCCGCGGACCGTTCCGTCCCTCGCACCGCCCGTCGGCGGCCCGGCGGGCGCCGGACCGGGCCCCGGAACGAAGCACACCGCCCTCGGGCAGAGGCAGGGCGGCGCTCGGAGGGGCGGCACGGGGCACGGAAGGGCGGTGCGGTGCGCGGGAGGCGCGGCGCGACCCGACGCGACGCCCACGACGGGAGGCCGGAGGACACCGTCCGCCCCGATGCGCCCCGCCCCCTCCCGGGCGTTCCGCTTCCCCTCCGCCCCTGCCCTGCTTCCCTCCACTCCCCCACCGTCAACCGGCGTTGCCCGGCGTCACACCGCGTGATACACACAGTGACAGCGGGTTCCGCAACAGCCGCGACGACGCCCGTCCCGGACCCGTGACCGGCAACACGCACGAGATCCGCCAAAATTGGCCGCCAAGTCGACATGCGAGAGCGGCATCTTCGGCGAAGATAGAGGCTGACCCGTGCCGCGCGGCAGGGCGGCATACAACTACCCAATAGGGGCGGTGAGTTTCACAATGTTCCTGGCAGCCGACAAGGGCGACATCACCACCATCATCGGCGGCATCGCCCCGGACTGGGGACCGTTCGGGAGCCTGGGCAACGAGGCGCGCGTCATGGTCGAGGTCGTGATGGCGGTGGCGATCCTGCTCTGCCTCGGCATCGCCATCTGGGGCGCGGCCAAGCAGCGGATCGGCGCCACGGCCCTGCGCGACACCTTCAGCGCCGAACAGGGCAAGGGCCTGATCGTCGCCGGGCTGACCGGCGTCTTCATCATCGGCTCCCTCGGCACGCTGTTCACCATCGTCTACGGCATGGCGGTCTAGCGGCCCGTCCCCATCCGCTCAGGCCACGGGTCGTCCACCCCTCCGCCCCCGCGAGGGCGGAGGCGGTCGGAACCCCCTCCCGCCCCGTCCCACCTGTCCGTCGTGCCCACCGGCTGAGGTTGCGTCCCCTTGATGTCGTGTCACCACTCCGCGCCCACCCACGAACCAGCGCGTCTACCGTCGTCCTGCGGCCGCTGCGACTATGCATACGGCAAGGCATCGACGGAGGCTGAGTTCGAGGGGGCACGCCCAGCATGAGTCTCGGTGACGACGGATACGGCACCGGCTACCCGGACGACGGCCCGGGCGCCGGCCGCCAGACCCGGACCCGCCTCCCGGAACGGGCGGGCGGCGACGGGTACGACGACGGCCGACGCTCCCGTACCGCCGCACGGCCCTCGAAGGGCATGATCACCGTCGTGGGCGTGGTCGTCCTGCTGATCGCCGCGATCGCCTTCGCCAACCGGGGCGGCGGCAAGGAGGAGTCGAGCGGGAGAGCCGGGGGCAGTGACGCCCAGCCGCAACCGACGTCCCCGACGGGCGAGAAGCCGGTGACGGGCTCGCAGGGCGGCATCGCCTCGGGCTTCCCGAAGACGAAGCAGGGGGCACAGAGCGCGGCGGCGAACTATGCGGTGGCGCTTGTCTCCTCCGACATCCTCAAACCCGACCGGCGGCCCGGCATCATCCGGCAGCTGTTCGTCAGCGACAAAGTCGACGAGTTGGACGCGAAGTTCGACAAGGCCTACTCCAAAGCGTTCCTTGACAAGCTCGGGCTGGATGCCGAGGGCAACCCCGAAGAGGGCATGACCTACGTCTCCCGGACCGCCCCTGTGGGCACCAGGACGAACGATTACGACAACACCCGCGCCGAAGTGGATGTCTGGTGCACCGGCGCCTTCGGTACAGCCGGAGTGAAGTCCACCAACCCGGTGGCGAATGACTGGTTCACCATGACCGTCGACCTGCGCTGGTCCGACGGGGACTGGAAGATCGAAAGCTTCTCTCAGCAGGAAGGCCCGGCCCCTGTGAACACCGACCGCCGCGCCTCCAACGCCGATGAGATCGCCAAGGCAGTCAAGGAGTACGGAGGCTTCACCTATGCCCGGTAAGCCCCAGCGCCGCGCGTTCACCCTCTCCGCGGCCATCGCCACCGTCCAGACAGCTGCCGTGTTGCTCGCAACCCGCGCAGTGGCGGCGCCCACTCCGAACCCGTCACCGTCGCCCAAGGACAACTGCGACCTCATCGTCGGCCCCGCCAAGGAATACTGCGAACGCGGCGACAGCGCCCCCAGCAAAGCCGGCCAAGGCCCCGGCGACCCCCTCAGCGACAGCCCCCTCGACCCCCTCTCCTCCCTCGCCAAGGGCTGCGCCGACGCCGCCGCCTGGATCGTGCGGAAGCTCTCCAAGGCTGTCAGCGAGACCACCGAAGTCGACTTCACCAACACCGCCTTCCTCCGCCAGTACGCCGTCGTCTTCGCCGCCTCCACCATCCTCACCCTCCTCCTCTGGCTGCTCGCCGTCGCCAAGCGCGCCATCCGCGGCGTCCCGTTCACCGAGGCGATCACCGAGGCCGTCGGCTTCCTCTGGCTCACCGTCCTCGCCTCGGCCTTCACCCCGCTGATCCTCTATACGGTCGTCTCCGCGACCGACAGCGTCACCGAGGTCATCGCCGCCGGCACGGGCTCGCAGACCGAGACCTACTTCGGCTCGTTCGCCGAGGCCCTGAAGAAGGGCGACGACATCGGCGGCGGTCCGATCATGCTGATCGTCGTCAGCCTCGTCTCGGTCCTGGCCGCCGGCGTCCTCTGGCTGGAACTGGTCATCCGGGCCGCGCTGCTCTACGCCGGCGCGCTCCTCGGAACGGCCGTCTACGCGGGCCTCGTCGACAAGAACATGTGGGGCCACGTCCGCCGCTGGGCCGGGATCATGATCGCGGTGATCCTCGTCAAGCCCGTGATCATCATCGTGCTCGGCCTCGCCGGGGCGCTCTCCGCCTCCGACGACGGCCCCGACGCCTTCTCCGCGGTCGTCTCCGGCCTCGCCATCATCCTGCTCGCCATCTTCGCCAGCGCCATGATCTACCGCTTCGTGCCCGGCTTCGGCGACGAGATCGCCGGCGCCCGCAGCAACCGCAAGGCCGCCACCGACGGCAGCCAGGCGGCGGCGGTCATCTCCTCCCCGGCCGCCCTGGTGAAGCAGGGCATCAAGACGCACAGCAGCCGCGGTGGCGGCGCCAACGACCGGCCGTCCACCGCGCCCGCCGCGGCCGGCGGCGTCTCCGGCGGCGTCGCGGCCCACAGCTCCCGCGGCGGCTCCGCCCCCGTCCGCACCTCCGGCGGCGGCAACGCCCCCGCCTCCTCCGCCCCCGCACCCCGTACGCACGACCGCGGCACCGGTGCCGGGGCGGGCAACAACAGCACATCCTCTGGAGGTGAGCGGCGTTGACGACCCAGTCCCAGCCGATCGCGCCCCGCCGTACGTATCTCATCGGCCGCGCCCGGCCCAACGCGATCGTCGGCAAGAACCGGGAGACCGGCGAGATCGCCCTGATCATCGCGGGCGCGTTCATCGGCATGATGTGCGGGCTGCTCGTCCCCGTCCTGCCGCTGCGCATCGCCACCCTCACCGGCTTCCCGGCGATCGCCCTCGCCGCCGTGTACGTGCCGTACAAGCACCGCACGTTCTACAAGTGGTTCGAGATCAACCGCTCCTACAAGCGCTCGCTGCGCAAGGGCGCCACCTACCGATCCACCGCGACCGAGGCCGGCACCCGGCTCGACGGCCGGGAGGTCGAGGTCGGCCCACCGCCGGGCATCGGCCGGATCAACTGGCTCTCCGCCCCCTTCGGCCCCGACGAGATCGCGGTCCTGCTCCACGCCGACCGGCGCACCGTCACCGCCGCCATCGAGATCGAGGGCCCCGGCGTCGGGCTGCGCGACAGCGAGGACCAGGAGGCCCTCGTCGACCGGTTCGGGACGCTGCTCAAGCACGTGGCCAACGGCGACGGGTTCGTCACCCGGCTGCAGATGCTGGCCCGCACCCTCCCGGCCGACCCGGACGCCCACGCCAAGGACGTGGAGCGCCGCGGGGACTCCCGGTCGCCGGGCTGGCTCCGGGACTCCTACGACCAGCTCCAGTCGATGGTGTCCACCTCCTCCGAGCAGCACCGCGCCTACCTGGTCGCCTGCATGCACTACACCCGCGAACTGGCCGCCGAGGCCCACGCCATGGCCCGCGCCACCCACCGCGGCCGCGGCCGCCTCGACAAGGACGCCGGCCTGGCCGTCGTCATGGCCCGCGAGCTGACCGACATCTGCGCCCGGCTCACCGAGGCCGACATCCGGGTCCGCCAGCCCCTCGGACAGGGCCGGCTCGCCTCCCTGGTCCACTCGATGTACGACCCGGACCACCCGATCGACCACATCCAGGCGATGACCAAGCGCAACGCCTGGCCGGCCGAGCTCGACGCCCGGGAGGCCACCTACCTCCAGGCCAAGACCCGGGAGTCCGGCACCCGCGCCCCCTGGTGCCACGCCACGGCCTGGGTGAAGGAGTGGCCGATGACCCCGGTCGGGGTCAACTTCCTGGCCCCGCTGCTCGTTCACACCCCGGACGTCATCCGGACCGTCGCGGTCTGCATGGACCTGGAGCCGACCGAGATCGCCATCGAACGGATGCTGACCGAGAAGACCAACGACGAGGCCGAGGCCTCCCGCGCCGCCAAGATGAACCGCACCGTCGACCCCCGGGACATCGCCGCCCACGGCCGCCTCGACCAGCGCGGCGAGGACCTGGCGAGCGGCGCGGCGGGCGTGAACCTCGTCGGCTACCTCACCGTCTCCTCCCGCAACCCCGAGGCCCTGGCCCGCGACAAGCGGACCATCCGCGCCTCGGCGGGCAAGTCCTATCTCAAGCTGGAGTGGTGCGACCGCGAACACCACCGGGCCTTTGTGAACACGCTGCCCTTCGCGACCGGTATCCGACGATAGGGGCTCCGCCGTGCTCGATCCGCTGACCGCCGTCACCGAGGCGTTCACCAGCTTCCTCTTCGGGAAGGTGGAGACGACCCGGCTGCCGGTCCGTACCTCCACGGGCCAGGCACAGGCCGTCTATCTGCCCACCGCCGCCCCCGGCCTCGGCGACTCCGGAGTGATCATCGGGCGCGAGGTGTACTCGGGCAAGGGCTACATCTACGACCCGTTCCAGCTCTACGGCCAGCAGCTCCCCGCCCCGCACTGGCTGGTGCTCGGCGAGTCCGGCAACGGCAAGTCGGCGCTGGAGAAGACCTACGTCCTGCGCCAGCTGCGGTTCCGCGACCGGCAGGTCGTGGTGCTGGACGCCCAGGGCGAGGACGGCGTCGGCGAGTGGAACCTCATCGCCGAGGAACTCGGCATCACCCCCATCCGGCTCGACCCGGTGGCGGCCCTGGACGGCGGGATCCGGCTCAACCCCCTCGACCCGTCGATCACCACCACCGGCCAGCTCGCCCTGCTCCGCACGATCATCGAAGTCGCCCTGGGCCACGGCCTCGACGAGCGGTCCGGCTTCGCGCTGAAGGTCGCGCACGCCTACGTCAACGAGACCATCACCGACCGGCAGCCCGTCCTCACCGACATCGTCGAACAGCTCCGCCACCCCGAACCGGATTCGGCGGAGGCGATGAACGTCGAGCTGGACGACGTACGGGCCTGGGGCCTGGACGTCGCCCTGGTGCTGGACCGGCTGGTCGACGGTGACCTCCGGGGCATGTTCGACGGCCCGACGACCGTCGGCATCGACCTCGACGCCCCGCTCATCGTCTTCGACCTGTCGCACATCGACCGCAACTCCATCGCCATGCCGATCCTGATGGCGATCGTGGGCGTCTGGCTGGAGCACACCTGGATCCGCCCCGACCGCAAGAAGCGGATCTTCCTGGTCGAAGAGGCCTGGCACATCATCAACTCGCCCTTCGTGGCGCAGCTGTTCCAGCGGCTGCTGAAGTTCGGCCGCCGGCTCGGCCTGTCGTTCGTCGCCGTCGTCCACCACCTCTCCGACGTGGTCGACGGAGCCGCGGCCCGGGAAGCCGCGGCCATCCTCAAAATGGCCTCGACCCGCACCATCTACGCCCAGAAGGCCGACGAGGCACGGGCCACCGGACGGGTGCTCGGCCTCCCCCGATGGGCCGTGGAGATCATTCCGACCCTCACCCCGGGCATCGCGGTCTGGGACGTCAACGGCAACGTCCAGGTCGTGAAACACCTGATCACCGAGGCGGAACGGCCGCTGGTCTACACCGACCGCGCGATGACCGAGTCCTCCATGAGCCAGGAGACCCTGGCCGTGGAACAAGCCGCCGAAGCGGAGGCGGAGGAGCGCGCGGCGAAGGCCATGGAGGAACGGCTCGCGGACGAGTCGACGGTGGCCTGACGTGACGACGTCCGCCACGGGAGGCAGTCAGGACGGGCGGCCGCAGCGCGGCATCCCCGACGGTCTGCTCGTCGGGGTCCTCGGCTTCCTGCTCGGCCTGACCCTGCTGGTGTGGACGGCCACCGGCCTGGCCGCGCTGTTCACCCACGGGGCTTGGCCGGACGGAGTCGCCTTCACCCGCACCCCGTTGGCGATGCGCCACCTGGTGGCCGAACCGCACGACCTGGCGGCGGCCTGGCCCGGCGCCCGGCCGGACCGCCTCTCGGGGTACGGGCTGTTCTGGGGCATCCTCATCAGCGAACTGATGGTGCTGTTCGTACTGGCGGTCTTCGTCATCGGCGTACTGACCCGCTGGAAGGCCGTACGCACCGCCGCCCGCCACGACCGGGACGCCGCGGAAGCCACTCGGGGTCCCGGCTCCCCGGCCCCCGCACCGACGACCGCGCCGGCTTCCACGCAGGGCGCCACCGGACCGTACGGGCCGAAGGCCGGCGGCCAGGGACCGACCGAGCACCGACCCGACGGAGCACCCGCCTCCTGGGCACCACCGGTCGACCCGGATCCGGCAGCCCCCTACCCGGGCGCCCGGCCGGCCGCTCCCGGTCCCGCACCCACCGCGCCTGCCGGTTCCACCGCACCCGGCACACCGGCCGGCCGCCCCGGACCGGCCCTCACCACCGCCCCCGGGCACGCCTTCCCGCCCGACACCCAGCACACCTTCGCCCCCGACACGGGAACACTCGGCACGGGAGCACTGGGCACCGGAGCATCGGGCACCCCGGTCCCCGGCACCGACGACGGCCCCCAGCGCCGCCCCACCGTCACCACGGGCACCGACGGCCACCACGGAACCCATCGCCCCACCGACGGCACCGCAGCAGCCGACGCCGTCCCAGGCATGCCCTCAGCCGACCTCCCCACGCCCCACAGGGAGGCCACGCCCGCCCCCGGGACTCCCGCGGCGGGCCACCCCGGCGCGGGCGCCCACGGCCGGTCCGCGGCCCCCGGGTACGCGACCACCGCACCTCCCCCGCAGCCCGCCACGGCTCCCCGCTCCCCGGCCGGCCTCCCGGACGCGGCCACCGAAGCCGTTGCCACGCCGCAGACAGCGGCAGCAGCCGCCTCCCCCGCCCGACAGCAGCTCACCGGGGTGCACTTCACCGGCCTCCGCCGCGGCCCGGACCCCGCCGTGCAGGCGGTCCTCGACGCCGACGGACCCGTGCTCGTCACCACCTCGGACCCCGCGGTGTGGTCCCGGACCAAGGACACCCGCGCCAAGCTCGGCCCGACCCACCTCTACGACCCGAGCCACCTCCTCGACACCCCGTCCCGGCTCCGCTGGTCCCCGACCGCGGGGTGCGAGTCCCGCGACGTCGCAGCCGCCCGCGCAACGGCGCTCCTCGCCCCCGTCCGGCCGCCGCACGCCCTCGACTCGGCCATGGCGGACGCCGCCGCGACGCTGCTCCGCTGCTGGCTGCACGCCGCGGCGGTGGACGGCAAACCGTTCCGCCAGGTGCACCGCTGGGCCTCCGGCGCCGCCGCGCACGAGCCCGTCCGCATCCTCCGCACGAACTCCCGGGCCGCCTCCGGCTCCGCCGGAGAACTGGAGGCCACCCTCACCGGCCACCCCGAACGCCGCGACATCGCCCAGCAGCTGACGGCCCGTGCCCTCTCCGCGCTCTCCTCGATCCACATCCGTGACGCCTGCAACCCCAAGCGCGCCGATTCCCTGGCGCTGGAGTCATTCGTCGCCGAAGGGGGAACGCTCTACGTGGTGGGCGAAGCCATCGAGGACCCACGGACCCACCCGGGTGCGATGCCCCTGCTGACCGCACTCGTCTCCAGCGTGGTCGAGCACGGCCGCCGCATGGCCGAACGGTCATCCGCCGGCCGGCTCGACCCACCACTCACCCTGGTCCTCGACGACGTCGCCGCCGTGGCCCCGCTCCCCCAGCTCCCGGAACTGCTCGCCGAGGGCCCGGCGCTGGGCCTCCGCACCCTGGCGCTGCTGCGCTCCGAGGAACAGGCCCGCGCCCGCTGGCCCCACCGCAGCCTGGCACGCTGACCGCCGGCCGGCCCCCCACCGGGCCCACCACGGTCTCCGGTGCACCCCGGGACCTCTCGCCCGGGGGCCGGCCTCCACGGGGGACCAGGCGTCCGCTCAGGGAACAGTCCTCAGGGCCGGAGCAGCACCATCTCGTGCTCCGTCTCCTCCGGAAGCGGCGGAAAGGCCATGGTCGCGCCCGTCCTGACGAACCCCAGCCGACGGTAGAAGGCCTGGGCCCGCGCATTGTCGCCGTGCACCCAGAGCCGCACCCGTTCGGCCTTGGTGTGCTCCCACGCCCACGTGGTGGCCCCGCGGAACAGCTGCTCGGCCACGCCCGTCCCCCGGTGTCCCGGGCGCACATAGACGCTCACCACATGGACCTGCGGCGGCGCACCCCCGTCGGCCGGCTCCTCGCCGTCCGCGGTCATCGACGGGCCCGTCTCGTCGAGGAGTACGAGCATCGCGACCCAGGTGCCGTCCGGACCGCTCGCGATCATGCTGGTGGCCTCACCGCCCTCGGCGATGGGGGTGGCCCGGCCCCGCCAGAAGGCGTCGGACCGCACGGCCTGGTGCTCGAAGGTGTCGACGAACGCGACGCGCGCCACCGGATCGCGCAGCGCCGCAAGCCGCAGCTCCTTCAGCTCGGCCCAGTCCTCGGCCCCTACGGTGCGGATCTCGTAGCCCATGCCCCGATGCTCGCACGAGCACCCGCCGCGGGTTCGGCGCTTGCGGCCGACGCCGCACCGGAGTTCGCCCCAGCGGGCCACAGCGGACGCGTCACTCCTGGCAAAGGCCCCCCTCTTCCCAGCACTCCGCAGGGAACGGACGAGGCGCCACCGTCACTCAACACAGCCCACTCCACCGGTCATTGACCGGCCGCCGAGCCGGTTCTAGCCTCCACGGCACAAGCGCAGACCGTTCCCGGGCTGCCGGAGAGGACTGGTGCACTCCGTGGCCGACCGCCGCCCCGTGGCAGTGATCTCGATGGGAGCCGATGCGGCTACCACGGCTCTCCCCTCCGACCTGCGTCACCGGCTCGCGGCCACGGTCGAGCTGGAACCCGACCTGATCGCACCGGATCCCCCCGCGCCCTACGCCCCGGACGCGCTGGCCCGGACCGAAATCCTGCTGACCGGCTGGGGGTCACCACCGCTGGACGCCACGGCCCTCGACCGGGCGCCCCGGCTGCGGGCCGTCGTCCACGCGGCCGGCTCGGTCAAGCAGCATCTCTCCCCCGAGGTGTGGGAGCGCGGCATCACGGTCTCCTCCGCGGCCGACGCCAACGCCGCCCCGGTGGCGGACTTCACCTGCGCCGCGATCACCCTCGCGGCGAAGCGTGCCCTGTCCTCGGCCGCCCGGTACGCGACGGGCCGGCCGGGTCTCCCGGACCGGCAGGGGGCGGACGGCCGCACCGTCGGCATCATCGGTGCCTCCCGCATCGGTCGTCGCGTCATCGCCCGACTGGCGGCGCACGACGCGGAGTTCCGCATCCTGCTCACCGACCCGTACCTCACCACAGCGGACGCACACGCACTGGGCACGGAGCTCGTTCCCCTCGACGAACTCTGCCGCCGCAGCAGCATCGTCAGTATCCACGCACCCCAACTCCCGGAAACGCACCGGCTGCTGAACGCCCACCGGCTCTCGCTGATCCCGGACGGCGGCACGGTCGTCAACACCGCCCGCGGTTCCCTGGTCGACACCGAGGCGTTGACCCTGGAGTGCGCCACGGGCCGGCTCGACGCCTGCCTCGACGTCACCGACCCCGAACCCCTCCCGGCCGGCCACCCGTTGCTCTCCCTGCGGAATGTGCTGGTCACTCCCCATATCGCGGGCGCTCAGGGCAGCGAGGTCCGTCGGCTGGGCGCATACGCGGTGGCCGAGGTCGAGCGCGTGGTCCACGGCCGCCCCCTGCTGGGCCGTGTGACGGCAGCGGACCTGCCCCGTATGGCGTGAACGAACATCGAAGACCAAGGACCCCATGTGCCTGGACACCGTGGCCGATTGCGGGTGTTGGGGCGGGATCCGGCCCCGGGACACCGGGGGCCGGTCCCGGGCGTGCGGGGAAATTGGTCCGGAAATGACTCAACCCCCGGGCACCTGCCCGGGGGTTGAGTCTCAATGATTGTTCGGCGGCGTCCTACTCTCCCACAGGGTCCCCCCT